>JBFXEL010000005.1:0-78559 GCA_050180115.1 Candidatus Methanomethylophilaceae archaeon
GGTGGGCCCGCCCGGATTTGAACCGGAGTCTATAGCTCCCGAAGCTACAAGTATACCAAGCTAGCCCACGGGCCCGACTGTTGCGGGTAGTCCGCATCATGATAAAAAGATTTGCGTTAAAAAGGTTTAATGCATCATGTTGCGCAGCACGTACTGAAGTATCCCGCCGTTGGCCAGGTAATCGATCTCTGCCGGGACTTCTGCCTTGCAGATTGTGTCGAACTCTAACTTCTTGCCTCCCCTGTAAGCGGTCACGCCCACCAGGCATTTCGGCTCCAGGCCTTCCAGGCCGATATCGAACGTCTCGGTGCCGTCCAGCTTCAGAGTCTCTGCGTTCTGGCCGTCAAGGAACTGAAGCGGCACTATGCCCATGCCTATCAGATTCGAACGGTGTATCCTCTCGAAGGATTCGGCGATGACCGCCCTGATGCCCAGCAGGTGGGGGCCTTTGGCCGCCCAGTCTCTCGAACTGCCCGTACCGTACTCCTTCCCGGCCAATATAATCAGAGGTGTCCTCTCCTCCATGTATCTGACGGACGTCTCAAATATCGTGTCCACGGTCCCGTCGGGGAGATAGACGGACCTGCTGCCTTCGGACCCCGGGACGAGCAGGTTCCTGAGACGGATGTTTGCGAAAGTCCCGCGGACCATTATCTCGTGGTTGGCCCTGCGGGAGCCGTAGGAATTGAAGTCTTTCTTCTCCACTCCGCGTTCCAGCAGATATCTTCCCGCGTCGCTGTCGGCAGGAATGTCTCCCGCCGGAGAGATATGGTCGGTTGTGATCGAATCTCCCAGCATGGCAAGGCATCTTGCGCCTTCTATGTCCCTGATGGCGGGCTCTTCGAAGATGTCGTCGAAGAAAGGAGGGTTTCGTATGTAGGTCGACTCCTCGTTCCATGCGAACAGCGTGGACTTCTCGCAGGGGATCCTGTCCCACCTCTCGGAACCCTTGAAGATGTTGTAATACTCTTTCGAGAACGTCTCGGAGTTGACAAACTCTTTCTGGACATTCTTCACATCCGCATCGTCGGGCCAAATATCCCTAAGGTAAATGTCCTTTCCATCGGCATGTGCGATAGGCTCATTTTCAAAATCTATGTCGACCCTTCCGGCGATTGCATATGCGATTACAAGAGGTGGCGAAGCCAGATAATTGGCTTTGACCAACGGGTGTATCCTGCCCTCGAAGTTGCGGTTGCTGGAAGCGACCGCGGCTACAACAAGGTCGTTCGCTTTGATTTGTCTGGAAACATCATCCGACAGAGGTCCGCTGTTGCCAATGCACGTCATGCATCCGTAGCCACACACCTGGAACCCGAGCCTTTCCATGTAAGGGAGAAGTCCCGAATTCCTCAGATATTCGGTAACGACCTTGGAGCCCGGGGCAAGAGATGTCTTCACGAAGCTCTTCTTTTCCAATCCCAGTTCGCAGGCTTTTTTGGCAAGAAGTCCCGCGGCGATCATCACAGACGGATTTGCCGTATTGGTGCACGAAGTGATTGATGCGATAACCACTGAACCGTCACCCAGCATTCCTGAGGTCGGTCCTCTCTTCTTGTTGACACCGAGCTCTTTCAGAGTACCGGTGAACGACTCCTTCATTTTAGAGAGGGGTATGCGGTCCTGCGGTCTTTTGTGACCTGCTAACGAGGGTTCGACAGTGCCCAGGTCGAGCTCAAGCATATCGGTGTATTCTGCTTCGCCGCTGTACCAGAGTGTCTGTTCCTCGGCGTACTTCTTTACGGCGTCAATGTGCTTGGGATTCCTTCCGGTCAGTTTGAGATATTCGATGGTGTTTTCGTCGATAGGGCAGTAACCCATTGTCGCACCGTATTCGGGGGCCATGTTGGCCAACGTGGCACGGTCGGCAAGTTCCAGTCCGGAATATCCGGGCCCGCAGAATTCGACAAACTTCCCTACTACACCCTTTTTTCTGAGCATGTTGACGCATGTGAGCGCCAAATCGGTCGCGTTGACGCCGGGCTTCATTTTACCTATGAGCCTGAATCCTATAACGTCGGGCAGTTTCATATAGCTGGGCTGTCCGACCATTACGGCCTCCGCCTCGATTCCTCCCACTCCCCATCCTGCCACCCCCAATCCATTGATCTGGGTCGTATGGGAATCAGTCCCGAAGCATGAATCCGGGTAGGCAGTCTTTCCTGTGCAGTCATCCTTGACATGTATGACCGGTGAAAGGTACTCTAGGTTCACCTGGTGGCATATACCGTTGCTGGGAGGGACAACACGGAAGTTTTTGAACGAGCCCTGGGCCCATTTGAAAAATGCGTACCGTTCCTTATTCCTTTCAAAATCCAGCTTTTCGTTGAGGTCCTGCGCGTCAGGCCTGCCTGCATAATCCGTCTGTACGGAATGATCGATTACCAGGTCCACAGGAACAAGTGGATCGATAACCGATCCGTCGAACCCCAGATTCCCCATGGCCGCCCTCATGGAAGCCAGGTCGGCAACGGCCGCACCGCCCGTAAGGTCCTGCAGAAGAACTCTGGCAGGTATCCACGGTATCTCGTCGTCTAAATTATAATTCGGATTCCAAGACGCAGCCGCAACCACGTCTTTATCGGTGATAATTTTACCGTCTCTCTGCCTGAGCATAGATTCGACTATTATCTTGATGGAATAGGGCATCCTGGAGAGGTCTTTGATTATTCCCTTCTCTTCAAGTTCCCTGAGGCTGTATATGTTGATTTTACCTTCATCAGTATCGATTATTCTGATACATTTTCCGACCTCAGTCATGCATTATCTCCTAATGCCCACCAATAGTGTGCAGTATAATAAACTTCGAGTTTCTTCTTTATATATTGTTCTGAGGCGACTTATATTAAAGGCATATGCGATCCCAGCACATGTACTGTTGCAAACTTATGCTTGACAGAAGTTCAAATTTTAAAGAACATCCATGCCACCGTTTTTTGCCTATAGACATAGACTCCGAAGGCTTAGGAGTCAGGATACTGACATGTTCCATGATTGATGATAGCAGTGGTTATTCCGTCATAGGCGTATCGGATGACTCGGGCAAGGTCAGCGAAGGTCATTATTCCAGGGAGGATGGTGAATGTGACATCATCAAGGTTGGCGCACATCGATATATGGCCATTGTTACTAATCGGAAGTGTGTTTTGGCTAAGCTGATAAATGCTTCCAGATGCCTACTTGTATCCGCTGTCCCACAGACAGACACGCTGATCGAGTGGACGGTCGTCGGTCCATCAGCCGCGGCATTGCGCGGACTTAAGTCTGCAATGAGGGAAAACGGATACAAATTCGAATCGGTCGCCAGTTTCGATATGTCTTCAAAGGTGTTATTGACATCTAAAGAAGAGGCCGCTTTTAATTTGGCCATGGATCTGGGTTACTATGATGTACCAAGGAGAATAGAACTTGACGAACTAAGCAAGATTACCGATTGCTCAAAATCTACAATGAGCGTGCGACTCAGGGGTGCCGAGAAGAAGATTTTCGATTTTTATAGGATTTTCTCTATGGGAGATCATTTCGGCAACAAATGAACGAACACGTTCGTAATTTTGATTATGTACTTCTAAACCGTCCTGGCAATAGCGATTGACGACCCCTCGTTTACCCAGAACAGAGGAATGAATATGGCAATAGAACTAGAAAAAAAGAAGAAGACACTGTCCTACAGGTGGGCAATCTTCATAGTCCTAGCGTTGGCTTATTTTTTTGTCTACTTTCATAGGACCACGGGCGGCGCAATATCAGAAACGTTGCAAGGATACTATGAAGTGAGCACTGCTTCGGTGGCACTTTTGGCGTCTGCATACCTGTACGCATATACACTGATGCAGATTCCGAGCGGTATACTGACGGATAAGCTGGGGCCGAGACTGGCGGCCACGATATTCGTCGTGTTAATTGCCATCGGTTCTTTACTGAGTGCTTTCTCGGCCACGATTAATAATTTTAGCCTGATGATTGTCGGTAAGTTTATAATCGGTATCGGAGCGGCGGTAGTATACATACCAATAATGAAAGTACTGGCTGTATGGTTCCGCGGGAACGAGTTTGCGTCTATGAGCGGAGTGTTGCTCCTTGTGGGTAACGTAGGAGGAATCGCGGCGGCGACTCCGATGGTTTTGATGCTTGACTCCTTAGGTATTCAGAACACATACATTGTGCTTGCAATAATAACAGCCCTGATATCATTGCTTCTCTGGCTGGTAGTGCGCAACCATCCGTCGGAAAAAAACCTCCCGGCCATAGAGGACATCGTCGCAGAGGAGACCGGAAAACCTGTCACGGAATCAACATCCGCAACGATGGGTACCACCGAGGCGCTGAAGAGAACGTTCACCAGTGGCAGGAAGTTTTGGCCTCTGGCGATCTGGTTCTTCTGCATATACGGTACTATAATGCTCTGGCAGGCATCTCAGTCAGGGTCGTTCTATGTGAACGTATACGACTTTACAAAGGGTGATGCGGGCCTTATGGTCACCATGGTAGGAATCGGAATGGTGGTCGGTTGTCCGCTTGCGGGAGTGCTTTCCGACAGAGTGTTCCACTCTAGAAAGAAAGTAATCGTCGTGGGTACCCTGGTATATACGGGCATATGGGCAGTTATATGGCTGACAGCAGGCAACGCATCCATGAACAGCTTTACCATACAGGCGGCAATCAACTTCATGTTCGGATTCTTCGGAGGGTTCTTTGTGGTGTCATATGCACAGATCAAGGAGCTGTACCCCATCGCAATGGCAGGTACGTCTACAGCGGCTCTGAACCTGTTTCCGTTCTTGGGAGGTGCGGTACTGATCACAATAGCGGGGGTGATTGTAACGGATAAGACCCTGACCCAGTTCCAGAATCTCTGGATGATGGCATTCATTCTGATGGTCATCGGAAGCATCTGTGCCATAATGTCTGTTGAGAAGGCGGACCTGGAGAGGAAGTCGAATAAAGCCTGATTCGGAAACACGTACAAACTTCTTAGAAAAACTTCTTAAATATTTTCTGATTTTTATAAGCCCGAGTTCTTGACCGTCTATATAACCGAACAATCTCCATATCGAACATGTTCGTAATTTTTTATATATTCTTTTCAATCGATATTTATAGCGGGTAAATGGAAGGCAAACGTCTCGCTTACGATTACGGAGGAACGGCATAATGAGCAAAAAAGATATACTGAAGGAATTGGCGGATGCAGTGACAACCTTTTCCCCTGAAAGGGCCAGAGTCGCTGCGGAGCTCGCTCTTGAACAAAAGATTGACCCGGTTGAGGCGATTAATCAGGGGCTGATTGTTGGAATGGGAATCATCGGTGACAAGTACGCGGTGCGCGAAATCTACCTGCCACAGGTCTTGGTAGCTGCACATGCAATGTACGAAGGGCTTGATGTTCTGACGCCCGCCATACCCAAGAAAAGCCTTGAAGATAGTAGGACAGCGCTTACCGCTGTAGTAGAAGGAGATGTGCATGATATAGGCAAGAATATCGTCAAGACGATGCTCACAGCCGGGGGCTACATCGTGAACGACCTAGGGAACGACGTTCCACCCGCTCAGATATCGAATACGGCTAAGGAAACTGGAGTAGATGCCGTATGCATAAGCACGCTGATGACGCCGACAATGGCCAACATGCAGGCTGCCGTCAAACTCATGTTTGACAACGGATATCGTGACAAGTGTGTAGTGACGATCGGAGGGCCGCCCACATCTGTAGAATTTGCAAAGGAAATCGGAGCCGACCACAGGGACGATGACGCACAGGCGTGTGTAAAGTACGTTACTAGCAAATTAAACGAGATGAAGAGGCGATAAAAATGACAATGACTCCAAGAGACAGAGTGCTGGCGGCCCTTAGACAGGAGGCGCTGGATAGACCGCCGGTGGCGATGTTTACGACTTGTGACACCATTGGTATGATGAAAGCTTCCGGTGCGTATTGGCCGGAAGCACACTCCGACCCACAGAAGATGGCCACCCTCGGGTGCGCGCAGGCAGATTACTTCGGGCTAGAATCTGTCAGAGCAGGGTTTTGCCTAACGGAGGAAGCAGAGGCTTTTGGATGCAAGGTCAATATTGGGACGGCCACGTCCTCTCCGATGATCAAGGGGCATCGCTATCATTATGATCCTAAGAAGAAAATTTACGATGAGATGGATTTCCCCGACATCGACTCGTTCATTGAATCGGGAAGAGTCAAAACAGCCATCGAAGCGATGAAGATTATGCAGAAGACTCATGGTGAAGAATATGTGGTCATCGGAGGAAATACGGGCCCGTTCACATTGACTGGGCACTTATTGAACACTGAGAATCTTGTCTACTCGGTTTGGACAGATCCCAAGTTGGCGCAGAAGTGGGTAAGCGCAGTGGCACCATACTGCAAGGCTTTCGGTAACGCAATGCTCGAGGCAGGCGCAGATGTAGTGCAGATGTCGGAACCATCCGCATCCACCGATATATTGGCGCCCGATGATTTCCCGAAATATTCGGGACAATTTGTAAAGCAATGTTTAGGAGGCCTTAATGGAAAAAAAGTATTGCACATATGTGGAGATACCAGTAAAATCATTCCGTATATGTTCGACACCGGTGTGACCGGGATATCCATCGAGGAGAAGGTCGACCCGTACGAGGCGGTAAAGATCGCCAACGGAAGGGGCGCGCTGATCGGAAATGTTGGATGCGCGTTCCCTCTGTTCAGGGGAACTCCGGCAGACGTCGAGGCCTCTGCAAAGAGATGCAGGGATGCCGGGTTCAATTCGATATCTGCAGGTTGCGGTGTCCCGATAGGAACTCCGGACGAGAATATCCGTGCAATGGTAAGGGCGATTAAGGGATAATTTTAGCCGCAATACCGTGCGAACAGGCCAAGTAGCAATCAAACGCCTTAACTCTTTTTCCTCATTATTTAAAAGCAATATCGTCGATTGGAACATATGTTCGCCCATCAAGTTTGAAATATCTGCAATCTATAGTAACGGCAGTGGGCCTAGAAATGGAAATTCTCTTGTGGATACACGAGAATATATCGGGCGGAATTATGGATTCTTTGATGAAGTACATTTCCATCTCGGGCGACCATGCGGCCATATGGATACTGATCGTCCTCATATTGCTGATCAATAAGCCGACCAGGGAGATTGGCGTCATCATGGCAATAGCACTTTTGTTCGGGCAGGTTCTCAATGATGTCATCATCAAACCATTGGTCGGAAGACCCAGGCCATTTATGGAGGACCCGTCGCTGTTGCTGTTGATTTCACCGCCAGGTGGTTATTCGTTCGCTTCTGGACATGTTGTAAAAGCGTTCGCAGCAGCATTTGTACTTTTTATTCATGATAAGAAATTGGGGATTCCCCTCATGGTTTACGCTATTTTGATGGCATTTTCCAGAATATATCTGCTGGTGCATTATGTGTCAGATGTAATCGCGGGTGCGTTAATTGGGATGCTCTGTGCCGTTACCGCATACATTATTGTAAACGGCATTAAGAAAAAGTACGAAGATCCCGGCGTTGAAGCCGGGAAATGATGTTTATTCCTTGTCCCACTCTTCGAAAAGCTGGGTGATACCCTTTTTGGCTGTTGACCAGCTGGGAACCCCCCCGGTGAGCACAGCTACGTTCACTGCTTCGAGGATCTCCTCTCTGGTCGCTCCGAAGGTCTTGGCAACTTTTGCCTGAGGATAAACGCAGTCCTCGCAGGACCTTACGCAGACGCATGCCAGGGCAATCAACCTCTTGGTCTTCCTGTCGAGCGCCCCGTCCTCGATGATTGTCTGGTCCATGTTGTGAATCAGTTCGATAAATCCAGGATTAAGGTCCTTTATGGCTTTCAGCGTTTTGGGAGCAAATTTACCCATGTTATCATACATCTGGCAGTACTTCTCGCCACCTGTATCACATTCAGAATCTTTTTTGCAGGACATGAACCTGGATTCATGCGACGGCATAATAAACCATCGCAGCAACGGAGAATCGGAATGATAACAACACATTTGCAGACCGCGTCGGGATTTGCAGTTATCGGTATCGGACGGGTACAGACGTTCTCAGCGATTTTCTTCTTCGATTTCTTCTCTGACAATATCCCTGATATCACAGAAACTTTTTTGGCTGTTCGCCGCGATCATCGGCCCCTCCCGATCGTATGACTCCGGACCATGTATCGAACCGCATACGCCACCCGCTTCCCTCACTATCAAGGCTCCGGCGGCAAGGTCCCAGGGCTGTAACGCCGCTTCGAAGTAGATATCTATCCTGCCCTCGGCGAGCAACGAAAGCTCATAGGCTGCCGTGCCGAAGCGCCGTATGTCCTCGCACAGGGGCAGAATACGTTCCGAGATTCTGAAGCACATATGCGACCTTTCTTTTTTGTAGGCGCTCCATGAGGTGCAGAACATCGAGTTGGCCAACGGCCTATCGGAAACACGTATCTCTTTCCCGTTCACAGATGCTCCCTTTCCTTTCTCGGCGCAGTACATTTCGTCAGTATATGGCTGATATACTATGCCGGCGACGGTTTCGTCGCTCTTACGGAGGGCTATCGAGACTGTGCTGACTCTCAGATCCCTTGCATAGTTCGCAGTGCCATCTATCGGATCGACGATCCAGACGCAGTCGGCGTCGCCGCTCCTGCCGTCCTCTTCGCCGATGAAGGAAGAACCGGGAACAAGTTCCGTTAGACGTTTTCTAAGGAACCTCTCAACCTTGAAGTCTGCAGTGGTGGCCAGATTTTCCCTTGTGCCTTTGGTCTGCACCATAAGGCCTCTACGGTCCAACATAATTTCTCCTGCTCCTTTAGCCGCATCCATAAGTCCGACCATCATGCTCATACGACGCTCAATCATTATTTCATTCTACCTTTGAAACTCTTTTAATCACATAAATGGGTATGCGCACGATGGAAGACGAAGAATGGAAGGCGCTGGTAAGGAAACTTACCCTGGTTCAACACGAGCTTTACGGGGAAAGAATACCCGCGCTCATTGTACTTGAAGGGTGCAGCGGAAGAGTGATCGGAAGGATAGCAGGCGACCTTCTGAACAAACTTGAACCGAGAGGTGTAAGATATACACACTTCGACCCTGAAAAAGTTTCCAATCCCAAGACGCTTTTGAATTTTCTTGCGTCAACGCCGGCTAAAGGACAACTCGGGATATTCGACCGCGGATGGTACTCGTATATAGCTGAAAATATTGAGAACATCCCGGGCGAGGAACTGGACCGAATGATAAAAGAAGCTAACACCTTCGAAAGATACCTGATAGACAATGGCGTGATGATAGTCAAGATGTTCCTCAAGGCCGAAGCCGATGAAGTGGACAAGCTCTCAGAAAAATTCGGCCCGCGTCACAAGAGAAAATCATTCCTGAACGATGACCACATCGATACCGAGATCTATTGCGGGGAGATAATGAAAGACGTCATCGCAAGGACCGATACCCCGTATGCCAAATGGTCGGAGATAAAAATCGAAGAGCCGGAAATCACTGCTTTCAACAGTATAAGTGCCATCACCAATGCGCTATCTCATAAACTTAAATATCCGCCATTCTCACCTACAGAATATCTCACTGCCAGGTGTGACAATCCCAGGAATTACGCAGACCTGACGCTAAAGGCGGAGGGCTACAAAGACAAGCTTATGAAATATTCAAAAGAGTTGGCCAGACTTCAGTCTTTACTTGCGGTTAGCGACCGCTCGCTTGTGGTTGTGTTCGAAGGACGTGATTCTGCCGGCAAGGGAAGTAGCATAAAACGCTTTGCGCATGCCCTGAATCCGAGAGGATATGTCGCCCGGTCCGTGGGGGTCCCGACCCCCGAAGAAAAAAATCACACCCACCTTTGGAGGTTTTGTTCAGATATGCCCGTTGACGGTCACATAACGATATTCGACCGCAGCTGGTACGGCAGGATGATGGTAGAGCCGATCGAAGGGCTGTGCACCCATGAAGAGTACATACGTTCGGCAAAGGAGATAAACGGGTTCGAGAGGGCGATAATCGATACCGGAGCAATCCTCGTCAAATTCTGGATGGAAATCAGCAACGAAGAGCAGTTGAAGAGATTCAATGCCCGCGCCGAGGACCCTCTTAAGAACTGGAAAATCACTGATGAAGACTGGCGCAATCGCGAGAAATGGGATATTTATACGGAATATATCGACAACATGATGGAAAGCACCAACACTCTGGATGCTCCGTGGTATGTTGTAGAGTCCGAAGACAAAAAGTACGGGCATCTGAAGGTAATGGAGACCGTGATCGAGGTTCTAGGCAGAGAACTTCCAAACCATCTAGTACGTTGATTGACGATTCACAAGTTCGACATTATTAAATAATAAACCATCTGTCTCAAAGGTATGACGGACGAGCTCACCGAGAAGATCGCGGGAGAAATATCCATGTCTGCGGAGCCTGGAAAGATTATCCGTAAATGGAGAGAGGAGTTTGCGCTCTCGCAACAGCAACTCGCGGATAAGATGGGTGTCTCCAATTCCGTTATCAGTGACTACGAGTCCGGGAGACGCAAATCTCCCGGGGTCGCGGTCGTGAAAAAGATGGTCGAGTCATTTGTCGCTTTGGACAGGATGAACGGTTCACCGGTGGCCACCAGGTATATGCCGGGGATGAGGAACGAATGCATTCTGGCCATGGAGGAGTTCGACGGCGGCGTAGACGCAGACGTCATAATCTCCGTCGTTTCCGGTAAAAATCTGAACACGGACAGGACCCCCTCCAAGAAGGTCTACGGCTATACGATTGTGGACTCTCTGAAGGCGATAGTGAACCTCAGTTCCGAAGATTATCTGAAGATATACGGCTGGAACATAGAGCGCGCATTGATTTTCACCAACGTGCACTACGGCAGGTCCCCCATGGTAGCGATAAGGGCGCATCCCCTGACCCCCGCCATGGTGGTTTACCAGAGACCGGAGAACACGGACCTTTTGGCAATCAAGCTGGCAAAGCTTGAGAAGATTCCGCTCGTAGTGACCGAACTGTCAGTGGAAGAGCTAGTGAAACGTCTGAACAAACTAAAAGAAGGGAAATGAATGGATGTAGGAATTGTAAGCTACGGAGCATATGTCCCCCGCTACAGGATCAAGCCCGAGGAGATCGGGCGTGTCTGGGGCGCGGACGGTAAAGGGATGGGGAAAGGACTGAAGATCGACCAAAAATCGGTGCCCTCGCCCGACGAGGACGTTATCACCATATCTGCCGAAGCAGCGAGATATATGATGCAGAGAGTACCGGAAGTCGACCCCAAGGAAATCGGCGCCGTGTACGTAGGGTCTGAATCTCACCCTTATGCGGTCAAACCATCATCGGGAGTTGTGGCCGAGGTAATACAGGCGACACCCGCTCTCACTGCGGCAGACCTCGAGTTCGCATGCAAGGCCGGAACGGCCGGGATGCAGATGTGCATGGGGCTTGTGGGCTCTGGGATGGTTAAGTACGGAGTGGCCGTCGGAGCCGACACATCCCAGGGAGCTCCCGGAGACGCTCTGGAATATTCGGCGTCTGCCGGAGGGGCGGCATACCTGATAGGTTCCGAAAAGATCATAGCCAGAATCAACAAGACTCTGAGCTTCACCACGGATACGCCCGACTTCTGGAGAAGGGAAGGCCAACCATACCCCAGCCACGGGGGGAGGTTCACAGGCGATCCGGCATACTTCAGGCACATAATGTCGGCAGCGAAGATGATGCTGGAGGACCGCAACACCAAACCGGAGGATTATGATCACGCGGTATTCCACCAGCCCAACGGGAAGTTCCCCGAGAAGGTCGCGAAGATGCTGGGCTTCACCCCCGAGCAGATCCAGTATGGGCTTCTCACGCCGTCCATAGGCAACACTTACAGCGGAGCGGTTCCCTTGGGATTAGCCAATGTCCTCGACAAATCGAAGCCCGGCGACAGGATATTCGTCACGTCCTACGGTTCCGGTGCCGGAAGCGACGCCTTCGACATAACCGTTACCGACGAGATGAAGGATTACAAGAAGGAGAACGCACCGACCCTGGAGAAGGTCCTGGAAAACCCAGTGTACCTGGATTACGCGCTGTATGCGAAGTTCAAGGGAACGATCATCATGCCGGAGTGATTAAGATGAGAGAAGTAGCAATCGTAGGTACAGGTGTCACCAAATTCGGTGAGCTTTGGGATAAGTCCTTTAGGGCGATAGGCATAGAAGCGGGCATAAAAGCCATCGAGGACGCCGGCATGTCCGGTTCAGAGGTGGACGGGATATTCATTGGAAACATGTCTTCCCGTTTCATCAACCAGCAGCATATCGATGCCCTGATCGCCGACTATTCGGGAATGGCCACAAGGAACGTCCCTGCCGTCAGGACCGAGGCCGGAGGGGCATCGGGAGGAGTGGCCTTCAGACAGGGGGTCATGGCCGTCGCGTCCGGAATGCACGAGGCGGTACTCGTGGGAGGGGCCGAGAAGATGACGGATCTGGACGACGCATCCACCGTGTCCGTCATGGACAGCACCGCCGATGCCGAGTGGGAGGCCTCCATGGGCCTAACGCTCACTTCGCTGTATGCCATGATAACAAGGCGGCTCATCTATGAAGGCACCGCAACCCGCGAGGAGATAGCATCATTCGCGGTCAACGCTCACAAACACGGTGCACTGAACCCCAACGCGCAGTACAAGAGCCCCATAACCTTGGACACCGTGCTCAGGTCCGGTCCGGTGGCCGAACCCCTGAATGTGTTTGACTGCGCCCCGTATTCCGACGGGGCCGCCGCCGTGGTAATGGTGCCGCTGGACGTTGCAAAGAAGATGGGCGCGGACTATGTGAAAGTAGCCGCCGCATGTCAGGCAAGCGATACTCTGGCACTGTTCCAGAGGGAGGACATCACGACCTTCAAGGCCACCACCGCGGCGGCCAAGGAAGCGTACAGGACAGCGGGCATCGAGCCTAAGGACATCTCCGTGGCGGAGGTCCACGACGACTACACCGTGGGAGGCATAATGGCACTCCAGGACCTGGGTTTCTTCAAGAAGGGAGAGGCGGGCAAGGCCGTCCTCGAAGGACGGGTTGAGCTCGGCGGCAAGATAGCCGTGAACACATCGGGCGGGCTGAAGGCAAGAGGCTACCCGGTCGGCGCATCCGGCGTCGCACAGGTCGTAGAGATTGCGGACCAGCTCAGGAACAAGGCTGACAAGAGGCAGGTCGCCAACGCGAAATATGGGCTCGCCCAGTCCGTCGGAGGCACAGGCTCCGCCGTCACCGTCAGCATACTGGAGGCAATCTGATGGCAACAGTGGCAAAAGAGTGGAGGGAGATTCCCGCCAGATACAATCTGGAGGGATCGGAGTGCGGAAACTGCAACAGGAAGTTCTTCCCCAAACGCAGCATGTGTCCTTTCTGCAGGAGGAACGGATTCGGTAAGATGCACCCGTATCAGGTATCCAGGAAAGGAAAGGTTTTCACCTTCTCGGTGATCCACGAATCCCCGGACTGCAACAGGAGCTTGAAGCCGTATGCGGTGGCGATGATAAGGACCGACGACGGCCTGCTGATATCCGGTCAGCTCGTAGATGTTGACCTTTCGAAGATCGAGATAGGCATGCGCGTACGCTCGGTGCTTCGCAAACTGGACGAAGACGGTGCTTCCGGTGTGATCCACTACGGGTTCAAGTTCGTTCCCGACCTTTGAACGGACCTCGCCAAACCTTTTACTCCATTTTCAATATTTCATGATGTCAACGGATGCTATCTGCTCCAGAATCAGGTCGGTATAGGGGATCGAGCTTTTCTTCAGCCCCATGTTACGGGCCGACTCCTCGGTGCATTCTACGAGGGAATCATCCCTCTCTGCATCTATTTCCGAAAGTGCCAGGTCATCAGTTCCGCCGATGATTAGAACAACGAATGCGGTATCGCCTTTCTTGGGGCTCATCTTACCGAGAGCTCGGCCGATCTGTCTGTCGGCGGATGCGTAGAGTATCGTTTCCGTGAGTATGCTCCTGGATCTCTGGGTCCCCTGCGAGAACGCCCTCTCGGCGTGCATGTAGGAAGAGACCGCGTGGTCGGCACCGCAGATGAAGTCGGGATCGAAAACCACTGCCTCGGCCCCCATGGCGATGAAGTGTTCCGCAACCTCCTTCGGAGACTTTCCGCATCTGATGCCTATGACCCTGAGGGCAGCCATAGGGACCGATATCCCGACAACGGTTTTAATTTTGCCCACCATCCCGTGGCCGAGCGGATAAAGTTTATCAAATACTGCGCGGTACGGCAGACCGAAGGAATCCTTCCAGGACGCGTTCAGATGAAAAACGAATGGATCAGGGTGGCGGCGCCGGCCACAACCTCCAATATAGGGCCTGGGTTCGACACTTTCGGACTGGCCCTCATGGAACCTTATGATGTGATAGAAGGCAGGAAGGCGGAATCCGGCCTCCATATTTCGGAAATATCCGGACCCGGGAGCGAAATCATCCCCACAGACCCGGACAGGAACTCGGTTTGCATCGCCGCTGCCGAGGTGCTCAGAAGGTCGGGGGAGAAGTTCGGTATCGAATTCAGGATCAGAAAGGGAATCAGGCCGGGCAGCGGCATAGGGTCTTCGGGCGCATCCGCCGCAGGAGGAGCATACCTGGCACACCTTATGTGCGGGGAGAAGCTCAGCCAGACCGAACTTGTTCTTTGCGCCGCACATGCGGAGGACGTGACGTCGGGAGGATTCCACGCCGATAACGTGGCTCCATGCATCGTGGGAGGATTCACTGTCATCAGGTCGTACGAGCCCTTCGAGATGGTATCCATCCGGCCCCCCGAGAACCTGGGCCTGGCGGTAGCCCTTCCGGACATCTATGTGGAGACCAAGGAAGCAAGGAAAGTTATACCCAGAGAGGTGCCCCTGAAGCATCTCATATTCCACGCCGGCAACGCGGCGTGTCTCGTGCACGGGATGGACACGGGGGATCTGGGACTCGTCGGAAGGTCCGTTCAGGACCTTGTTTCGGAACCATTCAGGAGCCATCTTGTCCCCAATCTCAAGGAGGCAGAGTCCGCGGCGATGTCGCACGGCGCGTTGGCCTCGTTCCTCGGAGGTTCCGGGCCCTGCGTGGTGTCGTTCTATGACAAGAACACCCATGACGGAAATATTATAGCGGAAAGCATGAGAGCAGTGTTCGTGGATGCGGGGATAGGTTGTGACACATGGGTCACCGATTGTGGCGTAGGTTGCAGGAGAATCCGATATGACAAATCATAAAGTAATGTGCTGGGACTGCGGAGCGACAGTGGAAGATCCCTTCGTCAGCATATGTCCCAGATGCGGCGGGTTGCTCACGGTCAAGATGGACCTGGAGAAAATAAAGGAGAAAAAACCGGCGGACCTCAGGAAAGAACCTCTGGGCGTCTGGAGGTATTCGGACTTCCTGCCCGTGGACCCCGCCCGCAAGATTTCGATACAGGAGGGGGGCACACCCCTCTATAAGACGGATGCCCTCGCCGAACAGGCGGGAGTTAAAGAGATGTTCGTGAAGTTTGAAGGGCTGAACCCCACGGGATCGTTCAAGGACCGCGGGATGACAGTCGGAGTCACACGTGCCAAGGAGCTCGATGCCAAGGTCGTCGGCTGCGCTTCCACCGGAAACACATCCGCGTCCCTGGCGGCCTATGCGGCCAAGGCCGGGATAAAATGCGCCGTGTTCCTTCCCTCCGGCAAAGTGGCCGCGGGAAAACTGGCACAGGCTCTGTTCTACGGGGCCAAGGTCCTTTCGGTGGACGGAAATTTCGATGACGCATTGGCGCTGGCCAGGAAGATGGCCGACGAGAAGAAGATATATCTTTTGAACTCGATCAACCCATACCGCCCCGAAGGCCAGAAGTCCGTCCTTTTCGAGATAATGGACCAGCTTGCATACGGGGTGCCCGACAGGATCGTCCTGCCTGTGGGCAACGCGGCGAACATCTGGGCCGTGTACAAGGCCCTTACGGAGCTTGAAGAGGTCGGATGGATCGACAGAATGCCTATGCTCACAGGCATACAGGCCGAAGGTTCCAGCCCCGTCGCGAAGGCCTTCGAAAATCACGAGGAGGACTTTGTCCCGGTGGAGAATCCCGAGACCCTCGCTACCGCAATCCGCATCGGAAATCCGGTCAGCGGCAGGAAGGCCCTCATGGCGATCTACGGTACGGGAGGATACTCCGCCACGGTAACGGACGAGGAGATCGTCTCCGCCCAGAAGCTCACCGCCAGGAGGGAGGGCGTGTTCGTAGAGCCTGCCTCCGCAGCGTCTGTCGCAGGGATACTGAAGCTCAGAGAACAGGGGATCATCGACAGGGACGAGAGAATAGTGGCAATCTGTACCGGAAACGGCCTCAAGGACCCGGACACCGCAGTCAAGTACAGCGAACCGCCGATAAAGTGCGCCAACTCCGTCGCAGAAGTGGAAAGGATCCTCTCCCGGTGATCAGAAGTCGAGCAGGTTGGACTGCTTCGAAACCTTTTCCCCGCAATATTCTTCGGCCATGGCGTCCAGTTCCTCTGCGTCGGGGTCCCAATCCGGCATCGGCGTGCCGATTCCCGACGAACCGCCGGCCTGGTCCTTTAGGCTCTTTGCCAATGACGGCCCTATGCGCGGGAGCGAAGCCAGCTTCTTTTCGTCAGCAGACATGATGTCCGTTCTGTTGCGGTATCCCGCGTCGTAAAGTATCCTTGCCCTCGTCCTGCCTACACCGCGGAACGATACCAGGTCGATGAGCTCCTCCTTCACGCCGTATCTTATCCTCGTCAGCAGCGGCCTGATGGCCCTTACGGAATCAGGCCTGATGATGAACGCAATCTCGCTCATCGAGTACATGATCCAGTCCATCATGTCGACCCTGGACCGTATGTCCCCAGGACCTATCCCCATCGTGTCGGTCATGACGTCTTCAGGAACCTCGGATATCCAGTCTTCGGTCATCGCGGACACTTTGAGGGCGCCCATAAACACTTCGTAATTGAACTCGGGGTCTTCGAAAGGATCGAAGAGGCATTTGCTCTCGTACTCCTCCGCAAGCGCGTTAAGCCTGTTTTCGTCGCTCTTCTTGGGATAGAGCCCCATGACGTCGGGGGTCAGGGCAACCGCGAGGAGTATAGAGAATACGTCGGTGCTTTCGCTTATGTTGTTTACAGCATCCCTGAGTATTACCGCCGACTTGGGATCTATATACAGGTCGGAGACCCTTTTTCCGAACGGCAGTATCCTTAACGAGTCGCCGTTCTTATCCACCATCTCCTCTCTGGCAAGAAAATCGGTGACCTTCTCGACAACGCTTTCCACACCGAAAAGTGAAGAAGTGCTCCCGTAGAACGTGGACTGCAGGAACTCTACGATGTCGTCGTCCGAGGAAGCGTCGCCTGTGGCGATAAGGCCCAGGATGTGGCTCCTCAGAGTTACCTCGTTGCCCAGTTTGGAAGTCAGGCGCTCGGTGTCATGCATTATGTAGTCGTACATGAGGCGGTCGCAGTCGCGCCGGTTCTTCGCGATTAGGACGGCTTCTCCGTAAGGATCGTACCCCGGCCTTCCCGCCCGCCCGCACATCTGTTTAACCTCCATGACGGATATGGGGACCATGCCCGCATTGGACTCGAACCTGCCGGTATCTCTGACTATCACCCTTCTGGCAGGCAGGTTGATGCCCGCAGCCAGAGTGGGCGTTGCGATTATGCATTTGATGTTTCCGCATCTGAAGTTGTCCTCTACGTACTTCCTCTGTCTGTACGTCAGGCCCGCGTTGTGGAATGCGGTACCGGATGAAACGCAAAGTGCCAGCCTTTTTCCCAGAGATGTGGGTTCAGAACCCCCTTCGAGCAGGTCAGAATCCTGTTTGGAAAGGGTCCTGCCTGCATATTCGGCAACGTTCGGAGCGAACTTGGTAGCCAGGGATTCCGTGGACCTGCGCGCGTTGACGAAAACAAGGCACTGCCCCCCTTCTTTTATAGTCTGCTTTATCAAGGCCCAGATTTCGTCCTTTTCAGCCGGGACTTCCTTTTTCTTCATGTCGTCGAAGGTTATCTCTCCATCGAAGAACACGCCCTCCCTCAGCGGCACTGGCCGCCAGTCGCTCCTCACAAGCTTGGCCTCAAGCCATAGTGCCAAGTCTTCCGCGTTGGATATAGTCGCAGACAGCGCGATTATCTGGAGGTTGGGATTCCTTCTCATGAGTTTTGTAAGCGCAACCTCCAGGGTGGGGCCTCTGCTCGGGTCGTGTATCATGTGGATCTCGTCGGCTATCACAAGTCCTACGGAATCTATCCATCTGCTCCCGTGGCGGATCATCGAATCCGCCTTCTCTGATGTCGCCACGACGATGTCGGCATCCTTTATGCTCCCGTCGTCCGAATCCAGGTCTCCAGTGCTCATCGCCACGGTGAAGCCGAGGCGCGAGAAGGATTCCAGGTCGTCCTTCTTCTCCGAAGCCAAAGCCTTCAGCGGTACGATGTAAAGGACCCTTTTGCGCTCGTTGATGACCTTCTTCATCGCCGGAATGTAACCTATCAGCGACTTACCGGAAGCCGTAGGCACAGAAACCACAAGGTTTCGCCCTTCGAGGGCTATCGGCAGAGCCTCGGCCTGCGGAGGATGAAGCTCAACGAAGCCGTGTTCTCGCAGGGCGTCAGCGACGTTGTCAGGAACGTCGAGCTCATCGAATCTCATATGCGGGCATACGGGACACGATAATTAACCCTTATCGAAGCGTTTTGCACAATTGTTAATTATTACCTGATAATATAAGGGCGAAATGGATAAGAAGACCCTTCTCGCCCTGATTTTTGTATCGCCGCTTTTGTTCCTTCCGTTCGTCACAGCCGACAGCTCGGAGGCCGGGACGGAGGATTTCTTTTCATATTATTCGCAGCTCGACGACGAGGAGAAAGCGGTTTACGACGCGATAGCGAATTCCCCTTCCTCCGAGAACGGATGGTCCGTAACGCTCGTCGCAGAAGCCGACGCGGATTCCGTCAAGCATGCCGTCGCGGCCGCGTACCTGGACGACCCCGGGAAGATATGGCTGTTGAAGGTGCCTGCCGACCTGGTCGGATCATACGTATACGACCCGTCCGCAAGGACGGTGACCTTCTCGCTGCCGGACGGCGTTTCAGACTCCTACGAGCAATCCATGGCGGATTTCGCCGGCAGCATAGGGATACAGGCAGATACTTCCGTTTCGGAAGCGATGAGGCTGATAGATTTAAGGCTCAGGAGTTCGGCCGTGTACACCGAGGACACGGACAACCCTCTCTATTACACCGCATACGGCGCCATGGTCCTCGGAAAGGCCAACAGTTTCGGTTTCGCCGCTGCCGTGAAATACTGCGCTGAAAATTCGGCGGCATACGATGTTGCGATCGTATGCGGAACACTCAATGACCCAGATGGATCGTATCCCCACTCATGGAACGCGGTGAGGGACTCGGAGGGGTGGTACGGGGTGGATGTGGGCCTTAACGAAAAGAAGGACACCAGCCATTACTTGATGAAAGCGTCCAACGACCATGGGTACAATACCGATTACACATTCGCAGCATCTCATGACCCAGATATCTCGGGGTTCATGGAAACCGGCTCGGTTATCAAATCGCCCGAATTGTATATCAGGCCCACGGAGGTCCCCGTCGAGCCCACCTTTTTGGATAAGTACGGGGGGGACATAGTTATAATAAGCATCATCGCCATTCTCTGTGTAGCGTTAGCGTTTTTCGCTAGGCGTCAGTGATCACATTTAGCAATATTTATATACGAGTGCATACTGATTCGGGGAGAATAAAGATGGAAAATAAAACCGAAGAGAAGCCGACCGACGAGCCTATAGAGAAGTGGATCGACAGGCAGACCTTCAAATCCACTGAGGATATCGTAATTCCCGATAAGATATCAGACCGCGTCATAGGCCAGGATGTGGCCGTGGAGGTCATGAAGAAGGCGGCTTCTCAGAAGAGGCACGTGATGCTCATAGGTGAGCCCGGTACCGGAAAGTCGATGCTGGCCAATTCCATGGTGGAGTATCTTCCAAAAGAGGACCTCCAGGATGTGGTGGCATACCACAATCCCGAGGACTTCAACGAGCCCAGGATAAGGACGCTCCCGCCTGGAAAGGGCAAGGCCATCGTGGCCGAGCAGAAGGCCCATGCGGCCGCCGTGAAGAATCAGAAGAACTCGATGTACATCTACGTGAGCATGTTCATAATTATGCTGGGTTTGATGGGATCCATATTCTTCAACAACTGGACTATAATGTTCATCTCGCTGTTCAGCGTGTTCATCATACTGCTGTTCCTCAGAAACCCCAACCAGAAGAGCGAGATTATGATTGTGCCCAAGGTCCTCGTCGGACATGATCCCGGAGACACGCCCCCGTTCGTGGACGCCACGGGGGCCCACGCCGGAGCGTTGCTCGGGGATGTCAGGCACGACCCGTTCCAGTCCGGGGGACTCGAGACCCCCTCGCACGACAGGATAGAGCCCGGCGACATACACAAGGCCAACAAGGGGGTTCTGTTCATCGATGAGATAAACATGCTGAGGATGGAGTCCCAGCAGGCCCTGCTGACCGCTATGCAGGAGAAGAAGATGTCGATAACCGGCCAGTCCGAACGCTCGTCCGGGGCGTTGGTGAAATCCGAACCCGTCCCCTGCGATTTCATACTCGTGTGTGCGGGCAACCTTGACGCGCTGAAAGGCATGCACCCCGCCCTCAGGTCGAGAATCAGGGGATACGGCTACGAAGTCTACATGCGCAACACCATGAAAGATACCGACGCAAACCGTGCAGACCTCGCAAGATTCGTGGCCCAGGAGGTCAGGAAGGACGCCAAGATCCCGCACTTCGACAAATTTGCGGTGGGCGAGATAATAAGGGAGGCCCAGCGCCGCGCTGGAAGGCGCGGGGAGCTTACCCTCAGGCTCAGAGAGCTCGGAGGACTCATCCGCGTTTCGGGGGACGTTGCCGTCAAGAGGAACGCATCGGTGGTCACGAAGGACGATGTTCTGGAGGCAAAGGTTTCGGCCCGCGGGCTGGAGCAGCAGATAGCCGACCGCTACGTCGAGGCCAACAAGGCGTACACCCTTTTCAGAACCGAAGGGTCCGCGGTAGGGATGATCAACGGCCTCGCTGCCATGAACTCCGACTCGGAGATGTCTGAATTCGCGGGGATTGTCCTGCCGATAGTCGCCGAGGTCACTCCGGCGCAGATGAAGAAAGGAGGACGCATAGTCGCCACCGGCCAGCTGGGAGTGATAGCCAAGGAGGCCGTAGACAATATATCGGCGGTGATCAAGAAGTACACGATGACCAACCTCACGGACAGCGACATCCACCTCCAGTACATCGGAACATATTCAGGCGTCGAAGGGGACAGCGCATCGATCACCATGGCTACAGTCATAATCTCGGCGATGGAGAATATCCCGATACGCCAGGACCTGGCGATGACCGGCAGCCTCAATGTCAGGGGACAGGTGCTCCCGATAGGTGCGGTCACCGCAAAGCTTGAGGCCGCGGCGGTATCGGGCATCAAGATAGCCTTGATACCCGAGAGCAATGTGAAGGACGTCCTCATAGAGGACAGGTTCTATGACATGATGGACATCTATTCGGTCTCGAACCTGCGCGACGTCCTGGAGTATGCCTTCGTCGACTGCCCCATGAAGACCCAGTATCTGGAAAAGCTGCTGCCGCTTACCCCCGAGGGAAAGTCCACGGTAAGGAAGCTGGAGCGCCCGCCCAGGTATGAGAGCAAGGTGGAGAAGGCGGAGGTCAAGCCGCCCGTCAGGCCTAAGAGGGAGCCCGAACCCGAACCCGAACCCGAACCCTTGTCCGAGCAGGACAGGGCAACGGGCGGGACCCCCTGCGGAGCCTAACGCTTTAACTCATGAGAGGCATAACCCATCATGTCTGGAGGACACGGGTACGATAACTATTCGCTGATGATAGGCAGGTTCCAGCCCCTTCACAAGGGCCACCTCGAGGTGATACGCCAGTGTGCTTCCGAGTCCGATAATCTGACGATCGGCATAGGCAGCGCCCAGTATTCCCACTCTCCAGATAATCCTTTCACTGCCGGAGAGAGGTACCTGATGATCGAGAACACCCTCCATGACGAAGATATCTACAACTATTGCATCGTGCCCATCGAAGACATAAACCGTTATTCGGTCTGGGTAGCGCATGTTTCGTCCATGTCCCCGCCATTCTCGTATGTGTACAGCAACAATCCTTTCACACGCCGCCTCTTCGAGGAGTCGGGTTACAGCATCAGGGAATCCCCGATGTACAACAGGGACGAGTATTCCGGAACGGAGGTGCGCAGGAGGATCTTCGCCGACGAAGACTGGCGCACTCTGGTACCGGGGGCCGTGGCGGATGTGATAGACGAGATAGACGGCGTAGGCCGCATCAAGGACATCTGCGGGGGGAGCCTATGACTTCGGCGCTGGGGAAGATGTCCTCCGCGCTCAAATCGACCGGTTCCACGCTTTCCCTGGCAGAATCCTGCACAGGCGGTCTGATATCCGCAAAGATAACGCAGTCTCCCGGCTCATCGGATTATTTTCTCGGATGCGCGGTAACTTACAGCAATACTTCCAAATCCCGAATCCTCGGCGTTTCCCAGGACACTCTCGTAAAACCTGGGGCAGTCAGCGAAGATGCGGCTATCGAGATGGCCGAGGGTGCCGCCAAAGCGTTCCTTTCAGATTACGCCGCGTCCGTGACGGGTATAGCGGGACCCGGTGGAGGCACCCATCGAAAGCCCGTCGGTACCGTATGCATCGGGATCACAGACGGAAGGCGCTCACTTGCCTTCACGAAATGCTTCGAGGGAACAAGGGACGAGGTCAGAGAACAGACCGCGGAAGCGGTCTTCGAGCTGCTGGCCGACTTCATCGCGGAGAAGATATGAGCAGGTATTCCAGGCAGGAGAAGCTGTTCGGCGCTGAAGGCCAGAGAAAACTCTCCGAGGCCACCGTCTCCGTCGCAGGATGCGGAGGCCTGGGAACTTATGTATCTTTGCTGCTGGCGTCCGCCGGCGTAGGGAAGATGAGGCTTGTAGATTACGGAGTCCCTTCGGAAAGCGACCTGAACAGGCAGTTCTTCTATTCGGGCAGAAAGGGGTTCAAGACCGACATACTGGCCGATAGGCTCGGAGAAGTCGGTCCCGATCTGGAAATCGAAACATTTCACGGATTCATCGACAAAAACAATATCTCCGAAGCCCTGGGGGAATGCGACGTGATCGCCGATTGCATGGATACAATCGGTTCGCGTCTTGTCCTCAACAGCTATGCTGTTTCAAAAAATATACCTCTGGCACATGGCGGTATAGACGGATTCTACGGTCAGGCCACTTTCGTGGTTCCCTGGAAAACCCCCTGCCTCCGCTGCATACTCGGAGAATCCAACGGCCGCATTCCCGATTCCTTCGCCCCGGTGGTATCCATCGTTGCGTCGGTCCAGGCTTCGGACATAGTCAAGCATATAACCGGTACCGGAGAGACCACGGCGGGAAAGATGTTCACGATGTTCGCCGGCACAAACGAATATGATACGGTGGCCATCAACCCGGACCCTGACTGCCCCGTATGCGGACGTTCGCAGTCTTCTCGCTGAAAATAAATATCCCTCATCCGTTTGGGCTGATATGGAGAAAATAATGACCGGGAAGGTCAAAGAGGTCTACAGCGTGGACGATGACACGCTGGAGTTCGCCTACACAGACAACATCTCGGTTTTTGACAAGATTATCCCTTCCAAGATCCCTCACAAGGGCGAGACACTCTGCAGGACTGCCAAGTTCTGGTTCGAGCTGCTGACCGAGAAAGGAATCCATAACCATTACATAAGCGAGCCGGCCCCGGACAGGATGAGGGTGAAAAAGGTCGACGTAATCAGGGACTACAGCAAGATCGACGGCAACACCGTCAATTACCTGATTCCGCTGGAAATCATATGCAGGCACTATGCGGCAGGGTCTCTGATGGACCGTATCAAGGAGGGGAAGGTCACGGCCGAACAGCTGGGGTTCCCTGAGGGACACGCGGTGAAATACGGAGAAAAGCTCCCCATGCCGTTCCTCGAGGCGACCACCAAGCTCGAGGAGCACGACATGAATCTGACCGACGCCGAAGCTAAGAAGATGGCCGGTCTCAGCGACGCCGAGTACGATGAGATAAAGGCTACAGTGCTGAAGATAGACGGCATCATCGCCGAAGAGGCCGAGAAACGCGGTCTCATCCATTGCGACGGAAAGAAGGAGTTCGGTTACGACAAAGAGCGCAGACTCATGGTCCTGGACACCTTCGGGACCCTGGACGAGGACCGCTGGTGGGACGCGGAGGAATACAGGAAGGGCAAGGTTGCGGAGCTGTCGAAGGAGTTCGTACGCCAGTACTACCGCGAGATCGGATACCACGCAAAGCTGATGGAGGCCCGCGAGAAGGGGCTCGCGGAGCCGGACATACCTCCTCTTCCGCAGGATATCGTCGACCGTACGAGCAGGCTGTACGTCGGCATGTATGAGAGGATAACAGGAGAGAAGTTCTGATTAGAAAAGCTGGACCAGGACCATCGTCTCTCCGAAGGGGCAGTCGGTGTCGCCCTCCACGGTCTTGACGGTGAGCTTCTCCCCGTGGATCCCCGACGGGGGGTGGCACCTGAACCAGTTGGCGCAGCACTTCATCTTGCAGTCTATCTCCTGGAAGGTGACCTTTCCGCCTTCGATGGCGTTCTTCTTGGGCATGGCCGCAGGGACGGCGGTCTTCTCGACCTCGACGACCCTCAGCTTCTCCCCTGTCTCCGGACAGTCGTGGGTCTGGGCCCTCAGCGCTTTGACGCGGTAAAGAGAGCCTCTCTCCAGATTCAGGCATACGCTCTTGAGCTTGCAGTCCCGGCATCCGTCCATTGGTCCGAGGTAGTAGAATCCGAACCCTTTTTTAGCAGAACTATCCGATACAAACGTGATGGTGACCATTTCTATACCTCAGATGACCCCTGTGGCCTTGGCTGCCTTGGCGGCGGTCTCGCGGTTGATGCCGTTGCCGAGTATCGTGAATCTGTCCTTGCGTATACCGGCGGCCAAGGTCAGCGCTTCGATTACATCTTCGTCTTTGAGTCCTATCTGCCTTCCGGTGGTGGGCGCCCCGATGTTGTCGAGAGCATCCCGGATGACCTTCCAGTCTCCGCCGTGCAGATACATCATCATAATGGAACCGACACCGCACTGCTCACCGTGCATCGCACGTCCGGGATACATTATGTCGACGGCGTGGGAAAACATGTGCTCCGACCCGCTCGTAGGTCTGGAGCTTCCCGCGACGCTCATGGATATTCCGGAGATTATTATCGGCCTCAGGGCTATCCAGACGCTTTCCTCGAGGTCCGGGCGTATGAGCTCCGAGTTTTCCATTATGGTCTCCGCGGCGTAAAGCGAAAGCGAATATGCGGAACGGCTGAAATCCTCGTTCCTCAGCCTTCTGGCGAACTCCCAGTCTTTCAATGCCGTGAGGTTCGAAATGACGTCGGCGCAACCGGACGCCAGGAACCTGTAGGGGGACCGGCATATCACATGGGTGTCGGCCAGCACTCCCAGCGGGGATGCGGCCGGGACGGACTGCGGTCCCATGTCCATCTTGAGCGTCGCGCGGTCCGACGCTATGCCGTCGTGGGCGGCGTTGGTGGGTATACTTATGAATGGTATGCCGAGGTCGTCGGATGCTATCTTCGACAGGTCAATCTTACTGCCGCCGCCTACTGCCAGAATGAAAGTGGATTTCGTTTCGGCCACCGCTGCCTTGACCTCTTCGAGATTCTCCAGGGTCGCGTTCCCTGTCTTGAGCACGCTGACCTCGTATTTGCCGGACATGTAGTCTTCGATGGCCTTCCCCGCCACGGAATAGGTGTTCCCGCCGGTAACCATCAGTCCGGTCCTCCCGAACCTGAAAGAAGCGCACATCTCAGGCAGTCTGTCAAGGACGTCGTGGCCGATCAGGACGCTTCTCGGAAATTCCATAATCTTGGCTTTGTCAAAGGCATCCATGTTTCTCGTCCCTATGACATGATAATCTGAAACATATAAAAGGAACACACCGATAATGCGCTGTGGAACGGAAGGTTTTGATCATCTGCGCCTGCGGAACCAGGAGCGGGTTCACATATGCGATGTGCTCCGAGGCCCGGGACGGGTTCATAGCAAAGGGTTTCGGCGTGGAGGTCGTATACCCCATCGAGATGAACATCTAGCACTGCACCGGATGCGGTTCCTGCGAGAACGGCCGGGGGTGCGTGATAGATGACGACATGAAGCGGATCTACGATTCTTTCGCAACCTCTGACATCGTGATAATGTGCACTCCGATCCATTACAGCGGTCCCTCTTCGGTGATAAAGACCGTGATAGACAGGTTCCAGACGCTGTGGCCACGTGGTTCGGCCGGGCCGAAGTACATGGCCTGCATGATGTGCGGAGGGAACGCGGAACCGGATTTCAGAGGGGCGATGCATGTTTTCAAGGCGCTTGCAATAACGGCAGGTTCCGAGTGGCTCGGAGACCTTAGAATATCAGGCACGGACTCTAAATCGCCCTCCGATATCAGGGAAGAATGCAGAGATTTCATATCTTCGATGTCTTCCAGCGCGTCCATGTAATCGTCATTGTGCCAGATGATGTGCTTTTATAACAGTTAATGCCGTTATGCGTTCCATAGAAAGTATTATACGGTCTAAAACTGACTTCGGACAGAGGTTAAACATGGCAAAATTCAGAGCAGTATATCATTGCAAAAAGTGCGGGAACTACGTAGAGGTCCTCTATTCGGGAAAAGGTGCGCTGTCCTGTTGCGACGAGGTCATGGAGCTCGTCGAGATAAGGTCCGCGGATTTCGCCCTCGAGAAGCATGTGCCGTACATCGAGAGGAAGGACGGAGGAGTCCTCGTGAAGGTCGGGAAGGAGACCGCCCACCCGATGACGCCGGAGCACTACATAGTCTACATCGAGATATGCGCCGACGGACTGCTCATGCGCCGCTACCTGAAGCCCGGCGACAAGCCCGAGGCCTTCTTCGAGACCGATGCGAAGGAGATCACCGCAAGGGAGCTCTGCAACGTCCACAGCGTCTGGAAGTCAAATCAGTGACACAGGGGTGAAATCCCTTCAAACCTTTTATCCCTCAACCAATACGTTTTAACTCCGTTTCATCATCTTCACCCGTCCTGGGTGGTATCTGGTGGCGAAAAAAGAGATCAACGGCAACGTCAAGGCGAAAGAGAGGCATGCGGCCATCGCTGCAGACCGTCGGAAGGAAGAGGCCGAAATGAAGAACAGGCTTTCCGACGTCAGGTCTCGCAACAAGGCGGCGATCAAGAAGCGTCGCGGGCACATCAGGGAGCTGCCCAAGGAAGAACGCGCGGCCGCGAAGGAAGACTTGCGTAGGTTCACCGACGAACTGAAGGCGCAGGAGGCTGCCGAAAAAGAAGCGTACGAGAAGGTCGTCTCCGAGAGGAAGGAAAGGGAGCGCAGGCGGGACTGAGGCCGTTCCGCGAATCGTTACCGGCCCGGTTGACGACCCAATATTTATATACGCTGTTTCTAATCAGAACCCAACCGTCAGAGGTCATGAAATGATCTTCGCACAGCATATCGGACTTCTACTTCTTGAGTAAGTCAGTGCGGGCTATGACGGTTTGGTGGTTTTTATGAGAACTAAACAAACCAGTGTAAGCGCTAGGGATATGGAAAAAATGCTCGCCGTGAGCCCATACAACAGGATTGCGCTTGAGGGCACTGAGCACATCGAAGACGTCATGATATTCGACACCACCCTGAGGGACGGAGAACAGGCCCCAGGGATAGCGATGGGCCCCGAGGACAAGATCCGTATAGCTGCGGCACTGGACGACCTCGGCGTCGACATGATCGAGGCGGGCTTTGCGGCCTCTTCCGAGTCGGAGAAAGAGACCCTCAAGAAGATCGCGGCCCGCGGGCTGGACGCCAAGGTGTACAGTCTGGCACGCAGCACCAGGTCGGATATAGACGCGGTCATAGACACCGGGCTGGACTGCATCCACACTTTCATAGCGACTTCGGAACTGCACATGAAGTACAAGCTGAAGATGACGCCCGAACAGGTGAAGGAAAGGGCGGTCCAGACCGTCGAATACGCCAAAGACCACGGATTCAGCGTCCAGTTCTCCTGCGAAGACGCCACCCGCAGCGACCTGGGCTTCATGAAGGACGTTCTGGCCGCAGTACAGGAGGCGGGCGCGGACTCCATCAATATCCCTGATACGGTGGGTGTGATCACACCCAGGGCGATGTCCTACCTGATATCGGAGATAAGGAAAGTGGTAAAAGTGCCCGTCGCGGTCCACTGCCACAACGATATGGGGCTGGCCGTGGCCAACTCCATCGCCGCGGTGGAGGCGGGAGCGAAGATCTGCCACGTATGCGTAAACGGCATAGGCGAGAGGACTGGCAACGCGGCCCTGGAAGAGGTCGCTCTGAATCTGTTCGCTAACTACGGAATCGAGACCGTGGAACTGTCCAAGATAGGTCAGACGTCCAAACTGGTGGAGCGCATCACGGGCTTCCCGATGGCCTACAACAAGCCGATAGTCGGGCGGAACGCATTCGCACACGAATCAGGGATACACGTCCACGGAGTCATGAGCAACACGGCCACATACGAGCCGTTCCTGCCGGAGCTGGTGGGCGTGGACAGGCGCATCGTCATCGGAAAGCACTCGGGCGTGCACTCGGTGCAGGGCAGGCTGGACGATCTGGGGATCAAGTTCCCGGAGGAGCACCTGCCTGAGCTGATGGCGGCCGTTAAAGAGATGGCCGTCGGCGGTAAGCAGATCGACGACGCCGAACTGCTGACGATCGCAGACCACATCATGTGGAAGAAGGTCATAACCGACAGGGCCGTGAGCCTGGAAGAGTTCGCAGTCTTCACCGGGAAAGATATAACATCTACTGCCACAGTCACCGTCGACGTCGCGGGCGAGAGAAGGACCGTGTCCGAGACCGGGGTAGGCCCGGTGGACGCATCCATCAAAGCCATAAGAAAGGCCGTCAACGACAAGATGTCCATGGAAGAGTACAAGCTGAGCGCCATCACGGGGAAGAGCGACTCCATATGCGAGGTCACCGTAATGGTTAAGAACGTCCAGGGCGACGGGTCCCTGTCAGTGGGCAAGGCTGTAGGACTGGATATCGTCGAAACGTCCGTGGATGCTACCATGGCAGCCATAAACAGGGATTACGCCAGACAGAGGAATGATAATGGGAAAGACAATTGCTGAGAAGATACTCTCAGAGAAATCAGGTACGGACGCATATGCAGGCCAGATCGTAGTCGCCAATGTCGACTACGTAATGGTCAACGACGTGACGGGACCGATAGCCTTCAGAGAATATGAGAAATTGAAGACGAAAGACCTCAAGAGGGATAGGCTGGTCCTGATACCCGACCACTACGTCCCCAACAAGGACATCCTTTCCGCGGAGCAGGCAAAGGAGATGAGGGAGTTTGCCTCGAAGCACGGCATCGAAAACTATTACGAGGTAGGGAGGGGAGGCGTCTGCCACCAGGTCATGATCGAAGAAGGGTTCGCGGCGCCAGGAAGACTGATCGTAGGGGCCGATTCCCATACCTGCACATACGGAGGCATCAACGCGTTCTCCACAGGCATAGGTTCGACCGAGGCCTGCGCCGCATTCACCACCGGCCGCCTCTGGTTCAAGGTACCGGAGACCATCAGGGTTGAGCTCACCGGCGGATTCGTTAACGGCGCCAGCGGAAAGGACCTGATAATCCAGATAATAACAGATATCGGCGTCGACGGCGCCAACTACAGGGTCTTCGAGTTCCACGGGCCAGGAGTGGCCAACATAACCGTTTCCGACCGCCTCACCGTCTCCAACATGGCCATAGAGGCTGGAGGGAAGGGGGGCATATTCCCCTGCGACAGCCTCACCGAGGAATACATCAGGGGCACCGCCAAAGGGGAGTGGAAGGCCGTCGAGGCGGACAGGGACGCGAAGTACCACTCCGTGCTCAGGTACGACCTCTCCAAGATAGTTCCGATGGTTGCGTTCCCCCATCTCCCGGAGAACGGACGCCCGGTCAAAGACGCCGACGTCAAGATCGACCAGGCGTACCTGGGCTCGTGCACCAACGGGCGCATAGAGGACATGAGGATCGGGGCGGAGGTCATCAAAGGACGCAAAGTGGCCGACGGTGTAAGATTCCTCGTCGTTCCGGCGAGCCAGAAAGTGTTCAGGCAGATGATCGACGAAGGGATCATGCAGGTGTTCCTGGACGCCGGGGCATTCGTCTCCGGGCCCACATGCGGAGCGTGCCTCGGGGGATACATGGGAATCCTCGCCGCCGGCGAGAAGGCGGTCTCGTCCACCAACAGGAACTTCATCGGAAGGATGGGGGACAAGAACTCGGAGGTCTACCTCGCGGGCCCGGCCGTGGTGGCCGCATCGGCCGTCGCGGGAAAGATCGTGACTCCCGAACAGCTGGAGGGACAGTGATGGACAAGATCGAAGGAAAAGTATGGAGATTCGGCGACAACGTCGACACAGACCAGATAATCCCGGCAGAGCGCTTGGTGTCCGCGAACCTGGACCACCTTAACGACTTCATATTCGAGAAGGTGAGGCCCGGGTTCGCCCAGCAGGTGGAGAAAGGGGACATTATCGTCGCGGGAAAGAACTTCGGATGCGGGTCCTCCAGGGAACATGCCCCACTCTCGCTGATCGAAGCGGGATTCTCATGCATAGTCGCAGAGTCCTTCGCACGTATATTCTACAGGAACTCGATGAACATAGGGCTCCTGCTGATCGAATGCAAGGTGGACGCCGCAGAAGGGGACATCATTTCGGTGGACCCCGATAAGGGCGAGGTGAGGGCGGACGGCAAGACGTACGGGTTTCCCCAGTACCCCGCGTTCATAAGCGAGATGGTCAGGGCCGGCGGTCTCATGAATCTCGTCAAGGAGGGAAGACTATGAAACATCTGGCTATAATACCCGGAGACGGAATAGGCAAAGAGGTCATCGAAGCGGGACTCGAGGTATTCGACGCAGTGGCCGAGATATCGACGTTCGATTACGACGGCGAGCTCTTCGACATAGGCGCGGACAGATATCTCAGGACCGGGGAGCTCCTGACCGACGAGGACATCGACGGTCTCAGGAAGAAGGACGCGATATTCTTCGGGGCGATAGGCGACCCAAAGGTCCGCCCCGGAATACTCGAACAGGGTGTGCTCCTGAAGATGAGGGCCGTTTTCGACCAGTACATTAACATGAGGCCGGTGACATCCTGGTTTCCTTTCGTCCCCCTGAAGAGGGAGGTCCCGTTCAACATAACATTCCTCAGAGAGAACACCGAGGACTTCTACATGGGCGCCGGAGGAGAGTTCGGACCTTCGTTCGGCGGGAAAGACGTGAGCCTGAAGGTCAAAAGGGAGCTTTACGAGCTGGAGATCGACATGAAGGTCGATTCCTCCAACGACGATGACTTCGCGTTCGAGATAGGGTTCCTATCGAAGAAGGGGATGACCCGTTTCGCCGACTACGCGTGCAGGTTCGCCATGGCCCGCGGGGATGACAAGATAACGTTAGTGGACAAGGCCAACGTCATCACCCACATGTACGGCATGCAGAGGGATATTTTCAGGGAGAAGGCCGATCAGTACGGGCTTGAACTGGAGTTCATGTTCGTCGACGCCATGGCCATGGCGATGGTCGTACGCCCCGAGACCTTCGGCACGGTGGCCGTGCCTAACCTGTTCGGCGACATACTGACAGACCTGGGAGCGCAGCTCCAGGGCGGGCTCGGAATGGGATGCAGCGGGAATATCAACCCCGAAGGGCTGAGCATGTTCGAACCCATCCACGGCTCCGCGCCCGACATCGCGGGACGGGGCATAGCCAACCCCATCGCGGCGATACTGGCAGCCCAGATGCTCCTCGAGGACCAGGGGTACCCCGGCGAGGGCAAGCTGATCCACAACGCGGTCACCGAATGCCTCAAGGAGAACAAGACCACTCCGGACCTGGGCGGTAAGATGACCACCGAGCAGGTGGGCAAGGCAATCGCAGACAAAATCCGCGAAGGGAAGAGCAGATGAACACCCTGGACCTCAGGGTTGAGTACGAGTCCCCGGAGACGGCGGCGGCCGTGGCGGCCGCTCTGGACCCAGACAACGGCACGTACGTGGACATGGAGGTCCTGGAAAACGTCATAAACTTCAAAATGGAGGCAATGTCGGCCAGTTCGCTCAGGAACACGGCCGACGACCTCCTCGCATGCCTGAAGATCGCCGAAGAGGCGTCAGGGCTCGTCGGAGGTCCCGCTGCGGACCTTGACGGCGACTCCTCTTCTGAATGACTCAATCTCTTTCCGGGTCATCATCACCCTTCCGGTGGCGAGCACCCTGTCGTTCCTGTCGGTTACGATCACTTCCTCCATGGGCCTGAGGCCCGGGTCGCAGTCGATAACGAACTGGCAGAAAGCATTTCTCCCCTGGATGACGTATGGCACGGAATCGTCGTTGACCACCACTCTCATGTACGGGGAGGGGACCGCCGCGGCGATCCTGGCCGCGCCCCCCGTCTTGAGGGTGTACATGCCGTCGCCGGCCCTCATGGACAAGATGTGCTCCCCGTCCGAAATGACGTTCCTTATTTTGTTGGTGTTCTTGCTCTTCACTAGTTCGACCTTGCCCCTGAAAAGCGCCTCGGTGGCAATTATCCCGAACTGGTATCTTGATACAGCCAACGCCCTGAGCATGTCGGCATCGTACTCCGACGAGCCTGTGTCTTCCACGTTCTCAAGCTTTACGGTCTCCTCGAAGTCGTACCTCTGCAGGAACTCCATGGTGAGGCCCATGGACCTTCTCTCGGTATCGCTGTCGGTTATCGAGGGGAAAAGCGACTGTGACAGGGGGTAAAGTTCGTCCAGTTCCGCGGGGACCGGTCCGAAAGGGGTCACCACCACGGGAGTGTAGCCGTTGCGCCTGGCAATGTCGAATTCATTAGCATAAGAACGGCTGTACGGTTTCCCGCCGTTGTCGGGGAAGAGCATGACCCTGTTCGAAGGGGGGACGTATCTGGTCATCAGCCTGGATTCGTACCTCTGGAATACCGGGCGGTTGTATGTCTCCGGACCGGTGTAGAAAAGGGCGCCTTCTCTGCTTATCGGGTCGTATGCCTCCATGAACCTGCGGTACTCCGCCAGTCTCCTGAGCCCGTCCAGCATCGCGGGATGTGCCCTGCACCTCATCTCGGCAAGCTCCCAGAGTCTGCCTTCGCGTATGTACCTCTTGACGATCTCCAGCTCTTCCTTGATCTGGTGAAGGTTGTGTCTGGCTATCAGAGATTCACGGTCGCCGTTCTTCATATTCTTCAGAGCTTCGAGGGTAATCCCCCTGCATGCGGGGCAGTCGCAGTCCAAGGACTGCATCTCCTGTAGCCGGAACGTCCCGTCCACGAACATCAGCCTGTCGTCCCTGGCAAATTTGGCGTACGAGGCCGAATCGAAAAGGTCACAGCCCATGAGGGCGGCGAAGGCCAGCACCATGGGGTGCCCGGCCCCGAAAAGATGCACCGGACGTGCGGGGTTGAGTCCCATCTTAGAGCTCATTACGACGTCCACCAGGTCCGAGTAGCGGTATTGCTCCATCAGCGGGACGACCCCGCCTATAGGGTGGACGTCTATGTCCATATCGGCCATCTTCTCTGCGCAGTATGTCCTGAGGTCCGTGTATACCGAGCCCTGTATCACTCCGTTCAGAAGCATATTGCCCTTCATGGCGCATGCCTCATTCGTTCTCTTCAGAGTCTCTTCGGTGGCCCACCGGGTTTTCTCCTTGGACCATTCCGGTTCGGTGAATATGTCGAGTACGGTCCCGATGTCCGTCCCGATGCTCTTCTGGAATTCTATTATCTCCGGGTTGGTGAGGTCAACTTCTCCGTACATGTGGCTCTGGAATGTTCCCGAGTCGGTCATGATGAGGCCGTTGAAATCCAGCATCTTGTGGAGGCCTTCCGCCTGTGCCCTCTCTTTCAGTTCAGGCGTGTTCTTGATGATGTAGGAATTGGTTATCAGCGCCCCGAAGCCGAACTTGTCGTGCAGCTCCCGTGGAGAGACCGTGTTGATCTTGAGATTGACCACGGGCAGAAGCGCCGGAGTCTCTATGAAACCGGAAGACGTCTCGAAGCGGCATATCCGTGCCATACCGTCTCTCTTCAGAACTTCGAAGCTCGCCATCGGCTCACATTATCCTGTTTTTCGTGGCGTCTGCGTACGCTTTCGAAATGGCGTTCTTCATCAGGACGTCGGGTATGTCCTCGATGAATTCCTTCTTCCAGTCGAGGACAGGTCTTTCAAACTTTATCAGCGAGGGTTTTCCGGAGTCGCAGGCATCCTCGCTATCGAGCATCCGGATCTGCAGTCCGTTCAGGATGTCATGGATGTCTTTTCCGTTTATCACAACCGTGTTCTCCCCCTCGTACGCGGTATCTACATACTGCGCCGAAATGTCGGCTACAAGCATCTCCGCTACGAGGCCCATGAGATAGTTCTTCATCTCCTCGACGGTCTTCCTCCTGATGATGCTGGCCTCGGGAGGTTCCGCTGAATGCCTGTACTCTATGTTGATCATCGCCATGTCTAGCCTAACACGGGAGCATGTTAAAAGGGTTATCGACGTCCGGTCTAGGTTTAGTTGAAATACTATCTAGACGTACGTTCGGAAGTATGGCAGGACGCGATCCGGACGACCGCAAACTGGTGGTCCTTGTGAGGAACGACCTAAAGATGACCAAAGGGAAGATTGCAGCCCAGGTTGCACATGCGGCCGTGAACTGCGCTTTCGCGTCTAAGAAGAAGGATTCCGCGAATTTCAACGCATGGTACGATTCGGGTCAGGCCAAGGTCGTCCTGAAGGTGGACTCCGAACGGGAGCTTTTTGAGTTCAAGGCCGTGGCGGAGGCCTTGGGCATAACCTGTTCGCTGATCACCGATGCCGGAAGGACCCAGGTCGAGCCCGGTTCGATCACGTGCCTCGGCATAGGCCCCGAGAAGGTGTCAGTACTGGACAAGATCACCGGCGATCTGAAGATGCTCTAATCCTGCGTCGAAATTGGTCCTGAGCTCTCTCATGAGGACCTTGAGGTTCTCGCCCGTCATCATCGGGGACCTTATGCAGGCCCCGGACGCCCCCTTAGCAGAGACCCGGGCGATGTTGTAAGGAGTTATGCCCCCTATGGCGTAGACTGGAATCTTCACCGACGAGAAGATATCAGTTATGAGCCCCGTCCCCTTGGGAACGGCGTCCGGCTTGCATTTTGTTTTGAAAACAGGGCCCGCTATCAGATAATCGGCCCCCAGCCCCTCGGCCTCTCTGGCCTCTTTGACGGAATGGACCGACACCCCGACGGACGAGAAGCCCTCCCTTTCTTTCAGTTCGCGCATCTTGCCCAAAGGGAGCTGGATGTTCTCTATGTTCAGGGCCCTTGCGGTCCTCGCATAGGAGTTGACGCACATGGGGATGCTGTACTCGGTGCATACGGCCAGGCATTCCGTGGCCAGATATCTGTACTCGGGTTCGATGAGGCCCTTCTCTCTGAGAATTATCATGTCCGCCCCCGACTCGGCTACAGCCGCAATCTGGTCCGCGAAAGGCCTGGCCATTATTCTTCGGTCGGTCACGGCGATAATCTTCGCTCTGGAATGCATTGCCTCACCTCAATCAGACTTTCACATAATCGTTGAAAACGGGTTGTTTTCCGTTGGCCACCAGCGCTTTGACGACCTCCTCCAGGCTCCTGGGGTCCGATATGTCGAACTGTGCGTCCCCCTTCTCGGTGCCAGAATGCTCTCCGATCCCCACGCTGACTCCGGCCGACATCTTTGTGGCGCATATCCCTACGATGTTGTCCCTGAACTCGGGGCGCTCCCTGGTGGATATCGTCTGCCCTGCGAAAGGCATGAACAGGCGGTACGCCATTGCGACCTGCAGAAGTTTGGACTCCGTGACACTGTTCTCCGCATCCTCGTGGTGGATGAAAGGCCTGAATCTTGGAAGGGAGAACGATATCTCCGCGTGCGGATATTTCTTCTGGATCTCCATGGCATGGAGGCCGCAGGCGAAAGAGTCCCTCCTGAAATCCGAAAGACCCAGCAACGGCGCGAAACCGACGCCGCGCATCCCTCCCATGAGGGCGCGCTCCTGGGAGTTGAACCTGTAGGAGAATATCCTCTTCCTGCCTCCGGGATGGACCTTCCCGTAAACGGCAGTATCGTAAGTCTCTTGGAAGACGGTGACATAGTCTGCCCCCATGTCATGCATCCTGCGGTACTCGCAGGTGTTCATCGGGTAGACTTCCAGCCCTATGTTGGAGAAATGCCTCGAAGCCCTCGCGACCAGGTCGGCGATGTAATCCGGGTTCGAGTGCACGCGCGATTCTCCCGTCAGGAGCAGTATCTCCCTGAGGCCGGTGCATGCTATGGCCTCCATCTCTCTATCTATCTCGCCTCCGACGAGTTTGGCGCGTTTGATGTCGTTTGCGCTGTTGAAGCCGCAGTAGACGCATCTGTTGGAACAGTAGTTGGAGGCGTAGAGGGGGGTGAAGATGCTGACCGAGTTGCCGAAATGCTTCATCGTCTCTTCTCTGGCCCTCCGGGCCATATTCTCGAGCAGAGGCTCCGCCGCAGGTGAAAGGAGCGCCGCGAAATCCTCTGGGCCGACGCTGTCGGAAGAGAGGGCTCCGAGGACGTCACTTTCCGAGTAATCGTCGGGACGGTACTCCGAGGTGCGTTCGAGAACTCTCGTCATCAGATCCGGGTCTATGTGCTCCATCCCCTCTTCATAGTCGTCTGCGTCCGTGTAATCTCTCATCTCATCTGTCCTCGAGGAACCCCGTCAGAGGACTGGAAGCCTCGGCTCTGTGTTCAAGGACCCTTCCCGGACCCGAAAGATATGCCAGGCGACCGGCATCTATGGCCATCTTAAACGCCCTGGACATTGCCGCCGGGTCTTTGGAGGTGGCTATTGCGGTGTTCGCCATTATGGCGGCGGCCCCGATTTCCATGGCCTCGCAGGCCTGTGACGGCCTGCCGATCCCCGCGTCCACTATTATGGGGAGGTCTATCTCTTCGACCAGTATCTTGATGAAATCCCTCGTTAGAAGGCCCTTGTTGCTTCCGATAGGGGCCCCCAGTGGCATTATTGCGTCTGCGCCTGCTTTCTCCATATCCCTCGCCGCCGACAGGTCCGGCATCATGTAGGGCATGACTATGAAGTCTCTTGCCTTGAGCAGCCCCACGGCTTTGGCGGTCTCCGTGTTGTCCGGCAGGAGATATTTCGAATCGCGGATGATTTCGACCTTGACGAAATCCCCGCAGCCCAGCTCCCTTGCCAGCTCCGCAATGCGTACGGCTTCGTCAGCGTTCCTGGCCCCGGAGGTATTGGGTAGCAGCGTCACTCCGGGCGGCATGTAGTCCAGGATGTTTTCCATCCCTCCGGCGTTGGCTCTCCTCACCGCGAGGGTCGCCATCTCGACGCCCCCGTTTTCTATCACCGTCCGCGTCATGTCGAGGCTGAATTTTCCCGATCCGAGGATGAATCTGGACCGGAACTTCCTTCCTCCGATGTCAAGCATATCTTCATTCAATTTTTTCATCTTCCATTCCGTATACCAATCTCAGAATTAAGTTTGCCTGGTGTCCTGCGCATACGGTGACTCTGGGCGCATGCATGTCGCCGGTGTCGGAGGTGCCGTCGCCGCATATGTAAAGCCTTTTGAAAACGCGTTTTGTCTTTATTCCATCGGGGGAGTCCCAACCGGAGATCCCCGAGCCCGAGACTACATATGTGCCAGGCATCTCAGAGAGCACCGTGTTGACAAGCATGGCCTTGGCTTCTGCGCGGTCCAGGGCCTCGCAGACTATTGCGCATCCCCCGAACACGCTGGCTATGTTTTCTTCGTTGAGACGTAAGTCGTGTGTTTCCGGCTCGGCCTCCGGATCTATCATCTTCAGTATTTCGGCGCATGCATCGGTCTTCTTCATTCCCAGGTGACTCCTGAAGTATGCCTGACGGTTGAGGTTGGATTCCGCAACCGTGTCGAAGTCGGCAAGCACCAGGTCCCTGAAGCCCGATCTTACCAGCATGACCGCCACGTTGGACCCCAAACCGCCGAGGCCGGCGATGCCAACCCTTACAGGCAATTCATCCGCCCCCGACAAAGCTCACTATCTCTATCGAATCCGTGTCTTTCAGCATAATGTCTTTGTAGGTCTTCCTCGGGGAAACGGACCCGTTCAGTTCGACCGCGACCCTGGACGTGTCGTATCCGGCGGAGACGAGGAATTCATGCAATGTGGTCCCTTCTGGGACTTTTATATCCTTTCCGTTAGCTTTCATTGGAAATCCCCGGTTGCCGTATGTCCTATGGCTTACAATATCTTTGTCCGACCGACTTCACAGACCGGGGACTGGTACCTTGCCTTTAATATCAGGTCCCTGAGGCCGTGTGCGGCCGCTCTTATGTCGTCCTGCGCCACGACGGCCGAGACTACGGCCGCCGCGTCAGCTCCGGCAAGTATGACGTCCTTTATGTTCCCCCGGTTTATGCCGCCGATGGCAACCAATGGGATTTCCGGAACTTCTCTTCTGATGTTTATTATCGCGTCGAGTCCTATGGCCATTCCAGCATCCGGTTTTGTCGACGTCGTGAATATGGGCCCTATCCCGAGATAGTCCGCCCCGCCCTCGTACGCTTCGGCCGCTTCGCGGACGTTAGAAACAGATATACCTATGAGAGCGTCGTCGCCCATAAGGAGTCTGGCATCATCAAGGGGCATATCGTCCTGGCCCAGATGGACGCCGTCGGCGCCCGAGGCCATGGCAATGTCCACTCTGTCGTTTACAATAAAGAATCTTCCCATCTCGTATGCGATCTCCCTTATCTCCTTCGCCTGTGCCAGCATCGTGCGTCCGTCGCTGTCCTTCATCCTGAGCTGCACCGTTTCGGCACCGCCTTCGTACGCAAGCCTGGCAACCTCGGCGGCGGTCCTCCCTTTCGAAAGCGAAGAATCGGTCACGACATACAGATCTATCATGACTGCCGGATGAGCGTCGGAAGTATAAGTCCATCGCAGGAGCCGGAGGACGGCGTCGCGCCGCCGACGGACAGTGAAAAAGGATCGAAGCGGGCCGGGCCCGCCTCATGGTTTAGAATCCGCAGCGCTTGCTGAGCTCCGAAGGCATGTACATGCTGCGGACGGGCATTCCATCGGTCTCGGCCTTGATGCGGGAGACCAGCTCGTCGGTCGTCATATCCACGTCCCTGTTCTCAGACCTCACGTAAACCTTGAGCTGCCCGGACTCGATCTCCTTCTCGCCGATGACCGCGGCATAGGAGCACCAGTCCTGCTTGGAAAGGCGGACCTTCTTTCCGACCGTTGCGTCGGTGTCGTCCACGGAGACGCGTATGCCGGCGGAGCGGACGGCCTCGGCGACCTTCAGGGTCTCCGCGACGCATTCCTCGTTCTTCGCCATAAGCCTTACCTGCTCGGGGGCGATCCATACCGGGAGATATCCGGGGACGCCGGTCTTCTCCAGGGCGACGGCGGTGTCCAGCAGGGTGTACATCCACCTCTCTATGGAGCCGATGACGGCGCAGTGGAGTATCACCGGGTACTGCTTCTCTCCATTCTCGTCCGAGTATGTGATCCCGAACCTCTGGGCGTTGCCTACGTCAATCTGTACGGTACCGATCTCCCTGGGCCTCTTCATCTGGTCCAGCATGTGGTATTCGATGTTTACGGTCCAGTAGTAGTTGATTCCCTCGGGGTATATGTGTATGAGGGCGTCCCTGCCGTGGTCGTTGCAAAGCTTGAGGATGAGGTCCCTGTTGTCCCTGTAGGCCTGCATGGAAGAGAAGTTGACGAGCATCTCGTACTCCCTCCCGATAGCCTCTATTTCATCGTATATCTTGCCGTCCAGGAAACGGAAGCTGTCCTGAGCTTCCGGGATCGTCCTGCACATTACGTGGAAGTCGGGCATGTTGAGTCTTCTGGTCCTGAAGCACAGCATGGTCTCACCGGACTGCTCCATCCTGTACGAGTCAGCTACTTCGAAGGCTCCGAAGGGCATGTTCCTGTAGCTGATGTTCCAGTTCCGGATCATCGCGAACTGCTGGTGGCAGGCCGCGTATCTGAGAACGAACTTCTTTTTCCCGGTATCGACGGTGTAAAGTCTGTCGCCGAACAGGTCCGCATGCTCCTTCACGGCCGGTTCGTCCAGAGAGAACATGTTGGTGCCCTTGATGTTGTAGACGCTGAAGCCGGAACCGTTGACAATCTGGGTTGCATAGTCGGAAATCAGGTCGAACATCATCGCACCGTGGGGCGCCAGGCACATGTGGCCTGCATCGGACATGGATTCCCACTGGATCCCGAACTTCTTGCAGAGCCTGAGATAGTCGGGCTCCTTGACCGCGGGCGCCTCTTTTCCGAGGGCTTCCTTGTCGATCATATACCTCATGCACTCGGAGGTCGATTTGTAATCCTCGATACGGACCTCCTCTCCATCGGGAGTGAGCACGAAATAGGTGTCCTTTCCTTTGGGCGCGGATTTCTTCGTGGCCTTCCCGGTGAAGTCCCTCGAGAGCTCCGACAGCGGGTGGCCTTTGCACTTGACGTCGAAGGATTTGTACCATCCGAACGGCGCCCTGACGACCTCCGTCCCGTCAGCGGCGACCATCTTCTCGACCATGTCCAGAAGCTGGACGCTGGCCTTTGGCTTCGCCAGGTCCTTGCTCAGGTGGGCGTACGGATAGAGCATGACGCGCTCCGCTCCGACCTTCTCTTTGGTGGCGAGGATATCCTTAGAGGCCTCCGCCGCCACGTCCTGAAGGGCGTCCTCGTCGCTACTCTCTACGGTGATGAACGCAACGAGCACCTCTTCCATCCTGCCGTTGCGAAGGTTGTCGGGTATCTCCTCGGCGACCTTGGTCTTCTCCTTAGCTTCGAACTCCATCGAGTCCGCGTGAATATACAGTGCTCTCATGAGACCATGTCCTTATCGGCTCCGTCCCCACAGAAAGGGCGGCGCCTGTGGTTGTGGATGAGGGGGGTTGTATTAAAAACGTTTGAGCGCGCCTACGCTACCTATTAATAAACGAGCCCCATTCGTCACTCCGACATGTCATCGGGGCAGAAAATGAAGAGGGACATAGAGCCGATAACGGCCATATGCGTAGTCGTTTTCCTTCTGGCGGCAGCAGCCGTGATCGGCGTGTTCGTCAACGACAATTATATCTCGGGCTCCGACAAGGCAACTGTGGAGCCCGGCTCGACGGTCACCGTGGACTACACCGGGTCTATCTACACCTACTACGATGAAGAAGGGGCCTTGATATTCGACACCAATGTGAAGTCCCATTCCGAGGACTATCCGATCAAGGGCGACTTCAGTAAGACGACGTTCTCCGCATACACCGTCATTCCCGGGAGCGGCGGGGCCCTCTCCATGTTCGAGAACGCCCTGATAGGCCACAAGGTCGGAGACACAGTCAAGGTGACGATACCCTCCGAAAGCGGCTATGCCTCGAAGAGCACGACAAGGAGCGGGCAGTTTACGGTCCCCACCGTGCAGTACATGCCGCAGGACATGTTTAGTTCCCTTTACGACTTAACCGTCGAGCCCGGGACCACCAGGGAGTTCACGACGATTTACGGATGGGAGGCCACCGCCGTCTATTCCGATGACTGGAATGCGGTAAGCATAATCAACAGGCCCGAGTGCGACGGTACCTACGAACTCGCGTCCAACGAGCTTAACGACTACGGGGCCGCGAAGCTCAAAGTTACCGATGTCGGTGAAAACATCGTATGCAACATCATCGTCGAAGGGATCGGCGGCAACTCATACAAGATGGTATGGGTCGACCTGGGGTACGAGAAGTTCTATGTTCAGAGCGATGAGGGGTCCGTCTTGACAATAACTTCAGACCCTTCGGCAGGGGAAACGCTGTACTTCGTCATCAAGATAAAGTCAATCTCTTAAGCGGCATAAACCTCTGAAAACAGATCTCAGAAGATGGACTCGACCTTGCCGATCACGTCTCTGGGGTTTTTTCCGAACACCCTGATCAGACGCTCCTTTTTCGTGTCGATGTCGATTATTGCGTCGGGAACCTTTCCTGCCTTTTTCACGGCGTCGCCCACGAGCGAGTCGATGGACTTGTTGGACCTGCGGTCGAACTTGTCCACCGTGAAACCCAGTTCCTCCATGAGGTCGGCCGTGTCGCTGCTGTATTTCAGGTTCATGGCGGACCTTGTCTCCGGGTCGAATTTCATCATACTCAGCAATATGTAGCCAAGCTGCCCGGCCGTTCCGAATCTGACGGGGCCGTTCCTCCTGAGCTTGCCGTTCGATAAGGTGATGTATCCCGCTAAGGCGGCCACATCGCCTGGTCCCTCCGCCCCCGGTGCCGAGTAGACTATGTTTATCCCCTCCTTGGACACGAAATCGGGAGGCAGGACCTCCAGGATCCTGGAGGCGGCCGACTCCAGCTCGTCAATCATCTCTCTTGACAGCAGGCCCGCATCGATGCGAACCAGGGGGTTCACCACGTCGTCCCCCTTTCCTATCGCATACTGGGTCTCGATAGATCTCTGTATGAGCTCCCGGGACTTCATGACCGATGACGCGATATTCATTCCCTTGGCGCAGTTGGCTGTGATGAAAGAAGAAAGGGTGCACCCGCTGCCGTGGCCTGATTTATTCAGACGGGGGTATTCGAACTTCTTGATCTGAGAGCTGAGATATAGATAGTCCACGACCTTCTTGGTATCCATGTGCCCTCCCTTGAGATAGACCGAAGATCCCTCCTTTCCGATGAGCTCGCAGGCCAAGGTGGCATCGTATTCGTTGTTGATTTCTATCCCAGAGAGCGCCTCCGCCTCGTATTTGTTGGGCGTGATGAGCTCGCACAGGGGCATGAGATGTTTGCGTATGGACTCGGCGAGCCCGCTCTCGGCGAGAGGTCCCCCCACCCCGGCCGCAAGCACAGGATCGATTATCAGCGGGACCCCATGTTCTTCCAGCAGCTCTGCGACCAGCTTGACCGTCTCCGTGCTGTAGAGCATGCCTGTCTTTATGGCGCTGATCTTGCAGTCTCTGACGACGGAACGGAACTGGGCCTCCACCATCTCCCCCGGGACGGGGAACACCTCTGCGACCTCGCAGGTGTTCTGGGCGGTTACGGCCGTGACGACGCACACTGCATGTACGTCCAACGATCCCATGGCCTTCACGTCGGCCTGGATGCCCGCTCCCCCGATGGAGTCGGAGCCCGCTATCGTCAAAGCAACCTTCACGTTGCTGGATATGTTTTCGGTGTATTAAAGAAATGCGAATTCCTTTTTAGGGGAGCGTCAAAAGTGATTAATAAACCGACCAGGATTAGGTGGCGTGAAAGTCTACAGCACGCATTTTGTCCTTAAAGGAAAATCCGATTACAAGGACCTCGCACCCGTGTTCCCCGACATCCTCGGAATGCTGCTCGAGGAAATAGGCCAGCTACCTGACGAGGAGGAGATAATGCAGATGTATATCGAAGAGAACACTTCGGACCTCAAGAACAACAGGAAGCCCGAGGGTTACAACCGGAAAGGCAAGGTGAGACTCGTGTTCCCCATCGGCAGCAAAGAATTCTATCTGAAGAGCTACAGCAAATCCACCGACTTGGCCTCGATTTCGGACAGGGTCTCTGAGATGCTGTCTTCTGCGGGCGTCACGTTCGACGTAAAAAAGAACGACCGCATCGAGTTCGAGTGATCATCCCAGGAGTCTGCTCCAGCATCTCTCGTAAATCTGCGATTCGCACGTCACGAAGTTCATTTTGCCTTCCACAGAAGCCTTGGCCTTCTCTATCTGCACGGCTACGGACGAAGGCGAAGTTCCCCCGTAAGAGTTCCTGCGTTCGACACACCGCCTGACCGATATCACGTCATAGACGTCTTCCTCTATCCTGTCGCTGAAATTTTTGAGGTCCGCCAACGGGACCTCCTCGAGCCTGAGCCCCTCGGAGATGCAGTGCCTCACCGCGGCCCCCACTATTCCATGGGCCTCTCTGAAGGGAACGCCTTTGGTAACCAGGTAGTCAGCGAGGTCGGTCGCGTTCATCTGCCCCTTCCCCACGGCCTCTTCCATCCTTTTCCTGTCCACCTTGATGGTTGTGACCATATTGTACATCATGTCCACGCAGTCCGCTGCGGACTGCAGGGAGTCGATGACAGGTTTCTTGTCCTCCTGCATATCTCTGTTGTAGGTCAGGGGAAGACCCTTAAGCATCGTCAATACGGAAACCAGGTGTCCGATAGCAGACCCGGAACGTCCCCTGATGAGCTCGGCAATGTCCGGGTTCTTCTTCTGGGGCATTATGGAGGAGCCTGTGGAATAGCGGTCGTCTATCTCTATGAAGCCGAACTCCTGCGAAGACCAGAGGACCAGCTCTTCCGAGAGCGAGGACAGGTGGTCCGCAAGCAGTGCGGAGCAGAACGCCATCTCCGCGGCGAAGTCCCTGTCGCTGACAGAGTCCATGGAGTTCTCCGTCGGCTTTTTGAATCCCAAGGACTCGGCGGTCATCTTCCGGTCAATGGGGAAGGTCGTACCGGCCAACGCGGCGGAGCCCAGCGGGCACTCGTTGATCCTTTCATAGCTTTCGATGAGTCTTTCGGAGTCGCGGCCGAACTTGAACACATACGCCATAAGGTGATGTGCCAGCGTTACCGGCTGAGCGTGCTGCATGTGAGTGAATCCAGGCATTATGGATTCTGAATTGTTTTCAGCCACCTCGATGAGGCCCATGCGGAGCCTCTCGATCTTCTCGACCATCTCCAGCATTGCATCCCTGAGGAACATCCTGAAGTCCGTGGAGACCTGGTCGTTGCGGCTCCTCCCCGTGTGGAGCTTCCCTCCGCCGGGACCAACTAACTCGGTGAGCCTGAACTCGACGCAGGTGTGGATGTCTTCCAGGGACTCGTCTATTTCGAACTTACCGCTTTCCATCTCCTCGGCTATCTTCTTGAGGCCTGCCACGATGGCATCCGCGTCCACCTTCGGGATGATGTTGCATCTTCTTAGCATTTTTACATGAGCCAGAGACCCCATGACGTCGTAATATCCCAACGCCGCGTCCACTTCCAGCGACGACGTGAACTTTAGTGTGGAATCATCCATTTCGGATTCGAAACGGCCGGACCATAGAGCCTGCTGTGTCATGTCGCTCACTTCTTCGAGTTTTTCCTGTGCACGCCCGCCGAAGTCCTTCCGGGGAGGCCCCAGCAGTAGATGAATCCCACCGCGGACCTGTGGTCGAAGGTGTCCCCCTCGGCGTATGTTGAAAGTCCCGCGTCGTAAAGCGAGTTGTCGGATTTCCTCCCGACGACGGTGCAGCTTCCCTTGTAGAGCTTCACCCGCACTGTGCCGCAGACGGTCTCTTGGGTCTTGTCTATGAAAGCCATGACTGCTCCGCGGAGCGTGTCAAACCAAAGTCCGTCGTATATTATCTGGCACATCTTCTGCTCGAGTGTGCGCTTGAACTCGATCGTGTCCCTGGGCAGGGTGAGACCTTCGAGCGAGCGGTGGGCGGCGATCAGCGTCACGGCGGCGGGGCACTCGTAGGTCTCCCTGCTCTTAATTCCGATGAGTCTGTCTTCCACATGGTCGATCCTTCCAACGCCGTTCCTGCCGGCAATCTTGTCTAGGGCCTCCACAAGTTCCACGCCCTTCATCTTCTTCCCGTTCAGTGCGACCGGGACTCCCTTCTCGAACTCTATCTCGACATATTCAGGGACGTCCGGTGCCTTCTCCGGGTCGGCGGTGTTCTGCCAGACGCCTGCCGGAGGTTCGGCCCAGGGGTCTTCCAGGGCGCCGCATTCGCAGGAGGAGCCCCAAAGGTTCTCGTCGCGGGAGTAGGGGCTTTCTTTCTTCACGATTATCTCGATGCCCTTCTCCCTGGCGTACTCGATCTCCTGTTCCCTGGTGGCCGGGTGGTCCCTCATAGGGGCTATTATCTTAAGGTCCGGGTTGAGCGAAACTATACCAACGTCGAATCTGACCTGGTCGTTGCCTTTTCCGGTGCAGCCGTGGGCTATGTACCTGGCGCCCTCCCTGTTGGCCACTTCGACAAGCTTCTTGACCATCAGGGGCCTTGCCACGGCGGTGCTCAGAGGGTAGACGCCCTGGTACATCGCGTTGGACTTCAGGACTGCCCAGGCGTATTCGTTTATGAACTCCTCCTTGGCGTCTATGAGCTCGGCTTTGAGGGCTCCGTTCCTCAGCGCGCGAGCGATGATGTCGTCCTGGCTCGGAGGCTGTCCAACGTCGATTGATACAGCGATGACGTCCAGGTCGTATTCCTCTTGGATCCAGCGTATGGCCACGGATGTGTCCAGGCCGCCGGAGTATGCAAGGACGACCTTGTCCCTGCCCTTCTTCCCGCCTTTGTCGGAGCATTCTTTGTTTGTCATGTTATCCTGCTCGATTGCCTTTTTTATTTATATTGTTGTGGTAGGGACGCAGTCTGGCGTCCGCCCCGTCTCTTATAGTGCCCCTTGCGGTTTTCGGCACCGACGTCGTTCGAACGCCCCGTTCGAATCCAGCATCCCAAACCGAAACGTCCCGTGAGGGCCAATTTGTCATCATGGATACGGCATATACAACCTGTGTCTCAAATCGAACAATATCTTTTTTAACAGTATAACAATGCTCGGACATCATATGAGCTCACGGGGATAGATGTGAAAAACGTAGGTATAATCGGAGGAACGGGGTACACGGGAGGAGAGCTCGCGCGCATACTTTCGCTGCACCCCGACGTCAAGATCGCTGCGATGACATCCCGTCAGAACGCGGGACAGAAGGTCAGCAGCCTGCAGCCCAACCTCAAAGGGTACACGGACATCGAATTCACGGAGTCCATTCCCGAATCGGCCGATGTGGACCTGGTGTTCGTGGCCACTCCCCACGGAGCGGCAATGAAAATCGTGCCGGGCCTCATGGAGCGCGGTATCAAGGCCATCGACCTTTCGGGCGATTACAGGCTCCACGACATATCCCTCTACGAGAAGTGGTACGGCCACCAGCACACCGACCCAGATAATCTGGAGAAGGCCGTGTACGGGCTTCCCGAATTCTACCGCGACAGCATATCCAAGGCCGGCCTGGTCGCCAACCCCGGATGCTACGCGACTTCCGCGATACTTCCGCTGGCGCCCCTAATGCGCAGCGGTATGGTCGAGGGTACAGTCTTCGTCGACGGGAAGAGCGGCACTTCGGGGGCGGGAATGAATCCTTCCCCCCGTCTGCATCACCCCACATGCGGCGAGTCAGTTATACCTTACAGCATCGGAATGCACCGACACACGCCCGAGATAGAAACGGTGGTGGGTGACATCTCCGGAAAGGAGACCGACGTGCTGTTCGTACCGCACCTCGTGCCGATCGTGCGCGGAATCATCTCCGCGTGCTACGTCCGCCTGTCGGAGGAGGCGGACCAGGAGAAGCTCGACGGGATATACCGCAACGCGTACGACGGAGAGTTTTTTATCGATTATGTGAAAGAGCCGTCCATCAGGGCGGTGGTGGCTTCCAACCACGCGCAGGTAGCTTCCCATGCCGACGGCGGAAGCGCCGTTGCGTTCGGGGTGTTGGACAACCTTGTCAAAGGAGCTTCGGGGCAGGCGGTTCAATGTATGAATCTGATGCTCGGGCTCGAGGAGAAAGAAGGGCTGAAAGCGCCCGGACTCGGAGTGTGAATAGATGAACACCATAGATGGAGGGGTGACTACCCCCGTAGGATTCAAGGCCACAGGAGTGCACAGCGGTGTCAAGTACCGCTCTCTGGACCTGGGAATGGTTTACTCGGAAGTCCCGGCGAACGCTTTCGTCGGATACACGAGCAACAACGTCAAGGCCGCACCGGTGCAGGTCATGATGAAGCAGAACTCGCCGCTTCTGTCTGCCGTTGTCATAAACAGCGGGAACGCGAACGCGCTGACGGGACGCCGCGGCATCGAGGACGCCATGGCGATGCAGTCCGCCGCCGCGGCCGAGCTCGGGCTGAAACCGGAACAGGTCGGAATCATGTCGACCGGGCTGATAGGGCGCTTCATGGACATGCACAAGGTCCGTTACGGAATCAGCCGCGCCGCCAAGGAGCTCGACTCCGGAAGGGAGGCTGACGCAAAGATATCCGAGGCTATCATGACCACCGATACGATGAAGAAAGAGTTCGCGGTCAGTGTCCGTCTGGGAGACGGGACGCTGGTGTACATCGCCGCGCTGGCGAAGGGAAGCGGAATGATCGCCCCCCATCTCCGCGTTCTCCACGGGACCACGCTGTCCATCATAACGACTGACGCCAAGCTTTCCCCTGCGTTCGCCAAGAAATGGCAGGAGATACTGGACGACACTATGAACATGGTCTCCGTGGACGGCGACCAGTCAACCAATGACACCAGCATACTCATGGCCAACGGCATGTCGAAGAGCGGCGTTGCCGACGAAGACCCGGAGTTCGTCGACGCTCTCTTTTACATCATGACGAAGATAGCCAAAGCGATAGCTATTGACGGAGAGGGAGCGACCAAGATGATAGAGGTGGACGTCTCGGGCGCCAAGACCAAAGAAGATGCGCGCATGGCCGTGAAGACCGTGATCAATTCGCCACTGGTGAAATCGGCGATATTCGGTTCCGACCCTAACTACGGGCGCATAATGATGGCCATAGGCAACAGCGGGGCTGAGTTCAACCTCGAGGAGGTGCGCCTCACCATAAAAGGCGGCGACATGGAGGTCCCGATACTCGACGGAGGGGCTCCGGTTTTCCAGGAGGAACGTTCGGTGGAAGTCGTCCGTATGGCCATGGATAACAAAGAAGTGACGATAATCATAAACCTGGCCGCCGGGGACGAGACGGCCGTGGGTTGGGGATGCGACCTGACTTACGACTACGTGCGTATCAACGCGGAATACGCCACATGAGGCGACGGGATGCTCTATCTTATCAAATTCGGCGGTAACGTCATAAGCGACGAGGGCGATCTGTCGCGTCTCTGCGAAGAGATATGGGAGATGACGGACAGCGGTCACAAGGTCATCCTGGTGCACGGGGGAGGCCCTGAGATATCAGCAGAGATGGAAAGGCTCGGCATGAAGCCCACCAAGGTCAACGGGATGAGGGTCACGGACGCCGAGGGCCTCGAAGTGGCGGCCAAAGTGCTCAAGAAGATCAACGCCCGGGTAACCGAAGCGCTCTACGTTGCGGACGTGCCGCATATCGGGATGCCCGCTTACGCATGTACCATGTGCAGAAAGGTCGAACCCGTCGCGTACTGCGAGGACGGAGTGCAGAAGACGGCTGATCTGGGACTTGTCGGAGAGGTCGCAAGCGTGAACACAGGGATGCTCCATGATATACTGAATGCGGGAGTGGTACCCGTGATATATCCGATAGGCTCGGACGGGATCAGCGACCTGAACGTCAACGCCGACACCATGGCGGCAGGGATAGCAGCCAGCATGGAATGCGACGAGATGGTCGCGATAACAGATGTCCCGGGGGTTCTGAAAGATGTCAAAGATCTTTCTTCTAAGTATGACAGGCTGACAATAGATGAAGCTCTGGCACTTATCGAGGACGGGACGATATCCGGCGGGATGATCCCCAAGGTAGAGGCTTGCATCAAGGCGGTACGCGCCGGAGCACGCGCAGTTCGGATGGTTAACGGAAAGGACCTGGACAACATAGTGTCCGGGATATCTGCCGAAAGCGGCAAGGGAACAGTCATTACGAAGTGATAACATGGATTTCGAAGAAATCAAAGAGATGAGCCAGAAGTACCTTTTCCAAAACTACGGACGCATAGAAGTCGCATTCACCCACGGGGAAGGACCGTATCTCTACGACACAGAGGGAAAGAAATATCTCGATCTGGTGGCGGGCATAGCTGTAAACGCGCTGGGATACGCGCATCCCGAATGGGTGGCCGCCGTACAGGCCCAGGTATCCCGCATGACCCACACGTCCAATCTTTACTATGTGAAAGAACAGGCCGAGCTGGCACAGCGTATATCCGAAATCGCGCCGGGGAATCTGGACCGTACATTGTTCGTCAACAGCGGAGCCGAGGCGAACGAGGGAGCGATGAAACTCGCCGTACGCTATACAGGAAAGCACAAAGTCATTTCTGCGCTCAACGGATTCCACGGCCGCACGGCGGCTTCTCTGGGGGCGACCGGGCAGACGAAGTACCAGAAGACCTTCGAACCTCTGATAAGCAACGCATTCAGCTACTACGATTACGGGGACGCGGAGTCCGTAAAATCGGTGATATCCAAAGACACGGCGGCGCTTTTGGTCGAGCCCGTCCAGGGAGAGGGGGGCGTGGTAACAGCTTCCAAGGAGTTCTTCAAGGCAGTAAGGGACATATGCACCGACAACGGCACGCTGATGGTGGTCGACGAAGTTCAGACGGGAATGGGGCGCACCGGAAAGTGGTTCGGGATCGAACATTTCGGAGTCGTTCCCGACATCATAACCATGGCCAAAGGGCTCGGGGGGGGCACGCCCGTAGGAGCGCTCGTCTCCACCGACGAGATATCTAAGGTGATGACGCCGGGCTCTCACGGGACCACCTTCGGGGGGAACCCCCTCGTATGCACAGCCGGGAAAGCTGTCATAGACATAATGAAAAAAGATAAGCTTGTGGAGAATGCCGCATCGGTCGGAAAGCGCTGGATGGAAGACCTGAAGTCCATAGGATCTTCCAAGATAAAGGAAGTGCGCGGATACGGGCTGATCATCGGGATAGAGATGGATTCGCCCGAGACGGCGATACGGGTTCAGAAGCACTGCCGCGACAACGGCGTGCTGGTCAATGTCTGCCATGGCAACGTGGTCCGTCTGATACCCCCTCTCATCATCAACGATGCGGAGAAGGACAGGTTCACCTCGCTTCTGAAAGAATGCGTTTTTTGACTCTGAAAAATCAAACCTTTTATCTTTTATGATCAAAATTTCGGGTCGAAAACACTTGCAATTCATAGTGCCAGATACAATATAATTGCAATTCGGGATGTAAATCATCATTCAATCTAATTATATTAGGTATACCTAAATTTATATAGTATTTAGGTATTCCTAAATTTATGCAACAAACATGCAATGCATGCTGCAGTTCCCGCTGCGGATGCGTGAACGGAAAAGAATCGGAGGACGAAGAGCCGTCGGCACCGTCCACCGGAGGGATACCCTTGGCGACGGTCAGGGACGGGAGGTCCGGAAAGATAGTCCGCATCGCGGGAAGATGCGAGCTGCGCAGATACCTATCCAACCTCGGGTTTGTCGTCGGAACAGACGTATCGGTGGTGAACACGATCGCCGGGAGCCTTCTCCTGGAGATCAGAGGCACAAGGATAGCGATGGACAGATCGATGGCCTCGAAGGTGTTCATAATCCCGGGGGGCTCCTGATGGCCACCCTCCGTGAAGTGGTCTGCGGCGGTTCCGCCAAAGTCGTGCGGATCAGCGCCCAAGGACCAATGAGGAAACGCATAATGGACATGGGGATAACGAAAGGTTGCACGGTCTTTGTGAGGAAGGTCGCCCCATTCGGGGACCCGATGGAAGTCTGCGTACGAGGATACGAACTGAGTCTGAGGAAGAGCGAAGCAGAAGCGATCGAAGTGGAGTGAAAGCATGTCATTTTTCGATATAAGACAGCGTGAGCTATGGACGGGGGGAAGGAATTGAGCCGCGTAATAGCTCTGGCAGGCAATCCAAACTGCGGGAAGACAACTTTGTTCAACAGGCTGACGGGCAGCTCCCAGAAGGTGGGGAACTGGCCCGGAGTGACGATCGACAGGAAGGAAGGCAGGATAAAGGCCATCGGTGCGGTGCTGGTGGACCTGCCGGGAATTTATTCCCTCTCTCCGTATTCTCCAGAGGAGGTCGTCTCCCGTGACTTCCTGCTGGACAGCAGACCGGATGCGATAACAAACATAGTCGACGCGACGAATATGGAGAGAAACCTGTACCTCACCAGTCAGATACTGGACATGGGCATCCCAACGGTCATCGCGCTGAACATGATGGACACTGTCAGAAGGGACGGGACGGTAATCGACACCGAAAAACTTTCCAAAGCTCTGGGATGCAGGGTCGTCGGGATATCCGCGTTCAAGGGCGAAGGGATGGACGAGCTTCTCGAAGCGATATCGTCGGCCGGCGAGACGCCGAAGCCGGTCAGGCTTTCCGATCTCCTGGAAAAGAGCATCTCCGAGATCTCCGGGAAGCTTGAAGGGAAGGTGCCGGACGGAAACCTCAGATGGTATTCCGTCAAGGCCCTGGAGAGGGACGTTCTGGCGATAGAAAGAATCGGCGAAGCACGGGAAGAGATATCCGAGATAATAGACGGTCTGGAAAAGGCGGAGGACGACGAATCGGATTCCCTCGTGGCTTCGGAGAGATATTCATCGATAAGCGAGGTCGTGGTCTCCTCCGTGAAGACAAAAAGAGCGTCCGGAGGATACACCACCTCCGACAGGATCGACAGGATCGTGACCAACCGCTGGTTGGGACTTCCGATCTTCGCGGGCGTGATGTTCCTGGTGTATTACATTTCGATAACCACCGTGGGAGGATGGGGGACCGACTGGGTCAACGACGTCTTCTTCGGTGAGTGGACGATTCCCGTTGTGGCCGGATGGCTCGAGGGCATGGCCGTCGACCCTGTGCTGTCCGCATTCATAGTCGACGGGCTCATAGCGGGTGTCGGAGCGGTCCTAGGTTTCCTGCCCCAGATGCTGGTGCTGTTCGTCCTTCTCGTAATATTGGAGGACAGCGGATACATGGCCAGGATAGCCTTCGTGATGGACCGCGTCTTCAGAAGGTTCGGCCTGTCGGGAAAGTCCTTCATCCCCATCCTCATCGGTACCGGATGCGGCGTTCCCGGGATAATGGCTTCACGCACGATCGAGAGCGAGAGGGACAGGAGGATCACCGCGATGACCACAACGTTCATCCCGTGTTCGGCCAAGCTCCCCATAATCGCGCTCATAGCCGGTGCGCTTTTCGGCGGCTCCGCGCTGGTGGCTTCCATGTCCTATTTCATCGGAGTGCTGGCCATACTTCTTTCGGGGATCATACTGAAGAAGTGGCCCTCACTGTCCGGGACGCCGTCCGAGTTCATAATGGAGCTTCCGCCGTACCACGTCCCAGGCATTGCCACGGTCATAAGGTCCACGTTCGAGAAGGGATGGGCGTTCGTCAGGAAGGCAGGTACGTTCATACTTCTGGCCTGCGGCATCGTATGGTTCCTTTCGGCCTTCGACTGGAGCATGTCGATGGTAGGCGACATCAACGATTCGATGCTGGCAGACATAGGCAACGCCATAACATGGATATTCGTCCCTCTGGGATGGGGCGACGAATGGCAGTTCTCGGTGGGAACCATAACTGGGCTGTTGGCCAAGGAGAACGTGGTGGGTACTTTTGGCGTCCTGTTCGGCTTCTCCGAGGTTGCCGAGTCGGGTGACGAGATATGGCCCATCATAGCCTCAATGCTTACGCCGATTGCCGGATTCTCATTCCTGGTGTTCAATCTGCTCTGCGCCCCCTGCTTCGCGGCCATAGGCGCAATGAGGCGCGAGCTCGGGACCTGGAAGGCGACAGGTGCGGCAGTGCTGTACCAGTGCCTCCTGGCATATGCCGTGTCCATGGTGATTTTCCAGATCGGCAGCCTGCTCATATACGGAACGTTCGGCATCTGGACGGTCGCGGCCTTCGCGACGGTTGCGCTGGCAGCATACATACTGGTCAGCAAGGAGCCCTTCGCCCGTGCAAGGCAGAAGATATCGGAGGCCGCTGCATGAACTTCGCCACGATCGCAGTGGGACTGGCGGTGGCGGCGGTGCTTGTGTTCGCGACCTACTGCTCGGTAAGATCTTTCAGGAACGGAAAGTGCTCTGGGTGCAAAGAGTGCGGAAAATGCAAGAGGAGGTGAACATGTACATCCGCGGAATCAAATGAATGTCCCGACTGCTGCCGGTTATGCTTCCGAACCGTAAGACAGCAGAAACCATTTCCCTGTCTTTTAGTAAGCAGGAGTTCTACGGGCAATATGCCAGATCCAATTATTCAATAATTTTTATCATAAAAAATTCAATCATCGGATAGGTCAAATCAGGAAAAAACGCGGAATCGATTTCAGATTGATTTTCGTATATGATTCAGCAAGTCTTGTGGTCTGTATATGTTAATATTACATTAAGCAATGTTATGTGGCAAATGAACAGATCTTTCATCCCTTGTCAGAGCGCCTTCCGAAATCACGGAGGGAAAGTCGGGGGACATGAATCTCTCATTATGTTCAACAAAAAGGCGGGGGAATAAATGGGCGCGCGGACTAACTTTATGATCTGTATTTGGGGGTCTCTAATGACTGGTTCTGGGATTTCAAACATGGTTGCAGATTTATTGATCGCCGGAGCAGACATAAGCCGTGACGACACACTGTCGAATGCGATAATCATCCTGGCGGGCTTTCTGGTTCTCACAGCCGGAATATATTTTTTCAGGAAGAATATGAAAAGTGCTGCAATATTCTCATTTCTCATCATTTTATCCATGATGTCTGGAGTATTCGTGATTAAAATGATATCCGAATCTGACATTTGGGTAGAATTCCTAGGTCTGGCTATAGTATCGGCGGCCATAGTTGCGGTGATTTACACAATCTCTCTTAAAACCGGCGCATACGACGAAATGAAGGAATTAGACATCTTCAACATAAGGTGATTATGTGTCGTGAATGACGATGAAGACGATGTAACTAAGCAACTGTCAATATAATTCCGGGCGCCTTTCCTGAAAGTACTTGATGTTGCACATGTCGTCGGACGGCTTTTCGTCGCGATCGAAACCATTCAGTTCGACGGTGTCCAAGGACTCGGTATCGTTGAAATTTTCGAAGATGACGACCCCTTTTCTGTTGAGTACGATCGATCCTCCGCCGGATACCGATCCTCTTCCGTTGTCCCCTATGGAATTGCAGGCTGCGACATACACGTCGTTGTCCCAGGCCCGGGCAGGAAGATATCTCATCCATGTTTCTTTCCTTCTTCCGTCTCCGAGATTGGATGCGTGTGGTAAGAATATCAATTCTGCTCCGTTTCTTCTTAGAACAGAAAATATTTCCGGAATGTGTGCTTCCCAGCATAATGCAATACCTATGACGGCGTTTTCCGTCTTGATCACAGGTATGGAATTACCTCGTGCGAAGCGTCCGTCCTCTCTCATTCCCAGATGCGTTTTGCGATATTTCATGGACGTACCATCGGGGCACGTGATCATCTGCGTCAGATAGGGGAGGTCTTTGCCGTTCCTCTCCACGAATCCGAAAATGATGACAACATCCTTTTTGCGAGCGGCATTCCTGACAGTTTCGACTAAAGGATCATCGTCACATATGGCGTTTTCAGGACCGTATTCCGACGAATAACCGGTGAGGGACATCTCGGGGAAACATATGATATCTGCATTCTCTTCGGATGCTTGGTCTATGAACTTCATCATTTTTTTCAGATTCACATCCTTATTCCCGATCAGAGACCGCATCTGAACAAGAGCCAGCTTTAGATTTTTCAAGAGCATCGCCTCTGTGATATTTTCTTTGTGTCCATGTGTCAGCAAGAATCATATGAAAGGACGAAAGGTCCTTTTCCGTTCTCTATTATCTCCGCTTCGACGCCGTACACTTCTTTTATCGACTCCGGAGTGATCGTTTCCTTGGGCGCCCCGTAGCTGTATACCCTTTTGTTGCTGATCATCAGCACTTTATCGGAATATCTGAGTGCCAGATTGAGGTCGTGAAGGGCAATTATCATCCCGCGGTCCTGACGGTGGACTATTTCGCGCATGATCTTCATGGTCTCGATCTGATGTCTCAGGTCCAATGAACTGGTGGGCTCGTCGAATATGTAGAAGTTTGGATTCTGGCACAAGGTCCTGGCGATAAAGACCCTCTGGAGTTGGCCGCCCGATATCTCATTTATGTATCTGGATGCCAGGTCCAGCACGTTCATCTTAGTCATCGACCTTTCGGCCATGTCCAGGTCTTCTTCCGTGTAATCCCAGTTGATGTATGGCCGTCTGCCCATCAATACGGTGTCCAGAACCGTCGTGAACTGGGCATAGTTGTAGTATTGGGGTACGTAGCCCAAGATCTTGGAAAGATCCGCTCTGCCGTAGTCTTTTATGTTGCGGTCATCGATCTTCACCCGGCCAGACATAGGGTCGTGGAGATTGCAGAGCGTTTTTATCAGGGTGGATTTACCGGACCCGTTGGGTCCCAATATCGACAGGACCTCTCCCGTGCATGTTTGGAAATCGATGTCCTCTATGACGGTGCTTTCGTCGTATCCCTGGACGAGGGATTCCACAGACATCTTCATGCCAGATACCTCCCGTTCTTTCTTGAGACCAGCCAGATGAAGAACGCCCCGCCTATCAGGTAAAGAAGTATGCCCACAGGGATTTCCTGAGGACTCATCAGTATTCTGGCCGCCGTATCCGATAGCAGAAGGATAATTGCCCCCATCAAAGCGGATGCCGGTATGAGATATCTGTTGTCGTTGCCGATAAGTATCCTGCATATATGGGGGGCCATCAGGCCGATGAAGCCTATCACGCCCGTGAATGCGAGACAGGCGGAAGTAATAAGTGTGCATACTATCAGGAGGTCCCTGCGTATCTTATCGACCTCGATGCCCAGGCTTTTCGCCACATCGTCGCCGCCGGACATCGTGTTCATATCGACCGCCCGCCGTTCCAACAGGAAGAATCCCACCATTACTATCGGAACGATGAATAAGATGCTACTCCATGTGGCGCCCCACATCCCCCCCATCAGCCAATTCACTATTTCGCGGAGGGCGGTGTCGTCCGAGATGTATTTCGCGAACGAAACCCCAGCCTGGAAAAGATATCCCACAACCACTCCGGACAGTACCAATACTGACTGCGAGGCGATGTTGTTCTTCGAGATGACCAGCACCAGGGCCATGCTGAGCGTTCCGAAGAAGAATGCGAACAGTATGGTGATCAGTGTTTTTGCCGAGAATGTGATGCCCAGAACATCAAGCACTCCGTAATATGCGGACCCGAATATGGTGGCCCCGAACGCTATCGCCATCGCCGCGCCAAACGCCGCGGCCGACGAGACCCCCAAGGTGAACGGGCTCACCAGCGGATTTCTGAGGAGGCTCTGCATCACCGTCCCCGAAGCGCCGAGCGCGATACCTGTGAAGATGCAGAGCAGTACGCGCGGTTCCCTGCCGTTGATTATTATGTTCGAATAGTACGGTTTAGAAAGTTCGAACGTATCGGGAGCAATCTGATTGAACAGACACGCCAGGACATCGAAAGCTGGGATTCTCACAGATCCGAGGCTGAGGGACAAGACGACCATTGCCAGCAACAGGGCAACCATCACTGCTACGAACGTCTTCTTTTTCCGTGTAGATGCATTGTAGACTGCTTTTACGTGGGATCCTCCGCCTCGGAGACCGACATTTTCTTTGCTTTGCGTTATTTCTGCTTTTTCGGAGGCCGTCATGTTCATTCTACCCTTGCTTCTTCATGCCGGTCCGATCAGACGGCGTATTGGTAGAACAGCTGTCCGGATGTCCAGTTTGTTCCGAATGTGTTGTTGTAATCCGTAAGTGCGCTTTCAACCGTCAACCCGCCGATATCGAGTTCGGGATAGATCAGCGTGATGAAGTAGATCATTCCCACAAAGCAGCGCGGACCGGACAGCACTTTTGAGTCGACGGTCTTGATTACCGTTATGCTGTCGAACATATTGCTGCTGTCTATCACCGGATGCGATGACAGGAAAGCCTCTATCTCAGACTGCCCCTGTTCGTAAGCTGTTGTGTTGCGAAGAACGAAGAGATCTATTCCATTATTACTATAATATTCGACTATCAACTCCTCGGGTATCACTGCCGAAGACGAGACTGCCGAGCTGCTTATATCTGAGATCGCATTCTTCAGGCCGCAGATGTCTTCGAGCATGTCGGAAAGTTCTGCGGCGCCGGTATAGTATTTGGAACCGGCACTCGTGCCCATGGTGGCGACGAAAGTCTTCTTCTGGCTTTCGGTCAGCGTCGAGCTGGCGTTTCTCAGCGTATCTATGATTCCGTTGAAGAACTCCTCATAAGAATCCGCTATCGCTGTAGCTTCATCATCCTTGAAAAGGCTGGCAAGCTGTTTGAGGTCTGCGACCTGGGTATCGAAACCGTAGCAATCGAGGAGGATGACAGTTATCCCCACTGCTTTCAGCGCATCGACGTTCGTTATCGCCATCGAAGTGCACTGTCCGATGATGACAGTGGAGCCTGTGTTGAGCACGGATTCCGGGTTTGGAGTGTTATACGAACCCACATCGTCACGCTCCTCCCACCAATCTTCCGTGGGCTTTGATTTCATAGTGGAACTAACGCCCACAACTTTGTCGCTGAGTCCGAGAATCGACAGGAACTCGGCCGCGTTCGTGTTCACCACGCAAACGCTGGATACAGGTGTGGAGACGGTCACTTCGGTGCCGTCGTTCTGCGTGATGGTAACTGTATCGTTGTCTTCGCCGGAAAATCTGCCCATGCCGACCGCATATGCGGAAACGCCTGCGACCGCGAGGATTATCACGGCGAATATCGCCATGTATTTTCTGTCCATTTTTTCACCATTGTTATCTACAGTCGGTAACGGGCGGTTTTCTTCATGTCGGAAGTCCTGTCCATTATGACTATTGGATTATACGTCCAACATAATTTATCAATATATAATTCCTATGTTTTTTGTCGTCGATGAAAAATAATGACTGGCTATAAGAAAACACAATAATATGAAGAAATATTGGATAATATTTCCAAGTATGAAAATAAGGCATGTAAATGGGTGAAAGATAATGCTTCATCATGGGGATGATTATTTTCTTCCTGATGCATTTCTCACAAATTCCGACCTTGTCCGATCTGGTGGCAAGATTTCTCGATCATGATAACGAGCTCTTTATCCAGATAGCGGACGCCCGCACGATTACGACTGCGTTTTATGATGTCAATGATGTTGCCATCATAGTTCCGTAGATTTGTCGCTTGTCCAGGTATACAGCGGTGAATATATCTGAAACTTTTTACCAGATATTTGTTTCTAATAAAACATAATATACTCGGAAAATCATGTTGCTTCTATGTCCAAGGGATTGTCGAAAGAGAGTTTGGCAGAGAAGACCAGAGTATATATCGACACGCACCCAAGCATAAAGGATTGCGTGGCGAAAGGTCTGATCAACTATTCGTCCCTGGCACGCATGATAATGAAGGACATTGGGGTAGATAACGAGGAGGCGGTGATGATCGCCTGCCGCAGGTATGCATCGAAGCTCAGCCATACATCGAACCATGAGATGGACATACTCAGCGTCCTCAAGGACAGCAGGCTGGAGATGAGGACCAAGACGTGCATCGTCACTGCGAAGAACGACTGGTCGGTGCTACATAAGATGGATAACCTTTTCAAGGACCTCTGGAACGAGAACTCTATCATGCAGGTCGTCCAGTCCGCATCGGCGGTAACGATAATCGCGGACAAGATGCTCAAGGATAGGATTATGGACACTGTCGGAAGGTTCAACATCATAAAGGTCAGGGAGAACCTCGTCGAGATTGTGGTGAAATCTCCGGAGAAGATAGTGGAGACCACCGGTGTCATCGCATATCTGATCACTAACCTTTCAGATGCGGGGATCAACATCGAAGAGACCGTTAGCTGCTACACCGATACGATATTCATCGTCGGCGAGAGAGATATGATCAACGCATACTCGGTGCTGACCAAATGCATCCAGTCCGCTGAGGAGACAGTAAGCGACTGACAATTCAGCAAACCACGTTCAGCCCTGCTCTCCTCAGCTCTTCGAGGAACTCCTTCTTTCTGGCAGGAGAAATGATCACCGAGGAGGCGCTGCCGAATTTTATACGGATTGTGTCTCCGGACATACCATAGAACGCCGAGCGGCAATCCTTTTCGGTGTCTACGGATGTAATCTTCGAGAATGCGATGTCGATGCGGCCGTCGGTGGAATCTATTGTCACCGAGGTCGAGGTGACCCTATAATACGTTCTGAGGTAAACATAGGTGGTGGCCACGAAGACGAACAGCAACGCTGTGATTCCCGCGACGCATACGATGGCCCATATCCATCCGTCAAGGGCCAGGAACCAGGCCACCGCTATGATCACGGCAGAAAGAGGGGCGAGATAATACCAGAGCCCGAGTTTCGTCCTATAAACAGATTCAGCCACAAGGAGAGCAATGGCCTGGTGACATATAATTTTTATACATTTTTAACGGTCTAATCAATCAGAAGGAAGCGGCCGTTCTTTTTCCCTGTGGTTTTTTATCCTATCAATACCTGTGGCTTACGTGGACGTAATATCACTGGTAGTGATGCTGTTCGTGCTATTCTTCCTGTCCAACGTGGGATCATTCATTTTCGAGAAGATGCGCCTGCCTGGGATGATGGGGGAGATTGTATTCGGAATCCTCGCCGCGAATATAGTCATAGCAGGCCTCGGGGGATGGAATCTCCTGGAGCAGATCGGGATAACCGTACGGACGACGACCTCGCCCGGAAGCGAAGGGTATGACGTCCTGATGCTGTTCTCCGAACTCGGAGTCATATTCCTTCTTTTTACCGTAGGATTGGAGACCAGGGTGTCGGACCTCTTCAAGGTCGGAAGGCCCGCCATATTCGCCGCATTGCTGGGGATTGCAGTGCCCTTCTCTTTGGGTTTCATCTTCATGAGCATGACCGGAGGGGACACGATGTCTTCGCTGTTCATAGCCACAGCCTTGATAACAACCAGCGCGGGGGTTGCCGCTCACACGCTGAAAAACCTGAAAATGTCCAATACGACCGAAGGCAGGATCATATTGGGGGCTGCCGTGATATCGGAGATAATAACACTGGTCATACTGGCGGTCATGTCGGGGATAGCGGGGGGAGACACTTCGCCCTCGGGCGTCGCAGCCATAGTATTCAAATCATTAATATTCGTGGTGCTGGCACTTGTCATATGCATCTATGTCATGCCCAAGATACACGATTCCATCAACAACCACCGCGGACGCGAGCACCCGGACTGGACGATGCTTTTCGTCGGCATCGGGGTTTGTTTCGCCCTGGCGATAGCTGCAGACTGGATCGGTCTTTCGGTGATAATAGGGGCGTACTTCGCTGGGATGATGTTCGCAGACAACGCGGAAGAATGGCATCTGATCAAGGAGATCGAGCCCCTGAAGGAATTCTTCATGACGTTTTTCTTCATAAGCGTGGGCATACAGGTGGTGCTTAGCGACCTTGCGTCGCCGGAGGTCATCGCGTTCGCGGTCGGTATTTCGGCAATAGCCATACTCGCGAAGTATCTGGCATGTTCTGCGGGTGCCAAGGTAGGGGACCGCTCTCTGGACCGCAGGTCCATGAATATAATCGGTTGGGGCATGGTTCCCAAGGCGGAAGTAGTCATGGTGATTGCAACAATAGGGGTTATGTCCGGCGCATTGGAACCTGTGACTTTCTCCTGCGTAGTGATAATGGCTATTGCCGCTACCACGGTGTCCCACTTCATGGTGGAGAAAGGCTTCAGGAAGAAGTACGGTGATGTTTCGGCCGATATGACGTCAACGACATGATCCGTCGCGACGGTCCGGCGTACTTCCTGTTACCATGGAGTGCGGGTTCGGGCGATCAACTTCTGTCTCAGCACGAAACTCCGGAAGCTTCGGTCTTTTCTTTCGGCATGTATGCCGACACGGTGCCCACAAAACAGAACGGCATCACTGCAACCCGGGTCCATACATAGCCGTAGAATCCGAGTATTTCAGTCCGAAAGCCTCGAAGACAACGGAGCCGGCAGTATAGCCGTTCCCAGAACGGGGCCTATCGAACCTCCGCTCAAACGGAACATGGTGAGGCCGATCCTTTGCATCGCACGGAACGCGATAAGGCAGATGAAATTGCTGTATGTCAGAGCGCGCCCCGTCAACCCTATGGTGTAAATGGCCAGGGTTACGATCAGCATCTTCCTTTTTCCGTAAAGGTCCGCCAATTCGCCCGCGACTGGGTTCAGCACCGCGCCGACCAGTAGATAGATTGAAAGTATCCATGACACCCATTCTGCGTAGTCCGGGAAGCCCATGGAGATATGCTGAAGGGCTGGGACGAGCATGATGTCGAGGAGCACGGAGTACTACCAGGTATCGCTTGCCGTCATGGACGAAACAACATTCGAAAGGGAAGTTAAGTCTTTGAATTCAGTACCGGATAATTTTCCGAAGACGATTTTGACGATGGACCGCGTTGTGAGCACGCCGCCGAACGGCATACGTGCGATGAACGTCATAGACTGGATCCTTGGAAGAAGGTTTGAATGATTTCATCGATCATGGCTGTAAACATAACGAATCAAGATTCTGACAAGTATTTTCGAAGCGGGAATGTGCCAGTATCGAATCGGATGGCTCAAGGGCGATTAGAGAATTCATCTCGGAAACGAACGCGGACCAGTGGAGATTTCATTTTCAAGGGTCCGTTGCAATTATAGACTAAAACCCGTATCCCCGCTGCATGTCCTTCAAATATGGCGGATTGAGAGACTCCATAGTGTCATCCGTAAAGAAAAACGTCGAAGGAAAAGATATCGGCATCGCGTTCTCCGGGGGGCTGGACTCCGGACTCGTGGCGGCCATCGCAAAAGAGTACGCCGATTCGGTGACGCTGTACACCTGCGGCACAGACATATCATATGATGTAATTATGGCGAGAGACCTGTCGGAGAGGATCGGGCTTCCGTGGGTCCATGTCCGGATATCGCAGGAAAATGTGGAATCCCTCATCAGGGAGATGATGATGGCCACGGGTACGCAGGACCCGTTCACGGTATCATACGAGCTGCAGCTGTTCAGCATCTGCAAGGCGTCCGAAGAGGAACATATCCTCACGGGACAGGGTGCCGACGAGTACTTCATGGGGTGTGCAAAATTCGTAGGTTGCCCGCACGAGGATTACGAGATATACAGGAAAGACAGCGTGAAGAGGCTTCTCGAGATCTCAGTTCCTTGCGAGAAGAAGATAGCAGCCTACTTCGGGAAGAGCATCGCGTACCCGTATCTTGATGATACGGTGACCGGAGAGGTGAAGAAGATAGACCCGAAAGAGCTGAGGCCGGCGGACATGGACTCCAGGAAGGCAGTGCTCAGGGAGGTCGCGACAAATCTTGGACATCCCGTCATAGCGGAAAGGAAGAAGAAATCCTCACAGTATGGCTCGGGGACCACCGATATAATAAGGGCGTTGGCGAAGGAGAAGGGCATGATGTTCAATCAGTACATCGCATCCGTCTACGACGGGAAAAAAGGAAAATGCATCTGAAAGTCGGACGCGGACATCTACCTTGAAAATCCGTATGCGATGCTTTTTGCAACCATCAGAATCCTTCTTTTCATTTTTTAGATACACATTACAGATTTGAAATTCCGGCATTTGGGGATTTTCAGGGGCGCTGTCCGATGCCCGGTCGGACATCTATCGTTTCCGAGTAGTCATAATCGCTTATTCGTGACGAGGCCAAGGATTCCGAAAAGGAGATTATGCCGTACGGCAACAACTGCTCCATCAAAGTATGGCCGCTGACGGTGTTACCGCCCATATGTCTGAAGATCCAATCCGGCCTATGATACCGATGTCAGGGCTCAAGGACCTTCTTGCAAATGTTGCGAAACTCGCATACGATGACATTGTCAATAAGATATGTCCAATAAACATATGGCGGATACATAGATAGATTCATATCGATTATTATCGATATGGTGTTGCATGAATGTTGATGTTTTTAAAGCGTTTTCTGATGCTAACCGATTGAAGATTTTAGAAATACTCGCGGACGAAGAACTCTGCGCATGCAAGATCCAGGAAAATCTGAATATTACACAGCCGACTCTGTCGCATCATATGTCGACCCTGCAGAAGGGCGGATTGGTGAATGTCAGAAAGAGCGGACAATGGTCTCATTATTCCATCAACGTCGAGGCCCTCAACGAGGTCATCGCTTACGTTTCGTCCCTCATTCCCAAGGCCGACCGTGCGGACGCAACGAGCGGTTGTGAATCAGATGCATATTGATTCATTCAGATATGTCTATATAGATAATCATCTATCTATGATTCGTGGCAACAGTCATCGTCGAAATGAGGACGTGCGACGAGACGCACCGTGTCACCGTCACCGCAAGGGAAGACGGGGATTTTGATGTCGATATCAGGTCCGATTGTCAGAAGATCGAAGCATACGGTTCACGCCTGGGGAAGATATCATTAACCGATATTATAGATCTCGACGGCAGATGCATAACATCTTCCGAAATGAGGCAGGACATATCCTCAAACTGTCTATCGGTCATGGGCGTGATTAATGCCGGCTGGATCGAAGCAGGCATGCTGTCAAGAACATTGGTTTCCAAAATATCTCGGAATTCCTTAAGATTCACGGATGATGATGGAGGCATACTGCAACGAGCTCGATCTGGGAGTTCCTTCAGGTCCAGGTCCTCGGGATGCGCTGGCTCAACGATTTGGTGGGTTCCTTGCTCACAGCCCTGGGGTTGGACATAGGGACGCAATTGGGTGGAAGCCTGCAGTTCTTCATCTATGACCTGATAAAGATTGTAGTACTTTTGGTGACCCTTATATTCGTCATATCGTACATACAAACATTTTACCCGCCCGAGCGGACCAAGTATATTTTGAGCAAGTTCAAAGGCATCAAGGGAAATGCGATAGGCGCTTTGCTGGGAACTGTCACGCCGTTCTGCAGCTGTTCGTCCATACCCATATTCATCGGTTTCACGAAAGCCGGGCTGCCGCTGGGCGTGACGTTCTCGTTCCTCATATCTTCGCCCTTGGTAGATTTTGCCGCATTGACTATATTGATGGGTATTTTTGGCATCGAAGTCGCAGCATTGTATGTCGTAGTAGGGATAATCATCGCAGTGACGGGAGGGATGATCATACAGCGCATGCACATGGAGGATCAGATAAAGGAGTTCGCGCGCCCGACGTTCGCAGAGGACTCCTGCGACAGCTCCTGTTCGGGCAACGGCTCTAAACAATGGTACGAGCTTACCAGAAGAGAACGTTCGGCAGAGTCGTGGACCCAGGTAAAGGGCACATTGAGGAAGGTGTTCCCTTACGCAGTGATAGGCGTCATGATAGGTGCGCTGATCCACAATTGGATACCGACGGAAATAATACAGAGTGTGTTGGGAGAGAACAATCCGTTCTCCGTGATAATAGCCACGTTGATAGGCATGCCTGTCTATGCAGACATATTCGGCACGATCCCCATCGCCGAAGCGCTGTATGCGAAAGGAATAGAGGTCGGCACGATACTGGCCTTCATGATGGGAGTGACCATAATGTCGATCCCCTCTCTGGTATTGCTGAAGACCGTGGTCAAGAACAAGCTGCTGGCTATATTCATAGCGATATGCATTTCAGGCGTGATACTGACGGGGTACATGTTCAATTTTATTTTCTGAGGTGAGAAATGTTTGGAAAAAAGAAAACAACGGAAAACGCAGAAGACGCATTTGTGAAGATCATCGGGACCGGGTGCAGGAACTGCAAGGTTCTGGAGGAGAACACGAGGGCGGCCATGGCCGAACTCGGAATGGAACAGGACATAGGACATGTGACCGAAGTCGCGGAGATCGCAAGATACGGGGTGATGCTCACGCCCGCCCTGGTATTCGGAAAGGAAGTGGTTTCGGTCGGCAAGGTTCTGAAGACGAACGAGATAGTAGAGCTGATAAACAGGAAAAAGGAGATGTTTAAATGAGGATGTTGGAAGAATTCGACCCGTATTTCGCGAAGAAATTGGACGAAATAGATGCTGATTACAAGGAAAAGATGCCGTTCGACGAGAAAACATATCAGCTGATATGTTTCGCCCTGGCGATCAAGTCCCGCAGCGCGCCGTGCGTCAGAAAGCACTTCCGCGGGGCGATGATGGCGGGGGCGACGGTCAAGGAGATCTCGTACACACTGGCTCTGGTCATGCGCGAATCCGCAGGCGGGGACGATTGCTGGACACACGCTGTTCTGGGCGATTGGGAAGAGCTGTTGAAGGATGACATCGCCTGCTCCTGTATGAAGTGACGACACAGGGCGACCGCAAGCGTTGACGTAAACGGTTCGGCATAGCGACCGCCGTACCGGATTCGATGTTGCCAACCGCCATCCGGTATGCAGATTGGCGACAATATAGGGGAATCCCTTCAAGGCGGATCATCAGGTTAGAGGTCATGCGGCACGATTTCAAAATACGACAGAAAAATCTCATATCCATTGCGGGGTCCACCAGGCTATGATATGCTTTTCGTGGACGATTTCTTTTTGTTTTTAAACAGTTCCAGTAAAAATTTGTGTGTCGATTCGGCAGACGTCGGTCATCGAGGAGATTCAATCGGTAATCATTTCGCGATGCAAAAATTGAAATGCATTTTTCTGGTGGATTTTATTCGGCTCAATCAGCATTGTTGATTCTCTGTAGCTCAAACAGTAAAACATGTTTTTTTAGCATCATAGTGAGCTAAAGGTCAAAAACTATATTACAGTCAAGAAGGACAAGCAAAATCGAAACAATTGATTCTCTAAAGCCCCTCGTTGATTTCCTGCATACAGAGCATTTTGTTGCTAATTCTGAGGCGATACCGGTTAAATTAGTACCTTCTCGTTTAAGGCGTAAATTGTTGATGGACATCGATGAATCTGTGCTGGCACTTTACTCAATTTATTCGTTTAAGTTCCGCCATTGCGGGGGGTACAAATAATTAAGACCCAGAGTTTTCCACCCAACGCCATCTCTTCTTTTGGAAGATCTGGCAAGCATCGGATAGAGATGTTCTTTAAATGCCTGGGATTTCTCTCTATCTGCATCATCGAACTTTCCCATTGCAATGTAATTTAATGCAAAGTTGGAAAGGACGTCAGCTATTTGCAGCTCTACCCAATCGTGGGAGAGCGCTCCAAGAATTTTGGGGATTATTTGTGGGTTCAACGATCTTTTATTGTGTGGGTCGACGTAATTTGAGGCCACATGGCTGAAGTCGATGAGCTCGTAAACGTCCGAAAGATCCCAAATCAACTGGTAGACACAAGAATCGTTATTCTGTATATTCACATATCCAGATACTCTTTCCAACAGGAGCTCTCTTGCGATGTCCTTTGCCTGTAGCCCCTTCTTTGGATTCGACGGCACAAACGTCCCCACACTTCCTTGAGCATAGTTCCTGTCTGTCGCCGTTATCCAGGCAGTCATTTCATATTTTCTCATCAGGTTAGATATTTCGGTTGCGACGTCATTCTCTGTCTTTCCCTCAAGCAGATGTTTTGGCACAATGCTACCTTTGAATTCCTCCGAAGGATTCCTCATCAATATTTCTTTCATTTTTTGAAAATCTTCCGTTAGAGTACCATGGGTATCCAGCATGGACAAAATTCCAGCAGTCACCCATAGGCTGTTTTTGTTCAATTTTATTGTTCCCGCACCTGATTCGTCAATAAAAATAATCTTACATGTTGAATTCACGGTTTGGAATGAGTTTCATGATATAATAAGGTACAAAAGTTTTGAATAGTCTTAATGCGTAGTATTGTTGGAGAGGGGAGAACGGGTTTTACCTGTTAGGCCCCACTCCGCATTTTCTTTGAACTCTTTGTGTTATAGCGCTGGCTCTTCATACGTTGATTACGACTGAGAGAATTTCCTTTAGTATACGGGATAAAACTTTTAATGTGCTGAAGACACGAAGATGAGCTTTTTACGTAATGTTTACTGATGACCCCGACGATCATCATACACAAACGTGTTGTTTTCTCGGTATCCCCTCAACGCCTGATAATCAATATTTGGGTGTGGATGTTATCGGAAATATGATTTTCAATGTATTCAGTTTGAACTTATACTTTCTCAAGAAGGAACATTACTGTAGAAGATGAGAGGCGATGAATGGTGCCGTTAATAAATGGCGGTCGGATGTAAATCTGGCGATAAGATTCCAGCTGTGAGAGTATGGCAAGACTACATATACATGATTCTGAGAGCCAACACCATGTGTTGGCTCTGTCTTGAAGACGTGTCCGTCGTCTACATAAGTACGCAGGGTTTTTTTGAGTTGTTTAATTAATTTGCACGAGAGGGAACATTCAACGACGATGTAATGGGAATCCATTACATTGTCGGACAGGACTAAACATAGTTCCGCCTACCGCACGGCTTTTTTCGACCTATGCTTCGCCCCTCTGCGGATGCATAAGCACCTCTCGTGCAACACCATACCTGAACGGTCATTGAAATAATTTGAGATGGGGACGGGTTGATAGGTATCGATTTCAATATCCGACGTGCATCCGCCCTATCTGCATCATGACTCAATCCCTTCGTCGGTCGGAATCGGGAGGGGTCCCCCCATCCATCTCCCGGATCTCATGATATCTCCGCACCAACGGCCTGAATCCGCACTCCTGAAGAAGTTCGTATGAAGTTATCTTGTAGTTCCGTCTGTTGTGTTTGCCTGTAGGTATCGAGCGGAGCTCCTCTTCGAAATACCGGTCGATGATCCTGAGTGAAGAATCGGTGGTCAGGACGGGGAGGTACCACAGGTCCCAGGAGAGCTCCCCGCTGTCGCCGTAACCGTAGAATTTGCGGTTCATTATGGTGATGGCGCCTTTGATACCCTTTTCCGGTGTCAGACCGTTATCGAGATACCATCTGCGGGACGATCTGCATCTGCGGCTTATCTTCCCCTTGATCTTCTTCACGGTGTTGGGGCAGAGGTCGATGCTGTTCTCGGAAATACGGAAACCGAGAAAATCGAACGGCTCTCCCGGCTGGAAGTACGCATCCTTGTCCGGATTGATTTCCAGTTTTCTCCCTCTGATGAAGTCGCACAGCGTTTCTCTCGCGTCGGACAGCTCCTGTTCGGAATCGGCGGCCAACAGTATGTCGTCTGCATACCTGCAGTAGATTATGCCGGAGCCGTCGAAAAGTCGGTCAAGACCGTCGAGATACAGATTGGCCAGAAACGGGGCTACCGGCATTCCCGCCATCGCTCCTCTGGGCCCGTGGACGATATCCCCTTTCCATATCGACCGGTCGTCGTCGAGGAAATTCTCGAACACGCCGTAAAGCGGTTCGTCATCGACCAGAACGCGGCGGAGGTCTGCCAACAGGATTTCGACGTCGATGCTGTTGAAGTAATCGTGTATGTCTGTTTTCATAACGAACATGCTGTCGAGATCTTTCAGACGATGCAGCCTTCTCACGGCATCCCGGCTTCCGGTACTCGATCGGTACGAGTATAGATTATCTGAAAAAATATGGTCGTAATCCCGTAACAGGAATCCCAGCAGCTTCAGGGCCGCCTTTTCATGACGGCCGAACGTATAGACAACCCGCTTTTTCGAGGAGTTGATCTTGGATATCTCCACGCGGTAGGGGACCGGGAAAACGTGATCCCCGGAGGACAGTTCGCGAAGGATCCGTTCTGTTTCGGGATCCTCCAGCAACTTCAGCGTCTCATCCAGTTCCTGCTGTGGGATTTTCTGGGCATCCCGCTTCTTGGAGATGAACGACGAAATCGTATCCGGTTCTGACAGCTTTCGCAGTAATGACATGCGGACCCTCGCAACAGTTAGATCTTGGATGATAACTGGACATCCTCGGCAATCGAATCGTACTCACATGTAGAAGTAGTAAGCGTTGAGAAGGTATTCTTCCCGGTGCTTCTGCGCAAGCGTATGCAGAACGTTCTTCAGTGATCCCAGTTCCGTCTTTCCTGACAAGAAGTCTTTCAGCGTGTTTTGGAAGCGTTTCTTCTTGAGTTCCGTCGCTTCATCCTTCACGTATCCCCAGACATGCTGCGCCGCGTTGACGGCGTTGTTCACTGTAACGGGCGTCTTCATGGGTTCCTCGATCCAACGGTACATCTACAGGGCGGGATATGACGATTTGTCATTCAGTATCTTCCTGATTGTCTGGTATTTATCGGGGGACCTCTTCATCACAGAGTACTTGTAGCGCGCCCATTCAGATTCAAGAGCTTTGATGCTCCTGTCAGAGACGCAGTTGATGCATTTCAATGCGGAAAGGTTCTTGTCCTTTACTTCGAGCATTATGTCCGTACCCGTTACGGAAACCTCACGGTGGTGGTCCAGGAACTCGTCGATCATTATGGATTCGGAATGCGCCCCTGGCCCCTTATCGAGGTTCTGCTGGGAGTAGTGGACTTTCTGCGGGCCGTTTTCTTTTGTCCACGTATCCTGTCCCTTCTCGATTCATTCAACATCCTCGCACGGTGTGTCGACAGGATTCACCGTATTGTGCAGGTTGTCATACACCGCGGGCATCCCCCCGCCGAGGCGGTCTCCAGGACATCTTCGATGTTGAACAGCTTGTCGTCGTTTTCCAGCACAAGCCTTTTCTTAACTGCCGGGTCGAGACGCCTGTATCCGGACACGAAGCGCTCCTTGGTGCTTTCCTGTCGCCGTATGTTTCCCCGAGGTGCAGTATCATCCTGTGCTCGGGGCCGAGCCCAAGGCTGTCCAGTACCTTCGCGTGGCAGTCCGGGTCCCGTGCGGCCCTTTCGGCCACAGTCCCGTCAATCGAATTGAGCACGGTGTACTGCCCGGGGTGCATCGACACCCTCATCTCCGACCTGAGGATCCCACGCCGATGGATTCCAACTTTTTTGAATAATGTTTTTCCCACGGCGGCTCCCCGCCAGGCTCGAGCCGAAAAGTATCAGGTCCGAGGATATGCAGAACATTCTGATGCCGTTCGCCGCATTGTATGAAATAAGTCTTCCAAGGGCGTCGAGGTTGCTGCCCATCAGCGAGAGAAGCGCGTCCTCGTACGCATTTCTCAGGATGCAGCTCTTCATACCGCTTCCTGGCACGCGTATCCTATTCTCATATGCTGTCCCTTCCGCCCCCGAAGTACATAACGGGATATAGGCGGACCCGGGACAATATATTTCTTTACGGGTTATGCGGCTCGGAATGAACGTCTTCCGGTCCGAACATGCACTCATCGCGTGTCTTATCGCCGAAAGGCAAATCATAAAACGCCTTTCGACATTATTGACATTCATGGGACCCGAAAGCGACACGCGGCCGAAAAACGTAGAAGACCGCTACGGATTTGGCATACTGAGGGAGGCCAACGCCAGGTTCGGCCGCGGGGAGATCGGAGTCAAGGAGTACAAGGGCATCTCGGGAAAGTACGGCAGCTATGCGCAGAAGGGCAGTAAGGCGCACATGGTGCGCCTGCGCCTGGCCGGAGGCGACGTATCCAAAGAGAAGTTGAGATTCATAGCGGACCTCATAGCCAAGTATGAGGTGGGAATGATCCACATCACCACATGCCAGGCGATTCAGTTGCATGGGCTGTCCGGGGAGCAGGCGTGCGACCTGGCGGAGGAGGCCTGCGCCAACGGCATAATCACAATCGGCGGAGGGGGTGATTATCCGCGCAATGTGACGGCTTCGCCGCTTTCCGGAGCGGAGATCGGCGAGTCTTTCGATGTGCTCCCTTACGCCAAAGAGGCGGAGGGATATCTCCTCAGTATTATTGACGGGGTCAAGCTGCCCCGCAAGCTGAAGGTGGGCTTCTCCAACTCCGTCGCAAACGAGACCCACGCGACGTTCAGGGACATGGGTTTCATGGCCAAGCCCAACGGGAGGTTCGACGTGTACAGCGCCGGAGGGCTGGGCAGCGAGCCGAAGATGGGGCTCCTCGTCGCAGAGGATGCGGACCCGTCGGAGATGCTCTATCACCTGAAGGCGATGGTGAACGTCTTCGTGAAGCACGGCGATTACGAGAACAGGGCGAAGGCCAGGACCCGCTACATGCAGGACTCCCTGGGACGGGACGGGTACGTTAACGCTTACAGGCGGGAGCTCGAGGCGGCTCTTGAACAGGGCGGGATGGATATCATCGTCGACGGAATCCCTCTGAACAAGAAGGGATCCGGCACCACGGAGGGGAAGAGGATACGTCCCCAGAAACAGGACGGGCTGTATTATGTCTCATATCATCCCATCGGAGGGGATCCTAAGCCGTCCAAGCTGGAGGAGATATACGAAACGATAAGGGATATGCCGCAAGTGGGGCTGCGCACATCCCCCGACCAGACGCTTTATGTCATTAACTGCACCGCGGAGGAGGCAGAGAAGGTGGTATCCGTAACGGGAGATGGGGCCGAGACGCTTTTCGAATCGTCTATTTCGTGCGTTGGAGCTGAAATCTGCCAGCAGGGGCTAAGAGATTCCAGGGGGCTGCTGGAGGAGCTCGTGGCGATGTCGAGGAAAAACGGTTTCGCCGACGGGGTTCTTCCGAGAGTGAACATCTCCGGTTGTGTCTCTTCATGCGGAACGCATCAGGCGGGGGTCATCGGCTTCCAGGGGACGTCAGTAAAAGATGACGGGAAATCCGTTCCGGCGTTCTCGTTGTTCGCTGACGGGTCCCACCTGGCGGGCGAGGAGAGGTTCGGCAGATCCGTTGGGAAGATGAGGGAGAGTGACATCCAGCCGTTCCTGGAGGACGTGGGGAAGGCGGTCAGCGTCGCGGGGACCGACTACAGGTCGTGGTTCGATTCCCGCAGGGAGTCGTTCCTGGAGATCGCCCGCAGGTATGTTGCGGAGGAATGAAGCGTTCGGCTGTTTTCCCATTGCCGTCAGCTTGCGATCCGTCGTGCCGCCGATGGTAATCGGCGCGTTGAGATCTTTGATTTCAGAATCGCCGAGGCTATCTTGTGATTAATCCGCAAACGGCCGCAGTCATATATCCAAATCGTCCGCCTCATCTGATTCCGGATTCCCCGGCGATACGGGGCCTAACAGGCCGGCGGCGGCCTTGAAGGAGAATATGGCGCCGACGATCAGCAAGGGTATGCCCTCAGAGCAATAGACGACGGCTCCGGCACGAAGGGATATATCGAGAACGCGAGGAATACCGGGAATGCGACGATGCACATTGTGGATTTATTCTCCCTGTATGCCGCGAAGGAGGCGAACAGCATGCTTATGCCCAGCATGAAGCCGGGGACCTCCACGCTCCCGAGTCCCCCGTGCTGACGGCCGCATCGGCGGCCGAAACGACACAATCGTCCTGCTGGTCGTATTTCTTCTTGTCCGAGATCACGGAATACCATGCGGACCGTCCGTACAGCAGCGACATTATTCCGGACAGCATGCACGCGGCGGCCGCCCGGCCTGCGGAAAGGTCTCCTACGGGCGGGTAGGCGATCGAACCGAACGCCATCATCCCGGTGCCGAGGGCCAGCAGGCCGTCCCCGGACCGCGAACGCCGCCGCGGGGAGGAGCAGGAACAGAGACCGATCAGGATGTCCAGGGGGGCTATATCCCCGCCGCCCAAAGGTGCGGCCGCCGGGAACACCACGGTGCCGGTTCCCGACAATATCAGCGCAAGCCCTTCCGGGACCGCCCGCTTCGAAAGAACATACAAACCTATGATCAGGACGAAGGACATCATGATGAGCTTGGTCATGTCGTATGTAAGGGGGTCGCTCAACCGCATCCCCGTCTGGAAACCGATGTAATATGCGCCCACCACGGAATTCATGATGCCGAACAGCACCATGCCGGCGGCGATCGCCCCGATATCATCCCGCCCGTGATAAAGGCCGCGGAACGAACTTCCAATCAATCCAATATCTCTCTCCGGTCGCGCCCGGGAGGAAGGCGGCCAGAGGGCCACGCACGATATCTTCATTAATTCTTGCGCGTCCGAGCGTTTTTCCCAAGTATCGTTAAAATTCCAGTCGTCCACACGTTGATCGAACCGAGGCCTTGGCTTCGAGGTGTACTCTCGGAACTCTGAGCTCTTCGTTATCTTGTACGCAGCTGCGGACATCTGAATAATCCAAGAAATCCTCCTTCATATGAGCCCTGCCGATCTATTCGACCAGGATGAAAACGGATTAAGAAAGGGCAGACTGAAAATATCGGACAATCTGTCAATCCTGAACATGAATGATGTTTGAGGGGGGCCGGAAGCCTTCAGCTTCCCGCCCCCGAAGATGAGGCGAAATAAATCTCAGCTAAGCACGTCGGACATCTCGTACACTACGCCTTTCTTCTGAGAGACGACCCACTTCGCGGCCATGACCGCACCGCCAACGAAGATCTCCCTCGAATGGGCCTGGTGGCGCAGTTCGATGCGCTCCGAGTTGCCTACGAACATAACGGTATGGTCGCCGACGATGTCGCCGCCCCTGATTGCGTGAATGCCTATCTCCTTGCCGCGGGGGCAGACGCCCTCGCGCCCGAAGACGAACTCCTTGCCGCCCAGCTCCTTGCTTATTATCTCGGCCGCGGTCATCGCGGTTCCGCTGGGCGCGTCCTTCTTCTGGTTGTGGTGGGCCTCGATGATCTCAACGTCGTAGCCGTCCCCGAGGTACCTTGCCGCTTCTCTTATGAGTTTGAAGAAGACCCCGACGCCTATCGAGTAGTTGGACGATATCACGGCGGCGACGTTGTTCTTCACGACCGCTTCGGTGATGTTTGTCTTCTGCTCAGCTGTCAGTCCGGTCGTCCCGATGATGAGGTTCACTCCGGCCGCAGCGGCGACCGGCGCGTTGGCCGCAGTCGCGGGGGCGATGGTGAAATCGACCAGTACGTCAGTCTTGCTCTCCTTCAGAACGGACGATAGGTCCTTCGAATCCGAAACGGGTACATTCAGCGTCCCGGCGCCGATGACCTCTCCTACATCTTTTCCTATGTTCACGATGTCGAACGCGGCTGACAGTATCAGTCCTTCTGTGGCCAGGATGCGGCGTATGATGAGGCTGCCCATCTTGCCGCATGCGCCGACGAGCGCGATTCTCACATCGGCCATTCTTACTCCTCCCTCTCTGTCATCCTGTCAAAGCAGTGTTCGAAGCTAAAAAATGAAGCGACCCCATGGTGTGATTCTATAACGCGGTCTCTGTTCATGTGTATCGGAACGCAATCTGAACAGGGATATTTAACGGGTGGCGTAGCGGGTTGAAATAACCGTATAATGCGTAAACCCGCATCCTGATCGTGCAGTAAATACAGGCCCGGGGCGGTCATCAGAAGGCCGTATGCAGGTGCGACCGTCGTTGACAAAGAGCGCGCCCGCAGTTCGCGGTATCCGGCTCAATCTCCGTTCTTGATCATGCGGTTCATCTTGATGAAGAGGACGATTGCGGCCATCTCCGCCATGAGTGCGAACGCGAAGATCCATCCTGTTTGATTCATATCGTAGAACAGCCCCATCAGCGCCGCCCCTCCCAGAAGCGCGAGGCCGTAGGCGGCGTTGAACACCCCGTAGCCGGTGCCGCGTTTGTGGAACGGCGTTACATCGGCGATGGCTGAACGCATCACAGTTTCATGGGTCCCCATAATGATGCCGAAGACCGTCATCCCGATGACGATGAGGACTACCGAATCGCTCAATGTCAGGATCGGCAGCAACAATGTGATTAAGGGTATGGCCGCCAACACCAGGATGCCGCCGGTCTTCCTCCCCGTTTTGATTTTGAGCTTATCATATTTTTTTCCGACGATCAGTGCGGTGATCGCATCTACCAGCATTGCGAAGGCGTACAGCAGCGTGATGCCGCCGTCCGACATAAGGCCGCCGTCTTTGAGATGGTAGCCCACCGTGCTGAAGTTGACAAAGCCCAAGGTGCAGAAGAACGCAAAGACGGTGTATGTCCAGAAGATCGGTTTGAGCTTCTCTTTATGATATTCCTTCTTTTCGACTTCGGGAAGAAGACCGTCGCGCTGTACTTTCTTGTACGCAAAGAATAAGAACAGCATCAGGAGGATGAACGGTACCATGAGCGTCTGATATCCCAGCTGGTACTCCGCGATGCCGTTCTTTCCGGTATAATAGAAGATCGCGGTGAACACGAGCGGACCGATAAAGGCCCCGACCTGGTCCAAAGCCTCCTGTATGCCGAATGCGGAGCCGACGCCGACCTGCTTCTCGGCGACACATGATAAGACCGTATCCTTGGCCGGATTCCTCAGGGCCTTTCCGATCCTCTCCATCAGTATCAGCACTATGAGTATGTTCCAGCTCATCGTGAGCCCCATCAAGGGCACCACCGCCAGCATCCCGTAGCCGACGAACATGAAGACCCACGGTCTGCCGGTTTTATCCGACAGGACGCCCGCGACGAGCCTTAGGGCATAGCCGAGGAGCTCCCCCACGCCGAACACCAAGCCGACCGTGACGGCGCTCATGCCGAGGAGGTTCAGATATTGGCTGTTGGCGCTTCTGGCCGATTCATAGACCATATCGCCGAGCATGCTGATGATGCCAAAAATTATGATTACCGTAACAGCCGGCGAGACACGTTTTTTGATGCGGACATCCATTGTTGGGACCTTCTCGGATCTACCGGACATAATCTGGGTTTCAATCCTAAATCTTTGGATTATACAAAACGGGTTGTGGCAGACAATCTCGTTGTTCGTAGAATATCCATCGCTGCAGGCACCTCGCCGAAGGGAACCGGAACCGGGAGAGCGCCCTTAACGGACAGGCCGAGACGGGACCGTACGGGTCAGGCGTGGCGGGAAAAAATGCGGAACGTCCGCTGAATCACACGCTTCGAAGGTTCATCTCTTCGGACGGGCCGCAGCCCATATCGTGACGATGACCATGGCCGCAACGATCCCGAACAAAGCGGCCGTCAGCATGTATTCTCCCTCGTCTTCGGCCATCGCCGATATCGTGGTGAAATCGGATTCGCCCGCGATGTTCACGGCCTTCACGCCGAAATAGTACGTCGTATCCGGTTCGAGGCCCGAAACCGTCGACGTGCAGGCCCCGGTCTTATCGGCCGGCTGCCATCCGGCGCCGTTCTCATCGGTTCCGAACCATATCTCGTACGTTATCGCGTTGCCGGAGGACGGGGCGGTCCACGAAAGCGTCACCGTGCCGTTTCCAGGGGACGCCTCCAGTCCGGTAGGGATGCCGGGCGCGGTTACGGGCACGGCGCCGATGCCGCTCCAATACGGGGTGTCGAAGCCCGTCTTCCCTTCGATGTAGTACACGGAGGTCTCGCCGCCAGTATCGGCCCACCTGTCTTCGACGGCGGGCGCATCGCCGAGGAATCCGACAGACTTAAGGGAGGAACAGCCCGCGAACGCGCCGTGTCCGATGTCCGTGACAGTGCCGGGTATGGCGACGTCTTCAAGCGAAAGGCAGTACCCGAAGGCCCAAGGGCCGATGACAGCGACGCCTTCGGGAATCGATATGCTTTCAAGGGAAGAGCAGTCGTAGAAGGCGTAGCCGCCTACGGCCGTGATATTTTCGCTGATACGCACCTCGGCGAGCGAGGAGCAGTTCTGGAAAGTGAAGTCCCTCAGCACCGTGACGCCGTCCGGGACGGTCACGCCGACGAGGGAGCGGCAGAAGACGAAAGCGGAATCGCCGATGCTGACGACGCTGTCGGGTATATCGACGTCGGCGAGCGAGGAGCAGAAGAAGAAAGCGTAGTCTCCTATGTATTGCAGGCCGTCCCCCAGGTCTATGGCCGTGAGGGAAGAGCACCCTCCGAAAGCCTGGTTGCCGATGTGGGTCACGCCGTCAGGGAGGACGAGCGTCTTGAGATTGGTCTTTCCGCTGAACGCGTAGTCCCCGATGTATTTCACCGTCTTGCCTCTGATGGTGTCCGGTACGACGACGTCCCCGCCCGGACCGACGTAACCGGTTATCCTGACGTAATCGCCGTCCGATTCCGCAGTGAAATCCGTTTCAGGGCTCGATGCTTCGGCATAGGCGGTTGAAGCGAAAGGGAATATGAGGGCGACCAGGACGGCCACAGACAATGTGATTGCGCAAAGGGTCTTCCGCATGATATCGGGATTGAATCGCAATGTCGGTTTATAGCCTTGGCCACGGGCTTGGGTTTTTTAATCTACATGTACGACAGGCAGGGAGGCATCCGACGGTCGAATACCGTTTCGTTCAGGAAACGGAACTTCAGTCACGGAATGATAAATCTCATACTAAGAAAATGACTAACTGGATTAATCAATTCAAAACACATGGTGGGAGGAGGTCATAAAAGAACCTACATTCTATCGTGAGTGGTCACGGGGATGCCACGGTGATATCCGAAGAAGTAGATTTCATCCTAAATCTTCGGATTGTATAGGTTACATCATGACAGGACGACCTTGCCGCTCCCGGGCTCTTCGAGCCCGAAGAGCGCGAAGATCTCCCTGACGTTCTTGGTCACCGCCGTCAATCTCCAATCACC
>JBFXEL010000006.1:0-77343 GCA_050180115.1 Candidatus Methanomethylophilaceae archaeon
GGGAGGTCCGGGAACACGGAGACCTTCTGGGGTTCGACCTCTGCACCGGAGACTGGATAGCCGCGGCGGAGCTCAGCATTGCTTATCTGACGGAACGGGGGTTGCATTCTTCATACCCGCAGAGCTGATCATCGGAAGACGGCGACGGACACACTTTTAACCGGGCCCCGACATTCCGGGTCCATGGATTACGAACTTGTTTGTTTCGATATGGACGGGACCCTGACCACTCAGAGGAGCTCATGGGGATGGGTCCACAATGTGTACGAAGTGGACAACAGAGAATCCTACGACGCCTTCTGCTCCGGCGAGATAGACGAACCGGAGTTCATGCGCAGAGACATTGCCCTTTGGAAAGAAGCCGATCCGGACGTCACCGTCGACAAGATCGCCCGGATTTTCAGGACGATGCCCCTGACCGATGGGATTCAGGAGACAGTCGCCACCTTGAAATCGGAGGGTATGAGATGCGTGATAATCAGCGGAGGCATTGACATCGCCGCGAAAATGATTGCAGATGAGTTCGGCTTCGACGCCTACATAGCGGATTCCCTGGAGGTCTGCGACGGCGGCCACCTCACCGGGGAGGGGATAATGAACGTGGACCTGCGGGATAAAGGTATAAACGTCAGGGAGTTCCAGAAAAAATACGGCACGGACAGGGCCCGCACCGTGTCAATAGGCAACTCGTTCACCGACATCGGCATGTTCAGGAACAGCGGTCTGTCGATAGCCTTCAACCCCATTGACGAGATGACCGCGGAGGCCGCAGACGCCGTGGTGCGCTCCGACAACATCTCCGATGTACTGGATGTTATATTCGGATGATCACTCGTCTTCGAAGTCCATTACAGCGTACTGCTTCCTGCGGATCTTGCCGTAGACCCTGGTAATATCGCGGGCTTCCGCAGAACCTTTTCTAAGGAGCCTGTCTTTCGTCTTGATCGCATGTACGTAGCAGTCGAAATCTTCAAAAGGTATCGTCATTCCGATGGTGAAATCATCGTCCGGCTCCGCCTCGACCACCATCGAAAGAGTGCGGTGGTTGTCGTTTATCGATACCTTGACGTTTAGGATGCCGAACTGCTTGACCCACAGGCACTTGATCCTCGTGGCCTGCGCCCTGCGCGGGGTCCTTCCCGATTCGTCGTCTATGAGCGTCACGCGGACCCTTTCGCCGCTGTCCAAAAAGAACTCGTCCCCCTTCTCGACGATCTCGTTGCTCTTCAGCACCGTCTCGGTCACGGACGTCACGTCTCCGTCGCTGAACATGACTCTGACCCTTATATCCTCTGGGAGGCGTATGGTGGTGGAAGCGACCGTTCCGCATTCGGTGCATTTAAAGGTCCCAGACACCGACGCCTTGCCGAATCTTCCTTTCAGTATCTCATGCTCCGTGAAATCACGGCATTTCGTGCATTCGAAAATGATGAATTCGGGAAGTTTTTCGTCGTTCATGATAATCACATTCGGGCCATAAACGGAAAACCGTGTCCGGGTATGATCACATCCGCGTATCTCTTTATCTTTTTAATACTTTGCAACGCGGCCTCGGCATCGCAGTTGACCGCTGGCGGATACATCTTCCTGTAATTGCCCTCTGTCGGTATGGCGTCGCCGGCGACCGCATATTTGCGGCCAGACTCCACGAAAACGCTCATGGACCCCTCGGTGTGTCCGGGGGTGTGGACCAGGCTGACGCCCGGAACCAACCGCATCTCCTCCTCCCTGACGACTATGGACCCCTCGATTTCGATATCCTCCCCCTCGTGAATATATATCTCGGCCTTGAGGAAAAGACTGAGATTCTGGATGTGGTCCGCGTGCGAGTGGGTGAGAACGACCGCACTGATATCCCCGAACGAAAGCCCGTAACGTATGAGGGAGTCTTTTATCATCGGTCTCATATAATTTGTGCTGGGGTCTACTATGATGAGCTCGTCGTCGGTTCTGATCAATGTGCACGTGGCGTCCGCACTGATCACTCTGCCCTCGCCGTCCCTTTCCAATCTCCCCGGGGCCAGAACATCAAGTCTGATCATATTCACCCATTCAGGAATCTGTTATAACATATTCCGCATAATATATTATCAATGCCGATATTTTGATTGTATGCTTTATAACCCCGAGATAACGGTCCAGGAGGACCGCCGTGTCTATCCGCCCTCGGAAGACAGCTTGTTTCTGATACGCTGCCTCAACGTCGCAGCCGGGGAAAAAGTGCTTGAGATAGGCTGCGGCTCCGGGATCGTATCGATTCACTGCGCAATGGCGGGAGCGGAGGTCACTGCAGGAGACATCAACCCTCACGCAGTGGAACTTACCAGAAGGAACGCGGAACGCAACGGGGTCAAGATTGACGTTATCGAAACGGACGTGTACGATTCCGTTTCCGGCAGGTTCGATACGATTGTTTTCAACCTCCCGTACTTGCCGGTCGATGACGATTGCGAACTTTCCGAGGCGTGGTCCGGTGGCGAGGGGGGCCTGGGACCCCTTCCCGAACTTCTCAGAGGCGCAGAGGATTACGGAAAAGAGGGCTGGCGCATGGTCGTGGTCGTATCTTCGCTCATGGACCGTGAGATGCTGGAATCTCTGCTTTCGACGTATTCCGTCAAAATCCTCGGGGAGCTGCCGCTGTTCTTCGAGAGGCTGCAGGTATTGCAGATATCCTCATCCGATCATCTTTGAGATCTCTTTCACGAGGATCTCGTTGGCGGCCTTGCCGTCGATCTTCCCTCTCAACGCCGCCATCACGGGGCCCATCAGTGGACCTACGGCCTCCATTCCCTTGCTGCGCACGAACTCCTCTCTGTCCCTGACTATGGATGCGACTATCTTCGCAGCCTCGTCCTCCTCCACGGCCTCCAGCCCCAGCTTCGAGACGGCTGCCTGAGGCGATGTGCCCTTGGACAGTTCGCGTATGATGTCTGGAAGCGCCTCTTTGGCGAACTTGTTGTGTGCCAGCATATCGAATGTCTGGATCATCGCGGTGTCGGGGATGCTGGTCGCCGCCATCCCTTCGCGATCCAGCTCGCTGTACGTATTGGTAAGCGTCGTAGCCGCCACGGAAGACAGCGCGCGGTACGCCCCGGCCAGTTTCTCGAAGAGCTCGTAGTTGTTCTCCCTCAGCATCTGATGGGCCTGCTGGGCGTTGATCCCGTACTGTTCGACCAGCCTTTTCTCAATCTCTTCCGGGAATTCGGGCATGGACGCCCTGATCTCCGTCATCTTTTCCTCCGTGACCAGTGTGGGGGGCACATCGGTCTCGGGATACATCCTGGCCGCTCCGGGCAGAGGTCTCGAATACTTCGTTGTGCCGTCCGGCAGGGGGTCCCTGGTCTCCTCCGGGATCCCTTCCAGCGCCTCGTTGGCACGTTCGACTGCGGCGACCAGCGCCTCCCTGGCGGTCGCCTCGGGCGCCGCGCATATCACGAAAGCATCCTCAGGAGACGAAATTCCGAGATATTCCTTCAGCGCATCCACGTATTCGATGTCTATACCATAACTGGGGAGCTCGTCGGAATGGAATATCCCCTTGACCCCGTGGGTCCTTGCCCTCTGGGCCATCTCGGCTCCCAGCCTGAGCCTCCCCGAGTCCCCGTTCATCACACCAGCGAAGCCGGGAAGTTTCACGGCGAGAACGGCGCCCTTGCTCTTAATGGCGGACGTGACGACCTTGGACGGGCAGTCTCTGAAAACATCCGTCGCGTCGACTGTTTCGGCGGCAACGGGTTTCACACCCCGTTTCCCGAGAATCTCCTTAACCTCGAGGAGCATCTTCTGCCGGTTGACCTCGTTACGTACGAAGTCCGGCAGCATCTTCAGCTCCTGTACCCCCTTTATCTCTATGCGGGCCCCGCCCGGGACGGATATGTTCAGGTCCTCTCTTATGGTCCCGATGCCGCGCTTCACCTTTTTGGTCGCCCTGAGCAGCGAACCGAGGCGCACTGCCACCTCCATCACCTCTTCCGGAGTCCTCATATCCGGCCCTGTTGCCACTTCTATGAGCGGAAAGCCCAGACGGTCAAGCCTGTATGTCACTTCGTTGCCTTTGGTCTCGATCTTCCGGGCCGCGTCCTCTTCCAGGCAAACGGAAAGTATCGAAATCTTCCTGCCGTTGACCTCCACTTCCCCGCCGGTCGACACCAATGCCGTCCTCTGGAAACCGGAGGTGTTCGAACCGTCCACCACAATCTTCCTCATGAAGTGAATCTCGTCAATTATGTCGGCGTTCAGCATCGCGGCGAAGACGAGCGAGACATCCATCGCCTCCTTGTTGACCTCGTGGGGCGGCTCCTCGTCCAGGTCCACCAGGCAGGAGGAGCCGTGACAGCACTGGTACCTGAATCCCATATTCCTCTCGTGCTGTGCCAGCGCCGCGCGGTCTATCTCTCCCATCTCGCTCATTGTGGGCCTGAGTTTACGGTAGTGCGCACCGAATCCCTCGTCGCAGAGCACCGTGTCGCAGGAGCAGAAAAGCTTCTTGGTGTCCAGCTGCTGGTGTATCTCTATCCCGCACATCATCTCGTAATCCATCAGTCCACCCTCCTGTCGCCCGTCTCGCCGGCAAGCGGAGTCTTCATCATCTCCACGGCCTCCCTGCCGCCGGCGGAGTTGGCGATGACCCACATCAGCTTCACGTATGCTGTCTCGGGGAGCATGTCCCCCACGGGCACTGCTCCGGCGGAGAGCATGTCCCTGCCGGTGTTGTAGACGTTGAGGTTCGTCGTCCCTCCCAGACACTGGGACGTTATGATCACTATGGTCCCTGAATCGACCGCCTTCTTGATGGCGGGTATCATGTTCTCGTTGACGTGACCGAGTCCGGACCCTGCTATGACGGCGCCCTTGCTAGCGACCAGTATTTGGGTGAACATGTCCGGGTCCATACCCGGATACGACTGCAGAAGAACGCATTTCTTCTCCATTCCCGTCCTGGCTGCAGACTTCCCTTCGGAAACGGCCCTCCCGGAACCGGAGAACTCGATCTTCCCTTCGGCATCGATGCGGGCCACCGGCTGGGCGTTGATGCTGCGGAAGGCGTCGCGCCTCGATGTGTGCATCTTCCTGACACGGGTCCCCAGGTGCACGGCGAAAGAGTCGTCGCCGTGGGTGTCGTGCATGACCACGAAAACTCCGGCCCTGCCCCCGTCCACACAGAACCTGGCACTTGCTATGAGATTGCCGGTTGCATCTGACGACGGACGGTCCGAGGACCTCTGGGCACCCACGAGCACCACCGGCTTGGGAACGTCTCCTAGCATGAATGACAGCGCGGCTGCGGTGTATCCCATGGTGTCTGTGCCGTGAGGTATGATTATTCCGTCGGCTCCCGCGTTTATCTCCTCGGAAACCGCCGTGGCCAGCTTCTGCCAGTGTTCCACGTTCATATTCTCCGAGAATATCGAGAAGAGCACCCGGGCCTCGATATTGGCTATCTCCCTCAGCTCCGGAACGGCGTTCACCAGCTCGGACGTGGAGAGGGCCGGCTGTACGGCCCCGGTCCTGTAGTCGACATATGACGCGATGGTCCCCCCCGTGCCGATCAGCACCAGCTTCTTCATGCCCTCCTTCGGCTCCCTGGGCGGGGCGCTCTTCTTCCTGTCGGAGGGCCGCTCAGTCACATGGACCTCGGAGTCCCCGTACATCCTCACGCCGATGTTGTATCCGCTCTTCAGCTTCAGAACGAGTATGTCGGGGGCGCTGAAGTCATGGTGGGGCATCATGGTGCCCGCGTAAGTGCGGCCTTTGGAAGTGACTGTGAGTTTGCAACCCTCCGACGCATCTGCAGATGCCAAGAGCTTGGATAATGATTCAGAATAGCTCATTTGAACGTCCCCTCATCATGCTCCGTCTTTATGACTTTTGCGAGAGGCGCGTGGTTAACATTATTACGGGCCACGGTGTTGACCTCCACATGCACTTCGTACAGGTGGGCATGGAATACGACGTTCTCAAGGAGAACGCCAAACTAGCCCATAAGAACTACCGTCTCCTGAAAGAGCACGGGATCAGGTCCGTAGATTTCATGGGTTCCATCGGCTCGGGGAAGACCACGCTGATCATAAAGCTCGCCGAGAAGCTCAGGGCCAAGGGCCTGAAGGTATGCGCCATAGCGGGAGACGTCGCGGGTGACGACGATTTTGCCAGGATGGAGAAATCCGGTATTGATGCGGTCAACTGCAACACCGGTTCCGAGTGCCATCTGGACGCGAACCTCGTCGCCAAGGCGCTCGAAAAGATGGACCTTAGCAAATATGATGTGCTCTTCATCGAGAACGTGGGCAACCTCGTGTGCCCCGCGGATTTTCCTCTGGGAACCGATTACAGGGCCGTTGTCATATCAACCACGGAAGGGGACGACATGGTAAGGAAGCACCACAGCATATTCCTGCACTCCGACCTCGCGATACTCAACAAGATGGATATAGCCGACGCCGTGGACGTTGACCCCAAGGTGATAATGGACGACTACAGCAGGCTGACGGGGGGCCTCAAATACATGTACACGTGCAGCGCGAAGAAAGATAAGGGTCTGGACGAGATCGTTGCCGCCCTTAAGCTCTGAGGTGGGAAGATGAGGGTCCTCACGATAGGCGGCGGCGGCAGGGAGTGCGCCGCGGTAGATGCGCTCTGCAGGGCGGGTTCGGATGTTTACGCGGTGATGAAGAATTCGAATCCCGGTATAATCGACAAGGCTAAAAAGTACCTGCTGGCAGACGAGAAAGACCTCACAGATATCTGCAGGTTCGCAAGGGAAAACATCATCGAGCTTGCGTTCGTTGGTCCCGAGGCGCCGCTGGAGGCGGGCATCGTGGACGCGCTGGAGGCGGAGGGGGTGCCGTGCGCCTCGCCCACCAGAGCGGCGGCGAGGATCGAGACCTCCAAATCCTTCATGAGGGAATTGGTGCGCAGGCACAAGGTAGACGGAAACCTGGAATACGCGGCTTTCGACAACCCCGCGGACACAGAAGCGTACCTCAGGAAGGTGGACCACGAAATCGTGGTCAAACCCGTGGGGCTGACCGGCGGCAAGGGCGTCAAGGTGCAGGGCGAGCACATCCATACGATGAAGGACATAATGGACTATGTCAACGAAATATTCAAGCATAACATCGGAGGCGCCGGGGTCATCATCGAAGAGAAGGCCGTGGGAGAGGAGTTCACCCAGATGGCATTCTGCGACGGCAAGACCGTAGCCCCGATGCCGTTGGTTCAGGACCACAAGAGGGCCTACGAAGGCGACGTGGGACCGAACACGGGCGGCATGGGCTCATACTCGGATGCAGACCACCTTCTCCCCTTCGTGGGGAGCGGAGACCGCAGAAAGGCACTGGATATCATGAGGCATATCGTGTCTGCGATGTCTGAGGAGGGATGCCCTTACCGCGGGGTGATGTACGGGCAGTTCATGCTCACGAAGAGCGGCCCGAAGATAATCGAAATCAACGCCAGGTTCGGAGACCCGGAGGCCATGAACGTGCTGCCTATCCTTGAGGACAACTTTGAAAAAATCTGCTGGGACATGGCCAATGGAACGCTTTCCGGAACGGTTAGGTTTGCCAAAAAGGCAACGGTGTGCAAATATGTCGTCCCCCGCGGATACGGAACGAGGCCCGAGTCGGGACACAGGATCTCCGTGGACATGGAGGGCGTTAAAAGAAGCGGCGCCAAGGCGTTCTACGCCAATGTCGACATGAAGGACGGCGTCCTGGTGACCGGAACGTCCAGGGCGGTGGGGGTGGTCGGGATAGACGACACCCTCGAAGGGGCCGACTGGAACTGCGAGACCGCCCTGTCTTTCGTGGAGAGCGACGCCATCTTCGTCAGGCATGACATCGGCACCCGCGACCTCGTCCAGCGCAGAGTCGACCACATGAGAGAGATCCTCGGGAAATGACGCGCCTGGCCATAAAGGTCGCCTATCTCGGGGAAGGCTTCTACGGGTCCCAGACCCAGCCGGGGCTGCGGACCGTCGAGGGCGAGATATCTTCCAATCTTCAGACCATCTGCGATTCGACCGCGGAAGAGCTGGACCTGAAGCTCGCCAGCAGGACGGACCGCGGAGTCAACGCCCTCGGGAACGTAGCTGTCTTCAGCACGGAATTCGGGGACTGCGAGGTGTTGCTGAAAGCGCTCAACGCAGTGTCCAGGGGAATTTATTACCGTTCCTACGCCCGGGTCCCCGACGATTTCAACCCCAGATGCGCGAACCTGCGGAAGTACCGCTATGTCATGCCTTCCGAGGGTATCGACCAGGACCGGGCACGGGAGTGCGCCTCCGTCTTCGTGGGGGAACATGATTTCATACGTTTCTGCAAATATGATAACAAGCCCACGACGGGCAAAATCGAATCCGCAGACATCTGGAAGGACGGCGAGATACTGGTTTTCGACTGCAGTGCCAGATTCTTCCTTTGGAACCAGGTCCGCCGCATGATGTCGGCCATCGCCTCGGTCGGAAGGGGCGATGCCGAGACGAACGACGTGCTGAGGGCCCTGAACGGCGACGACATAAGCTTCGGCGTCGCCCGCGCGGACGCTCTGACCCTCAGGGATGTGGTCTACGAGGGATTGGATTTCACCGTGCCGGACGCGGCGATGTTCGACGCCAAGGTCAGGGAAGAGATGTTCCGCAGCAGGCTGAGGGAGTCCTTCTTCACCTCCCTTTAAACCGAACGAGGGGAATACCGTCCCATGGAAGGTCTTTCAGAGGGGCTCGTTTCGGCCTCGGAATTCTTTAACCGTGCAGAGGAACGCAGGGAATACGCCATCAGGTCGTCCCGGGACATAATCCGAAGGTCGAAGAGGATAATCCATTCCATACACGAGGGCGAAGACTATTCCGGGGACGCGGTGAAGATCGAGGAAGAGATCGGAAGGTTGGTATCGGGCCTCGGAGAAGAGCCCTGCCTCCTCTTCTCCGGCCCTGCGGCCGATGCGATGTCGGAATACGCGGAGGCCGCCATACTCGGAAGCATGCTCAGGGACGGGACCGTGCCGACGCCCCTCGGCCTCGGAATAACCGAACAATCATGGGCTCTGGGTCTTGCGGATTCGGTAGGCGAGCTCAGAAGGGTGGCGCTGAAGTGCCTTATGGCCGGGGACATAGACAGGGCCATGACCGTCTACAGGATGATGGAAGAGGTAACCGACGGACTGCTTATGTTCGACGTGCCTGACGCGGTGGCCCCGATTAGAAGGAAACAGGACATGGCCAGAGGCGTGATGGAGCGCACCCGTTCGGACATAGCCATAGCCGCAGTTATGTCTGAAAAACGAAAATGAGCGGAGTTTCCCCCGCTAAGTAATTTACCGCCTTCCCTTGGGCTTTCCGTAATTCTTCACGGGCTTCCTGATGACGAATATCAGAACTATCACCAGAATCACGAACAACAGTGCCACAAGCACCGTTGCAATCTGATAGTCGTCGTGCCCGATATAGAACACGCTCTCCCTGTCGAGACCGGTGATGTCCACCATCGAAGTCTCGATGACCGCCCTGTAGGTATGCTTCCCCGGTGAAAGGGAGTCCGTCACCCACTCGAAGGTCGCCGTGTCTGTCTCCCCGGGCGCTATGTCCTTGACCGTGGTCTCGCTGTCCGGAACGGCCTTGCCGTCGACGACGAAACTTACTGTCAGGGAGCTCAGTGAGACGTTCCCGTTGTTGGTTATCTCGGCCTTGAGGATTATGGGAGCCACTGCCCTTACGGATGCGTAGCTGGATCCGCTGACTTCGATCTCCTCGGTGCCGACGGTTACGTTCCCGCTGTAGTCCACCACGAGCCTGTATGTGCCTGCGGAGGAGGGGGCCGTCACGGTTATCGTCTTCGTGCCGTTGGATGTGTATGTGCCTGTGGACGGGGATACCGCACCGGTCATCTTATCGCCGTCCGAATTCAGGAGATATGCTGTGAAGGTCACGGCCATCGAACTGTAGCTGCCTTCGTAGTAGAAGGGCGCCTCGTAAGTTATGGTACCTCCGGTCTTCACGGTATAGCCGTCCACCGGGGTCACGTTAAAGTACTCCGCGTCCGACTCGTCCGCCGTGGCAAGGCATATGCCCGCCACCATCAGCAGCGATACCGCCCCCATTATCGAGATTACTTTTTGCGTCTGAACACCCCCCTCTTGGAACCGAGCCATATTATCATCACGATCAGGATCGCACTCAGCACCAGCAGGACCCAGAACGCATCCTGGACCGCATTTCCGGTCTGGTACACGTTGTCGCCGGACGCGGACACCGACGAGTCGAGGACCGCGTCCTGCTTCGTCACATCGAACGAATCCGTCGTCACGGGCGACCCGCCGTGCAGAACTTCCACATCGATGTGTATTCCCGGCACTTCCGCGTCCGAACCGTCGGCGTTGATCAGCTTCACGTAGATCGTCGTGTCGGCGTATCCCGCCACGGGGAACTCGGCGGTCGGATCTATCAGCTTTCCGTCGGCGTCCGAAACCGTGTACAGCCACCCGGCGGGGACGCCTGTGACCGTCAGCTTCGCATACATGAGGTAGTTGGCTTCGCTCCTTACCGTCACCGCGTACATGTACTCGTAATCGTTGACCGCGTCGGGGCTGGCACCCTCGTCGGTGGCCACCATTATCGTCACGTTGTCCGAGGAGGGTATATCGACCACGTATCCGCCGGGGATCCGGCACGTCGCCTGCGTGGTTCCCTCGAGGTCTGCGAGCGAAACCTTCATCTCGGGGTTGCCGTCGCCCACCTTGAGCGGGTCAAGCCACCCCCAGACCTCTACCGTGGTTGCATCCGGGCCGTAAACCGTGACTGTGTATGAACTGTCCAGCTGCCACGGGCCCGACGACACGACCGCATACGTCTTTGTGCCTGTCGAGTCGGCGGACGGCGTCACGTTGATGATGAAGGAGAATCTCCCGTCGGCGGACGGCACCGTCGAGTCCACGGATATGGTGAGGTCCGCATCCGGGTCCGCGACGATGAGCCCGTCTCCGGTCAGCTGGGCGTTGACGGTGTTCGCCTTGGACGGATCGATCGTTGCGCTCACCGTTCCGGTGTAGCTGTAGTCGCTGGAGCTGATGGTCTTCGCCACATCGAATACTATCGTCACATCACCGATGGCAGCGGGGACTTCTGTCTTGTAGACTCCGTCGGTGACGGTCGTGAAAATCGTCTGTGAAGAGGAGGTTATCGTCGCCGTACCGCTTCCGGACACTCCGACGTATCCCTTGAGCGTGACGGCGTCCTCCAGGGTCCAGTTGGGATTGTCCAGGGACGAACCGCCGTAGTAGGCGTAAGCCACCTGGGTGTCCGTCTCCGCTTTGAACAGATACTTCTTGCCCGATTCCAGCAGGTAGTAGCCCGTTCCCAGGTTCACTTTGTAGTATTCCGCGTCTCCGTTGTCCGGGTCCGCCGTCACGGTGACGGTGGCCCCGGTCAGAACAGGGATTTCGACCTTCGAAAGAGGTGCCGCTTCTGTGTCGGCGACCGTGTAAATTTCTCTGTGACCAGCATATATGCTGACCTTGCTGTATGTGTAGACGCCCTCGTTCTCCTCGATACGGTAATACGTACCGGGTTCAACATCGGCAGATGCTCCCGCGGCGATTTCGTAATCCGCCGTGGTGGATGAAGAAGAGGACATCAGCCATGTGTTCTTTTCAACGGTGATGCTCTGTGCTTTGACAGTGCTGCCGGCGACGGTACCTATGTTGAAGGTGGCCGTGGCGCTCTCGGTGCCGGCAGAGATCGACTTCGTGAGGTCGGAGCATGACATGGCCGGATCGTCGAAGCCAGCGATGAAGACTTCCGCGGTCACGCCGTCGGGTATCTGCATCGTGGCCTTGCCTTCGGAATTCGTCGTTCCGTAGATGACCTGCCCGTCTCCAAGCGTTACCTTCACCTCTCTGAATGCCACACCTTTCTGGCCATCGGTGCCTGAGCTGAACGTCAGGGTCACGGTGAGCTTACGACCGTCCTGGGTCTTTATCTCTCCAAGGTCTGTGCCGTCGGCCACCGTCGCCGGTGCGATGAGGCAGGAGCCGTCGGTCCCCACGGCGTACATTGTATATTCGCCCGCGGGCAGCTTGCCGCTGATGTTTCCGTCTTCGTCCGCGGCGTAACCCATAGTCACGCCGTTGGAACCGAAGAATGTGACCTTTCCTGCGATCCCGTCGCCGGAAGAGGACAGCAGCCTCGCGGTGAAGCTTACTGCAGAACCTATGTACGCATAAGTGCCGTCCGCCGCGTCGTACGTCTTCACGGTGCTGCCGTCAAAGAGGGTGAACACGGAATCGCCTGCGTCGGGCAGGTTGGCCTTACCGGCCGATGCGTTGACCGACGAATAGCCCGGCGCCGTCACGGTTATTATTCCTGTCATTCCCTCCACGGTCTTGACGTCTCCGTAGACGGAAATCTTGGCGTTGACCGTGGATGTCGAGCTCACCTTGGCGCTGTAAGACGTACCGACCTTGTCCTTGGCATATACTATGTACTGTCCAGAGTAGTCGACGCCCGTTATCGAGCGCATGACCGATATCACGGCCTTTCCGTAGGAATCTGTGTCTGCGGCGGCCTCGTACAACGTTCCGTCGAGCAGGCTCTGCGCCACAACTTGTACGCCGGCCTGCGGAGCTCCGTACTGGTCGGTCACGGTGACCGATATCTTGCCCTCCGGCTCTATGTTCACTCCCGCGTTGACGTCCGGATATATGGTCACGGTTTTCGTGCCCAGAGTGTATGTTCCGAGTGTCGCGGTTATCGTGTACTTGTCGGACGGCATGTCCTGAAATTCGTATTCGCCGCCGGCATCGGCTGCGACGGTCACCGTAACGGTTTTGCCGGAGTATTTCCCCACAGCCGTGACGCTGACCTGGGATGCTGCGCCTGTCACCGTTCCCGAGATGGTGGATCCCGTTATATCGGTGGCGACCGACGGGTCTGCGACTGTTCCCACGAACGTTCCGCCGACCGTCAGGTCCGTCCCTGTGTATACCCTGATCTCGTAGTTGCCCGAGGCCGGGACCATGATCGAGTAGTTGCCGTCGGAGTCCGTGAAAGATGTGGAGCGCTGGACGAACGTCCCGTTCCCGTCCTTCTCGAACACGGCGACCTTGGCGCCCTGCATGGGCGTTCCGCCGTTGTAGGTTATCTGCCCGGTCACAGCGTTCTCGTCGGCCGCATCGGAAACCTTCAGGAGCACGACGCTCGAGAAGTAGTTTATCAATCCGCCGTTGGCCTTCTGTAGCTCGATGGCCTCATATCCGTCCATGTAGGTCCATCCGCTGTCATTCAGGCTCGCGTCGTCATCGGGGTTGTATTTGACCTGCCAGTATACGATATCGAAGCCGCTGAGCCCGAGCCCGGGCTGTGCCGTGACGGTTCCGTCGCTGTACACCAGCTCATACGCTATGCTCTGCGTCACGCCGGCAGACTCGTCGGTCACGCCGAAGAGCGCTTTCCAGAGGAAAGACTCGTACATCGCGTCCGTATAGGTGACGCCGCTGTATCCGTAGGAGAAGTACTTGGTGACGGCTCCGTAAGAGTCCGTGGAGTAGTCGTTCAGGTACCCCAGGGTCGAGATCGAGGAACCGTCGCCGTAGTAGAGTGGTATCATTCCCGCGTTGAGTGCCACGTAGGATATGCCGCCGTCCCCGCGCTCGTCGCAGATGTCGTTGTAGAAGGCTATGACCTCCGTCTCCGTGAGTTCTTCCGTTATGTACTGGACCGCCCGGATGTAAATCGCGTTCTCGTCGCTGAGGGACCCCGATATCCCGGTATAGAGGTCGGGATTTTTCAGGATGGTCGACCTGCAGGACGCCGGGTTGTCGATGAACGAAGCCAGGTCGTCGAGGCCCGCCGCGTCGATCTGATCCGAATACCTGTCAGCCCCGTCAGCCATTATCAGACGCAGAGCCATCGCGGCATATGCTCCTTCCGAACCGTTTGCCAGTATGATGTTGGAGGCCGCCGAAGCACCTTGGCCGGAATCGCTTGTGACCGAGACAAAACCTCCCCTGTCCACGGCGGACGAGGAGTCGAGGAACCATGTGACCAATGCGCCGTCCTTGGGTGTGCCAGAGTAGGCGTCCCATATCATATTCATGGAATTGCTCTCATCGGTGTTGATGGAGTACCCAATTCCGCCGAGATAGCCGGCAGAGAGGCCCTCTTCCTGATTCGTCGAGATGCTGGCATCGGCGGCCAGAATCGTGTTGGGCGCCACGACCAGCAGAAGCACGCATACCAGAGAGATGAAGGGTTCCGGCTTAAGGAACTTTTTAATGCTCGCCTTGAATCCGCCTCCTCTTATGGTGGATAGGTAGGTCCTCATGTCCACCGTGCGGATAAGCTTCACCATGACAGCAGAGGCCGCAATGGAATACATGGCGCCGGCCATTATGGCGCTTTCGGATGAAAGCCAGCTCAGCACGAACACCCCGATGATCCAGAGCATGGACATCAGGTATGCCTCGGAGCGGCCCTTCCTGCCGAACCTGTAGAGCATGTACGTGAAGATCACGAAGGGCATCCAGACGGTGGCCCAACCGTAGAACGTGGCCATGTAGGATATCGAAACATGCTGAGGCAGCAGTATCGCGGCTATGAGCGAGGTTTCATATATCTGGTTGCCCGAGACCGCGTCTTCGAACAGGCGCGGGGATGCCAGATAAAGGGCCGCCATCACGGCGACCGCAATCATTATCGGAACGATGAAAGACTGTATCTTGGGTCTCGACCTCATCAGGTAGAACATTCCCACACACGCAGCGGAGACCGCCGCCACGATGACGGGTCCTGTGAAAACCGCGAAGAAGAGCCCTGCGGCGACGTAATAGGGCACGGACACCGCCAGACCGATGGCGATCACGGTGAGATAGGCGGCGAACACCGCACCGAAGTCGCGGTCCCTCAAGCGGGCGAAAACAGCCTGGGCCACCATCAGGAACACGAGCATGACGATGACCATACGGAACCCGTTCCACGAAAGCGCGACTGCGGCGATCAGAAGCCCTGCGGGCACAGTGTATTTCAGCACTTCCTTGGCGAATGCGCCCCTTATGCCGTCGGAGCGGCCGTCCAGAGCGCTCATCGCCTTGAACATGAACAAGGTGGCCGCCACGAAGAACAGCAGCACTATGCTCATTTCGCTGCCATTGGAGAACACGGACATCACTATGGGCAGGGGGAGGGTAGCGAACAGAAGCGCGGACACGATGCCCACAGTCCTGTCGAACATCTCCTTCCCCAGCATGTAGACCAGTACGCAGGTTATCGCCGCAGCCACGGGGCCCGAGAACGCCAGTGCGCCCGCTGCGGCGGTTGGGACGGATACACCCAGCAGCACGGCTATCTCGGCGAAGAATGCCAATATGAAGTCGACCAGCGGAGGCTGGACCGAGGTTCCGCCGTACGGGTAGTTAAGCGATGGGTCGGAAAGCCCGAATGCTCCCGTGAGGATGCTCTCGATCGTGTGCTGGTGTTCGGACGACCCCGCGCCGGACAGGGCGAAGTTGCTTCCCGCGGATATACCGAACGAGAACACCGTCCTGACAGCGACGGCCAGCGCGACTATCATGAGAAGCGTCAGCGGGAGCCAGTGTCTTTTTATCCAAGATCCTTCGCCGCCTTCTTTGGCGGCCAGGACCCTCTTCTCAGCTTCCTGGGAAGATTTTTCCTTTCCGAATTTACGCATTATAAGGGTCTCCGTCCTTTAAGGTGGCGATTGATGTTTGATTGCCTATTTATAGGTTTACGGGCGCGTTCCCAGTATAATAGTCAGAGGTCCGCGCACCGCTCGATCTCGTCGCACAGGCCCTTGGCCGCCGCCCTCGGGTCCCTGGATTTGTATATCGAGCGGCCGACTATCACATAGTCCGCCCCTGCGGATATCGCGGCGGCGGCGCAGCCGCCCTGGGCGCCCACTCCCGGCGAGAGTATCGTCCTCTCCCCTACGACCGCCCGTATGGCCGCAACGGCCTCCGGCCTAGTGGCGGGCGCGATGAAACCGGAAGCCCCGCATCTGACTCCCATCTCGGCCATCTCCACCGCATGCCTTGCGGTGAAGAGCTGCCCGCCGGGATGGCTCATCTCCGTGACAGCGAATATCTCCGCGTCGGTACCGGCCGCCGCAACTGCGGCCGCAAGCGAATCGTCGCCCGTGAACGCATGAACGATTATCGCCGCAGCCCCCCTCGACACGCAATTCTCCACGATCAGTCGGACGGTGTTCGGTATGTCGGCGACCTTGAAATCGCATATGACATCGTTATGTTCCGCCAGCCGGTCGATCATATCGGGACCGGAGGAGAGGATGAGAGGCCAGTTTATCTTCACCGCGTCTACGCGGTCCGATACCGCGTTGGCAATAGCCAGCGCCTTTTTGCCGTCGGTCTCGTCCAAGGCGAGCACCAAACGAGTGTCCTTCTTCATGTTTCCCCGATAGCTCGGGGAGAGTTAATAAAACGTCGGAGCGATTGCCGTTCATGACGGTGAGGAGGTTGGAGTGCGGTTCCGCCACAGGCGGCGAATTAGCCAAGGGGTGCCGGTTCTGCTCCGAAGGTTCCAAGATGGTTCTTTTCGTGACCGGGATATGCAACACCGGGTGCCCGTATTGCCCCGTATCCTTGGAAAAAAAAGGGGTGGCGGGGACATACGCTAACGAGCTCGGGTCCTCCTCGGACGCGGATATAATCGGCGAGGCGGAGGCCATGGACGCCATGGGCACGGGAATAACCGGCGGCGACCCGCTCTGCGACATGGAACGCACTCTGCATTACATACGCATGCTCAAGGGGCGCTTCGGCCCGGAGCACCACATACATCTTTACACGTCGTCGGTGGACCCGGACAAGATAAAGCTGCTCAGGGAGGCGGGCCTCGACGAGGTCAGGTTCCATCCCAGCAATGAAACCTGGGCCGACTTCGACACCGGAAAAGTGGAAGAGGTCGTTTCGATCGGCCTCGACGTCGGCATCGAGGTGCCGGCCCTGCCGGGCCGCGAGAAGGACCTCGATTCGCTCATATCCCGCTCCTTCTCGGCCGGGGTTTCGTTCGTTAACCTGAACGAGCTGGAGTTCTCGGAGAGCAATTGGGACATGATGAAGAAGAACGGCTACAAGCTGAAGGACGACATCTCCTCGGCCGTCAGAGGCTCCGAGGAAACGGCGCTGGCACTTATCTCTTCGAATTCCGGCAAGCGGATACACTTCTGCTCCTCCTCCTTCAAGGACGGGATACAGCTGAGGCGCCGCCTCATAAGGCGGGCGAACAACACCGCCAAGGAATACGACGTTGTGACCGACGAGGGCACGGTCCTGAGAGGCATCCTTTACGCCGACGACCTCGACGGGGCGGCGGAGCACCTGATGACCGTATACGAGGTTCCGGACGTGCTCCTGTTCATCGACAGGAAGCGCAACAGGATGGAGGTCGCCTCGTGGGTGCTGCAGGAGCTGGCGGACGAGCTGCCCTACAAGTGCTACGTCATAGAAGAGTACCCGACCGCGGACAGGCTGGAGGTCGAGAGGATACCTCTCGGCCGCCACGCCCGGGGCTGATTAACGTTTTTCACCCCGGAGGTGATCCCGAGGGGAGGAATCAGTCCACGCTGAGGCTCTGTATGTCGTGGTGTCTGTTAACGATGTCCCTGGCTATGCGGAGGTTCTTGCCCTCTTTGCCTATGGCCCTGCCCTTGAGCTCCGGATCCACCGTCACGGTGGCGTGGGTTATCTCCCCGCGCTTCTCGATCACGACCTTCCGAGGGTTGTAGATGTGGAAGACGTTCATGACGAACTGCTCGGGGTCGGCCGAGTGCTCGACAACCTGGATGTTCTTGCCGGTCAGGTCCTTCAGTCTGATCATATGGTCCCCTTTCTTGCCGACCGCGATGTTCCCCTGGCCCGCTTCCACTACGAAGACGAGCTTGTCGGGGGTGTCCATGCAATCCACAGCATTGGTGTGGGTCACCTCCTGGAACAGCGCGATGTACCTGAGGGTGTCCTCTGTGATGATTATCTCTGCAGGCATTTCACTCACAGCGTAAGTATGTTTGAGGTGCCTTTGTCGATGACGGCCAGCGCCGATACCGAGAAGGGCTTTCCGCAAATGGCCCCGAGCTCCATGTTGTTGCCGTCGTAGACGTGGACCTTCACGCCCACGTTACCTTTCAGCGTCTCGCTGGGGCAGTTCCTGGCCAAGATTATCATCTGGGCCTTGCCTGCCTTTATGGCCTTCTCAGTCTGGTCCACGCCGAACTCGACCTTGCCGGTGGTAATGGCCGCCTTCAGCGCCTTGCTTATATCGACTTTTTCTTCACTCATTCTTCATCCCCCTTAGTTTTCTTCCTGGGTGTATATATCAGGTTTACCGCTCCGGTCCCCAAAGTGACCGGCTGCCCCACTATGATGTTTTCCGTCACACCTTCGAGGCGATCGACCTCTCCCACCATCGCCGCATGCAGCAGATGGGCCGCGGTTATTTCGAACGCCGCCCTTGCGAGCACCGACGATTTCTTTCCGGACACTCCGTGCCTCCCTATGGCCTTTACCAGTCCGTCGTTGGTCATCAGGTCCGCGACCAGCATGATGTGCCTTATGTCGACGTCCAGGCCTGCTTCGCCCAGTGTCTCCCCGGCCTCATGTATGATCGCGTTCCTGGCCGCCTCGATCCCCAGAACGTCCGCTACCTCCAGTATGCTGTTGGTCATTACGTTCGGCGAATCGACTCCCTCGACCTTGAGGACCTCCTTTATGTTGCTGCCCTCTGTAATTATTCCGTATCTGCCTGTGTCCTTGCTTTTGCTGAGGACCGCCCTGGCGATGCCGTCGATGCCTTTGATCTTGGCGTTCTTGATGGCGTCGTACATGGTCTGCAGTTTCTTGAAGGACTGCTGGTCGGACGTTATGGTTATGCTGAAGTCCGTCTTTTCGATCAGGCCGCGGACGGCCTTGATCTTGTTCAGTTTATCGAACATATCGTCTATCGTCACGCCGCGCTTGTCCATCTTGTGGGCGTTGGGAGTTATGATTATACGCATGTTCGTGACGTCCGTGGATATCTCGGCCACATCTGTGAGGACCGTCATCTCGATCTCGGATGCCACATGGCGGGCCACGCTCTCGTCCTCGGCAGCGATCCCCCGGAGGGGAATCTCCATCGACGGCGTGCTCGGAACGCGCCTCGCATCGACGATCTCGATCAGCCTGGGAAGACCCTGCGTAACGTTGATGTTGGCGACTCCCGCGTAGTGGAAGGTACGCATGTTCATCTGCGTGCCCGGCTCCCCTATCGAATGGGCCGCCATGACTCCCGCGGACTCGTTCTGGTCCATCAGGTGGGAGGTGTACATCTCCCATGCCCTGTCCAGGAGCTTTCCGCAGACCTCGTCACTGAAATCGTTTCCCGCCATGCGCGAAGCGATGTCGGTGACAATCTTCATCGGGATGGAATATCCTTTGGACGCCGCAATCTCGAGAAGCCTCAGCTGCTCCGGGGTGCGGTGGCGGGGGTGGGTGATCTCCTTCGCCGTGAACGTGGGCACGACCTCTTCGACGTCCTTCTTGACCTTGGCGGCCGTCGAGCGCGACGGGCGTTTCGATAGCTTGACAACGATGGACTCGGCCTCCTCGGAAGATATCCCGAGGTCCTCGATGTCGCCCTGGGATATCGCCTCCACGTCGCCGAGGGTGTTGTATTTGGTCATCAGTAGCGCGGCCGCCTCTTCGCTGACCCCGCGCCTGATCAGAGCGTTCATGGTATCTTTCTTGGCCATTATCACTCACCTCCGGACTCGTAGTCGGAATCTCCGGAGTCTTCGAACTCCTCGGCCTCTTCGTCGTCGATGAACTCCATCTCGTCCTTCTCCTTGGCGCCGTAGTCCTCGCCGACGTCCCTGTCGTCGATGCGTATCATCTTCTCGGCGACGTCGTCGCCCAGGACCTCTGCGAACAGGTCGTCCAGGTCTATCGCCTTTCCGCGCACGGACCTGGTCGGGTCCACCCCGTCCTCTCCGTACTTGAACTGGATGACCGTGCCTATGGTGTTCCTGACGGTTCCGTCGGACGTAAGCTTGAGGTCCTCCAGCGCCGATACGAGCCTTCTCTGCATATAACCGGACCTGGACGTCCTCACTGCGGTATCGACCAGTCCTTCGCGCCCTCCCATGGAGTGGAAGAAGAATTCTGTGGGAGTGAGCCCGGACTTGTACGAGTTGGAGCAGAATCCCCTTGCGTACGCGCCCATGTCGCCCTTGTGGAAGTGGGAAAGGGTCCTGTTCCAGTATCCTCTGGACAGCCTCTCTCCACGAACCGACTGCTGACCGACGCATCCTGCCATCTGGGACAGGTTCAGCATCGACCCGCGGGCTCCGGCCTTGGCCATGATAACCGCGGGGTTGTTCATACCCAGGTGCCTGCCTGCTATCTTACCGGCCTCGTCACGGGCGGCCCCCAGCTGGGACATGACCTTGACTTCGAGCGTCTCCCTCAGGGAGCGCCCGGGCATCTGTTCGAGGGTCCCCTCCTGATAGGACTCGACCAGGCTGGACACCTCGGATATGCACTCCTGGCTGAAGCTGTTGATCTGAAGTACCGCCTCCTTCGGGATGTCCTCGTCGCCTATTCCGGTGCTGAACCCGTGGTTCATCAGGGCGCCGAGGGCGAGCCTCGTCACATGGTTGATGAACTTGGCGGCCTCCTCGGACCCGTAGTCGCGGGCGATACGGTCGACGATCTTCCCCTTGCTGTTTCCTATGGCCTTGACATCTATCGTTCCGCAGATCAGCTGGGAGTTGCGTATCTTGACGTATGCGTCGTACTCGCAATCCTCCTTCTTGCACGAAGAGCAGTTCTGGCATATGTTGGCCTTGAAAGTAGTGCGGAAGTTCTTCGGGAGAACCGAAGAGAAGATCTGTTTCCCCGTCCAGTACGCGTTCCCCTTCTCGTCCTTCATGGGCTCCGGCATCTCGATGTCGGGCAGATTGCGCATGATGTTGGCCGCCTCGAACCTGTCGAAGCGGGGGCTCAGGTGGGTGAGGAAGTACGCACCGGTTATGTGGTCGTGGATCGCCCCTATGATGGGCCCTCCGTACCTCGGGGAGAGGATGTTCTCCTGGACCTGCATGAGGATACGGGCTTCGGCGCGGGCCTCCTCGGACTGCAGCACGTGGAGGTTCATCTCGTCTCCGTCGAAGTCTGCGTTGTAGGGGGGACATACGCACAGGTTGAACCTGAACGTGCGCCCTCCCATGATCCTGACACGGTGGGCCATCATGGACATCCTGTGCAGCGAGGGCTGCCTGTTGAACAGGACGACGTCGCCGTTTATGAGCTGCCTCTCGACCGTGTAGTCGAGCTCGAGCCCTTCCGCGACGTCCTGGGCGTTGCGGTCGGTCACGCGTATCCTCCTTCCGTCGGACCTTATGACATAGTTGGCTCCGGGCATGTACTCGCCGTCCTCCGGGGGGGTCGGTCCGCGCGCCACCAGCTCGCGGAGCCTGTCGATGTTGTGCTCGTTCACGTGCACCGGGACGGTCAGCTCCCTGGCGACGGCGGTGGGTATGCCCACGTCGTTTATGGAGAGCATCGGGTCCGGCGAGATCACGGTACGGGCGGAGAAGTTCACGCGCTTACCGGAAAGGTTGGACCTGAAGCGCCCCTCCTTTCCCTTCAGCCTCTGGGCCAGCGTCTTGAGCGGACGGCCGGACCTGTGCCTCGCGGGCGGGATTCCGGACGTCTGGTTGTCGAAGTAGGTGGTTATGTGGTACTGGAGAAGCTCCCACAGGTCCTCCACGATCAGCTGGGGGGCGCCCGCGTCGCGGTTCTCCCTGAGCCTCTGGTTGATCCTCAGGACATCCACCATCTTGTGGGTGAGGTCGTCTTCGGACCTGTCTCCCGAGTCCAGGGTGATCGACGGCCTGACCGTTACCGGCGGCACCGCGAGGGCTGTGAGCACCATCCACTCGGGCCTGCACGTGGCGGGGTCGAACCCCAGGGTGGCAAGGTCATCGTCGGTGATACGCTCGAGCCTCTCGCGGACCTCCTTGGGGGTAAGCTTGTGGTTGTCGTCCACCTCCCTGAACGTTGTGGGCTTGTCCAGTTTTATCTTGATCTGTTCTGCGCCGCAGTAGGGGCACAGACCTTTGGTGGACGCGCCTTTGGCGGTGACCTTGGCGAAGTTCTTCACGTCCATCGTGTCGCCGCCCAGCTCCTCCATGCGTTCCATGTCGTTCCTGGTGTCGCTCATCTGGTCCTGCGTCAGCATGAGCCTGCCGCAGGAACGGCAGGTGCTCTCGAGGAGCATCTTTATGTCCTTGACGAAACCGACGTGTATCACCGGGAGCGCCAGGTCTATGTGCCCGAAGTGCCCGGGGCACTCGTCCACTTTGCATCCGCAGGTCTTGCAGCGGAGCCCGGGCTCGATGACGCCCATGCGTGGGTCCATGAGACCCATGTCGATCGGATATCCCTCGTCGTCGTAGGTGTCCGCCGTTATCACCTTCGTGGCGGACATCTTCCTGATCTCCTCCGGGGAGACGCAGGAGAATTTGATCGAGCCGATCCTTTTCGTGATACCTCTCATCATCTTAGGTCCTCCAGCTGAAGCCTCATGGCGACACCGAGCGAAAGCAGCTCGTCCATGAGGAGCTTGAACGCATAGGATGTCTGCACGAGGTGTATATTGGTCGTGTTCCTGCACACCGGGCAGTAAAGGTTCCCGAACCTGTTCATTATCGCGATGTGCCCGCATTTGGGGTTGCCGCAGACATACTGCTGCGTCCCGTCCGACTGGTCGAGCAGACGGTCCTTGATGACCATTGCCGCTCCGTGCCCGATCAGACAGTCGCGCTCCATCTCACCGAACCTGAGGCCTCCCTGCCTGGAGCGTCCCTCGGTGGGCTGGCGCGTCAGTATCTGCACCGGTCCTCTCGAACGCACGTGCAGCTTTCCGCTCACCATGTGGTGCAGCTTCTCGTAGAATATGACCCCGGTGTAGACATCCATCTGGATCATGCGTCCGGTGGTACCGTCGTACATGACCTCCTTTCCGTCGTTCTTGAAGCCGTTCCTCACCAGGCCGTCGCGGATGGACCCCTCGTTCTCACCGGAGAACGCCGTGCCGTCGACGAGACGTCCTTCCATGGAGCCGACCCTTCCGGCAATCATCTCGAGCACGTGCCCGATGGTCATACGGGAAGGGATACCGTGGGGGTTGACCACCAGGTCCGGGGTCACTCCCTGGCATGTGAAGGGCATGTCGCACTGGTCGACCAGCTTGCCTATGACGCCCTTCTGTCCGAATCTGGAGCAGAACTTGTCGCCCAGCTCCGGGATCCTCTGGTCCCTGACCTTCACGCGGACCAGCCTGGAGCCGTTCTCGGACTCGGTCACCATGACCGAATCGACGAACCCGGTCTCCCCGGACCTGACGGTCACCGACGTCTCCCTCCTCTTCTGGGGGGTCAGGAAATCCGTCTCCTCCTCGAGGAACCTGGGGGGAGAAGTTTTTCCGACAAGGACGTCGCTTCCCGAGATTTCGGCCTCGGGGAATATGAGGCCGTCCTCGCCCAGCGAAGCGTAGGAAAGGTCCGTGCGGGCGCCCATCACGTCGGGGGACGGAACCTCGAAGTGGTCCTCCTGCCCCCCGGGGTAGCGGCGCTCCTCCGAGCGGTAGGACCTGAGGAACGTGGAGCGCCCGAGGCCCCTCTGCACGGAGCTCTTGTTCATGATCAGCGCATCCTCTATGTTGTACCCATGGTAGGAGAGGACGGCGATGCAGAAATTCTGACCGGCCGGCCTGTGGTTGTACCCGATGAACTTCATCGTCTCCGTCTGCACCATCGGCACCTGGGGATAGTGCATCAGGTGGCCTCTGGTGTCGGGCCTTATGCGGTAGTTCGCCGCGGGTATGCCCAGCGCCTGCTTGGCCATTCCGGCGCCCATGGTGATACGGGGTGCGGAGTTGTGCTCCGGATAGGGGATCACTCCTGCCGCCACCCCCAGGATGACCATCGGGTCCAGCTCCATGTGGGTGTGCTCTTTGGTGATCCTGTTGGGAACGGAGAACTCCCCTCCGCACCACCTGCACTTTAGTATCTCGTCGGCGTCGCTGCCGGGGTTCATCCAGTCGGCGTCCATCGGCGAGAGGGTGTGGTTGCAGTGCTCGCACCTTCCCGGGACTTTGTAGGGTTCGACGAGGACCAGCAGGTCCTCCTCCTCCTCGGCGTCGATCCATTCAACGATGCCCTCGCGGAAGAGGTCGCTCCACCTGATCTTCCCTTCGCGCATGCTTTCGAGGTGCTTCCTCGTGATGGCGGTCCTGCCGTCCTTGAGGATGAGAAGCGGGCGCCTGAGGCGACCCTCGTCGCAGTTGATGACGACCTCGTCCATCTCCTCATCGTAGCGGATGTTGATCTCGTTGGACAGTATTCCCACTCTCCTGCGCTCCCTTATCTGGGACACCAGGTCCCTGGGGGAGTCGTGGGTTCCGACAAGGTCTCCGTTGACGAAGACACGGGTCCCGTTGTCCTTGACCGAGCCGAGCCCGAGGTCGCGCAACGTCCATTTGACATCCTGGTCGGGGAATCCCTCGGAGACGTCGATGATCAGGGCGGCGTTCTTCACCAGGCCGCAGTTCTGTCCTTCCGGTGTCTCGGAGGGGCACAGCCTTCCCCACTGGGTGGGGTGGAGGTCGCGGGCCTCGAAGTGAGGCTGGCTTCTGGTCAGGGAGGAGGTTATCCTCCTGAGGTGGGACATCGCGGAGAGGTTGGATGTCCTGTCGAGCAGCTGGGACACGCCGGCGCGCCCGCCCACCCAGTTTCCGGTGGCCAGGGCGTGGAGCAGCTTGTGCGTGAGCAGGTCGGGGCGGATCGAGGATGCGATGTTGAGCTCGTTCCTCTTCCTTCCCCAGTTCCTCTCCAGCTGGTACTTGAGGTCTTTCATGAGGCTGCTGAAGCTTGTCCTGAAAAGGTCCTCCATAAGGTCCCCGGAGAGCTTGAGCCTCTTGTTGGCGTAGTGGTCCTTGTCGTCCTCTTTCCTCTTCCCGAAGGAGAGCTCGAGGACCGAGCGGGCTATGCGGCCCAGGTAGATCGCTTTCTTCATGCGGTCCTCGGACGTGTCGCCCAGGTGGGGGAGCAGCGAATGGTCGAGGATGCTCTCGACCTTCTTGGTCCTGTACTCTTTGGCCTGTCCTGCGGCGAAGTTTCTCTCGAGGAACAGGATTGCGTCCTCGGTGGTGTGGTAGCCGTTGGGCGCGTACGTCTTCTTGTCGAATGAAGCCTCGATGTTGGCGTAGACCGTGTTGGTCATCGCGTCGTCCGAGACTATCGTTTCGAATATCTCCTGGTCAGACTCCATGCCCAGCGCCTTCATGAGGGCGATGAGGGGGATGGAGCTCGATGCCACGGGGACGGACACCATCAGCATGCCGTCCTTCTTCTTCTCGACGAGGGTCAGGGCGCGGTAGCCTTCTCTCTGGGAGAACACCTTGGCAGCCTCCATTGCCGCTCCGTACTTCTCGTTGTATTCGACCATGACCCTGTTGGGCGCCAGGTCTTCGAGCGTGATCAGGGCCCTCTCGGTCCCCCCTATTATGAAGTACCCTCCGGGCTCCTCGGGGTCCTCCTTGTTCATGATCAGGGCGTTGTGGTACTCTTCCTCTGACAGGCTGTGGTCGAGCCTGAAGCTCATAACGTCCCTGTTGAGGTTGCATCCCTTGGACTTGACCATCATCGGCATGTCTCCGACCCTGATCCATTTGTCCCCCTCGGGAATGGGCATCTCCTCTCCGTCCTCGAACACCTCGAAGCGCACGTGAACGTGCGAGAGGTAGTTAAGGTTCCTGAGCCTTGCCTCCATCGGCATGAGCTCGTGGCTGTATCCGTTGGCCTCCATGACCTTGGGGGGCTCGATGCGCACGGTCGGCTTTGCGACCGGGTCGATGTCGCCCGTCGGGGTCCTTGCCCTTCCGATACGGATCTCGATGTTCCTTCCTCCGGTGCGCTCCGGGTCGAGCCTGATAGTCCCGCGTGCGGTGTCGTCCGTCGGTACGCGTATGTCGTCGACAATCCTCTGCATCCTGCTGTCAGGGTTGTCTGACGTGGCCAAGAAGTCGTTGAAAGAGGATACGTGGTGGTTTACTATGTCGCGTTCCGCGAAATAAAGGTCTACAAGATCTCTCATACTTTTCCTCCCGTGATGAGTCTGTAGGCGACGAACTCCTCTGCCGTTTCACTTTTCCTTACTATTTTTACGACGCGGCCCTCTGCGATCGGGCCGTGTACCGACTCCAGCACCTTGATTCCGGCATCGCTCTTCTTAATCTTGGGGAGCTGGTCGCGGGTCATTCCCATTTCAGAAAGTACCGCATCCGCATCTTCCTCGGATAGAAGGTGATGTTCGGGCACGAGTCTGTGCTCGAGGACGTTGAACGAGATATTGTTTGTTGCCAAAGTTTCACCTGCCTGCTGCCCCGCCACGGGTTTGCGGGTAATACGTTTTAAAATCTGTGAATCTTATTTTCCTCATACTTGATCCGCCGTTCGATCGCTCATGAAGTCCATCAGCGGGCCTGAAGGGATTCGAACCCTTGACCACCTGATTAAAAGTCAGATGCTCTACCTAGCTGAGCTACAGGCCCTTAGATAGCTTAAGCTTGTAATGTGTGCTGAACTCTTCCTTATATATAAGGTCTTGTTTTGAACCGAATACGCGTCTCCCCCGAAGAGGACGGGAGCGGACGTCATTTCTTGTCGCTTCGCCGGATTATGCGTATTTTCGGAATATATCATATAAAAGTATCCCAATCGGGAAACGTTATGGTTGACTCCCTCGAATTGAAGGTAGGAATGGCCCGCAGGCAGTCGGAGACAGGCTACGGCAGGGCGCGGATCGACTCGCCGTCCCGCCACGCGCTCGGCCTGGACATTGGAGACGCTGTGGAGATCTGCGGACGCAACAGCGTGGTGGCCAAGGTGTTCAAGGGCGACCCGGAGGACGAGGGCAGGGGGATCATCAGGATAGACGGGCTCACGCGCACCAGCGCCGGCATAGGTGTGGACGACACCGTCACCGTGAGAAGGTGCGCCCCGGCGCCCGCAGAGAAGGTAACCCTTGCACCGAACATCCCGGAGGGCAAGAAGGCGAGCTACAGCGAGGGCATCGAGGCCGTGTTCCTGAAGGATCTCACGGGCAGGCCGCTGGTCAAGGGCCTGGACATACTCCTGCCCAACGTGGCGCTTCTCGGAAACCGATCGACCTTCTCGGTGATAGGGACCATACCCCAGGGGCCGGTGGTCGTCGTCCCGGAGACAGCGATAGTCCTGAAGGACTCCCACGCCGGAGGCAAAAAGCTGCGGAACGTCAACTACGACGACGTCGGCGGCCTTGACAGCGAGCTCAAGAGGATAAGGGAGCTCGTGGAGCTTCCTCTGAAGCATCCGGAACTTTTCGAGAGGCTGGGTATCGCGCCTCCCAGGGGCGTCTTGCTGTACGGCCCCTCGGGCACCGGGAAGACTCTGATCGCCCGGGCGGTGGCCAGCGAGTCGGGGGCGTCGTTCTACCCGGTCCAGGGCCCGGAGATTATGGGCAGCTACTACGGGCAGAGCGAGGGGCGCCTGCGGGAGATATTCAAGGAGGCCTCCGAGAACGCGCCCAGCATAATATTCCTTGACGAGATTGATTCCATCGCGCCCAGCAGGGACTCGGTGTCCGGGGAGGTGGAGAAGAGGGTCGTCGCCCAGCTACTGACCCTCATGGACGGCATGGGCGACCGCGAGGGCGTGATCGTGATAGGAGCCACCAACCGCGAGGACTCCATCGACCCCGCGCTGAGGAGGCCGGGCAGGTTCGACAGGGAGATCGAGATAGGGGTACCGGGCAGGGCCGCCAGAAAAGAGATACTCGACGTGCACACCAGGAACATGCCTGTGGCCGACGACGTGAAGACAGACGCACTGGCTTCTCTGACGCAGGGGTTCGTGGGGGCGGACCTGGCGGCGCTGTGCCGCGAGAGCGCGATGAAGTGCCTGAGCTCCCACATGGAGGAACTGGACCTCGACAAGCCCATACCGCATAACAAGCTTGCGGAGATGAAGGTCACCATGAAAGACTTCTCCGACGCCCTGGCAGAGGTGGAGCCCAGCGGCATGAGGGAGGTCCTGGTGGAGATACCGAAGGTCACGTGGGCGGACGTGGGCGGACTGGACGGGATCAAGAAGGAGATCCGCGAGATATTCATGCCCAGCGAGGACGCCAAGGCCTTCGAGAGGCTGGGCATATCCCCTGGGAAAGGGCTGCTTCTGTACGGTCCCCCGGGGACCGGCAAGACACTGATAGCCAAGGCGGTGGCCAACGAATCGGGGGCCAACTTCATCTCGGTAAGCGGGCCGGAGATGGCCAGCAAATGGCTGGGTGAGACCGAGCGGGCCATAAGGCACGTCTTCAAGAGGGCCAAACAGATGGCGCCCTGCATCATATTCTTCGACGAGCTGGACTCGATAGCTCCCCGCCGCGGGACGGACGGGAACGGCTCGTGGGAGAGGGCCGTGGCGCAGCTCCTCACGGCCATGGACGGCATCGAGACCCTGGGCAACGTCGCGGTCATGGCTGCCACGAACCGCCCCGACATGATAGATCCGGCGCTTCTCAGGCCCGGCAGGTTCGACCGCATGGTGCTGGTGGGGAAGCCGGACCTCAGGAGCCGCCTGAGGATCCTGGAGATACACACGGCGAGAATGCCCCTGATGAACATAGACCTGATCGATGTAGCGTCTGAGACCGACGGATACGTGGGGGCGGACCTCGCCGCCCTGTGCAGAGAGGCAGGTCTTGCGGCCTACAGGGAGGACCCGGCCGCGGAGTTCGTGGACCGGAGGCATTTCTCCGCCGCCCTGAAAGCTGTCGGACCCTCCGTGGGCCCGGAGACGTTCAAGAACTACGAGAACATCGGGAACGAGATAAAGAAGCGCCGGGACGGATGGGACGGGGTGCCGTTCTACGGGTGATCATATGGCAGGAACCAAATTTTTCTCGAGGGAGATCGTCGGGCTGGCCGTGGAGACGGTCGCCGGGACGCCGGTGGGCATACTGGACGACATCGTCATAGATACCGAGAGCGGCCGCATCAAATACCTGCTGGTCCGGCCCGCGGGCGCCGTGATCAACGGCCCGGCCAAGGTGGATGAAAACGGCAGGCTGGTGGTCGAGACGGACCGTCTGCGCATCGACGGCGGCAGAGTGATCATCAACTGATCCTTTTAACCATATAAGGGCGTTCGAGCTCATATCCCAGCGCCCTGTAGAGCCCACGCTCCCCCGGACCGCACGTCACCCTCATGCGGGATGCGCCGGCCGAGGCCGCGACCTCTTCGGCCCTGGCGATCAGGCTTGCGTCGTAACCTCTGTGCTGCCACGTTCCCCGGCCGGAGACAGGGGTGACGCTTCCCGACACCTTCATCTCGCGTATCGCCGCGGTCCCCGAGCTGTCGGTCCTCAGGCGCACGTACCCGATAACCGAGTCTCCGGACTCGTAGCTGATGAAGTGCTCGGTACCGCCCGACGCCTCGTACTCGGCGATCTTGAATTCGGCATCCCCGGGGTCCTTCGGCTCCTGGCCGGTGTGTCCGGCCTCGCGGCAGCGTAGACAGCGGCATTTCCGCCCCTGTTCGGCCATGCGCTGATGGACCAGCTGCCTCAGGTTGCTCTTCAGGATCCCGGCGGCTATCTCGGGAACGGGTATGTCCCTCTGTATCCTCTGGATGCGGACATACTCCGGCACAATGGACTTCATCTCCGCCAGAAGCTCGACGGCCTCTTCCGTGCCGTACGGTTCGTACTCCCCCTCCTTCCACATGTCGTAGAGGCGGGTCCCCGGAATCACCAGAGTTGTGTAGAACTTGAAGCTGTCCGGCCTGAACGCCGGGTCCGAGAAGATCCGCCTGAAGCATTCCATGTCCTTTTCCGGGTCCGAACCCGGCAGGCCGGGCATGATATGGTAACCAACGGATATGCCTGCCTCCTTGCAGACCCTGGTGGAATCGACTATGTCCTGTACTGTGTGGCCGCGGTTGACCGCTCCCAGTATCGCATCGTCCAGTATCTGGACACCTATCTCGACCCTAGTGGCCCCCAGCCTCATGGCGTCCTCCGCCTCTCCGAGGCTGAAGGAGTCCGGGCGGGTCTCCACGGCCATGGCGGCGCAGCGGCGGTCCGCGGTCTCGTTGAGGTCCTGGGCTGAGGCAAGGTCTGGCGAGTCGCTCCCGTTCATCGCGTCGAAGCACCTCTTCACGAACCACTCCTTGTACTCGGGGTCCCTGCATGTGAAGGTGCCCCCCATGACGATGAGGTCTATCTTGGAGACGTCATGGCCGATGGCCTCCATCTGACGTATCCTGTCAGTGACCTGCATGTACGGGTCATAGAGGTTCCTGCCCGCGCGGCGGGCGGCCGGCTCCTTCCCGGTGTAGGACTGGGGTGACCCGTTCTCGACTCCCCCCGGGCAGAAGGTGCATTTGCCGTGGGGGCATGGATGCGGCGAAGCCATGACGGCTACGACCGCCGTACCGCTGGCAGTGCGCATCGGCTTTTTAATCAGAAGCGGAAGTACCAAGTCCCTGTCGTCATCCGATACCTCGGCCAGTATCTCCGAATTGGGCGGCACGCCTTTCAGTCCGAGCTCTCCGCACAGCCGGATCTTGCGGTCCTGAAGCTCTCCGCGGGAGGATATCTCCCCGGACTTGACGGCCTCTATCAGAAGTTCTGCGATTTTTGACATCTCTTATCCGTAATAGATATCGTTGAAGGCGTCCTGCTCCCTGTCGGGGGCCTGCTCCACCAGAACCATGCAGACAACGGCCGCGGCCGGTATATACAATATCCTCCCGCCGGACTCGATGACGACCGCAGTCTCGGAACCTATGGCCGTGTATCCTCGGAATGTCCCGGTCACTTCGCCCTCTTCCCTGCCGAACCTGACCGTGTACACTGAATCGGGGCGGAGCCCGTATCTCCCCTCCTCTGACATCTTCATACCTTCCTCCTTGCAAAAAGTTCCTGGAGGTGGTCAACGGTGCTTCTGTAGTTGTTCATGGCCATTTTGACGTTCTCCTCGGTGAAGCTCCAGGCCATGCTCAGGTTCCCGTACCTTATGCGGTATCCCTTACGTTTCTGGCCCTCGAACTCCGTGTCGACGCCCTCCAGAAGATCGAGTGACTTCAGCTTGTTGATGTGCCTGTATATCGTCGGCTTGGTCGTGCCCAGGAGAAGCGCCAGCTCCTCCACCGTCCACGCCTTGGATGTGTTTCCCATAAGGTAATCCATGAACAAACGGTACGGGACGCTGTCCCTGAGGCCGGTGGCCGAGGTCTTGGGGTCATATCCTTTGGGGATGTACCCTATCTGTATCAGAAAGGTCTCCGCCACGATGTCCACGTCCGGTACGGCGTTCATCGGCGTGTTGCTGACTACCTGAACTTCGAATATAATAACCACCTTTCCGCATAAATAGTAAAGGTGGTATTTTAATTTTTCAAATTATGCCCTGCAACCGGTCGACCGCCCGCATGATGCTCACCGTCGGTATGACCCTTGAGACCGGTATGGTGAGAATCTTTTCCACCGTGGGCGCGACTATGGGCGCGCATACCACGGCCAGGGCCCCGTCGCGTTCAGCTCTCACGGCGGCTATTATCGCGTCCTCCACCGTGTTGACCGGATATTCCCTGAGCGGGATCACCCTTCCGCTGACCTCGACGGTGTCGGGAAGAGAGTCCATGGACACATTCGACGCGATGATGGCGATGAAATGCTCGGTGGACGGGTCCGTGAGCGTGCGGACGGCCTTGATTATCTCCCTCACGGTCCGTATGTTGGGTTCGCGCTTCTCCTCCAGTATCTTGTACATGGTGGACGGTGAAAGGCCTGATGAGACGCAGAACTCTGCGAGCGTCATGTCCAGCTCGTCCTCCAGCACAGAGCGGAGGGCCTTCTGAAATCCGCCCTCTTCCCTGAGCATTCCGGCGATTAGGTCGTCGACCGTCATTTGGCGCCCTTCACATAGTCGGCCGCCGATAGGCCGGCCGTGCATCCCTGGCCTACTGCCCTGGCCACCTGCCAAGGTTTGCCGACGACATCGCCGCAGGCGAACAGACCCGGGATTTTTGTGGCGTATTTCGTGTCCACCTTTATCGTATCGTCCATTTCCGGCATCAGGTCCATGTCCATGACCAGGTCCGCCGCTGATTTGGCGCCCAGCTCTATGAACACGCCGTCGACGGCAATCACAGAGCCGTCTTCCAGCACCAGGGCGCCGACCTTGCCGTCCCCGGTGATCTCTTTCGGGGGCGAATCCTTGATGACGACGCCTGCCAGCATAGCGCGGTCCACCAGGGCCTTCGCGGCCTTGGGGCCTTTGGTTATCCAGTAGACCTGCGTGGCGTATTTCGTCATTAGGTCTGCGGACATCGCCGCCTCGGTCTCGTCGCCGATGACCGCCACGGTCTTTCCCTTGTAGAAATTGCAGTCGCACACGGAGCAGTAGCTCACGCCCTTTCCTATGAACTCCCTCTCGCCCGGTATGCCCAGCCTGACCCTGGATATGCCGGTGGCCACCACCACGGATTTGGCGATGTACTCCTTTCCGGTCTCCGTCTTGACGATGAAGAGCTTGCCGTCGCGTTCGGCCGAGACCACGTTCTCCTCAACGAACTCGGCGCCGAAGGACACTGCCTGCTTTACCCCGTTCTCCAGGAGTTCTATGCCCTTCACGGGTCCGACGACCCCGAAATAGTTCTCTATGTTGGCGTCCGCCGCAGCGGAATTAGACGGCTTCCCGACGATGACCGTCGAGACCTTCCTTCTGGCCGCATGTATTGCCGCCTGTATCCCCGAGGGGCCGGCGCCTATCACTACGATGTCGGTTTCCATTTCAGATTCCGCTCATTATCCTGAGTATGTCGTCCTTCGGCCTGAGCCCGACCAGAGTCTGTGCGAGGACACCGTCCTTGAAAACCAGAAGCGTAGGTATGGCGTTTATCCTGAACCTTACCGCTATCGACTGGTTGTCGTCCGTGTTGAGCTTCGCCACGGCGAAGTCCTTCGCCTCGGAGGCTATCTCCTCGATGATCGGCCCCATCCTCCTGCAGGGCCCGCACCAGGGCGCCCAGCAGTCGATGAGTACTTTCTTGTTGCCGTCGATGAAACTGTCAAACGTTGATTCGGTCAGTTCTGTTACCATAATTGTCCCTCTACCCCTTATGAGGGGGAATAAATAAATAGCTTACACCATAGGAGGACGGAGGGGCCACATGTTGGAAACGCTGTCTAACGTCGTAGGATTGGAGATATACGAACCGCACGGGGTGTTCGTCGGAACGGTGGACGAAGTGGTGATCGACGTTTCGACAATGCGCGCGACCGGACTTTACGTTGAACAGGCGAACCCCGTGCTGGTGGACGAAGACGTCGCGATCTCGATACCCTTCAGATGGGTCCGGGGAATCGGTGACGCCGTGATACTCAAAACCTTTCCCGAACACGTCGGCGCTGCTGATGGCTCTCGACGGGATGCTCCCCTATCATTTCAACGATGAGGTCCAGATCGAAGCCCACCTTTTCGGAAAGCTCCTTGTGAAGGGCGATTATGCGGTCCGCTCCTTTGGGCGCGCCCTTTCCGCGGAGCTTCTCGGCCGGAACGCGGTGCGATACCAGGGACGAATCGCTGACGAGGTTGTCGGCGGCCGCCACTATCTTCTGCTCGATGGTCCTCGGGATATAGTCCGACTCGGGCAGACCGAACATCGCCGCGTCGTCTTCGTCGAGCCCGGCGCCGGTGTGCCTCTTGATGACCTCCACGAGCTCCTGAGGCATGCCCAGGCTCTCGGCCATCTTTGCACCCACGACCGCGTGCATTATGCTGTGGTCCCTGGACCTGCCGAGATCGTGAAGCAGCGCGCCGGCCGTTACGAGGCCGCGGTCGGCCTCCGGTATGCGCCCGGCTATGACTTCGGCCACCGCGCGAACGGTGCGGCAATGGACGATGACACGCTGGGAACATCCCGAATCTTTCAGTATCTTGAGGCACTGTTTCTCATCTGGGTATGTTCTCGACAACCGTCTTCCCCCTCTCGTTCGGTATGACCGTCATCTTGCCGTCCCTTTCCGAGTACAGCGAACTGCCGCCCGTGAAACAGTACAGAAAAATAGCCAGCGCCGCAATCTCCGAGTGCGGCTGGTTTCCCACCGACACGTTGAAGTCTGCACGCTGGTACACTTCGGGCGGAACCTTCTCCGCACCGACGATGACCATTAAATCCTTTTCCCTGGGTATCCGGGGGAGGGCCTCGTCCATCCTTTGGCCGTACATGGTGAGATGGACGACGGTGCCGTCGAACTTCCCGACCGCCTCCCGCCACTTTATGCCGGTCTCTATGGTATAGCTACCGCCGAAACGGTCCACCACGCTCCTGATCCCCTCTTCGAGCTTCGGGTCGTAGGTGTCGACCCATATGCCGCTGGCGCCCAGCGCCCTTGAGGACAGTGCCACGTGGGTGGTCACCCTCTTGTCCCTCTCGGGCCTGTGACCTATCCTCATTATCCGTATCTCGGACATGTTCAATCTTCTTTTATGGGCTCTATCCTATGGCCCCTGTAGTCCATCCTCACGGACCTGCGGACCAGGCTTTTTAGCATTGTGGATGTGAGACCCAGGGCCTCCGCGACATCACCGGAGAACCTGCCGGTGGAACCGATCTCCGCCAAAATCTTCTCCTCCAACACGGAATATTCCTCGTTGCTCATCATAGCGGCCGCCAACACATCGCTGATCTCGTACACTGGCCACTGCGCGTTCATGCTGAAGGACGTATAATAGGTATGGTACGATTTTTCGGGGTAGTTTCCACCCGTGGAGAGCCATCTGGTCTCGACCAGCTTCATTTTCTCAAAGAAAACGAGAGCGTCTTTGCCTTCCTGACCGTATTTCTCTTCGATCTCTCCGACCGTTCTCCATTCCAAGGTCACCTCCTTCAGCACCTCCCTTTTCACGGGCGTATCAACGGACCTGAGCATCGGTACTAGCTCGGACGGCTCGTTGATGACCTTGATCTTGTTCATAAGCGTACACCGATAACTTGTGGATATAATATTATTCCTGAAGAATACGCTAAAACCGTGCAGTCCCGGATGCTTCGCAATTATTTTAACCGCTCGATTTTCAGCATGCGGGAACCGACATCGATATGTTTCCTATGCTATGCGGTCCACTCCTGTCCGGCGCAAGCCGGCGTCTTGAGCGCTGGCACATTGCATGGTTTGCTGTACTGGTATGGTAGGGCCCACTAAAGGTTTATTTATTGGTCGTACCTTCCGTACTTCAATGGCCAAAAAGAAAGAGCCCGAACTTAGATTCCAGTGCCTCAAGTGCTACAAGACCTACAAAGGTCCTGAAGCGGAGCAGAAGGCCCTGGATTGCTGCGGGTCGTTCATCCAAGGGTACTGGAAGTACTACTCGAAATGGGGCGACAAGATGAAGTGGTACGGCCGCTGATCACTGAGCGTGCCGTTGCCCTGTTTTTTATTTTGGGGCGTCAAACCGAGCGTGTGCAGTGATAGGTGTCGGCATGGGAGAGGACAGCAGGTTGACTAGCGGGGCTTACAAGGAAATCGAGCTCATAGAGCGCCATATAAAGATGCTCAGGATCACCAGGGAGAACCAGCCCGTCGGGATAATCAGGCTCTCCGAGATACTGGAACTTCCCAGGCACAAGGTTCGCTACTCCCTGAGGATGCTGGAGCGCGACGGCGTCATCGTTGCGACCCCGGACGGTGCCGTGGTTTCGGAGAGATACGAGTGCTTCATGCGCGAGATGTCCGAATACCTGCGGGAGCTGAAAGAACGGATCGAAGAGGTCCGGGCGCAGATTCCTGGTACGTAATGCTTTAATACAAGCCGACCTTTGCACTTCACAGGCCGTCGTAGCTCAGTCGGTAGAGCGTGTGACTGTTAATCACAAGGTCCACGGTTCGAGCCCGTGCGACGGCGCCACTTTTTCCTCGATAGATTTTTATCCTATTCCCTTTCTAACCGTCCCTGGGGGCTCGTAGCTTAGCTGGCAGAGCGCCCGGCTCATAACCGGGTGGTCGTCGGTTCAAATCCGACCGGGCCCACTCCTCCGTTTCACGTTGTTATCCGCTCAATGTGCCATAGCTGTTTTTTCGCCCACTTTTATGCGATTTCCGGTCATCTCGGACACGGAAAGTCGAAAAGGCTTAATATAGAAGCAGACGTGTTTGCCTTCTATAAGTACGGGTCGCGAACGCGGCCTTTTCCGAGGAAGACCAATGGTGGAAATTACAATTAAAGCGGAAGCGCCCAAATCGATCAGGCTCCCCAGAATCCAGAGAGAGCTGACGCAGTGCGTTCAGTGCGGTTACTGCATTTCTGTGTGCGAAGCCCATGGACAGACTCCTTGGGAGTCGGTGACGCCGAGAGGAAAAATATACTACCTTAACCAGCTGGACAAGGCCGGGATGGGCCTCGAGGACAAGCTCTTGGGAAGAAATGTCACAGTAAGCCCCGAGTTCGTGGACGCCATGTACAAATGCACGGGCTGCGGGAACTGCGAAGCAGTCTGCCATGCCAACATCCACCTGGTCGAACTCTGGGAGAACGTAAGGGCCTGGCTCGTCAAAAACGATTACGGACCTATGCCGGCGCACAAAGCGATGCACGAGAAGATCGAGGAGAACCACAACCCCTACGGCGAGCCCGACGAGACAAGATCCGCCTGGTGGCCCAAGGACGTGGAGAACGCTGCCGTTCCGGATGTCGTATTCTTCGCCGGATGCACCGCATCCTACAGGATGATGGAGATTGCGAAGGCCGGAGTCACCGTCCTTTCGAGGGCCGGAGTGAAGATCGGGACCATGGGCTCCCAGGAATGGTGCTGCACCTCCCCTCTCATCAGGACCGGGGACAGGACCCTTTCCCTCAAGTTCTCGGAGCACACCGTCGAGACCGCGGACGGCACCGGCGCCAAGGACATGGTCATGACGTGCTCCGGATGCTACAAGACTATCCTCAACGATGCCGGCAAATACTATTCGAAGACCGGACAGAATGTCTACCACTTCTCGCAGTACGTCGAAAGGCTCATCGCCGAGAGGAAACTGCCCCTCAACAACGAGTTCAAAGCGAAGGCGACCTACCACGACCCGTGCCACCTCGGAAGGCACGCCGGAGTGTTCGAGCCTCCCAGGAACATCATAAAAAAGATCAAGGGCATCGAGTTCGTGGAGATGTACCGCAACAGGGACACCTCGAGATGCTGCGGTGCCGGCGGGGGGTACAAGAGCCAGTACGGAGACTACGCCGTCAACGTGGCCGCCGAGAGGATAGCCGACGCGGAAGAAGTGGGCGCCGACCTGATTATCTCCTGCTGCCCGTTCTGCGTCCTTAACCTGAAGGCCGGTGCCAAGAAGGTCGGCTCCAAGATCAGGGTGATGGACCTCTCGGAGGTGCTTCTCCAGGTGACAGCCCCCAAGGAAGAGGCGGCTACAAAGCCCGCGGCTAAGGCCGAGGCAGCTCCCGCAAAGGTCGCGGAGACACCCAAAGAAATGGCAAAGCCGGAGGCAACACCCAAAGAGGTCGCGAAACCGGAAGTTACACCCAAAGAGGTCGCCAAGCCCGCCGACACCCCGAAGGAAGTGGCAAAACAGCAGACCACTCCGAAGGAGGTCGTTAAGGCGGAGAAGGCCGAACCTTCCGAATGGGTCGAGAAGGAGACCGAGGAGGTTTACATCGACGACTACACCGACAACTCCCCCGAGGCCCTCGTAAGGAGGGCCGCTTGGAACAACGGGCTGAGGTGCAGGAGGAACTACGGCGTCGAACGCATACCCGTGGCCTTCGTGAAAGGGAGGGTCGCCGTGTTCGTCGAGCCGAAAGGTTCTGACATGACCATGGACAGCAAGCTCAGGGCCAAAGGATGGACCGTCCTCAGGTACAACGAGGAGGACATCACCGACGGCACGGAGCAGGGCGAGGAGATTGCCAAGGCTGTGAAAGAAAACCTCAAGGCCGCCAAAAAGAAAAAGAAACGGTAAACAGAGTGTTGCGTGAAGATGCCCTTCGACATGCTGAGCCCCTGGCTCGCCGAAATGCTCAGAGAGAAGGGAATCGATGAACCCACCGAGCCGCAGGCGGATGCCATACCCAAGATATCCAAAGGCCTGAACGTGCTGCTGGTCGCTCCCACCGGCATAGGTAAGACCGAAGCGGCGGTGCTTCCGATACTCGACGAGCTCAAACGGAGCGGCGGGCCCGGTTTTCAATGCATCTACATCACTCCGTTGCGGGCCCTCAACCGCGATATGCTGAAAAGACTGGAAGATTACGGGAAGGATTCCGGCATATCCGTGGGCGTCAGGCACGGGGACACCACCCAGAGCGAGAGGAGCAGCCAGTCCCGAAATCCTCCACAGATACTCATAACCACTCCCGAGACCCTGCAGGTGCTTTTCACCGGAAAGGTGCTCAGAGAACATCTGAAAAAGGTGCGCTGGGTCATAATAGACGAGATACACGAGCTGGCCGATAACGAGAGAGGCGCCCAGCTCAGCGTCGCGTTGGAGCGCCTCGTCGGGATTGCCGGAGAATTCCAGAGGATCGGTCTTTCCGCCACCGTAGGCGACGTCGAAGAGGTGAAGAATTTCCTGTCCGGCGTCGGAAGAGAGGTGACGGTCTGCAGGCACGACACCCACCGGGACTACGACATAACCGTAGAATGCCCCGTGCCGGAGTCCGACCCGAAGCTCCTCGACAAACTTCAGACCGACCCCGAGATGATGGGCGTGATGATGCACGCCCGCAGGCTCATCGATGCGGGCCGTTCCACTTTGTTTTTCGTCAACACGAGGGAGACCGCTGAGTGGCTGGCCGCCAGATACCGCCTCTGGGACCCCGATTTCTCGATCGACGTGCATCACGGCTCCCTTTCGAAAGAGACCAGGATGGACATAGAGGACCGTTTCAAAAACGCCGACCTTAAAGCCCTCATATGCACGTCATCCCTGGAGCTGGGCATCGACGTGGGGAGCACGGACCTTGTGATCCAGTTCAATTCGCCCAGACAGGTGTCCAGGATGGTACAGCGCGCCGGGCGCGCAGGACACCGCGTGGGCGAGACGATCAAGGCGAGGATAATCGCCACGGCCCCGGACGAGGTGGCCGAAGCCATGGTCGTGGCGAAAAGGTCAGACGACCGGACGATGGAGTTGCTGAAAGGGAGGAAACGCCCGCTCACCGTGGTGGCCAACCAGCTCGTGGCGATGACCATGAGCGGACGGGTGGACAGGGACAGGGCCTTCTCGTTCTTCAGAAGGGCGTATCCTTTCAGCACCCTCGAAAGATCGGAGATGGATGAGGTCCTCGAACAGCTGAAATCCATCAAGATGATATTCGAGGACGAGGAGGGGTTCAGGCGTTCCCGACGGGGGATGGACTATTTCTACAGCAACATCTCGATGATCCCCGACGAAAGGACCTATCTGATACGCGACATAGGCACCAGGTCTGTCATCGGTACCCTGGATGAGAGCTTCGTTGCGACTTTCGCAGAGGAGTATGCCATGTTCATCGCCAAAGGGAGGACCTGGAGGATAGTCGAGATGAGGGAAGACGAGCTACTGGTCGAGGAGGCGAGGGAGATAGGCTCGGTGCCCTCCTGGACCGGTTCGGACATACCTGTGCCATTCGAGGTCGCCATGGAGGTGGGGCGGATGCGCAGGCTCCGCAACTACGGGGACTATCCCTGCGACGACAATTGTGCCAGAACTGTGGATTCGTTCCTTTCTTCACAGGGCGAAAGTCCCATGCCCACCGATCGCACGGTTACTCTGGAGGTCGGCGACAGGATCGCCATAATCAACTGCTGCTTCGGTACCAAGGTAAACGAGACCATCAGCAAGATGGTTTCCGCGCTTCTGACCGCTCGTTTCGGGGAGAGCGTCGGAGTCTCCACCGACCCTTACCGCATAATTCTGGAACTTCCCCGCAACATCTCCAAGGAGGACCTGGAGAGCACTTTCAGGCTGATACGGCCCGGGACGGTGGAGGATCTCTGCCGCAAGACCATACTGAACTCCACTTTCCTGAAGTGGAGGTTCGTCTACGTCGCGAAGAAGTTCGGCATAATCGAGAAGGATGCCGACCACCGCTTCATGAACTTCAACCGCCTTTTCGACATCCACATGGGCACGCCCGCTTACAACGAGGCCGTGAACAAGGTGCTCTGGGACGATCTGGACATACCGAACACCGAGATGGTTGTCTCCTTGATGGCCGAAGGCAGCATAGAAGTCGTTTCCGGAAGGGTCACCCCGATAGGCATGGAGGGCATAGTGCGCTCCAAGGAGCTGATGCAACCAATCCGGGCAGACCATTCCATACTCATGGCCATGAAGAAGAGGATCGACGATGAGACGCTTTTCGCCACCTGCCTCAACTGCGGGTCCCAGTGGAGGTTCAGGGTCGGGGACGCCCCGAACAGTCCTTCGTGCCACAACTGCGGCGGCGTGATGATAGCCGCCCTGAAGGAATACGAGCGGGAGAACGTGAAACTTCTCAGGCAGAAGCGCCTGACGCCCCAGGAGAAGAAAGAGGTCCTGCGCATGTCGAGGAACGCCAACCTGGTGAGAGAGCAGGGGAAAAGGGCCATATTCACCCTGGCGGGAAGAGGTATCGGACCGGACAGCGCATCCAGGATCCTTCGGGGAATACACTTGGACGAGGACGATTTCCTCAGGGACATCATGTCGGCAGAAGTCCTTTACGCCAAGAACAAGAGATTCTGGGACTGAAACTCAGAGGTCCAGAGGCATCTTGGTGGGGCCGTAATCCCTGAGGTCCTGGATCACTACCGTTGTCATACCCGCCTCGGGGATGGTCCTCTCCACGCGATAGATTATGCCGTCTTCCTGTCCGACCCAGCGCGTGACCGATTCTTCCGACTCGTCGTCGATCTGAACGTAGACGTGGACGTCCTTGTCGCCGTATTTCAAAGTCGGGTAGGCCTCGATGCTCTCCGTCAGAGTCCCGAAGTCCGGACTGGATGCGAAGCTCCATCTCTTCTCAAGCTGGTATGGCTTGTCCGTGTCCGTGGACGAGTCGTGATATGTTATGCTGCTGGTGGCGGTGACCCTCGTCTCCCCCAGAATTTCCATGTAGGTGGTGGTCACGGTCCCACATATGCCGGTGGTGACTACGTAGCCGTCGATGTTCTCGTACTGATGCGTCCCGGAAACTTCGTACTCGTAATAGGTCGCCTCATAGTCCTTGAGGGTTACATAGCCGAGCGAGGCTACCACTATGACTATTACCACCGCCACTAGCATCATCGATACGACAGATTTGCTTTTTCTTGCTGCCATCGGGCACCCCCAGCCTCTAAGTACACGAGCAACTAATTAAGTATGCGCAACGCGGGAAGCTCAGATGAAACCGCCTTTCACCGAGAATTCGTTTTCCTTCACGGGCGCCTCTGGCTCTTTCAGGGACACGTTCTTTTTGGCGTAGAATCCCTTGCAAACGAGATAGACCTCCGAAGATGTGTCCCTGGAAGCGGCGGGCGAATGGATCTTCACGGACGCGAAACGGGCTTCCAGCTGTTTCTTGATGATATCGAACATGTCTCCCATGAAGACTTTCATGACCAGCTTGCCGTTTTTCTTAAGAATACGGTCGCAGACGTTCACGGCGAAAGTGCACAGATGGATGGAACGGGCGTGGTCCATGGAGTACTGGCCGGCGATGTTGGGCGCCATGTCGGAGAGGACTACATCCGCTTTGCCGCCGATTCTGGAAAGAAGCTCTATCATCGTGGCGTCGTCGGTTATGTCCCCGAGTATCGTCTCGACGCCTTCCATCGGACGGATCCTCCTCAGGTCCACACCTATAACCTTCCCGGTATCACCCACTTTCTCTTTGGCGACCTGCAACCAGCCTCCCGGGCAGGCTCCGAGGTCCACCACAGAGTCGCCCTCCCTGAAGATGCCGAAGCGTTCATCGATCTGAAGGAGCTTGTAGGAGGCTCTCGAGCGGTAGCCCTGCTTCTTTGCGAGCTTGTAGTAATGCTCGTGCCTCCTCTCCTCCACCCAACGGTCGTGAATTCCCACGGACCGCCCATCGCGTTTACCGTTAAACCCTTTTCCCACGTCATAAATATACTGAGGGGATATTCCATGGGCGAGTGCGATGACCGACCCATGGACCTATGAGAAAGCAGGAGTAAGCATTGACCGCAAATCGAGCGCCATAGAATCGCTGGTCGGCGAACTGAAGTACCGCCGCACGGGCGACGGGCAGAACGTGAGGATGTCCGGACTGTTCGCCAGCCTCATAGAATACGGCGACGAATATCTGACACTGGCTACAGACGGGGTCGGGACCAAACTTCTCGTGGCCCAGGCCCTGGGCAAGTGGGACACGGTGGGCATAGACTGCGTTGCCATGAACGTCAACGACACCATCTGCGTGAACGCGGAGCCCATCTCGTTCGTCGATTATATCGCGATAGCCGACCCGGACGCGGAAGTGACCCGCGACATAGGCATCGGTCTGAACAAGGGTGCCGAGATGTCGAACATGGAGATCGTGGGCGGAGAGATCGCCGTGCTGCCCGAGATAGTCAGGATGCCCGACCTCTCGGGCACATGCCTGGGACACGTGAAGAAGGACCGCGTCGTAACCGGTTCCGCATGCGAAACCGGCGACCTGATCGTCGCGCTGAAATCTTCGGGAGTGCACTCCAACGGGCTGACTCTCGCAAGAAAGGTCTTCGAGTCCGCCGGCATCGGTCTGGGCGAAAAGACCGAAGGAATAAACGGCACCGTGGGCGAGAATCTGCTGGAGCCGACCGAGATCTATGTCAAAGAGGTCCTGGGCATCACTTCCCGGCATGAGGTCCACGGATTGGTGGACATAACCGGCGGCGGGCTGCGCAACCTGCTGAGGATGCGCAAGGGGCTCCGCTACGTGATCGACGATCCCATAGGGCCTGCGCCAATCTTCAACAAGATACGGGATCTCGGAAACATATCCGAGAAAGAGATGTACCAGACGTTCAACATGAGCATGGGCTTCATGATCGTAGCGCCCGCCGCCGAAGCAGAGGAGATAGTTTCCGAGAACCGGAACGCGAAGATCGTGGGACGCGTGGAAGAGGGGGCGGGGGTGCTCCTGGAACCTGGAAACCTGGTCTACGATCATTACTGACCGATCAGCGCGTGGATGGCGCCGCAGACCGCCCCTATGGCAGTGCAGGTCTCCAGCGAATATCCGCCGCCGGTTATGTCCAGGTTGTACCTGGGTATCGACGCGGCGCTTTTAGGTACGCCGTGGGGGCCCAGACCGAATATCAGCAGTACGCTCCTTCCGTCCTTGATCTGGCGGACGACCTCCCCGAGCTCCGTCTCTTTGTTCTTTTCCGGCCTGCTGGTGGTCAGTATGGGCTCTCCGAGCTGCGGAGGGAACCCTTTGGAAGGATATGGGAACGTCGAGAACCTGCCTTCCGACGCGAGCTCGACGAAATAATCTCCGTGACGGCCTATGCTTGTGGTGCCAGCGACCCAATCTGCTATCTGCCGGGGCGTCCTGCAGTCCTCCGGGATCGGGAACCCAAAAAGCACCAGATTCATACCGTACGCCATAGCTATGTCGCCGGTCCTGGCTATTGCCCGCCTGTGCGGCTCCCTGAACTTGTTGGCGTCATATGAGTTGTAAAGCCCTATGGTCACTCTTCCGTTTCCCATCCAGATACCTCACTGCTTCCTGCGTCCGACGATCGCGTGAGCGTCCCCGTCTAAAAAAATCTCATAATCCGGATATTCCTGCTGGATGCGGCGGATCTCCGCAAGGGTCTCCGCAACCGTCAGGTGGCTCGTCCTGACGTCGATAAAAACCTTATCCTCCTCCAAACAGGTCCCCCCTCGGGCCGATGGTCCGAGATGATAAATGTGGTGCCGCGAGCCGGGCTCGAACCAGCGACTTCATGATCTTCAGTCATGCACTCTCCCAACTGAGTTACCGCGGCGCAACTCCCCCAATGAGGGGAGGTCTTATAAAGTTTACTGGGTCCCGTCACGTGGTTTCTTGCTTTCGGAGCGCTTTCCGGAGGTTCCGGGCGCACCTGCGGACACGAGCCTGTAACATTCCACGGTCTCGAAAAGGCACATGGAGCCGATCGACTTGAGGGCCGCGACCAGAGACGCGATGAAACACGCCGAGGACACCGCGGCAACGGCGATCCAAAGCAGAAGTGCCAGATATTCCGGGTTTCCCGGGTCCGCCGGTAACAGGGGGATGCCCTCCAGCGATAGGATGACCGCCGACACCGACAGTATGTGAGCGGCGGCCGAGGCCGCCGCGGCGCCGATCGCCAGCAACCTGTATCCCAACCTATCACTCGTCCTTCTCCGTCCACTGAACGGGCTCTTCCTCTTCTACGTCGGTCATGTCGAACTCAGGCTGTTCGTACACTCTTTCGGGGGCTTTCTCCACCGCCTCTTCAATATCCTTCTCCTCGACGATCGGCTCAACCGCGGTGACCTTGTCGCCGTCGCGGACGTCCATGATCCTGACCCCCAGGGTGTTGCGGCTGGTCTCCCTTATGTCGTCGACCGCCAGGCGTATGACCTTGCCGTCGGTGCTGGTCAGCATCAGCTCGTCTCCGTCGGAGACTTTTCTGACGCACACCACTCCGCCGTTTCTCTCGCTGGTCTTGATGGTTATGACACCTTTCCCGCCCCTGTTGGTGAGACGGTATTCGTCGACCCCCGAGATCTTACCGTATCCGTTCTCGGTGACCGTCAGGAGCTTGTCCCCCGGACGGACGACCGCCATTGATACGGCACGGTCGCCCTCGTTGAGGGTTATGCCCTTCACTCCCATCGTATCCCTGCCGGCCGGCCTTACGTCGTCCTGGTGGAACCTTACCGCCTGTCCGTCGCGGGTGGCGATTATTATCTGGTCCCCTTCGGTGCATATCGAGGTCTCGATAAGCTTACCGTTGTCCTGGAACTTGATTGCCTTGATGCCTTTTTTCCTCACGTTTCCGTAGGCGCTGAGCCTGGTCTTCTTGACGGTCCCGTTGTCGGTGCAGAATATCAGGTACCTGTCGTCCGAGAACTCGCTGACGCATATCGTGTTGACCACGCGCTCGCCCTCTTCCAGGTCCGGCAGCAGGTTGACCACCGGCTTGCCCTTTGACTGCCGGCTCCCCTCAGGTATCTTGTACGCCTTGAGCCAGTGCAGGCGCCCGGTGTCTGTTATGAACATGACGTAGTCGTGGGAGCATGCGATGAACATCGATGCCACGTTGTCCTCGTCCTTGGTCTGCATGCCCGTCAGCCCGACGCCGCCGCGGCCCTGCTGTTTATACGTGGACAGGGGAATCCTCTTGATGTAGCTGCCCTTGGTTATCGTGATGACCACGTCCTCCCTGGGTATCAGGTCCTCCTCGTCTGTGTCGATGGCGGACACATTAATCTCGGTGCGGCGCTCGTCGCCGTAGTCCGCCTTCATCTGCTCCAGCTCGCCCTTGATTATCTCCCTTATGCGATCGTCATTGGAAAGAATGTCCGTGAGGTCGGCCATCTGTTTTATCAGGCCGTCGTACTCCTCTTTGAGGGATTCGATCTCCAGTCCCGTGAGCTTCTGAAGGCGCATGTCCAATATGGCCCTGGCCTGGTCCTGGTCTATCCCGAGGAGCGACTGCAGCCCGGCGTTGGCCTCGTCGGCGTTCCCGGACGCGCGTATAAGTGCCAGGGTCTCGTCCAGCATCCCCAGGGCTTTGATCAGCCCCTCCACCAGGTGGTATCTCTTTTCGGCGGCCGATAGATCGAACTGGGTCCTCCGCCTGACGACACCGTGCCTGTGCTGCACGTAATGGAATATCATATCTCTCAGCGAAAGGAGGGTGGGCTTGTTGTCGACAAGTGCCAGATTGATGACTCCGAAGGTGGTCTGCAGATTGGTCTTCTTGAACAGGTTCTCCAGCACCACATTGACGATGGCATCCCTGTGCAGCTCGATCACTATGCGCATGCCGTTCCTGTCCGATTCGTCGCGGAGGTCCGTTATACCCTCGATGTCCTTGTTCTTGACACGCTCGGCGATGTTTTCCACCAGGACCGCCTTGTTGACCTGATACGGTAGCTCGTCGACGATGATACGGGACTTGCCGTTGGCCATCTCCTCGATGTGGGTCTTTGCGCGGACCCTTATTCTTCCCCGGCCTGTCCTGTATGCGGAATGGATGCCGGAAAGTCCGTAGATTATCCCGCCCGTGGGGAAATCCGGCCCTTTGACGAACTCCATGAGCTCGTCGGAATCGGCCTCCGGCCTCTCGAGATAGTAGATGATGGCGTCGCAAACCTCTCCGAGGTTGTGGGGCGGCATCTTGGTCGCCATTCCGACGGCGATCCCGTCGGAACCGTTGACCAGCAGGTTCGGCAGCTTGGACGGCAGCACCGAGGGCTCCTGAAGGGACCCGTCGTAGTTGTCGACGAAGTCCACGGTTCCCTTGTCGATGTCGACAAGCATCTCGTTGGCCACCTTGGCCAGACGCGCTTCGGTGTAACGCATGGCCGCCGCGGGGTCCCCGTCCATGGAACCGAAGTTCCCCTGTCCGTCGATCAGCGGGTATCTCAGAGAGAACGGCTGCGCCATCCTGACCATCGAATCGTATGCGGCCGAATCGCCGTGGGGGTGGTACTTGGCGAGGACCTCTCCCACCACTTTGGCGGATTTTTTGTGGGGGCGGTTGTACGGCATCCCCATATCGAACATGGCGTAGAGGATCTTCCTGTGGACCGGCTTGAGGCCGTCCCTCACGTCCGGAAGCGCCCTCCCTACGATGACGCTCATGGAGTAGTCGATATACGAACGCTTCATCTCGCGCTCTATCGTCTGGTCTACGACCTTTCCGTCCGCCGTTTCCCTTATAGCTAGACTTCCAGACATAATATCACACATCCAGGTTGACGACTTCTTGGGCGTGCTCGATTATGAAATCCCTTCTTGGCTGTACGTTGTCGCCCATGAGGACCGAGAAGAGCTGGTCTGCCATCATCCCGTCCAGGACGGAGATGCTCTTCATTATGCGCGTCTCAGGGTTCATGGTGGTGTCCCACAGCTGCTGGGGATTCATCTCTCCCAGGCCTTTGTACCTGCTGACGTTGGCTCCCTGCCCCATCTCGGCCACCGCGGCGGCCATCTCCTCCTCGTTGTAAGCATAAATCTCTTTCTTGCCCTTGTACACCCTGTAGAGGGGCGGCATGGCTATGTAGACGCGTCCTTGGTCGATGAGGGGCCTCATCTGCCTGAAGAAAAGTGTCAGGAGCAGCGTCCCTATATGCGCTCCGTCCACATCGGCATCGGTCATTATGATGACCTTGTGATACCTTATCTTGGTAATGTCGAAATCGACCCCCAGCCCGCCGCCGATGGCGATAGCCAGGTTTCTGATCTCCTCGTGGTCGAGGAGCTTGCCGGGGCTGGTCTTCTCCACGTTCAGGATCTTTCCGCGTATGGGCAGTATCGCCTGGAAGTTGCGGTCCCTGCCCTGTTTCGCGGACCCTCCTGCCGAGTCTCCCTCCACGATGTAGAGCTCGCATTTGGCCGGGTCCCGCTCCGAACAGTCGGCCAGCTTGCCGGGGAGCGTGGAGGTTTCAAGGACGCTCTTCCTGCGGATGGCGTCGCGGGCCTTCCTCGCCGCCTCCCTGCCCTCTTTCGCGCTTATGCCCTTTTTGACGATGAGCTGGGCCAGAGCCGGGTTCTCCAAGAGGAACTCCGCCATCTTCTCATTCACAAGGGAAGCGACGGCGGACATTGCCACGCTGCTCCCCAGCTTCGATTTGGTCTGCCCTTCGAACTGGGGGTCGGACATCTTGATGCTGATTATGGCCGTCAGCCCCTCCCTTACGTCTGTACCTTCGAGAGGCTCGTCCTTGATCATCCCGTTCTCCCTGGCGTAATCGTTGATGGTCTTGGTGAGGGCGGTCCTGAAGCCAGTCATGTGCGTACCGCCTTCGGACGTGTATATGGTGTTGACGAAGGAATTAATCTCCTCTTTGTATCCGTCGGTGTATTGCATCGCGATGTCGATCTGAACGCCGTTCCTCTCTCCCTCCAGGTGGATCGGTGCATGGATGGGGGTCTTGGTCCGGTTTAGGTACTGGACGAACTCTGAAACCCCTCCGTCGTAATGGAACTTCTCGGACTTCCCGGTCCTGTGGTCAGTGAGTGCAATGGTGACCTCTTTGTTCAGGAACGCCTGGTTTCTGAACCTGCTCTGAAGAGTTTCGTAGTCGAACGCAACCGTCTCGAATATGGAGCCGTCCGGCCAGAACTGTATGACCGTTCCGGTGATCTGGGTATCGCCGATCGCCTCGACGTCCCCCTCCGGGATGCCTGTCCGATAGCTCTGGCGCCATATCCTGCCGTCCCTGTGGATGGTTGCTATCAGCTTGGTGGACAGACCGTTGACGACCGATACTCCGACGCCGTGAAGGCCTCCCGAGACCTTGTAGCTGTTCTGATTGAATTTTCCCCCCGCATGGAGGTCTGTCAGGCATATCTCCAGGGCGGACTTGCCCTCTTCGTGGTTCATCCCCGTGGGTATGCCCCTTCCGTTGTCCGTGACCGTGATCGAGCCGTCCGTGTTGATCTCCACGTCCACTGAGGTCGCCCATCCGGCCATGACCTCGTCTATGCCGTTGTCGACCACTTCGAAGACCATATGATGAAGGCCACGGGCATCGGTGCTTCCGATATACATTCCCGGTCTTTTTCTTACGGCCTCGAGGCCGTGCAGAGCGACGATGCTGTCTTCATTGTAAACCTCTTGATTTTTCCCATCCATAACGAACAGCTCCGCATCGAGACATCGATGCAATACCCTTCCTTATGGCATCCTCCTATATAACGGCGCGCGCAACGCGCGCGTGCGCGAAAGAAACGGCCACGGACCAGGAAAAAACGACCTCGGCCCATCGGGAACGCTGAAATAAACGTAAGCGGATTGGCAGCCGATATCAGATGAGCACCCTAATGGAAAAGGCACGCAGGGGAGAGGTCACGCCTGCCATGCGGATCGTCGCCGAGAAAGAAGGCGTCACTGAAGAATTCATAAGGAACGGGATAGCCTCGGGCCGTATAGTGATGCCCTGCAACCCCGTCCATGACCCGCTCCCCGCGGCAATAGGCGGGGGTTTGAACGTGAAGATCAACGTAAATCTGGGGACCTCGAGGGATATAGTCGACCTCGACGGGGAGCTGGAGAAGCTCAGGGTCTCCCTTAAGTACGGCGCCGACTCCGTCATGGACCTTAGCACGGGAGGGGACATAGACGCCATAAGGTCCATGCTTCTGAAGGAATGCCCCGTGATGATGGGCTCCGTGCCGATATATCAGACCGGACTTACCGCCGCACGCAACAACGCTGTGGTCGACATGTCCGAGGACGACATCTTCAACGGCATAGAGAAGCATGCCAGGGACGGGATGGACTTCATGACCGTCCATTGCGGAATAACCAGGGAGACCGTCCAATGGCTGAGGAATTCAGACCGGATAATGGACGTCGTTTCGAGGGGAGGGTCTTTCCTGACGGCATGGATCCTGCACAACGGAGAGGAGAACCCTCTGTTCAAGAACTACGGTTACCTCCTGGAGATGGCCCGGAAATACGAGTTCACCCTGTCCCTCGGCGACGGATTCAGGCCCGGATGCATCTCCGACGCCTCGGACCAGGCCCAGATATCCGAGCTCATGACGCTCGGCCATCTTGTCCGCCGTGCGCGCGAAGCGGGCGTGCAGGCGATGGTGGAGGGTCCGGGGCACGTGCCGCTGGACCAGATCCCGATGAACATAGAGCTGGAGAAGAGGATGTGCGACGGGGCGCCGTTCTATGTGCTTGGACCGCTGGTGACCGATATCGCCCCGGGCTACGATCATATCGTAGGGGCCATCGGCGGCGCCGTCGCGGCCCAGGCCGGAGCTGATTTTCTATGCTACCTGACGCCGGCGGAACATCTTTCCCTCCCGGACGTGGACGATGTCAAGGAAGGCGTCATCGCGTCGAAGATCGCGGCCCATGCCGGAGACCTTGCGAGAGGAAGAGGGTTCGGAATGGATGATGCCATGGCCAGGGCCCGCAAGAAGCTGGACTGGCCTACTATCTTCGAAGTCTGTCTCGACCCCGAGAAGGCCCGCAGGTACAGGGACAGGGGATGCACCAAGCTGGAGGACGGGTGCTCCATGTGCGGAGATGTCTGCGCCGTGAAGATCGTCAACCGGTACCTGATACGGGAAGGGGACATATCGGACCGGCACGAAGGCTGCTGATGGCCCCCCTGCACCCCCTTGACGGCGAAGACGTCCCGGCACACGAGAAAATAAGGTTCTGGAACATCTTCGCCGAGACGTACAACGCCGAGCAGCAGGGAGATATGCCAGGGCGCATAGTGGAATGGCTTGCGGGACGAGGCTGCCTGGACAGGACCCGCGACGTCCTGGAGGTCGGGAGCGGCCCGGGGACTTATTCGTTGCCGATGTCCCGCCGTTCCAGGTCCGTGTCTTGCCTGGACTGCTCCGCGAAGATGCTAGACAGATTATTCGCGGCGGCGGCGTCGGAAGGCGTAACGAACCTGGAGAGGATCGAGGCCGATTGGAACGTCTTCGAACCGAAAAGAAGATGGGACGTGGTCTTTGCCGCACTTTGCTCCGGATCCGGGACCGTAGATTCGATAGAGCGCATGGACCGCCTGTCCTCCGGTTGCTGCGCCATGGTCTCCTGGATCGAGAACGGGGGAGACCGCCTGCAGTCCGAGATATGGGCAAGGCTCGGGAAGGACTACAGTTTCGCCTCCAGGACCACCGACGGCATCATTGAAAAACTGGAGGCCTCGGGGAGGCGGCCGGAGAGCCGCGAATTCTCGGCCACTGTGGCGATCGACATGTCTGTCGAGGAGGCGGTACGAAGACAGACCGGGACGTTCTCTTTCTTCGGGATCGAAAATGAGGCCGTTGCGGCGGCAAGGGACATACTGGGAGAACGATCGGAAGACGGAATATACCGCTTCAGGTCTGTAAACAGACTGCGCGCGACGGTATGGGAGCCTCTAAGATAAAAAATGGAGCCACTGGAGGGAATCGAACCCCCGGCCTACGGTTTACGAAACCGCCGCTCTACCGCTGAGCCACAGTGGCATATGAGCCGCGAATGAGATATTGCTTTTAAAGCTTTACACAGGAATCAGCGCCGGTACCTGGGGAACATGTCCCTGAACACCACTGCGTCCGCCGCTATCCTGGGAGATTCGCATATGAAAGTGCAGTCCTTCGAGGAGTCTTCCAACACGTTCGCGAGAAGCTGCATGTCCGGATCCCTTGCCTCCAGCGGCAGGTGGTTCTTCTCGCCTTTGTCGCCGTATTCTATGCAGCTTATATGGAAGTGAGCCCTGTCGCCGCATATCGGGAAGAACTCGCCGAGGAGTGCGCGCATGTCCTCTTCGGTCTTCAGGGAGCCCCCGTTCCTGGCGTGCACGTGGGCCACATCGAGCACGGGGCGCACTCCGTCCACGCTGTCCATGACCTCCTCGATCTCCCTCAGGGTCCCGAACTGGCTCTTCTTTCCCATGGTCTCCACGCCGAGGAACACGTCCCTGATCCCTTCGTTGTCCATGTTGTCCTTGCAGACAGAAAGTCCTTCGATCACCGAATCCATGACCGTTTCCGGATGTTTGCCGTAGGATGCGGCGTGTATGACGATTATGTAGGCGCCCATGTTGTGGGCCGCGCGTGCTGTGTCCATGACCCAGGCTACGCTTTTTTCCCTGGTCTCGGCGGTCTCCGAATTGAAACTGATGAAATACGGGGCGTGGCAGGAGAGCCTGATGTCCAGCCGCTCCGCGGCCGCTCCTATCTCTTTGGCCCTCTCCCCGGAGACGCGGGCTCCGCGCACAAACTCCACCTCGAGCGCGTCAAGGCCCAGCGACTTGGTGTATTCCAAAGATCCGATGGGCGTCTTGCCTTCGGAAGGGTATCCTGCGGGACCGAATCTCATAACGGGCGTAGGGCCTTTTGCATATTTACATCCCTCGACATCGCAGAATCGCTACCATTAATATTATTTTTATTTGAAATAAAATGCCTGGGTGTTCATACGGCACCACGTTCGTCCGCACCGCACCGAACTGTCCCGACGCAACTAATTATTACCGAAAAGGCATCGGCGACACCATGGAAATTCCTATGGAAGTCGACCTGGACGCGACCCTCGGATGCGGCCAGGCCCACCGCTGGAGAAAGGACGGCGGCGTGTGGAGGGGAGTCCTCGGCAACGATAAGGTCGAGCTCGTGCAGAGGGAGGGCGGGTTCGGGTGCGAAGGATGCGACGGGGAACGGATCAGGAGATATTTCCGTTCCGAGGACGACCTTCCCGCCATAATGGAGGAGATTTCCGGAAAGGACGCATACGTCGCCGGCCTCGCGACCGCCTGCCCCGGACTGAGGATACTCAGGCAGGACATCTGGGAGTGCGCGGCCACATACATTCTGGCTACCAACGCCAACGTGAAACGGATCGCGAAGATGGTCGAGTCCGTATGCGTTCTGTTCGGAACGGACCTCGGCGGGGCGCATTCCTTTCCGACGCCGGGGCAGATATTGGACGGGTGCGGAAGCATCGGCGAATGCCGTCTGGGATATCGCGAGGGGCGTTTTGTGGAGTTCGCCGAGAAGGTTGAGAACGGCACCTATGACCTCGCATCCCTTGAGGAACTTGATTACGGGGGCTGCGTGAAGGAACTTAAAAAAATCAACGGAATAGGCCCGAAGGTCGCCGACTGTGTCGCCATCTTCGCCTACGGCCACCTGGAGGCGTTCCCGGTGGACGCGAGGATCTCGAGGTTGATGAGAGAAATATACGGCGTCCGGGGAGGCTACGAAGAGGTTTCGTCGGCCGGAAGGCGTATTTTCGGCAGGTACGCCGGATATGCACAGGAGCTCCTGTATCACTCTCCGAGCATCATCCTCTGAATCTCGGCGTCCGCCATCGCACACTGGGGGGCGTCGTAGCCGGTATACTGCTCATAGATCTCGGCCAGCATGCCGCAGTTCTTTACCGTGCAACAGAGCTTGCACATCTCCGAGACGAAATCAACCTCCCCGGTCGCCAGCCTTGCCGCGGAATGCTTTATCTCCTTAGAGAACAGGGGGTATCTCTCGCTGTTCTGGATTATTTCGTTCTCCCCCCGTTTCTTCTTCAGATACTGGGAGATTGCGGCGTCGGTGACCTCGAACATCCTGGCTACCTGAGCCTGAGTCATGCCGTGCTCCGAAACAAGCTCTCTGGCCATTTCCCTGCGGATGGTGGGGAGTACATACCAAACGACAATCTCACAAGGTATCTTCATAAGTTAACGATAGTTCAATTTGTTATAAATCACTTGCGCGCGACGGCTCCCGGATTTGATTTGAGGTAGAACTCCACCGCGTCCCAATCGTCATCCTGCTCCACAGACCTGCCGTTCCCGATGGATACGCCAAGGGACCTTGCCGAGTCGCTGAGGAACCTGTACGCACGGTCCGAACCTTCGAAATTCTCGACCTTGGAACCTGCATGCGTAAGCTTCCCGTCGAAAGAACCGGATATCTTTGTCCCTTCGAATATCACCGCGCGGGATTGGCCTATCTCCCTCTTGATATGCTGCCTCAGGTACACGTGCAGATTATCCTGGGTGTTGAGGGCGAATGTCCCCTTGTGAACCTCCTGTTTCTTCCCGATGTCGGAGGCGAGCATCCACATGAGCGTAGGGTCGTCCCTTACGAAGAAGCCCTTCTTAAGGAGCCCCTCCGCCTCGAGGGCAGCCAGAGCCGACCTTACCTCGGACATGCGGGCGGACATGAAACGCGAAAGATTCTCGGCGGAGAATATCCCGAAGTCGTAGAAAAGATGCCTGGTTATTTCCTTGAAAGCGTCTTCCCTGGTAATATTCGGCATGGGTACCGGGCTGTAGTAGGAATCGGAATCCTGATAGACCGCAGATAGCTTGGACAGGGCGTTTAGCGCTTCCACGGTGCGCGGCTCTGAAATAGGGGAGCCCGAAACTATCTCTTTCCTGGATATCGGAGAGTGGTTGGAGACCATCGACATCACCAGCTTCTCTTCGTCGCCCAGCTCCTGCGACTTCGCTGCCCTGTACAGTTTCGCGAACTCCTCGGTCGTGTATCCCATGAAGGCGGGATACAGCGAGGTCTTCACCATGTATCCGCGCTCCAGCTGTTTCTTCAGAGTGGTCTTGTCCAGCACCCTGGTGTATATCTCCTGGTCGCCGCGTATATACCCTCGGGCCCTGACGGCGTTCATCACCGTGGGGTACTTGTCATTGTCGCCCACCCGCTGCTTCTCGAATACATAGCTCAGAAACTCTTCGTCGGTCATGGTGTATTCTACCAGGCCTCCTTTGGCATAGAAGCCGTTGACCATCACGTAGCCCGCGTCCTCCATCATCTTCTTCTCTTCGGCACCGAGGGCGGAGACGTCCTTTCCCATCACTTCCCTGACGCGGACTATGTCTATGTTCTTCATCTTGAAGAAAACCATCATGTCGTCTATCGATGCCAGGGCCGCAGGCATCAGTTCAACGGAGTCCAGATCGAATGCGCGTATCTCTATGCATCCGGACATCTCCCACATCTCGAGGGCCCCCACCACCGACGAGCCTTTGATCAGCGGGTATACCCAGCTGTCGCCGTAACGGGCGGACAGCTCCGCCCATTTCGACGAGATGTCCGGATCGAACGGAGTGCACAGACGGATCTTCGACTCGCGTCCGTGGATCTCGCCCAAGGCCCCCAACTCGTCTTCGAAGACGAACATCTGCGTCTGCGAGTCGCCGACTATGATCTGGGATGCTCCGATGTCGTCCATCAGCCTTTTGGCGTCCTCGGGCGCCACGCCGAGAATGTATCTCAGGGCTTGGGAGGGAAGGGGGCCGTACGCCCTCACGGTCTGTTCGGCGAGGTCTCTCAGGGGGTCCCCGGCGACCGGTCCGGGGCGGTACACCGTGTATATGTTCTCCGTCCCCCAGTCTTCCCTTTCGCCGAACGCCCTGACTATCCTGAGGGACCTGTCCAAGCGGTAGACGGCCTCCTTGAGGGCTTCCTTGTCCATGTTCATCTCGCCGACCAGCTGGCGAAGTGTGGCCGTGCCCATCCCATCGATCGTGTTGAGGACCTTTTCGTCCCCGGGCTCGGTCTCGTCGGACCTGAGGGCGGCGAACCTGTCGGCATCCTCCGAAAGCACGTATCTGACGCGCCCGCGCATGAACCTCCCCAGCAGTATCCTTCCGGACTCCCTCATCTTCTGCCAGTCTTCCAGTTTGAAATCCCTGACCCTGCTGAAAACGTCGATCTCGCTTCCTGCAGACCCGTAGAATCTGAAATATTCCTCGATGCTCTCGAACCGGCGCCCCTTGGACGCACGGTATTCTTCCACGGCCTCGAAGGTGTAAACGTTCTCCTTGCCTGCCCTGAGCCTCATCCTGTCGGTCTTCAGCATGTACTGGTCGCCTTCGGATACCAGGAACCTACCTTTGGCGACCTCCCCGCTGCTCAGAAGCGACTCCAGGGATGCGCGGGCCTCTTCATCGGTCAGCGAAAGGGCGAACGCCACCTCGGCCGAGGTTGCCGGAGAGAAACACTCCAGATGCCTGGTTATTATCCGGTCCACGGCCGAGTTCCTGTCGGTGGCGGGATGGTCCGCCCTGGAGTACAGCCACTTCCCGTTCCCGGTGATGGCGGTCCTGGCGACTCTGTACATAGACTCCAGCTTCCTGATCGAACGGTAGACTATGTCCTCGCTGACCTCCAGGGACTCGGAGATCTGGTTGATGGGCGTGTCCGTCGTGACTTCTTCCAGGACCTTGGCGTCTATCTCCGTCATCTCGCGATCCTTGGCGGTGGCCGCCGCATAGTAACGGACCTCTTCGGCCGCCATGACGTACGGGTCGTCCATGAAGACCGAGCCGATCCTCCCCTCGGAAAGCAACTCCTTTATCCACTTGTCCACGGTCCTCTTGTCCTCGTCCGAGTATGCGTAGATGTTCCTTCCGCGCTCGCGGAGCACCTGAAGAGGGCCAGTGCGCATTAGCATCGGGACTATGTCCTCCTTAGTCTGGATGCGCCCGATTTTCTCCCTGAAGTAGGGGATGATCTGGTCCTCGTCGAACTCAAACTCTTTGACCGAGTCTCCCAGCGCGCGGTACAGGACCTTGCGGTGCAGCTCCCTCAACAGAGCGGAGCGGTCCTCCATCAGCACTATATCGGAGAAGCTCGAAATTATGGCGCTGTGGGCGAAGGGGGAGGGAGTCCCCGTGTACGCCACGGTCTCGACCTTCATCTTCCCTTCCTCGATCAGCCTCAGGACGTGCTCCGCGTTGCGGATGTCCATGTCGTCCTCCATTATTTCCCTGTAAGTTTCCTCGATGACGGGCATGTTTTCCATGTTGCCGAGCTCGTCGAGAAGATATGACGAGCGTATCTGCTGTCTGTTCACTGAAATTGAACGGCCCATGTAGTTCCTGAGGATCATGAAGCTGCGGGACGCGGTGTGCCTGAACCTGAGCTTGAATATCTCCGAGTCTTTTATCGCCTTGCGCAGTATCTGCTCCAGGTCCCTGGACTTAAGCATCCCCGGAATCCTGTACATTTCCACCTTGCGCGATGTGCCGATCATGAAGTTGTCGTCGGAAACCGTGACCGAAACGTTGGTTCCGAGGATGTTTGTAAGGCGGTATGCATATCCGCGGGAAAGCGCGTCGTTGACCCTCCTCCCGAAGGGAAAGTGGAAGACCAGCCTCTGATTCCCGGACGGGTCTATGTACTCCTCGATGGCCAGTTTCTCCGAGTCTGGGATGAAACCGGCGACCGCCTTCTGCTCCCTGAAGTACGACACTATGCTCCTCGCGGAACCCTCGTCTATGTCCAGGTCCTCCGACATCTCCGATATCAGGGTTCCCGTGTAGGAGTCCAGGCGTTCGGACATCTCCTTCCTGAACTCGGCGATGTCCATCGAAAGGTCGAAGCTCCGGGGGAGCATCTCGCCCGCCCAAGACGGCACCGTGGGCTTCCTGCCCGTGGCCTCTTTGACGAAGGCGGTCATGCCCTTGGACCTGACGAACTCGAACGACCGTCCGCCCAAGACGAAGACGTCCCTCGGGGAGAGCCTCTCGACAAACTTTTCGGAGAGTTCGCCCGCAACCGAACCGTGGCCGGTGACCACTTTGTAGTTAGCCTCCTCCGGGATCGTGCCCAGGTTGAGGTAGTAGATCATCCGGGCCCCTTTCTTCCTGCCGAACTGATTCTCGTCCTCGTCGTACCATATCTTCGAATACACGCCCTCGAAGTCGTCGCGGCTGCCGAGATATCTCAGATCGCTGAGGAACTCTTCCTTTGTCAGGTTCCTGTAGCAATACGACCCCTTGACCAGACGGAAGGCGGCGTCCACATCCCATCTGTTGTCCAGACTCATCCCTATAATCGCCTGGGCGAGGACGTCCAAACAGTTCTCGGGTATGCCCACCCGGTCTATGTCGCCGCGATGGGCGGCGCGGCACATGACAGCGCATTCCACCAGGTCGTCGGGGTCGAAGACCAGGAGACGGCCCTTGGCCACCTGTCCGAAGCTGTGGCCGCTGCGGCCGATCCTCTGAAGGCCCTTGGCCACCGATTTGGGGGAGCCTATCTGGCACACCAGGTCCACGGAACCTATGTCGATGCCCAGTTCCAGGGACGTCGAAGATACCACGCATTTGATCTCTCCCCTCTTGAGCCGCTCCTCCACGTCGAGCCTCGTCTCCCTGCCCAGGGAGCTGTGGTGGACCTCGATGTTCTCGAGTCCGCGCTCTTTGAGTTTGTACACGACGCTCTCCGCCCCGGAACGGGTGTTCGTGAACACCAGAGTGGTCTCGTGGCTGTCGATGAGCTCCTTGAGCTGGTCGTACATCATGGAGTTGACCATCTCCGATGACAGAGCGGTCATGTCCGCCGATGGGCATATCACCCGGAGGTCCAGCTGCTTCTTCGAATCGGATTCCACTATCGTGACGTCCCGGACCGAACCGTCGTGATTGTTACCCACGAGGTATCCTGCGATCGCCTCCATGGGGGCGAGGGTCGCAGACAGTCCGATGCGCGAGAAGTCCGTCTCGCACCAGTCCTTTAGCCTCTCCAGGGTCAGCGAGAGGAATACGCCCCTCTTCGAATCGCAGATGTCGTGTATCTCGTCCAATATTACCCATTCGACTTTTTTCAGGCTCTCCCTGAACTTGGGCGCCGATATCACTAGGGCCAGGGACTCGGGAGTGGTGATGAGGATGTGAGGGGGGTGGCGTGCCATCTTCTGCCTCTCGCTCTGGGGAGTGTCCCCCGAGCGTACGGCGACCCTGATGCCGGGGGGCTCGAAGCCGCGGTCGGCGGCAAGCTGGGCCATCTGGTCCAACGGTTCGTTGAGATTTCGGTTGACATCGTTTGCCAGCGCCTTGAGCGGCGAGATGTATATGCAGTAGATCCTCTCCTCCAGCGTCCCTGCTCTGGCGTACTTGGTGAGTTCGTTGATTATGCTTGTGAACGCTGTCAGCGTCTTACCGGAGCCTGTGGGGGAGGACACGAGCACGTTCTTCCTCTGGTGTATGAGCGGTATGGCCTTGGCCTGCGGTTCTGTGAGGCCGTCGAACCGCTCTTCGAACCACGTGGAGATCAGAGGCTCCATGACGCCCATGACCTCTTCCTTCGTGTACACTGTGTTAGATTTCTCTATCATTGCGATGCCCAATCCCTTGCCCTTAGCGTTACGCCGTATTTATTTTTCTTCTTCCAGAGCAAAAAAGGATTATATCTGCGCACACGATGCTCATCCCATGAAAAGTCGGATCGCAGCTTTGCTCCTGATCTCGGTCCTTTTGCTGCCGCTGGGGGGACTGGTACTGAGCGTCGACGAAGCCTATGCGGCCGATGAGGTGACCTTCACCGGGATAGCCCAAGACAGCGACGGGGAGCCCCTCGCCGGGGCGGAGGTCTACCTCATGTGGGATGCGGGCGATACCGGCAAGGTCTGGGGGACCGCGACTTCGAATCCGGACGGCGCTTTCACGGTAGTTCTGCCGGAGACATACGACCCCCAGACCAATACCTTGATACTGGTCTACAAGACCTCGACCCAGATCATGATATGCGACGAAATAGACCCTGGTACCCTAACCGATTTCAACCTGGGCGGCGTCAGGGCCGTGTACCAGTATACCACGGAGAGGAACATGACGGTCGTCGGGACCGTTAAATACGGGTCCGAACTGATATCCGGTGCGACCGTCACCCTTTTGGATCCAAATGGCGCCGTGAAGGGCACGGACACTACCGGGGCCGACGGAAAATACAGTATAGACTGCGAGCCCGGAACTTACACCGTGACTGTGAGGTGCGGGGGTTTCGAAGACGCTGCGCAGTACAACATCGGGGTGGGCTACGAGAGCAGCTCCAAGACCTGCGACTTCTATCTCGTGTTGACTCCCGAAGAGACCTATTGGGGACTGGACCTGCCGCACCTTTTCACATTGGTGGGCCTATTCGTCGCCGGAATCCTCCTGATAATCGTGACGGCCTTCATCATCTACATCAAGAGGCATAACTGAAACTGAAGATGGTGGACGACGAGGACTGATCATCGCTTAAGTTTCTCTCTGACTTCTTCGTACAGATTCCCGCCCTGGGAGTCCATGGCCACAATCAAAGGACCCAGTCCCTCGGCGTCGAACTTCCACATCGCCTCGGCCATGCCCAGGTCGCTCCATTCAGACCCTTTGCTCTCTCCCAGGCCTTCCGCCAGGGACACGGCTGCACCGCCCACGGCGGCGAGATAGACGCATCCGTGCTTCTTCATCGTCTCCCCGACCTCCCGGGACATACCGCCTTTGCCGATGATCGCCCTGATCCCGAACCTTTCTATCATCTCCGGTTCAAGGGAGTCCATCCTGGCGCTGGTGGTGGGGCCTGCCGACACGGGGATCCATTTTTCTCCGCGCTGGACCATGATCGGGCCGCAGTGGTACAACACCGAGCCGAATATCTCTGCCGGGACATCTCCGCCCGCCCGGGCCATTTCCAGTGCCCGTTTGTGCATCTCGTCCCTGCCGGTGATGATGGGTCCTTTGACATACACCGTGTCGCCGAGCCTGAGCGATCTCACAGTCTTCTCATCCAAGGGGGAAACAAGTATCAAAGGAACGCCCCCTGTGTGTACTCCACCCTGTCAGAGGTTATCCTGGCGGTGGCCCTGCGGTTTGCCCAGCATCCTATGCTTACCGCGACCGGGAGGCTGGCGGTGTGGCAGGCGGCCTTCTTGATCCTCACGCCGAGGACCGTCGCGGCGCCTCCGAGACCCATGGGGCCCAGGCCGCTTTCGTTAAGTTTCACGAATATCTCCTCCTCCATCTTCCTGAGCTCGGGATCGGGATTGTCGTCCCCTACCGGTAGGAGCGATGCCTCTTTGGCCATGGAAACGCACTTTTCCGACGTCCCGCCGATGCCCACTCCGATTATCCCGGGAGGGCACGGCCGTCCTCCCGCATCGAGCACTGCGTCCATTATCGTTTTCATGACTCCATCCGCCCCGTCGGACGGGTTGAGCATCGCCAGGCGTGTCATGTTATCCGAGCCTGCGCCTTTCGGCATTACGGTTATCTCGGTGAAATCGTCGCCGGTCGGGACGAAGTGGACGATGGGCATGCCCTCGCCGAGGTTGTCGCCGTGGTTCTCGCGGGTCAGGGGGTCCACCGTATTGGGCCTGAGAGGTATCTCCTTCGTTGCCCTGGCTATCCCCCTTTCAATCGCGCCGACCATGGAAGAGTCGAACTTCCCCCTGACGAAAAATACCGGTATGCCGGTGTCCTGGCACATGGGGCGGGAAAGGAACTCGGCCTTGCGGACGTTGTCCATTATCGCTCCGAGCTGTGAATACGCCGTAGGATTGGATTCCCATCCCGCGGCGGCCTCCAGGGCCCATCCCACGTCTGGCGGCAGTTTGGTGTTGGAGACCTTAAGCAGATTGAACACAACGTCTTCCAGAGGCTCGGGGAGTTTGATCATGCAGGCGCATGGGCGAGGTACTGAAAAACGTTTACGGAACGTAGTACAGCACGCCGTCGATGTCTGTGACCTTCACCGTCTCTCCGATCATCGCACCTTCGGGGACCCTGATCTCGACGGTCGAGAAGTTCAATGGGTCCAGGATCTGGACCTCCGGATATCCTCCGCTCACAACCGTCGCGTCTTTCAGCTCGGACCTCTTGCGGTAAACCTTCAGAGAAGGCATGTCCGACCTGCGTATGGATAATTCCTTGAAGTCCTTGAGGGCCAACAGGCGCCCGCCGGCGCTGAAGACCCTGGCCAGTTTGTAGTGTTTTCCATTGAAAACTACCACGTCGCCGGCTTTGAACTCCGGAAGACGCACAAGATATGTAATCCGGTACATGTCCTGGCCGTCGTCGGTGCGGCCGGCCAGTTTCGCCGACTCCTTGTTCTCACCGCTGTACCTTTCTGAGACCATCTTGGCCATTATGCGTCCGAGGGCTATAGAAGAAAGATAGAAATCTACGCCGCCGTGCATCTTCTCCACTTTTGATATGAAGTACTGGCGGTTGACCTTGGATTGCTGGTCCACATAGTTCATCACCATGCTGACGACTTCCGACATCGTGTCTTCGTCGAGCGCCCTCTCCTCGGAACGCACCTGGAGGATCGATTCGTAGTAGCTGCCCTGGACCCTGGAGCATCTCTTGCATACCGTGTTCTTGATCCTGACTATCGTAGAGGCCTCGGACTCGACCTCCGCATCCTGTACCGCCATCTCGGAAATGACCTTAACCACGTATGTGCGGGGGTCCTGCTCTTCGGAAAACGTCTCCACGAACCTCACGCGGCTGCCGTTGAGCACCCCCAAATGCTCGACGGCCGAATCTTCCGCGGCCTTCCTCTTACCGGAGGGGGCCCATTTGCCGCCCAGGTAGTACTCCCCGCACACGGCGCAGACCTCCAGGTCCACATGGTGCGGCAGGGACGTGAACTTCCTGCCGTCCAGATAGCAATCGGTGCAGAGGCCGTCGAGGGTTCTCTCGACATCCTTCCCGCACTTAACGCAGAACCTCATATCAGCACCACCTGAGCGTGTTTTATCCCGGCTACGACCATGACGTTCTCCGGCAAGACGTATCCTTTCGCGATGGCCGCGGCGACCGCCCCCTCGCCGAACAGGTTCATTATCGTCACCGAACCCATGCGTTCGGCCAGAGTATTCTCGGAGATCGCTTCGGTACCGTAGAACGCTTCCGTGAGCGTTATCTTGGAAACTTCGTCCCTGAATGTTTTACCCACTAGCTCCTCATCGCATGCGGCAAGCAGCCTCTCCTCGCCGTGCCTGTGTATCCTGGCTCTTATCATTTCAGGCCCTCTTGTAAACTCCGGCCATCGGAGAATAGAAATCTCCGGCCTCGTGTATCTTCTTGATGACCTTCAGCGTCTCGTCCTTAGAAACGCCCTGGGAACTGGCATGGACGATTATCTCTTCTGCCGACATCCCCGTGTCCGCACCGAACTCGTCCACTATGTCGCGTATTATTTTCACGGTGTCCCTGTCCTTTTTGGATACGCCGGTGGCCACCCTGTCGATGTCCCACTGCCCGCCATCGGGTGCGGCGATCTTACCCAGATAGTATTCCACCATATCCACGGCGCGGTTGGCGTCCGCGTCAGTGACAACGTAGCTCAGCCTCATCCTCGCCGAAGCCTCGGACAGACGGACGTATGCCTCCAGCTGCCTGGCGGTTATAGGGACGGACTTGTTCTGCCCCTCGCCCATCTTCCTGATCTCCAGATAGCTGGTCTCGATTATGCGCGCAGCCTCGTCGGTCATTACGGGGGTGATGCGCTTGGAATATGCGACGTATTTTCTCAGGGTCTCCATGTCGAAGTAGGGTCGGATGTCCTCGGTCGCCTCCAGGATCGTGCCCGCGTCCACACCCTCCAGGACCGTTCCTTCCTTTACCATCCTGGCCTGCCCGCGGCGGTGCGCCTTGAGGATGTGTTCAGTGATGTCCCTGTCCCTCTTCTTGTCCGGCCTGTCCGTGAGCACGAAGATCATGTCGAAACGGGACATCAGGGCGGGCGGCAGTTCGATCTGGTTGGTGATCGTGTCGTTGTCCTCGAACCTCCCATATTTGGGATTGGCGGCCGCCAGCATCGAACATCTGCATTGGAGGGTGGCCGTTATTCCGGCCTTTGCGACGGATATCTTCTGGGACTCCATCGCCTCGTGGAGCGATGACCGGTCCTGTGTCGTCATCTTGTCAAGCTCGTCGATGCATGCCAGACCCTTGTCTGCAAGGACCAGGGCGCCCGCCTCGAGGGTCCATCTTCCGTCCCCGAAGTCGTCCTTCACCGCGGCGGCCGTCAGACCGGCGGCGCTGGCTGATTTTCCGGACGCGTATATGCCCCTTGGGGCCAGATTGCTCATGTATCTGAGGAGCTGGGATTTCGCCACTCCGGGGTCTCCGATGAGAAGTACGTGCATATCTCCTCTTATGGACGTCCCGTCGTCCATGTCCTTATGGCATCCGCCGAAAAGCTGCAGAGCCAACGCCTCCTTCACCTCGTCCATGCCGTAGATCGTCGGGGAGATGGAGGCGACTATCTTGCGGAAAAGGTCCGGGTCCTTGGACATCTCCAGGATCCTCTTCTCGTCCGCGTCGGTTATCTGTATCTCGTCGTACTCGTGCTGCTCGAACTCGATAGACTGTATGTCCATGTAGATGTCGAAGACTGTGGACTTGTCCCGTTCCGGCTTCTCCACGGAACGTATTATTCCGTTCATGGTGACGCGGTTTCCGGCTGTGACCGCTCCGGATATGTCGTCTTCCAGGAATCCCGCCAGCCTCTCCGGCTGCGCTCCGCCCCTCAGCCCTTCGGGGCTCTCCTGGATCTCGATCTTCTGGGTGTCGATGTACTTGGAGTCCTTGTCGTTGAGAATGAAACGTGTTGACTGCTTGTTGCAGCTGCCGTCGGGGTTGATACACATCATTGGTTCGTTGAGGAGCATCCCCTTCTGGGGAACCCACTGTTCCGCTCCGCATCTGGCACAGGTGAAAAGCGCATGGGTCATCCTGGGCCTGACGGTGGTGACCTTCCTCACAAGCCCCTCGACCGCCACGAGTTTTCCCAGGTTCTTCGCCCTGAGGCGGCGGATGTCCACTTTGGCGTCCCTCGGAAGGCCCACGATCCTCAGGTTTATACTGTCCTTGCCGTCCCAGGAGGGCGGCATGAGCGAATGCACGCAGTCCTGCCCTATCTTCAGGCACCTGTCGGGGTTGTCGAGCACGAACATGGCAAAGTCCGTGTCGTAGGTGTCCATGTCCGAATAACGGACCTCGAGGCTCTTTATGTCGGGATATGCGGCGGCGATGTGGGCTATCGCGATACGGTACGGTTCGAATGTTCCGAAGATCTCGTCCCAGGCCGTCTGGATGTCCCCGTCCTGATAGTTAACCGTCGAGGACACCCCCTTCGAGCCCCGAGCGGCATTCCTCGTCGGCCCACCATATCCATCCGCCCTGCTGGGGGGAGACCTTTCCCTTGAGAAGGCCCTGTTTCTTCAGCTTGGTGAAGGTCTTTGCCAGGTCGTCAGGGCATTTATCGTCGAAAAATCCCTCGAGCCGCCTGTTGGCCTCCGGAGTCGTGACCGTGTCGTCGCCGAGGGCATTCCAAATCTGCAGCACGAGTTCTTTCTTCACTTTCTCATGATATCCTGATTCACACTAAATAAGTTGTGAAAAGCCATAGTGCGGTCGAAAAATACCTCACGGGAGGGTTCAGGCGGACACGAGCCCCTTCAGTTTGCGGGGGTCGTCCATGTTCTCCTTGACCCAATCACGTATCCTGAGGGCCATGCGCAGGTATTCCTCGGACAACTCCTTGTCATCGGTTGCAACGAAGTCGTCCCTGGACCCCATGTCTGCCAGGATCTGCCTTCCTTTCCAGACCGTCTTGCCCGCCAGTTCCTCGAAAACGTCTGGCTGGGTGTATATCACATAGTCGTACCCGTGATCGTCCGGAAGGTATTCGCTCTCGAAACCTTTCGACCTCTGGTGCCTGATGTCCTCCGATTCAGCGTACATCGTTATTATCATGTCGCAGTCGATGATATCGGGCTCGGGTCCGGCGCTGAACGCCTGGTACATCCGGGGGAACTGCTTGTTGGTATAGTACTCTGCGAGCTGGGACTGAAGGTCATTCTTGCGGTCGACGAACAGGACCGATACCTTGCTCCTGTCCCTCTCGGGCCTGGTCTCCTTGGCCATCTTTCTCTCGGACATGCGGTGCAGGCTATAGCGTTCGGGACATATACTTTTTGGGAAGCATGTTTAAACACCGTAGAAGATGGGGGGACGCCACCGTGATGAACGTTTTCGAGCTGTTTTTGATGATAGACGGGCGAGCTGAGTGGCACTTTCTCAATAAGTGTAAATAAGCCCCTGCAGATTGGAATCCCATGTGCGCAGTACTCCAGGTGGCGCTCGACATAATGCAGGTCGGACGCAGCGTCCCCATCGCGAAAGAGGCGGTCGAGGGAGGTGCCGATTGGATAGAGGCGGGAACGCCTCTCATAAAGAGCGGCGGTGCGGATGCCATACGCATCCTGAGGAAGGAATTCCCCGACAGGAAGATAGTGGCCGACACGAAGACCATGGATGTGGGGGCTTTCGAGGTGGAGATCGCCGCCAAGGCCGGCGCCGACGTCATCACGGTGCTGGGCCTGGCGGACGACTCGACCGTATCCGAGGCTGTTTCCGCGGGAAGGAAGTACGGCGCCGAGATAATGGTCGACATGATCAACGTGCCAGACAAGATAAAGAGGTCCAAGGAGGTCGCGGCGCTGGGCGCGTCCTACATATGCCTGCATATGGGCATAGACGCCCAGATGAAGGGGGAGGCCCCTCCGGACGACCTGCTGAGGGAGATAGTGGACTCGACGTCCGTCCCGGTTGCCGTGGCAGGCGGCATCACGGCGGAGAACGCTGGCACATATGTTGAGGCGGGCGCATCGATTATCATCGTGGGCGGAGGGATCCTGAAGGCCGCCGACATCCGTGCCGCGGCGGCGGCGATAAAGTCCTCCATGGAGGGCTCCAAGGTGGACACCGGGCTTGCGAAGAAATACACGGAGGACGGCCTGTTCGAGGCGTTCTCCAGGGTCTCCACATGCAATATCTCTGACGCCTATCACAAAAGGGGTATAATACTGGGCCTCAGGCCTTACATCAAAGACGGCAGCCGCATGGTGGGCCGCGCCCTTACGGTGCAGACCGCCAACGGAGACTGGGCGAAGCCCGTCGAGGCCATAGACCGGGCGAAGCCGGGCGACGTCATAGTTGTGGACGCCGGAGGGGGATGGATGGCCGTATGGGGAGAACTGGCGGCGACCTCCGCGATGGTCGCCGGATGCGCCGGAGTGGTTATAGACGGCAGCATACGGGACATAGACGACATCAGGAAGATGGAGTTCCCCGCGTTCGCCAGGATGGCGGTCCCATGCGCCGGGGAGCCCAAGGGCTACGGCGGCATCGGGATCGAGGTGACCGTCGGGGGACAGAAGGTCCGCACGGGAGACTGGATAATAGGCGACGAGAGCGGACTCATCGTCGTCCCCAAGGAAGAGGCCGTAGAGGTCGCCAACCGTGCGCTGGACGTGCACGAGCACGAGGACCGCACCCGCGAAGAGATCCGGAGAGGATCCACCCTGTCCAAAGTCAACGAGATCTCCAAGTGGGAGCCCGTCAAGTAATTCACTTGCGGAAGAAGGGGTCGGAAGTGCCGTCCGCGCTGTTGTCGTAGACCTCCGGGCCTCTGGATGCCCCGTACCTCTCGGCGAGCTTCATCAGGCGTTCGACCCTGTCCTTGGTCGACGGGTGTGTGCTGAATATCCTTTCGGTCAGGGACCTCCTGGTCCCCGAAGGGTTCGATATCCAGACTGGGGAATATGCGGGATTGTTATAGTTGTTGGCCGGACTGTCGCAGCCTTTCTCTATGCGCACCAGGGCATTGGCGAGGGCCACGGGGTTTCCCGTGATCTCGGCTGCGGACTCGTCTGCGAGGTACTCCCTCTTCCGGGATATGCTCATCTGAAGGATCAGAGCCGCAACGGGCAAAGAGATGTACATCAAAATCGCGACCAGAATCTTGGCCCCGCCGTTCTTGTCGTTCCCGGAGCCTGCCAGCGCGAAATATATACCGAAACGGCCGACGAACGCTATGACTGACGAGACTGCGGAGGCGACGGACATCGCAAGTATGTCGCGGTTCTTCACGTGTGATATCTCATGTGCGATAACGCCCTCGAGCTCGTCGTCGGGAAGCATGTTGAGGAGACCTCTGGTAGCAACCACGGCGGCGTCCTTTGGGCTGCGTCCGGTGGCGAAGGCGTTGGGCATGTAGTCCTCCGTGACTCCGATCTCGGGCATCGGGACGCCCGCCTTATCGGCAACGGACCTTACTATGCGGAAGAGCCTCGGCTCCTCCTGCCCGGTGACGATCTTGGCGTTGTTGGAGCTGAGGGCCCTGCTCTTGGAGAATATTGCCGACAACGAGAGTATCAGCACCGCCGCTGCGACAAGGGCCACGAGGCCCATGAGCGGACTGCCGAACATCCATCCTACTGCCCACCCTACCGCCGCGAACACCAACGTCAGAATTGCGAAGGTCAACGCGGTCCTGAAATGCCATGTCGCTTTCATATCGTCACCCGAGTCATATTAGTCCGAGCTCATATTCCAACTTGTCGCCTACGTTGTACTCTTTCACGCCTTCGAGGGAAAGTTTTTCTCTCAGGCGCAGTGCGCCCTTGGGGCCGGTACAATGATTGAGATTTAAATCCTGGCACTCTGCATTCCTGAGCGTTTCCGCAACCGCGTACGATATCTCCTTGGGTACCTTCTCGAGATGCAGGCCTCCTATAATCGCCCTCGGGTAGGAACCGAATTTTTCCTTCACCGTTCCAAGCACCGTATCGGGGCCGCAGTGGCAGCAGCCGCTTATCAGAACCGGCCTGTTGCCTCCGGCCAGAACCAAGAACGTCTCCGAGACGCCTCCGGCCTTCAGCGGAGGGGTGAGGAAGAGGTGTTTGCTGAGCTGGGTCCATCCGGTCACGTCCTTCCTCTCGGCCTTGGGCGCTGCGTTATCGGTAAGAGATATGCCGTCTTTGGAGAGCATTCCCTTTCCCGCCCATGCGTCCGCCGGAGCGTATACCGGCAACGGACCCTTTCTGGCATCCAGCAGGGCGCTGATCCCCCTTGCGTGCTCCGCGTGTCCATGGGATATGACGACCCTGGATATGGAATCCGCATCCAGCCCGAGATGCTCCATGTTGTGGATCAGGTAACGTCCGCGGAGCCCGGTCCCGAACATCGTCCTCTCGCCGTCCACTTCGACCATGACGGAAAAACCTTTGGCACCGATGTACGAAGTGTTGGGTTGGGAACCTTCGTTGTAGACGCAGAGAACGCTCGCCTTCATGTGTCCGTAATTAACGTCGTGTTAAAAAAGGTTTCAACGGCCAAACAGCGTTTCAGGGATGTCCCCGCATATCCTGCGGACGTTCTCCTCGGTCATATTGCCATTAGCCAGCATCGCTTTGATGCGCTTGGGCACAGTGTTCACGGACATGCGTGCGCCGGGCTTCTCCGGATCATCGTAGTAATCGGTCTCCACCATAAAACGGTCGGAGCCTTTTGAGAGGGCCTCTCTGATGTACTCCCTGGACGCCGGGATCGATGGCATCACGCCGAACGTTTCTTCCTCCCTTACGAAAGGAGGCGAGGAATGTTTGATTACCATTCCCGGATCCAGGCCCGCCCGCCTTGCGATCTCCGACAGGGAACGGTTGGTCTCTACCGTCCCGGCCTCGCTGTGTATTATCACGGGGCATCCGTTCTCCCTGGCCGCCCGCATGCCGGCAAGCATCACCTCATTGGACGCCTCCCATATCTCCTCCGATACGTGGAAGTGCGGTCTGCCTATCTCGCCTATAGCCTGGGCCTTTCCTTCCGCCACCGCCCTGCCGGCAATCTCCATGCCCTCGATCATCGCCTCCACGGCGGAGGCGAGGCCGTGCTCCTCCGCAAGACCCAGCAGAAGAATCGGATAAGGTCCCACGGCCGTGTTTATATGCAGGTTTGTGGAGTCTTTCGCCTTTTCGGCCATCCGGAACGTTATATCGAAGGAATCCGAAAAATCCCGGCCCTTGCTGATACGGACTTCGGCATAGGGGAGGGTGACCAGCGTGAGCCCCGTGCCTCCGGCGGCCTCGAATTCCCGGAGGGCGTCCACGTTCCGCCCGGAAGGGCTCATGTGTATGTGATTGTCATATATCGGGACCTTTTCGACCATGTTTCAAGAGCTACGGACAAATAATTATACATTCCCTGCCCTAGGAGAGGGCATGGACAGGGACTCCCGGTTCCTCCTGAAATGTTTCAGGAAGTACTACAAGGAAAACACGCCGATGTTGCCCGACCGCTTCACGCGCAGGGAGTTCGGTTTCATGTTCTTCGACAGGAACATGATGCAGAGGCACATAGGCTTCGCCAACGCGGAGGACCTCCGAAGGTTCATGGCCTCCAACGTCCCGGCCCACAGCTATTACTCCACCGCCTACTACAGGAAGCCCTCCGCTCCGACGATGGAGGAGAAGGAGTGGCTCGGGGCGGAGCTTATCTTCGATCTGGACGCCGACCACCTGGTAGGCGCCGAGAACATGACCTATCCTGTGATGATGCGGCAGATCAGAAGCGAGATGATCGGACTCTGCGACTCCTTCCTCATGGGGGACCTGGGCTTCGACGAGAAAGACGTGCATCTGACCTTTTCAGGAGGCAGAGGTTATCACGCACATGTTATGATGAGGGACGTGCTGACCCTGGGTTCGCACGAGCGCAGGGAGGTCGTCGATTACGTCATGGGCTCCGGCCTAGATATAGACTGGGTCTTCCCCTACAACCAGGTCGCAACTTCCCGGATGGCCGTCGGCGGCGGGGTGCGGACCAACGTGGCCAAGGACCGCCTGGTCCCCCCCGAAGACTCCGGCGGATGGAAGAAAAGGATGAGACGCGGCCTCATGGACGTGGTCAATGACTTCTGCGACATGGACGCGAAATCGCTGCGCTCGAGCTATCCTTCGATTAAAAAGAGCCAGTACAGCACCGTCGAGAAGGTCCAGGAGGACGTGAGACGTTCGAGGAAGGTGATCTTCGACAAGAACACCATGGCTACCATGGGAAAGACGGCCCAGGAGATGCTTGTGAAGATAATGGACAAGGATATGAGGGGCCGTCTGAGCGGCGAGGTCGACGCGCCCGTCACCTCCGACGTGAAAAGGCTGATACGCCTTCCCGGCTCTATACACGGAAAAGGAGGGCTGCGGGTCACACCCCTGACCCGGGACGAGCTCACCGGCTTCGAGCCTCTGGACCTTGCCGTACCGGACGAATATTCCGCCGACCCCGTGGAAATCACGATGAAAAAACCCGTCGACCTGACCATCAAAGGGGAGCGTTTCATGCTGGAAGGAGAGACCGAGGTGCCGGAGTTCGCCGCGGTGTTTCTCATAGGGAGAAGGTTCGCCCAACTGGGAAAGGCCTCCGATACGCCGGAGATCTCATTCTGAGCCGAAGCAGCAGCATCTGCGGAAGGACTTCACGCTGAAACCCTCGGAGACGAGACGTTCCTCTGTCCCGCGGGACATGTTGGCTATGCTCCTCACTCCCATTTCGACGCATTTCATCTCCAGATCCCTCATGCCGCGGTCCCGCATGCATCCCAGGGTCACCGATATTCCCATATCGGAAAGGATTCCGAGGGCTTCGGTGACATCTCTTTCGGACGCCCCGCGTTTTTCGAAGCACGTCCCTTTCGTAGGCACGAGTGCCAGCAGCACAGCGTGCCGTATCCCTTTTTTTAACAGCAACTCTGCGCTGCCGACTATGTCCGTATACCCGAAGCCGGCGGTCAGATGCGGAACGGGAATTCCCCCGGCGCCCAATATCGCATCTATCGTACCTTCGTACGCCTGGGGGCCTGGGAGATTGAAGACCGACCCGATCACCTCCGGGTCCTGATGTACATCGACGGAGAACCGTGAAACCCCGGAAGAGGCCAATATTTTTGCATCCTCGGCGCCTATGATGCCCGGATGGGCGTTGATAAGAAAGCCCTTGTCGGCTATCCTCCTAATCGCCGAAGCGAAAGGTACCAGGGGCACGCGGCCGTCCTTTCCGCTTCCTCCGCTCAGCAACATCCCTTCGCCACCCTTCCCGATCGCTTCCTCCGCAATCCTGAGAAGAGCGACCGGATCTTCGGAAGGGATCATTCCGCACAGATGCCTTCCCCTGCAATGAGCGCACATCAGCCCGCATTTTCGCCCTGTCACGGATACTGCGGGGAAGCCCTTTCCTGGCGAATAATCGGCAACTGCATCACCCGAGCCGCCCATGTCCGCCACCAAAGCTTTATTAGTTAAATATAGTTCCCGAACCTGGTAATAATTATGAAGGCATTCCTTATTAAGGGCACACACGCCGACAAAAGACAGGGAAGACAGATCTTCTCCGTCGAGATGGCCGCAGAAGACGAGGCAGCCGCGAGGGAGAAGGCTCTCTCGACCCTCGGAAGCCAGCACAAACTCAAAAGATACGAAATTGAGATCTCCGAAATCACCGAGGTCCCCGCTGATAAGATTGCCGACCACGTCGTGAAATACCAGATTGGTGAGTGAGATGGAAGAAAAGGACCTACGTCAGGCTCTGCAGGTCCTAGAATCCTATAAGGGACAGATGGACGCCCTGAGCCGGCAAATCAACATACTACAGGCGTCCCTTGAGGAGTCGGTACGGGCCCGCGAGACCCTTAAAGCGTTCTCCAACGCCAAAGAGGGCGACGATATCCTGGTCCCGATCGGAGCGTCGGTCTTCGTAGCCGCCAAGGTGACTGGAAGCCGCAAAGCCATCGTGGGCATAGGCAGCAGAGTGTCCGTTGACAAAGACCTAGGCGAGGCCAGCGAATTCGTCGGTTCCGCGGTCATTGAGATACAGGAAGCCCTCAGGAAGGCCAGCAGCGCTTTTTCCGAAGTCCAGACCGCGGCCAACAATCTGGCCGACGCCATCAACGCAGAGTACGAGGCCAGGCAGCAGTCCTGAGCACAGCATATGTTTGATTCTCTGAAAAACAAGCTCAAGGGGCTTTTCAAGAAGACGCCCGAGAAGCTGGAGGAGACCGTCTATGAGGCTCCGTCCGTCCCCGAGACGAGGGAGGAGCCCCCCGTAGAACCCAGGACAGAGATCGCGACCGAACCGGAGACGGCCCGCGCGGAGGAACCTTCCAAAATTTCCCGCCGCGACAGGGTCAAGGCTGAAAAGGAACAGCGTAAGGCATCGTCGTCCCCGGTTGGAGACTCCGGAAAGAGGATTAGAGACAAAGAACTGGAATCCGTGCTCGACGAGCTGGAGGTCATCCTGTTCGAAGCCGACGTGGCCTTTTCGGTCGCAGAGGAAATAAAGGACGGCGTCCGTAAGAATCTCACCGGTAAAAAATACAGCCGCCAATACAGCCTTGACGAGATAGTCGAGATGGCGGTCAGGGATGCCGTTCACAATGTCCTCAAGGTCAACGAATTCGACTTCGACGCGTGGATAGAGGGCGGTCCAAGGCCTGCCATCATAATGTTCGTCGGAATAAACGGCACCGGAAAGACCACCGCGATAGCGAAGGTCGCGAACCGTCTTCAGAAGCGGGACATGACCGTGGTCCTCGCCGCCTGCGATACTTTCAGGGCAGGCGCGATAGAGCAGCTCACCATCCATGCCGACCGCCTGGGGGCGAAGATCGTCAAACACGCCCAGGACGCGGACCCCGCGGCCGTCGCATACGACGCCATAGAGCATGCCAGGTCCAAAAGGAGGGATGCCGTTCTCATAGACACCGCAGGCAGGATGCAGACCAACAGCAACCTCATAGAGGAGATGAAGAAGGTCGCAAGGATAGCCAAACCGGACCTGAAGGTGTTCGTGGGCGATTCGCTGGCGGGAAACGACGCGATAGAGCAGGCCAAGGTATTCGATGCGGCAATCGGGATTGACGCGATAATACTCACCAAGATCGACACGGACGCCAAAGGCGGGGCTGCGCTTTCGATAGCCCACACCATCGGAAAGCCGATAGCGTTCGTCTGCGACGGACAGGGATACGAAGACATCCAGAAATTCAGCGCCGAATGGATGCTGAACCGCCTGTTCGATTAAACGCACAGTTTGTAGAACAGCGTAGCGAATACCTTCGCATCGGTCACCATATCTTCGATCACCACATACTCGTTGGGGGTGTGCAGTGTTCCGCCTCCCGTCTCCCAGACGTATGCGTTGTATCCCTTCTCGCGGAAGAAATTGGCGCATGTGGCCCCTCCCACGCCCACGGGCGTCGGCTCCCTGCCGGTAATGTACCTGACGGAATCACGAAGTGCCAGATATGCAGGGTCTTCGGTGGACGACTGTCTTCCCGACCGATGGCGCTGTATCTCGGCTATAGCTATGTCGGCGCCGTACTTCTCTGAGATGCAGGATGCTACGCGCCGGGCCGTTATCACCACATCATCCATGTCGTATTCCGGAAGGAGACGAATGTCCATGGAAAATTCGTGATAGCCCGGCACGGTATTGACGTTCTCGACCGTCGCGATGCTCCGGGTAGGTTCGAAGGTAGACCTCGGGGGCATGAACATCGGGTCGGCGCCCGGAAACTCCTTGGCGAACTCTTTTTCAAGCTCTACGATCAGATGGGACGACACCCTTAGGGCATTGACCCCCCTGTCCGGAGTTGAACCGTGGGTCGGCCTGCCAGAGACCTCAAAATTGAGCCAGATCAGATTCTTTTCGGCAACTTCTATATATTTTCCGCCGGGGCTTCCCCAGTCCGGGACTATGAAGACGTCTTTTTCCGAGAAGCATCCCCTGTCCAGAAGGCACGCGATGCCCATGGCGCTGGTCGTCTCCTCGTCGGCCACGTATGCGATGCCGATGGATCTCTTCTTCAGGTCCTTTCCTTCGATGAACTTGGAAGCGAACATGGACGAGATCACGGCCTGCCCGTTGTCCTCCGTGCCGCGGCCGTATATCCTGCCGTTTTCGATACGGGGCTCGAAGGGGGGGCTTTGCCAGTCGTCTAGGTCCCCTGCGGGGACCGTGTCCATATGGGCAACTATCCAAACGGTGCCTTCCTCCGGGCCGTTCTTTCTGGCGAGGATATTGGGCCTCATCACAGACGGGTCCGTGTCGTCAGGCACGTCTATCCTCTCTATGCTGTCGTACCCCCGGAGCCTGGAAATAAGGTGGTCGGCCCGTTCGCCTTCTCCGCGGCCGCCGTTGACCGGGGCTATTGCGGGAATCCTTATCATATCGACCATCTCCCTCACGATGTCGGCCCGGGACTCCTCGATCTTCTCCAGAACGGCTTCCAGCTCCATGATACTCGATTGCCTGAGATATTGATATTACTTTCTCGCCGGGGGGGCCGGGCAGAAAAAAGTCAAGAGGTTTGTGACGGTTTCGTCTTCATTCGCGCTTGACTATCATCGTGACCGCGTTTCCTCCGCCCAGGCAGAGCGTGCCCAGGCCGACGCTCTTCTTCCTGTCTTCCAGGGCGTAGAGCAACGTGGTTATGACCCTCGCGCCCGAGCATCCGATGGGGTGTCCCAGCGCTATGGCGCCTCCGTTCACGTTGAATATCTCGTCGGGAACACCGAGCTCCTTCTTTACTGCACAGGATGCAGTAGAGAAGGCTTCGTTGTGCTCGAAGAGGTCTATGTCGTCGATCGTCATTCCGGACATTTTGAGAACGTGCCTCGTTGTCGGGATTGGTGCCTCCATGATATATTCGGGTTTCACTCCGCGTTCTCCGTATGCCACTATGGATGCCATGGGCCTTATCCCATGCTCCTCGGCCCATTTCCTGGACGAGATTACCATCGCAGACGCCCCGTCGCTGAGCTGCGAGGAGTTTCCCGCGGTCACAATCCCATCCTTTTTGAATGCGGGCTTCAGCTTTCCCAGGGACTCCATGGTCGTGTCGGCTCTCACGCCTTCGTCCTGTTTTACCACGATGTCTTCTTTCCTTCCTTTGACCGTCACCGGTACTATCTCCCTGTCGAACCTGCCTTTGGCCTGGGCCTCGGAGGCCTTGAGGTTGCTCTGGTAGGCCATGGTGTCGGCGTCCTCCCTTGTGACATTGAAGCGCTCTGCCACGATCTCTCCTGTCATCCCCATGTGCTGGTCGTTAAAAACGTCCCATAGGCCGTCGTACACCATCGAGTCCACGGCGGTCTGGTCGCCCATTTTGAATCCCCACCTGGCTCCCCTGAGGAGATACGGGGCGGAGCTCATGCTCTCCATACCGCCTGCCACCAATACATCGTATTGACCCGCTTTGATCGCATCGGCGGCCAGCATCGCGGATTTCATTCCGGAGCCGCAAACCGCGTTCACGGTGAAAGAACCGATCTCAACGGGCAGACCGGCGGCGATTGCCGCCTGTCTTGCGGGGTTCTGTCCCATGCCGGCAGATATCACGTTGCCCATTATGCACTCCTGTACATCGTTGGGGGATATGCCGGCCCTGGAGACCGCTTCTTTGATTACTATGCCCCCCAGATCCTTGGCTTTGACGTCCATCAGCGATTTTCCGTATTTTCCTATAGGGGTCCTTGTTGCACTTAGAATAACTGCCTCTTGCATTTTAGCGGCCTCCGATTCTGGTTTGTAGTGTCAATTTTCGCTATATAATATTGTCGGTGATTAGATACGGCTATTGACGAACTCGACAGGCTGTTCCTCGCCCATCCTCTTCAGAGGCTTGGACAGGTGTCTGCGGGAGGAGGAGGGAGGCTCGTACCACCCCGGGACTATCCATCTCGTGTTCTCCTTCTTTACCGGTTCGCCCGAAGACGTACCGCATCTGCGGCAGCGGTATCCCTTTCCCTTTCCTACGGACTCCATGGTCCTTCCGCACTTACCGCACAACGGATTGGATATCTTCTCAAACTCCCTGACAGTACTGATTACCTTCATCTTCTCGACGTTGATGGTCCTGGGCTCGGCGCGCAGCTCGCCCATCACGCCGATGGTGTCTCCGGCCGTCAACCATTCGAAGGCATACCTGAACTCCTTGGACGGCTCGTACGCCGTGCATTCCACTGTGCCAAAACCTGTGCCGAGGCCTATCACCAGGTGTCCCCCGGAAAGATGGCGCCTCGACAGGACGGTTCCTTCGATGTAATAGGAGCTCATGGGCTCGAGTTTTTTTGGACGGTATATGATATGGTCGTCGGTTCCCTGGTTGGTAAGGAAAAGAAACTTGCGTTCCAACGGTTCTGTTCGTATCACGGCCGCGGCGCCGAGAAGATCCTCCGCCCTGTCGCCGCGCAGACCATACATTACCGGACAGGGAGTGCCCGGGACCATGGAGACCTTATGAAATCTTTCCTCCCAGCTGTTGAAAGTGGACGGAAAAGAACGGTCCATCTCCCCGATGGACTCGGGCTCCAGAATTCTGTTTGTACCCCATCTTTGTCTCGGGCGGTATGCGATCATCTCGTATGTGCTGTCGCGGGGCCTCCAAGCCATGCCGCATGTCGAACCAATTATGCCGCGTCCGTTTCCGAATCCGCTGCGGAGCGCGCCGATGCGGTCCAGTTCTTCTTCGACATCAGACCTTTCCACTATCTTTCTGACTCCCTTCCAGTAATAGGATTGGGACGGTTTCTTTTCAGATATGACAATTCCCGAGTCTGATGAAAAATGACGGTTACTTTTTACTATGGGAATAATTCTGTCAAGCAGATCTCCGGCGTCCGGTTCTCTTCGAAGCTGCCTTTCATAACAAAAAAACTCTTTTCCGGAAATTTCGCCGACCTTGGTCTTTCTTCCGGCACCATACCCCAATCTTAACGAGAGAGAGCCGTTGCCGCGTGTTTTCCACGGCACCGCCGGATTAAGACGCACCAATCTGGGATAGCCTATCAGGTCCAGATCGTCAATCTCTTTTATCACCTCCGTCGCCAAAAATGTCGTACACAGGCCCTCATTTGAGTCCGTGTCGTCGAATGAAACGTACACGCTTCGGACCCAACACATTCAATTATTTTATTTATGTTCCGCAGACAC
>JBFXEL010000007.1:0-4778 GCA_050180115.1 Candidatus Methanomethylophilaceae archaeon
TTAATTGCAGAAGAATCAAAGAATATTCCTAATTTCAATTTTGTCTGGGTTACGGACGGTATCGGGTGGAAATCTGCTAAATACAATCTCCAGGAAACGTTCGATTCCATGGACAATATATTTTGTATTTCAGAATTGGAGGACGGAACATTCAAAAAAATGCTGATGAAGTGACATGTCATCATATTTTTTAGGTATTTTGAAAATACAATATCAACAATAATAAACCTCTATAACCGTCTCCATACCCATGATCGTATCAGTAGACGAGGACGAATGCATCGCATGCGGAAGATGCGAGGAGATCTGCCCCGCTGTGTTCGAGGTTGGCGACGTGTCCAGGGTCAAGCGCCAGCCCAATGCCGGCGAGGAGGATTGCGCCGAAGAGGCCGCGACCGCCTGCCCCGCGACTGCTATATCGATGGAGTGATCAATCCACTATCCGGAATCCGCCGCTTTCCTTCACGCCGTCGGTCTCGAACTTGATCTGCCTGTCACGCAGTATGGACGCTATCGTTTTCACGTGCACCCCGAGTCCCACGTTCATGAACTGGTTCTCGACGACGGTCTTCCCTTCGTATTCCACGGTGGGATGGAATCCCAGGGGGAGATGCGCGGTCTGCACCTGCACGCCGCAGATCCTGCAGTCCCTGTCGTATATGGGGCCTCCGGACTGTCCCCTGAGGCCCGGAGTGGACGTTTCCACATACAGCATCTCGTAGTTCCCGTCCACGCTGCGCCCTTTCAGGACGTTGCGGGTGTGCATCCCCTCGTTGGGGAACAGCGGCATCGGCAGAACACCTTTGCGTATCCTGAACGAGTTCGTCGCCTCGTCAAAATCCGAAGCAACGTCGACGAAGGGGAATCCGAGCCTGCACAGGCTCGTTCCCGGCCTCATAGTTTCCGGGTCCCTGAACACTGGATACTCCTTCACCCAGTTGGGATCGAAAGGTTCCAGCTTGCCCACGGTGATGTCGATCTGCCTGTTCACGTAGGCGTTCGTCAGCCGCACGCCGTCCCATCCCCACCAGAAAGAGTGGTTGGTTATCCACGATGGGTCCGCCTTGAGCTCGTTCTTCGGAAGCCCCGCGATTGACGAGTGTTTCCTGTTGAGCTCGTCTATCTCCTTTATCTTGTTCTGGTCGGACTGGTACTTCACATAGGAGTCGAAAAGGTGGCCGGCGGTGATTATCCACCCCTCGTCGTTTATCACGAAGAACGTGCCGCACCCCGCCTCCACAGTCCCGTCGAAACGGCGGGTTGAAACTATCACGGGTCTGACGAACTTTGCTGCCTTCTCGCAGGCGTCTGCGAACATGCTTCGGCAATGCCCCGTATCGATATAATGGGTTTGTTTCCGAATCGTTATTATTTTAAGCGATGCGTGAATCACCGTCATCATGAGGGAAGAGGACATAAGGGTGGTCAGGGACAACGAGTCCGACATAATGGAAGGAGAGGGATACCGCGGGGTCTTCCGTAAATCTGACCACAGGGAGCGCTACGAGCTTTTGAAAGAGAAACTGGCACACGATACCGAGGTCTTCTGCAGGAAGAACGATCCGGACACCCTCCTGGACCTGATAGAGGTGGCGTACGCCCTGAGCGGACTCATGGGATATCCCGAAGAGGAGATGGTCAGGATGCGCAAGACGGTCAGGAACGAGAGAGGGAGCTATTCCCGCGGGACGGTATACGAACCCGAATTATGAGCGTGCGTTCAATAATTCCGGCGACGTCACGGCTTTGAGCCGACTTTGATTTTCAGTGTCGCTCATAATCCACCGGGCCGGCGCCCCGGGCCTAAGGGCCCGTCCGCACCCACTGCGATATGCGCATCGGCCGGACGGGTATTGTTTTCATTTCCGTTTTCAGAACATGCTCAGCACGAGGTCTGAGTATGCTACGGGGTCGTCCAGTGGCACGCCGGCCATTATGCTGGCCAGACCGTACATTATGCGCACCATCTTGGCCGCCTTGTCCTTGTCTGTTCCGATCGTCTCTTCAAGGGATTTGAAGAATTCGTGCTCCGCGTTCAGTTCGATGACGCGGGAGGCTTTCAGCGTCTCCCCTTTGCCCCCGGGCAGGCTCTTGAAGTACTTCTCCATCTCGAAGGTGATGCCGCCCTTGGTGGTCAGCAGCACGGCGTGGTTCTTCAGTTTGCGGGAGATCCTGACCTCCGCGACGCTTTCCCCTAGAGTCTCCTTAACGAAATCCAAGGTGCCTTTGTGCCCCTCCTCCTTCTCGTCCGATTCCTTCCTCTCCTCTTCGGATTCGAGTCCCAGGTCGTCCGTGGACACGTTGCAGAACTGCTTCCCGTCGTATTCCCCGAGGATGTTCACCAGGAACGAGTCCACCTCGTCCGTCATGAGCAGCACGGCGTAGCCCTTTTCGAGCACGGGCTCCATCTGTGGCAGGCTCTTAGCGTGCTCGGCCGAATCGGAGATGATGAAATATATCTTCTCCTGTTTTTCGGGCATGTTCTTCACATAGTCCGACAGCGACGTCATCCCGCCTGCGGAGGACTCGAACATCAGAAGGTCCTTGAGTACGTCCTTGTCTGCGCCGTAGTTGTCCACGACGCCGTACTTGAGCTGCTGTCCGAAGCTGTCGTAGAACTCCTTGTATTTCTCCGGCTCGTCCTTCATCATGCGTTCCAGCTCCGACCTCACCTTCTTCGCGAGGTTGGAGCCCACTGCCTTGAGGGTGCCGTCGTTCTGCAGCATCTCCCTCGAGATGTTGAGCGAGAAGTCCGGAGAATCGACTATTCCGCGCACGAAGCGCAGGTAGTACGGAAGTATGTCCGCGCATTTCTCCATTATCAGAACCCCCGAGGAGTAGAGCTGCAGTCCGGGTTGGAAGTCACGGGTGTAGAAATCATGCGGCGCCCTCTTGGGGATGAAAAGCATGGCCTTGTAGCTCACGCGCCCCTCGGCCTTCACCCTTATGACGGATACCGGATCTTCGTAATCGTAGAACTCCTGTTTGTAGAACTCCTTGCAGTCCTCGTCGGACACTTCGTTCTTATCCTTCTGCCATATGGGCACCATGCTGTTGATTATTTTGTTCTGCACGGTCGTGACGTACTCCCTCTTGGGCTTCCCGTTCTCGTCCTTCTCTCCGGTCTCCTTCCATTCCCCCGTCTCAACGTCCATGTAGATGGGCCATCTGATGTAGTCGGAATACTTGACGATGAGCTCCTTCAGACGTACCGGGTCGAGGAACTCGCTGTAGTTGTCACCCTCGGCGTCATTTTTGATGTGCATTATGACATCCGTGCCTGCGGAGTCCCTCTTGCCCTTTCTTATAGTGTAACCGTCGGTGCCCACGCTCTCCCACACAGAGGCCTCGTCCTCACCGTAAGCTTTCGATACGACAGTCACCTTGTCGGAGACCATGAACGCCGAATAGAAACCGACGCCGAACTTACCTATGATGTCGCTGTCGGCTCCCTCCTCCAAGTTCTTCCTGAACTCTAACGAGTCGCTGTGCGCGATCATCCCGAGGTTCTTCTCCATATCCCTGGCGGTCATCCCTATGCCGTTGTCCGAAACGGTGATGGTGCGCGCCTCCTTATCCACCGCGACGTCGATGCGTAAGTCGTCCTTCGACAAACCTACGGAGGGGTCGGTCATGATGCGGTAGTTCATCTTATCTATCGCATCTGAAGCGTTCGATATGATTTCTCTCAAAAAAATCTCCTTATGGCTGTAGATCGAGTTGATCATCAGGTCCATGAGACGTTCGGTTTCCGCTTTGAACTTCTTTTTTGCCATTCATGTACCTCTCAATATTGGATGGTTCGATTAAGTGTTTGAACTTCTATATAAATATTTCATTTTTGGATAATAATTGCCAGATATGGAGGCGAGACGATGAACGGTATCACCGGAGGTGGCAGCCGGCAACATGATCCTCCCGCACAATCATGTCAGCTCGGAGATGATAAACAATAATGTCTTTCTCTTCGATTCAGAGCGGATCACGCATCGCCCGTATTGTCAGAGTTGCATGGGGCGGAAAAGTATCGATCGTAGAATCAACATGATTTTCAACATCGAATCCGGAAACGGAACGCTGTGCGCGATAACGTCATAAACACATCAACCACACCCGCATGTTGCCGTATCAGACCATGATCATCTCCGGTCGTTAGGCGACCGGAGCACCAAGCCGATCAGCCACAGTTCAAAGAACTCGGGAACGATGTGGCCAAGGCGGCCTATGCCCTGTTCATGGAATACGGTTATGAAAAAACCACCATGCGCATGATATTCGACAGGGCCAAGTGCGGGGCCGGAAGCACTTATAATGAAATTGAAAGAATGGAAAACATCCTCCTCGAAGTAATGGTGCGGTCTTTCGAATCTGCAAGAGACATCATCTATAAGATGATGGAGCCCAGAACAGATATGAGGGGCCCCCATCTCATATCCGGTATGCGGTGCCCTGTATGCTTCCGGCCTTAATGGCAGATATGCCGAGATGTTCATAAAGGCCGGGCTTAACTGGCGCATCCCGAATGCCTTGGTCGACAGAGAGATGGAATGGATATGGCCGTATATGGACCGCAATCTGATCGGCGGCCTCTTCCAGACTTCTTCGTTGGAGGTCCAGATAGTATTTGGGTCCTGAATTGACAATGACACAGGTGAACCATGCGCTAGCTTGTTTTTGATGCCAGAAATCATGTGGGATTAATAATGAATGAGCCAATAATTATCAAAACCGTATCCATCTTATGGATTGAATCTGAAATAGCGTCAAGGAAGTGAAAA
>JBFXEL010000007.1:4878-6147 GCA_050180115.1 Candidatus Methanomethylophilaceae archaeon
CAGCATATTGCCGCCAACAGTCAGGGTCATGACCCTTTTCAAGGGAACGGGCGCCCGAATGCAGTTGTGTGAGGGAGCAAAACATCTTCCAACCCGAGCTCGAATGCAGCGGGAATTCGACACCTTCCGAGGTATTCCGAACGTATCGCAGAAGGGACACTGTCGAGAAGTTAATGGACTTGCTGTAGAACCATATCAATCTGAAAACGTTGCGCGTATGGTCCGAGAACTCGGTGAAAGGCACGCTTTTCCTGTGTTTTTTGGCTCAAACGATAGTCTCCATGATACGTTATAATATGCCGGAACTGAGGCGGCGTTCGACGAAATTCATCATCGGTTCCCGGAGATTTGACTGTCGGCAGGTGTGCGACAGAAACCGTCCGTCCGTCGCGTGTATTCGAATTTCGAGTCGGTAACGACAGGAAAACAATGAAGAAACCGTTGGCTGAACAGCGGACGCTCAAGTGTCAAATTCGGTCGATTTCGGAATCTGGTGTCGAGCTCGGGTTCCAACAAACAATTTTCAAGAAGGGGAGTGTGTTTTAAGTCGCAGAGTCAGAAAAATATCGGTCTAAGAGGTTTGAGTAAGTTTTAATCTTTCTCTTCGTCATCGAGGCCCAGCCTGTCCACCAGGCGCCTGATGAAGTCGTTGATCTCCAGTATGTCGCCGCGGAGGCTCGAGACCTGCGCTCTGAGCGATGCCACGTCCCTCCTCAACTCATCGGCATCGGAGTTCGACTGTACGGCCTCCTTCGCCTTCTCTGCCTTCATATCTTCGATGAGGTCCGAACGTCTCGACTTAAGTGCGGAAAGCAACATGGAGAACTTTGTGGCTTCGCCTTTATCTCCGTCCAGCTCCGCGTTGATCAGGCGTACTTCGAGCTCGGAGATCTCTTTTGTGATGGATTCGATCTCGGACATGGGTGCCGTCCGGGTTTCGGACCGAGGTATGTCGGTCGGCCACACGGTGTCGGGCGCGTTCCTCCTGAGCCTCATGGTCTCAAGATATTCCTCCATGTCATTCTCCACATAGGAGCCCTCGATATCCTTCATACGTTCGGAGAGCATCTCTATCTCGCTTTCGATATCCTTCCTGCGGGCCTCGACCAGCTTCTTCTCGTCATCGTCGCCGTCGATCGCATCCAGAGATGCCAGCTGCGTGCGCAGATTTTCGATTTTGGACCATATGAACTGGAGTTCGCGGTCGTATTTGCATGTTGAAAACGCCATTTCTGATTCTCCTTGTGGAAGCATCCCGCGGCTTTCTGC
>JBFXEL010000007.1:6247-70305 GCA_050180115.1 Candidatus Methanomethylophilaceae archaeon
TCCCCGTCTTCCTCTTCTTCGTCCTCGCTGAAGATTAGGTCGTAAAGCGAGTCCTCCATGACGGCTGCGCGCCCCAGCTCGGTGACCACGAACTCGCAGTCCGCAACGGCGTCCAACAGGTCCTCGCTGGACAGTATCTTCATTCCAACGGCGTAGAACACGTCTTCGAGGACATCGTCGCAGTAGTCGTTCCTTATGGAGTCCGCCAGTGTCTCGGAGTCCCTGTCCTTTTCGTCGAGTCCCGCGAGGTATTCTTCATAGATCTCCTCGCTGTCGTAATCCGATATCCTGTCCGGGTCGTACTCCAGGTCGGTGAGGTCGCACTCGCTGTCCGTAAGGTCAGAGATGACAGTGCGGTATCCGACGATGTCCGAAATCAGGAAATCAATCAGGTCGCTGTATTTCTTCTTGTTGGCCTCGGACCTGGCGCGAGAGAGTTTTGTTTTCAGATCGGCTATCTCGCGGAGCTTCCTGTCGACCGTAGCCTGCAGGATCTCCACGTCATCGTAATCCTCGTCCTGTCCCTGTTCGGCATCTGCCTCGCAGATCTCTTCGGGCTTCTTTTCGGATAAATTTTCAACGAATTCATCATCGGTCATACGGAATCCTCAGCGCTTATAACGTGCCCTCTTTATTATACCCTTCCCGAACAACCGACAACAGCGGGCGTCCGCAAAACGCCATCAGGCCCGGAAACCGGCGCATGGAACAGGGATATCAGCTGAATTTGGCTACCTGTTCGCATTTCTTGCTGCAGAACGGGCACTTTTCCAGTATTACTTCCTCTCCCTTCTCGTTCAGGGCGCATATGGCAGGGCCCTTGTAGGTATCGATGAAGTAGATGTCCCCGTTCAGGACGAAGTCCAGCATATCTTTGCAGCATACGGCCTCGATCCCGTTCTCTGAAACCTGAAGGTTCAGCAGCGGGCGCGACCCGAGGAGTGCCGCCCGCTCTTCATTATATACTTTCTGTACGCGGTCGTGGTCCTCTTCGGCCCCCGGGTACCCGAAATTTGCCGCGAAGGCGAAGAGCCGTATGGCGCTGACAAGGTCCTTCTCGACGCATTTTCCGGTCTCGTACATCAAAGCCAGATAGTAAAGCGAACGCGGGTCCATCCTGTCCACGGGCCCTCGGAGCAGGTCGTAAGCCTCGGTGTCCGATCTCCCTTCGACAGCTCCGGAGGCAATGAGTATCCCAAGCTCCCTTTTTGCGGGCAGATAGTCGTTTTCCGCCGCCATGCGGAGCCATTTCTCTGCCTGGGCGTAGTCCTGGGGGACCTCTTCCCCTTCGATGTAGAGCATTGCAAGCCGGTATTGCGCCTCGGGACCCCCGTCCTTGGCAGAAGATAACAATCCGTCGATGGCCATGGTGACCGAAAGGGGCGCATCGTTTATAAGGTTCAGGTCCCGGTGAACTCAGAACCGTCCACGCCGTTGTCGGCGGCGAGCTTCATCCACTTTTTCGACTCGCCCTCGTTCGCTTCGGTACCGTAGCCGTCTCTGTAGCATATCCCCACGGCGTACATGGCGTCCGCGATCCCCTGCAGGGCGGCGGCAAGGAACCATCCGAATGCCTTCTCGGGGTCCTCCCTCACAGCCTTGGATCCTCTCGAACAGACGATTCCCAGGCGGTGCATGGCGAAGGCGTCGCCCTCCTTTGCCGCCTTCTCGTACCATTCCACTGCCTTTACCAGATCGGCATCGGTCCCGACGCCGTACTCGAAGCATACTCCTGTCCTGAACATCGCGTTGATGTTGCCTGCCTTCGCCGCGATACTGTATAGTTTGAATGCCTTTTTCTCATCCTTCGGAACCCCCAGGCCCTCTTCGTAAAGATATGCCAGGCTGTTCCTGGCCTCCTGCACTCCGGCGTTGGCGGCCTGCCTGAACAGTTCCGCCGCCATGGTGTAGTCGTTGTCCACCGAAAGCCCGTCCATGTACGCCGTGCCGAGATACAGCTTCGCTTCGGGCAGGCCGGCATCGGATGCCTTCCGTGAATAATCTAAGGCCTTCGCGTTATCCATATTGAGATACTGTCCCGAAAAATACATCTTCACAAGGAACAGCATGGCGTCGGCCTGTCCGCTTTCGGCGGCCTTTTCGAGATATCCGTATCCCGCTGCCTCGTCAGCATCGGTGTCGAGGCCCAGCACCAGCGAGAGGCCGTAAGCGTATTGGCCGTCGGCGTTCCCCGAATCGGCGAGTTCCCTGACCTCTCCGATGTCCATCTCCACGTTTCCATCCGGGGTTTCGAAGACGTAGTTCTTCTCTTCTTCGGCCATGTCACTCGGAGCATCTACGTCTACTTCAATCTATCCAGGAACTGCCGAAAACGAAGAATTTCTTCGAAAGATGACGGTATTTTTACGTTATTTTCAATCGGATTTAAAGTACCTGTTTTTTTGCTGTCCCAGCTGTTTTCTGGTAAAAAGTATTGCTTTTAATTGGAAACCGTGGATTCAGTGTTATGGCAAAAGATGTTGCCAAACCCGCTGACAAGAAAGCCCAGCCTGCTGAGAAGAAGGAAGAGCCCAAAAAAGGCGGATTTGTTCCGAAGAAGAAGTGAGCGCCCCGAATCGGCGTTTTTAAACCTCACGGGGGACGGGCGACCGCCCCCTCATTTTCGTTCCTTCCCTTTCTGCTTCCGCTTCATCTCCAGGAGGTGTTTTTCGCATTCCTTCCAGCCCGGGAAGGCGTGCTCGGAATCACGGAAGGTGCGGTCGTGTGCCCTGCGGTTCGGGCGGTATCCGCGTCTCAGATGCAGGGACTCGTGATAGACCACGAAATCCAGGACGTTCTCCGGGACTTTGTCGGAGTCCAGTGAGGACGAGATGGTAACTACGCGGAACATGGGGCTGCAGCTTCCCACTTTGGTGAAGCACGGCGCGGAAGTCCATGTGAAGAAAGAGTTGTCGATGTCGGAATCTGTCAGAAGTCCTGATTCCAGGAGCCTGTCCAGGGATTCTCCTATGTCCCTGCTGCGTCCTTCCGTGCCCATGGTGATGTTACGGCTCCTCTCAAGGTAGACCGGGCGCTTGGAGAGCACGAATCCGTCGGACGACACCCATTCCAGGTACTCGGGCCCGTATTCCTTGTTGTTGCCGGAGTTTCGGGATATCAGCGTGTCGAGGAAATCATAAAGCACTTCGTCGGGAGAATCGGAGATGTAGTCCGAAACCTTGTAGGACTTCTCTCTGCCGGTTCGGTTCCAGGTGACCTTGAAGTCTTTGAACTTTTCAAATCTGGCACCTTCAATTTGGTGCTGATATCTGCGCCCCGCCTCGCTCATCAGCCGGAACAGCCGGTCATCTTCTTTCGGAATTATCCCTCCTTTTTACCACGGCGTTCTTCTGGGCCTGTTTCCCCGATTCGGAACGTTCGACGAAAACGGGTTCGCCGTCCATGGTCTTGCCCGTGAAATACATCATCGTGGAAACCGTGGACGGGGTAGGGGTGAAGATCTGGACCTGCTCCGGGTTCGTTTTGAGTTTGCTTCTGCAGAACCTTCCCAGCTCATCCATGTCCCTCTGCGTGCAACCGGGATGCGCCGCCATCAGATAGTATGTGAGGAACTGCTTCTTTCCGAACTCTGCGTTAGAGTCGTCGAACATGTCTTTAAATTCCAACAATTGGTCTTTTCCAGGCTTTCCCATAAGTGCCAGCACTCTGTCGGAAGAATGTTCGGGTGCAACCTTGAGCTGTCCGGAGACATGATTTTTGACTATCGCGTCCACGTAATCGACCTTATGGTCGGTGTCGGCCAATACCATATCGTACCTTATCCCGGATGTTACGAACACCTTCCTTACACCGGGAACGTTCTTGGCCCTCTTCAGCAGGCGCATCTGCGCCGTATGGTCGATGCGCAGCGATCCGCATATGTCCGGGAACAGGCACTGCCTGTCTTCGCAGGCTCCCTTCTCCATCTTCTTTTTGCATTCTATGCTGTACATATTGGCCGTAGGTCCGCCCAGGTCGTAGATTATCCCGTTGAAGTCCTTTTCTTTGGAGAACTTCTCTATCTCTTTGATTATGGAGTCCTCGGACCTGCTGATCACCCTTCTTCCCTGGTGGACCGCTATGGCGCAGTAGCTGCACCCTCCGTAGCAGCCGCGGTGAGTGGTGATGGAGTTTTTTATAGTGTCTGCGGCCTTCACACGGCCGTCCTTCAGGAACGAAGGGTGTACTTTGTTCTCGTAATCCAGGGAGTATATCCTGTCGAGCTCCTCGGTCGTCGGGTCCCTCTGGGGAGGGTTCTGAACAAGATATCTGTTTCCGTGTTTCTGGCACAACCCCTTTGCTGTTATCGGGTCGCAGTTGTGGTAGAATTCACGGTAAGCGGAAGCGAATTTCTCCTTGTCCCCGGAACATTCTTCATAGGACGGAAGCTGGACGAATCCCTCCTTCATATCTTTCGAGATGTAGCTTATCCCCCTTATCGACGAAGGGTCCTTTCCGTCGCGTAACGAGTCGGCAAGTTCCAGATTCGAAAACTCCGCCATGCCGTATGTTATGTAGTCGGCCTTCGCATCGAAAAGTATGCTTCTTCTGACTGAATCCGACCATACGTCGTAATGGGCTATCCTCCTGAGGGAAGCCTCTATCCCGCCTAGGACTATGGGTTTGTCTTTACAGAACTTTTTGATCATGTTCGTGTAGACGATCGTCGCCCGGTCCGGACGCCTGTCGTTAAGTCCTCCGGGCGTGAAATCGTCGTCGTTCCTGATCTTTCCCGTAGGGGTGCGGTTGGCGACCATGGAATCCACACAACCTGCCGAGACAGACCAGAACAGGTTGGGCACTCCGAGTTTGCCGATATCTTCCTCCGAAGGCTGCGGGATTATTCCCACCTTGTATCCGTTATCGATGAGCCAGTGACCGATGACCGCGCTACCGCTGTAAGAAGTGTCATAATACGTATCACCTGACACCAGGATGATATCTAAGAATCTCCATCCTCTTTCTTCGGCTTCGCGCAGAGTGGTGGGAATGAACATGTCGGCCGTTCAACGCTGACAGATTATAGATTGATTATGATTCTGTTGCTGAATACGGAAACAGGTACGGGCGTCGTATCACCTATATACTCTTCCAAACCGCTTGTGTCTCCGACCTCCCAGCTCCCGTCACGGTCTCCCGGATCCCCGGTCGTTTCGCAGAACAACAGTCCGGGATATCCCTCGAATCCACCGTCCATGCCCGGGATTACGACGCCTCCCCCCATGTGCACGATCATCGGCATCATGTAGACGTCGTACCCCATGTATCCGGCGATGGATACGAAGAGTATCGACGTGTCCTCGCAATCCCCGGACCGTATACACAGCGTCTCATACGCCGTGGCGAAGTATTCGCCTGTGTGGTAGTTCTCGCCGTCGAACCCGTAAGCAATGGTGAAGTTGACGAAGTCCAAGGCGCACTGGACCTTGCCGGCTTCGTCCGGATACTCCGAAGTTATTTTTCCGATGTTTTCGGCAATCTTCCCGATCGCCGGGTCCTCTATGATTATGAAATCGAATAATTTCATAGAGCGGAACATTTTGCCGTAGGCACGGTTCCAGTCCGATGAAAAATCATTGCTCCGCTCGTATCTTTCCTCGTCGAGTTCAAGGAACATGGCGTATTCGTTGTACGCCAGGTCTATCGGGCTGTAGTTTTTCCATACATAGACGTCCAAATCGACGTAGCTGCTGAGCGTATCGTCGTCGGGATACGACGACGTGTGGGTAATCGTGACGCTGCGAAGGTCTGCGAGTCTTCCGGAATTACCGTAGACCGTGAGGGTCCAGGAGCCCGGAGAATCCTCGCGATATTTGCATTCGAGCACCTCTTCGCCGCCATCTGAACACATCCCTGTCGTCGACCAGGTATCCGTCGAATAAGGCGAGAACACATCCGAACATGTGAACGAGAAAGGTTCTGCAAATCCGGTCTGCGTTAGAGTGAAGCCCGTATCCTTTTCCATCGCAGAGCTCACGAATATCTCCGCATCCCCTCCGACCGTATACGATATGGAATCCCCGTTACCGATCGTGGAGCCGCCTATGCTCCAGTCGCCTACCACATGATACGGCTTGGCGACGGCGGCAAGCGATATGACCGTTCCGTAGCCGAAAGTGCCCTGTCCTGTCACCGTTTCTATGTTATCGTCGTAAGAGACCGTTATTTCGCACGTCGACGGTTCTTCTGAACCGTCTCCCCCGTAACCGTCCGCCGCCAAGCTGATGCATGCGGTAAGGGCGAAGACGACGGTCAGAAGAACAGCCGCCGCGGCGGAGGAGTTCATGTTATCCCCATAACTTTGAAATATGTCAATTCTTGCGTATCCGAAGCTCCATTATGTGGTCGTACATGAAAAATCCGTTCCCGATATCCGTATCCACATCCTCCGAGGCAACGAATCCCATGTGCTCGTAGGCGGAGATCGCCCCTCTGTTTCCTCTGTTGACCGTCAGATAGACGGACCCTAGCCCCATCCTTTCGGCGACATCGGCTATATGGCGCATGGAATGGGCGGCCAGACCCGAGCGTCTGTACTCCTTCTTGATATAGAATTTACTGAGGAACAGCCTTTCTCCGTCTTTTTTGTAAGCGATGAAGCCCGCATCCTCGCCTCCCTCGGTGATGAACTCATATACGGTTCCTTCGGAGATCTGCCTCCCGATAGATTCCGGCGACAGAAATTTTTCAAGCATGTACTCTGTCTGTTCCTCATCCACCATGTCGGCATATGCTTCGTGCCAGATCTCCGATGCCATAGTGCTGACCTTCGACACGTCCTCCTTTCCGGTTATAGTGCGGTGACCTCTGACCCGGGAGACTCTGGCGCCGAACCCGCTGAGGCTGGATTCGAAGTTGACCCCGTTCTTCACGTCCTCTCCGTCGTCGACGGTCTTCCTGATGCTGGATATCGTAAGGTCCTCGGCTATGTCCACGGCGTCGGGGAGAGGCCATCCGTGTACCAGGGCGGCGACGAGGCCCGAGCCAAAGATATCTCCGGTGCCATGATAGTATCCGGGGATACGTTTCTTCATGACGTATTGCATCTCGTGGGTCCCGCAGTCGTATGCCGCGGTCCCAAGTTCTTCTTCGTCGAAATACACGCCTGTGAGCACGACCTTCTTAGCCCCGAGCGCCTCGGACTTGCGGAGCAGGTCCATTATGTATCCCTCGGTGTAGGGGCCTTCCCTGTACGGCTCGCCGAGCATCAGCGTCAGTTCGGTGATGTTCGGCATGATGATATCGGCATCTCCGCAGAGTTTGCGCACCTCGGGCGGAAAGTCAGGGCCGAACGTGGAGTAAAGCACTCCGTTGTCGGCCATGACGGGGTCCACATACACTTTCGTTTCGGGCCCCCTGATCATTGCGATCGCCTTTCTGACGACGTCCACCTGGTCCTTGGAGCCTAAAAATCCGGTGTATACGGCGTCGAATTCGAACCCCATGTCCTTCCAATGTTTAACTACCGGCATGATGTCCTCAGTCATGTCCCGATACGTGAAGTTGGGAAAAGGCCCCACATACGTGGAAAGAACGGCAGTCGGGATTACGGGGGTGTTTATGCCGGCGGCCGAGAGGATGGGCAACGCTACGGTGAGGGAACATCTCCCGTAGCACGATATGTCATGGATTGCGACGACCTTCTTTTGGGTCATGTCTGAATGCAACGCGACGACCTAATAAAAGCTTCTGCAGAAGGGACAATAACTTCCCTTCGGGACCGCGGAGATTGCAATGCTTTTTAGCATCCTCCGCCATCATGCAGGACGATGAGCAGGTCGGACAGGCACCTCGAGGAGTCACTCGAAGATTACAATGGAAAGGTCGACGAATGCGAGGAAGGCGGGACCAACGAGCAGCGCCTCGAGGCCTACGTGAACCGGGGGTGCGTGCTCTCGATGATGGATTCTTTCACATCTGCCATGACCGACTTCGACGAAGCCGAGGAGGTGATGGGCCTCATGGGGTCGCTGGGCGAGCCGGTGGACGCCGGGACGTACGTCAAGGTCTACGTGTCCAGGGGCGAGCTTCGGACCTCCGACGGCGCGGCGGGCATGGCCGAGGACTATTCGAAAGCATCCGAGCGTCTGCATGAGCTCGGTCCGAAATCCAGGCATTTTGACGAGAAGGGGATCGTCAGGATGTGCATATCATGCGCCGAAGACCTCTTGGACGAAGGATACCCGGAGAAACTGGCGCCGTTTTTCGACAAGGCGGAGAGGATGCTTTTCAGCAAGACAGACGCATGGTCGAGGAACCGTTATGTGGAAGCCCTCAACCTCATGGGGCAGGCAGAACAGGAGATGGGCAGGAACGACGAAGCGGTCGAACGCTACGACCGTTCGATATCGATCTGCCAGGAGTTGATGGGGGAGAACGCGCTGGACGACGAGATGGGATTGATATTCGCGCTTGTTTCCAGAGGCGATTCGGAGGCGGACGACGAAGAGTTCGAAGACGCGGTAAGGGATTACGAGGCCGCGATAGCGGTGCTCGAGGTCATGCTCTCGTTCCACCGCTCCGAGACCAGGGACCTGCTGATACAGATCCACAGGGAGGTCTCCGAGGTGCTCATGAGGATGGACGAGACCGAGGAAGCGGAAAAGCATCTCCTCAGAGCCCTTGAGCTTAACGTCGGCGACGCTACGTTGAAATTTGCCGACAACGACGAGGAATGACCCGTACCGTCGCACTTTTAGAGTTTTCGGGGCACCCCGGGGAACGGTTATAACGGGAAGGGCATTACCAGATTCATGCAAGGCCTGTTCTGCAGACGCTGTAAGAGCCTGAACCTTCCGGGAGCCGAACGCTGCCGCATATGCGGCACCCGGCTGTGCGAAGATGCCGTCAGTGCACAGAGCTGTCTCCCTCGGGTCGAAGACGTTTTCAATCGTGAGTTGACGGAACCGGCGCCCGTTTTGGCCGAGACCGAGAATAAAGATGCGCCTTACCTGCCCTATGTTCCGCGCCCCGGGCAGATGTCGATCATCAGCGATATAAGGGAATGCCTCGACGGTTCGCGCCATATCGTCATGGAATCCGGCACGGGAACCGGAAAGACGATCGTATCCCTGTCCGCTGCGCTGGAGCACGCCGTGCCCAGGAAAAAGAAGGTGGTCTACCTCACCCGCACCGTATCTCAGAGCAACCAGGTGATGAGCGAGCTCAAGGCCATATCCAGAATAAGGCCCGTCACCGGACTTCCGATAACGGGCAGGGGCCGCTCCTGCCTTCTGTTCAGGAACGAGTCTCTTCCCGCCAACGTTCTTTCATCCCTCTGCGAGAGCCGGAAACGGGGAAAAGGAGACAGATGCAAATATTACGGGCGGACCAATCAGATGATCGACGCCGTATGGGACTACTGCAGGACCCAGTTCCCCACGTCCGACCAGCTCGACAACTATTGCGAAGCCAGAGGCGTCTGCCCCTACGAGGCCAAGAAGATGATCATGAGGTCCGCCGACGTCATAGTCGCGCCGTACATCCATATCCTCTCGGACAACATCCGTGATACGTTCATGGGGAACATGGATGCGGAAAGCAAGGATATCGTCGTCATAGTGGACGAGGCCCACAACATCATCGATGCCGCGCGGGAGCAGGAGAGCTTCCGGATATCCGTAAGGATGGTCGATGCCGCGATTGACGAATGCACTACGTTCAGGGCGACCTCCGTCGGCGAAGGCATCAAGCTAGAGGATTTTCTGAAACAAATAAAAGCGATCATCAAGAAGACAGCCTCAGAAAAGCTCGAACTCGGAAAGAGGGAAGCGGTAGTGAAAAACGATGTCCTAAAAGAGGGTCTTTCCCTGAAATACGGAATAAGCGACAAAAGCCTCGATGTGGCCATAAACAACATGGCCGATATAGGTTCCGAGAGGACAGTACTGCTTTCGGAGAGCGACGAGCGCAAAGTGTCCGACATCGATACGCTGGCCATCTCTCTGCAGAGCTGGCTGGGGGCCACCGGCGGCAACTACATAAAATCCATAAAGGCAAGCGACGAAGGCGAATACCTTTACGCGGCATGCGTGGAGCCCACCGACGTTTCCGAATTCATGAGGGGACTCGACGGCGGAGTGCATATGTCCGGGACACTGCGTCCGCTCGAACAGTACGTCAAGACGATGGGCCTTCCCGCCGGAACGGTGGCGAAGACCTATCCTTCGCCGTTCCCGAAAGAGAACCGCCTGGTCGTATACATGAACGACGTCACAACCAAGTACGACGAGATGAAGAAAGACCCGAGCATATTCTCGAGGATAGAGCGCAGGACCGCCAAACTGTGCAATGCGGTGAACAAAAACACCCTGGTCTTTTTCACTTCTTACGGCACGATGAACAAGATGCGGCCGTTCCTCGAACGAGATATAACCCGGCCGATGTATTGGGAGCATTCTGGTCAACCGCGCCGTACAATGGAGGAGCTGGCACAATTCAAGAAGGGTCGAGACGGAGTCTTTTTCAGCGTGATGGGAGGCTCGATAGCGGAAGGTATGGACTTCCCCGGAGAAGAGCTGTCTCTTGCGGTGATAATCGGAATACCGTATCCCCCGCCGTCCCTGGAGGGCAACGCGCTCTCGGAGCTTTACGATTCCAGATTCGGACAGGGCTCGGGATGGAGGTTCGTCAGCGAGGCCCCCGCCACCAGGAAGATAAAACAGGCCATAGGCCGCCTGATACGCACGGAGACTGACAGAGGGATGTGCGTGATAATGGACAAGCGCGCAGCCAGATACGCCTCGGACCTGGACGCCCGTCTGACAGACGACCCTATCGCAGACGCAAAAAAGTTCTTCGGCAAAGATTGATTCCCACGACAACCGCCCCGGGTATTGATTTTGAAAGAATCGGGAGGCGTTTCTTGCCGTCCCACGCTTTTATATCGATGAGGTCTGTCCTAAGAGAGTTTGTTTCCGGCACATGGCGTGAGGATTTCGAATCATTTTTGGATAGCTATTTTGTTTTCCAAGTGATTGCGGTTTCAATCTACCGTGGAATTTTTTTGCAGTCGTTTCTATGTGATCATCATACGCAACAATCTGAACGTAAGTTAGGGTTATATCCGCTTAGGGCGATGCTACACCATGGGGCATGACAGTCGGACAGAATTGTACAAAAGGATCGAGAAGATAAGCGGAAGGCCCCTCATAACATATATGACCAGCAGGCGTTATTCAAGCGGCGGGTCCATCAGCATGGATGTCATACCCGATTTCTGTGAGCATCTGAAGAATATACCGGGGAAATAAAAGAAGTGGATCTCCTGATATCCAGTGAAGGCGGAGACCCGATAACAGCATGGAGGATAGTAAATCTTCTTCGCGAGAGGTTTGGCAAGATCGGAGTTCTGATCCCCTTCGCAGCACAGAATGCGGCCACAGTATTTGCGCTGGGTGCCGACGAAATCGTGATGCATCCATTCTCCTGTCTCGGCCCGATTGACATGCAGATGAATCTTTCCAATGGATCTCCCGGACAGAATAGGCAGTTTTCCACTGAAGATGTAAGTTCGTTTCTTAATTTTCTAAAGGAGGATCTCGGAGTTTCCGACAGGTTGTTTGGAATCGAGGCATCGAAAGCGCTTCTTGCCGAATTGAAACCTACCGATATCGGCATCGTAAAGAAGAGTATGACTCTCATAAAGTCGATAGCCATAAAGCTCTTGGAGACCCACATGGAGGATAAGGAAGAAATCCAGAGGATCGTGGATAAGTTCACTAGTTTTTCCCATCATAGATACACAATAGGCCGGAAGGAATCAATCGATTTGGGACTTCCGATCATGAAAGATTTCAATGAAGATCTCGAAGAGTTTATCTGGAAAATCAGGGAAGATGCAGACCGCGAGATGAAATGCAAGGTGCCTTTCGATCCTCTGGCCATTGTCGGAAGCAGAAAGGAGATTATGGACCGCCTTAATGTCGTGCCAGCGCTGCCCCGGTTTGGCGAGCCTCCAACCACGCAGAGGGTTGAAAACATAACTGACGAATCGATAGTTGCTTTGGTGGAAAGCAAAAATCTTAAGAGTTACTTTAAATTCAAAGCCATAATAGATGCCATAAGGGGCGATAATTTAAGTATTGCCTGCAACGTAGCAATAGTCAGCGATGGTTGGTTAACCAAATACGTCGGAGGTGAGAAAGATGGAGCAGAATGACAGGATTGTGTTCGTCACGATGAGCAGTAGCGAGTCGTGCACCAATATTGCGCCGCATTACCTGCGTTTGGATCCAGAGATGTCTTTCGAAGCTCCGGTCAGTCTATTCATAAAAGATGAAGAGTCTGGTTTGGATGCTGTTTCAATCCGCAAGCTGACATCATATTATGGCAGCGCGCTCAAATCTTTGAGCGAGTGACGTGATTCCTTAACCACTTCTCTATTTCTTCTTCATTTAATTCACCCGACGCTGCGGCTCTGACGAATATGTCGTTCTCTTCAGTGATGTTTTCGATCATAAATTCAGTGTCGTAATAGATGATGGTTGCGGCAGTCATGAAGGCCGTACGCTTATTACCTTCAACGAACGGATGACAGGTGGCAATCCGGTGAAGATAATATGATGCTTTTGCGAAGGGGTCTTCATGGAAATTGTCTCCATAGCAGATTGTTGGAATGCATCCCTCGTCCCTTATGGCATCCCTGAGCGACCGCTCTTCATCTCTGCCGATGTCGGTGGCATCACGGTGAATACATATGATGAGCTAAGGGGCTATCTTCAGCACGGCGACGTGTCAACTTTACGAATTAACAACGTTCCGCCGTCTCAGCATATTCCCAAAGGATGGAGCATATATTTCGACCTGAGGCGGACGGAGGTCGATTCCTGCCGATTGTGGAATTCTCATTACCTGCAGATATGTGCACTAATCCACCTAGACTATTATGTCCGGCTACCTTGTACATGTGACAAATTCCTACGGTCCGCCGCCGCGCCCGAAAACAAAGAAGAGAAATTCAATTCGTTTCGAAACTCGGTTCCGACATCACAGAATGCCTTGCAAAATAATGATGATAAGGAATAAATCCAACATAGTTCTGGCATATCACGATGGCACTCGTCGACGTCCTCGGGGATTTGAAAATCTGGATAGCTGCTGGGTTCGTAGCAGCACTTCTTTTCGGTTCGGTCGGCGAGGCTGCATCGACGATGATGATCATCGTCCTCATATTGCAGATGAGCGTCTCCCTCGAAGGGCTGACTTTCAGAAAAGATGATATCAAAAGCTACAGGAAGCCGATATTCTGGGGGATAATATGCTGTTTTGTCGTCAACTCCGGCATTACGATACTGATAGGGTCTCTGTTCATCCCTCACAGCACCGCGATTTGGTATGGCTGGGTCATGCTCGCTTCCGTCCCTTCGGCGGTATCGGTCGTATCCGCTTCACTTTATCTCAAAGGCGACACAAAAGCGACGGTCCTGATGACCGGCGCGATATACATTTTTGCGCTGGCACTTACGCCCCTGATGACCCGGGCTTTCCTGGGCTCGGCAGTCAGCCCCCTCGAGATATTCAGATATATCATCCTCTTCATAGCGATACCTATTATCGCGTCTCAGGTCCTGAAACGCTTTTCGCTACCCCGTCGCGGAAAGATTGTGTTCATCAACATCATGATGTTCATGCTGATGTTCCTGGCATTCGGCTCCAACAGAGATTACATCATATCGGAAATTGACATGGTGGTATGGGTCGTCATAGCATGCTTCGTCAAGATATTCGTCCTCGGCGGCGCGGTCGCATACGTCCTTAAAAAATCGGGAACCCACCGCGACAGCGGAATTGCGTACGTCCTGTTTTCCGTATGGAAGAACTCCGGGATGGCGGTGTCGTTCTGCATGGTCCTGCTGGCGGGCATGACGGAGGCGGCGGTGCCCTGTGCCGTTTCCCTGATCATGGAGTCCGTCTGGTTCACGGTGTTCACATCGTACAGCGATAGGATATGGCCTGCAGAAAACAGGCAATTGGCCGACAAGGCGTGACCACCTCCGCTTACTATCGAGCTGCGGCCGAAAAGAGAAATCTTTCAACTGGGAAGCGCATCATTCGTAAAAGAGAGAGTTCCAATTAAATACGGAGTCATTATTATTTGTCCTAGCGGAGGTAGCTCAGCCTGGACTAAGGCGCCGGTCTTGAAAACCGGTGGCATCTCGCCCCGGGGGTTCGAATCCCTCCCTCCGCGCCTTCTCGCACCCTTCCGGACAGGACAATCAGTTTTTACGTCCATCGACATTACCGTGCCATGAACCCCGTCCTCGAGAATATCAACACCCGCGTATCGGTACGCAAATACACCGAAGAGAAAGTGCCCGAAGAAACCATCATAGAGCTTCTGAAGGCCGGATTCCGAGGCCCGAACGCAATGAACAGGCAGGCTCTGGCCTTCGCCGTGGTCGAGAACAAGGAGAAGGCAAAGGAATACTCCGACAGAGCGAAGAATCTCAGAATGGAAGGCGAGAGGTTGAAATGCGATCCCAACGAGCGCGTGATCGACATGCTGTCCCGGGAAGATTACAATATTTTCTTCAATTCTCCCGTCCAGATATTCATATTCGCCTCCCCGGAGGCCGTGGAGCCCGTGGAGGACGGTTCCATAGCGGCAGAAAACATAATGCTGGCTGCCCACTCTTTGGGCTTTGGCACATGTTATGTAGGATTCGCACAGGGCCTCGGCCGCGATACAGGCTTCAGAAAAGACTTGGGCGTTCCGGACGACTACACATATCTGGCCGCCATAACGTTGGGAAAGCCCTCGGGCCCGACTCCCGTGAAGCCCAGGAAAGAGATCTCTATTCTCGGCTGGATCAGATGATATATTCGGAGACCGTGAGGGCGAAGTTCATCGAACGCCCCAACAGATTCATAGCCAGAGCTGAACTGGGTGGGGATGAAGTGATATGCCACGTGAAGAACACTGGGCGATGCAAAGAGATACTAGTTCCCGGTGCAGAAGTCATACTGGCACATTCGGACGACCTAAGGAGGAAGACCGCTTACGACCTGGTTTCCGCATACAAGGGGGACATTCTCATAAACATCGATTCCCAGGCCCCCAACGCGGTGTACGCCGAAGCCCTGTCGCAGGGCAGAATCTACGGCGGCGGGATATCTGTGAAAAGAGAGGCGAGGCACGGAGATTCCAGATTTGACTTCTACATAGAGGAGAACGGCAGAAAGATATTCTCCGAGGTCAAGGGCGTGACCCTGGAAAAGGACGGAAAGGTTCTTTTCCCCGATGCCCCCACGGAAAGAGGCGTCAAGCACCTAAAAGGTCTGGCACATTGTATTTCCGAGGGGTACGGCGCATCGGTCGTATTCGTGGTCCAGATGTCCCGCGCCGATTATTTCTCTCCCAACTATGAGATGCACGAGGAGTTCGGGACCGCACTCGAAGAAGCAGCGTCCGCAGGTGTCGAGGTATCCGCCTATGCATGCGAGGTAAACGAGCAATCTCTGTATCTGGCACATCGCATCCCGGTTAAATTCCGGGACGGTTTAAGGCTATGAGCTTCCTTATCCTCTCCTGGGTTTCCTCGGGGGGAGTTGTGGTGTTGACCAGGAAGATCCTGCAGCTGTCGAAATATTTCCTCAGGAAATCCGTCCTGAGCTTTATCTTGTCTCCGGTACGGATAAGCTGATGAGGGTTGCACAGGTCGTTCCGAAGCATGTAATCTATTGCGGATTCTGTGTCAAGCTCGGTCTGGAGCACCGGGTCGGAACCGTCGCGCTTCAGGAAGACGACCGTCCTCACGGAAGTTGAGGGTATCACGGAAGATTCGCCGCGGACCCATCTGATGTTCGCCACACACCTTCCCTTGTTGTCGAACTCGGTGCATGCGACCAGCGGCCTGTACTCCTCCCACACGTCTCCGATGTCCGCATCGATGTAGCAGTTCTTCTCGGAAGCCAGTGCCGTCGGCCTCCCGTTTCCCAGGACGACGAAATACCAGTCGTCGGAAATCAGATGCGCGTCGGGCATCCTCAACAGTCCCCAGGACTGAGTGGTCTTCCCTGTCTTCGAAGGCGCGATAAGTGTGACACCGGAACCGTCCGCATCGATGACGGCCCCGTGGATCGAATAGATACCGTGGACGTCCTCCAAGAGATTTCCCGTCACCCCCAGGGCGATGCTCTTGACCCATCCGTAATAGTCGAAGTTGAAGATGAAAACTGTTGACGACAGAGGGTCGTAGTCCACATGCGGATCCTCTTCCGGGTCCGAGACTTCGTACGCGCGGGCGTGAGAGCGGACGTGGTCGCCCATGGCATAGAAGTTCTCGGTCCACATTTCGATGTACCCGCGGTTTTCCGTGTAGAGCTGGAAACAGACCCCGCATATGTCCGCTTTGGATGTGAAGAAATTCCTTCCGGAGTATTTTTCTTTCAATTCCCGTACTCTCTCGGTGCTTATTATGTCTACCCTATAGCCCATCTTATCAAAGTATCATGGGAATGCATCTATTAAAACGGGCCGCGGAAGTTTTTCGCGGCAGGCAGAGATCATTCGGGCTGAAGCACTTCTCTGAACATGTTCTCGATGCCCCATTTTGCCAGGCATTCCAAGACCGGGCCGAGCGAGCGGCCCCTGTCGGTCAGGGAGTACTCTACCCTGGATGGCCGATCCCCGGACACGACACGGTCGACAACGCCGTCGGACTCCAGCTCCCGAAGCTGTTTCGTTAGGATTCGTGGCGAGATGGGAGGTATCATTCTTCTGATTTCCGAGAAGCGAAGGGTGCCGTGACTGACCAGCAGGCAGAGGATAGTGGTCTTCCATCTGCCTTCGATAACCGACATCGTGGCGTCCGCCGCACAGTCATAACGAGGCTGATCCGTCATGCCTGCTCATAGTATCAAAAGAATATTAAATCATTACCTATCTGTCAGGGCGAGGCTGAGAGGAGAAACAAAATGTCAGAGATCATCGCAATCATCAGCAGTCCGAGGACCGGATGCAATTCGGAGACCATCGCCAGAGCAGTGGCGGAGGGCGCAGAGGAGAAGGGTAACAAGGTCAGGTTCGTCCACATCAAGGACCTGGCGCTCAATCCCTGCAAAGCCTGTAATTACTGCAAGAAGAACGACAGATGCATCATGAGGGACGACATCTCGGAGCTCATCGAGAGCATAAGGAAGTGCGACGGCCTCATCCTCACATCCCCGCTGTACTTCGGCCAGACCTGTGCCCAGTACCGTGTGTTCGAGGACCGTCTGTATTCCGGAATCGGGCCCAACGGAAGCAATATCCCCGCAGGGAAAAAGGTCGTGTCCGTGGTCACGTGCGGCTCGGATGACAAAGACTCCCAGGTCCAGGCCGACCACATGAACCACGTTCTCAAAAAATATTTCGGCGGAGCACCAATCGGGACCCTCACGTTCAAGGACCTGGGGGACAAGGACGCCGCGTCTAAAGACCGCGGGATACTCGAGAAGGCCAAAGCCCTCGGCAGGAAGTTCTGAGACTATGACAGAGACCGTCGTAATATTCGCATCCAAGCTCGGCAGCACGAGAAAGACCGCACACTACATAGCCAAAGAACTGGGGGCTGACATTTTCGATCTCAGGGACCAGTCCATCATCGACCTTTCACGTTTCGGACGTGTCATCTTTGGCTCCGGCGTCTATGGCGGAAAGCCGAACAAGCTCGTCACGTCCTTCGTCCAGCATAACAAAGGGCAGCTCGAGGGGAGGAAGGTCGGACTGTTTCTGTGTTGCGCATTCAGAGATGAGGAGGCCGTTGCCCAGTGCGAAAAAGTGTCCAAGGAGATGGGTATCGAGGATGCGGTGTTCTTCTCCGGCATCAGAAAGCAGCTGAGGAAGGGCGTTATGCCCGGCGTCGATGAATATATCTCGAGGATAAAGGGCGCCGTCTGAGGCGCCGCAGAGCCTACGGTATGAAAAAGACGGCTGTGTTGTTCTCATCGGGATTCGGCAACACGAAGAAAACAGCGCTCCATATAGCCGGTCGGTTGGATGCCGAGGCGTTCAATATCGGAAGAGAGGTCCCCCCGGGACTCTCTGGCTGCGAGCGTATACCCTTGGGCACCGGTCTTTTCGCTGGAAGGCCGGACAGGACGATGGCTTCGTTCGTCCGCGGGAACAGAGAGATGCTCGGGCAGCTCGAAACGAGTCTCTTCATATGCTGTTCCGCCTGCAGAGAAGAGGGTGCGGCCCGATGCGACGGAGTGTCAAAAGAACTCGGAATCGAGGACACAGTATCCTTCCCCAAGGGCTCCAACGATATCGGGAAGGGGCCGGCGCCCGACGTGGACAGGTCACAGCAAGGCTTGTGAACGACTTTCTGCGACCTGGGCCGACCGCGTCAGAGACCGTTCCCGGGTCCGGTGGCGAACCTGCCGGCGCAGACCTTCCTTATGTCCGTCTCAATGCCTGGAGTACCGAGAAGCACGACCCTGCTGTCGTCGCGTTCCTTCAGAACCTCCATTCCCATGAGTTTTCCCAGTTCCACCGAGAAGTCCAGTATTCTTTCGAACGATGGCATGTTCGACATCGAAAGGCGCTGCCTTGAACCTCCGACGAAAACATAGCCCTTGGGTTCGATGAGGTCCGGGTCCGCGATCCCGTCCAATTTGGCGTATCCTTCGGGGTCGAAGAAGTTGATGCTGTCCACAAGCGTGTGCCGAACGACGGTCCTGGTGTCCAACGAAGGCATGAGCTCCAGCGTCTTCAGGATACGCTCCCATCCGTCGTCTATCTTGGGCCTGCAGGCTCTGACGTACGTCTGCCGGTCGGGGGCGGCGACCGTGACGTAAAGCTGGCACGGCAGCTCGTCCAGCGCTTCCAGCCTTTCGGGGTATGTGCCGTTGGTAACGAGGAATGTCGTCATTCCGCGGCCGTGGCACTCTTTGAAGAAATCGGAAAGGTACGGATATGTGATGGGCTCTCCCGCCAGGGAAATGGCCACCTGGTCCGGGTTGCTTGCCTCTTCGAAAGCTTCGGGGGTGACCCTCGGGTCGCCTTTGTACCCGATGATGAGCATGCGCTGCCGATCTATGAGGCAGTCGAGCATCTCCTTGGGCTCCATCCAGTCCTTGACCTCATAATCTCTCCCTTGGACGCGCCAGCAGAAAGAGCATTGATGGCTGCATTCGTTGATGGCCGGTGTCATCTGCAGGCACCTGTGGCTCACGATACCGTAGAAATCCTGCTTGTAGCAATGCCTCCTCCCGGTTATGGACTCTTTCGCCCAATGGCACAGCTTCACGGCCGCATGGTCTCCGCAGATGCGGTATTGCTGTTTTTCGAGCAGTGCTTTGTATTCGGGGTCCATGGTCGCCTCAGAAATCGAAAAGATTTTTCTGGGCCCCCCTGGGGGCGGGTTTTTCTTCCACGGTTCTTTTCACAGGCTCGGGGACCTCCGGATACTCGTCCTCGAGCATCGGTGCCCCCGGGTCGGATCTCTTATAGGGCCCCGGCGCTGCCGCGGCCACGGCATCGACGACCTCCGGGGAATCGATCTTCTTCCTTATCAGAAAAGCCAGCTCCTCCGAGTCCAGCCCCGCGTTTCTGACCAGGGACGTCCTGAACCCGCGGTCCGCGGATGCGATCTCCCTGATGTAGGGCAGGATGTCCAGCTCCACGCGCTTCGTGGATGTGTGCATGTAGACTGCGAGTTTGAGGCATGCTGCCTTTTTGGTGCCGCGCACCTCCCTGCTGCGGGACATCTTCATAAGGTACTGGGGGAAACGGATCCTTCCCCCGGAATACATGTTGGAATGCCTGGCCGTCGCCACCCCGGCGGTCATCATGTCGCCGGCGTATGACCACAGCCCGTAGTACTGACGTCTACGGACCCTGCCGAGGTGTATGTCGGCGCGGCTCAGCTTCTCGTAGCCCCTGACAAGGTCCCCTTTGTCGGTGTATTCGTAGGGCATGTTCTCATCCACCCATATTATGGCGTTCTCGGGGTCCGTGTCCGAGTCCAGGAGTGCCCTCCTGGACCCGGCCGGGTCGTTCTTTCTGAATATGGTGTAGACCATGTCGTACATGGAGGTGCGGTTGTCCCTCTCCGATAGTGCTTCCGCCGACCTGCCGGTCACGACGGACTTCCCCTCGGCGATGGACTGGAGGTCGCTCACCGCAGCCCTCATGTCGCCGTGTGCATTGTCCGCTATGGCCTCCACGGCCATGGGGTCGATCCTGAAACCTTCTCCTTCGGCGATTTTCCTGAGTGTCTTGGATATCGATACCGAAGTGGGCTTTTTGAAAGAGATCTGCAGCGTCCTCGTTTTTATCGAAGAGCTTTTTTTGCTGAGAGCGTAAAAATCGTTGACTATCAGGACCACGGGCTGTCTCGTCTCGTTTATCAGTTTGACGATGGCGGGCATGGCCCCCCTGTCCTGGCGGCCGAACAGGCTGTCGGCCTCGTCCAGTATTATGAGCTTCCTGCCGCCGTCCGAGGTCTTGAGATATTCTCCGCCGGCGGTGAAGGTGTTGAACATCGCCCCCCTCAGAGCGATGTCCTCTATCGCCTCCCCCGTGCGCTGGTCGGAAGCGTTCATCTCAACCGTACCCCACCCCATATCAGATGCGAGGGCGAGGGCGGCGGAGGTCTTTCCGATTCCCGGCGGTCCTATCAGGACAACGGCTCTTTTCTCGGGAACCCCGTCCCTCCAAGACTCGCCCCAGGCCTTCAGCTCGCTGACCGCACCCGGGTTCCCCAGTACGTCCTTCAGCGTCCGGGGGCGGTATTTCTCGGCCCAGTCGTCGGACGTGTCATTCCCTCCCGTAGGCCAGGACCGTCACTTCCATGGATTGCCTGAAGAAGATGAAGAGGGAGATCAGCATCACCACCGTCACCAGGTTTCCCGTCGCTATGTATATGTACCAATTCACCGCGGACATGGAGAGGAACATAATCCCCCTGGACCATTTCTTCAGCACCAGATGGCCGAGCCCATATATCCCGAGGAACCCGAAGAGGAAAGCCAGACCCATGGCGAGGGCGCCGTTCTTCCTCAGTACCATCGGCGAAAACACATGAGGCGCGGCCGGGATGCCGGATGCCGGGAAGGAACCGGTCTCGATCCCGCAGTGCCTGCAGAACTTGGCGTCCTTCTCTATGGGCTTTCCGCAGTTGGGGCAGGGGACCTCCCCGTCCTCCATCTCGCCGCCTTCGTCTATCCTGAACGCCTTGCTTCTCAGGCTGCCGCATTGGTAGCAGAAATCCGAAACGCACGGGATCTCGCTCCCGCATTCGGAACAGATATACCTCGTCACTCGTCCATCCTCATTGAATATATCCCGTTATCGCACTGTACATTAATAGGTTCATCGAAAAGCCTGCTGACGGCCTCGGACGTGAGAACGTCCTTTTTCGGACCGTCAGCGAACACTTTCCCGTCCTTGATCATGATTATGCGGTTCAAGGAAACCGGGATGTCCGTAAGGTCGTGGGTTATCATGACGATGCTCACTCCCGTTTCCGTCATGATGTCGAACATCTTCCTGAATCTGGATTTCATGACGATGTCCAGGCCCGTCATGGGCTCGTCGAGCACGAGCATTTCGGGGGCGGTGACAAGCGCCCTGGCGATGAGCGTACGCCTCATCTCTCCCAGCGAAAGGCCGGACAGGTCCCTGCCGATCAGATGGTCCACGCCCATGTACTCGGCCGCCCTGGCGGCCCCGGAGCGCATTTCGTCGGTGACCTCATGGTTCCGGAAAATGTCCAGGCTGCTGAAGTATCCCGACATTATGACGTCCCCGACCAGTGTTTCACTGTCGAACATACCCTGAAGGTCCATAGAGACCACGCCCATACGGCTCCGAATGTCGTAGATGGACCAGATCTTCTCGCCGAATATCCTCATCTCCGCGGGGCAGTCCTCGTCGTAGTAGGGGTGTATGTCGCCTCTCAACAGTTTGATGAGCGTCGTCTTTCCCGATCCGTTCGGGCCTATGACGGCAACGTTCTCGGAGACGCCGATATCGAGGCTGACGGAATCCAGTATCCGCTTCCCGTCTCTTACCACGGAGACGTTCCTCAGCTCCATTGCCATATCCATGCCCTCGGCTATACCGTCAATTTATCTAAACATGGCGGATGCCAAAGACCGAATTACGTATCAGTTATAATCCAGGAACATATACGGGTATCCGTGAGAGGCATAAGGTTCCGAGGGATGGACATATCTCCCGTGGGCATCGGGACGGCCGCCTGGGGCGGCGGTATCAACGGCGGCGGCCAGATGTACGGAAGCAACCTCTCCTCCAACGAGCTGAGCTATATTTTTAGGCAGGCGGCGGCCCAGGGCATAGATCTCTTCGACACATCTCCTGCCTTCGGAACGAGCGAGACCGCGCTCGGCTATGCGAGCAGGACCAACAAGTCGGTCAGGTTCTCCACCAAATTCATGCCTTCCGGCTTTCAGACCAAGAAGGCCCTGCGCAGGTCCGCAATGAACAGCATGGAAGCCCTCGGAACCAACGTTCTGGACTTCTACGGGGTCCAGACCCCCGCCGACGTGAACAAATGGACGGCAGAGCTCATCCCCCTCCTGGACGAGGGGCTGGTCAAGAACGTGGGGGTATCAAACCACAATCTGGACCAGATAATCCGGGCCCAGAGGATACTGGAGAAGGCGGGACATTCCCTAGCCTATGTCCAGAACCACTACAGCATCATCAGCCATGAGGAGAGGGATGAGGGGATAATCGACTGGTGCGGAGAGAACAATGCGTTGTTCTTCGCTTACATGGTGCTCGAGCAGGGCGCCCTCACCAGGAGGTATTCCAGTTCCTCGCTCTTCGACCCGGGTACATATCGCGGGCGCATCTACAACCAGCAGGTCATGAACGCGCTTTCGCCCCTCAAGGCGGAAATGGAGAAGCTGGCAGACAGCTACTGCGTCTCGGACTCGCAGATCGCTATAGCATGGAGCATAGGGCGCGGGGCGATACCGACAGTGGGCGTCACCCGCTCTTCGCACATCGGCGGCATCATCTCCGCCCTCGAGTTCACAATGGACGACGACGATCTGCAGCACCTCGAGAACACTGCCAAGTCGATAAAAGTGGATATAAAGGGTTTCTGGGAGTTAGAGGTTTGACGCCTCCGCATCCGACCTGACCGATATCTTATCGGCCACCAGCACGAACAGCATCGCCAGTATGGAGATCGGCAGGGCCACGATTATCGCGTCCACTCCCGCTATGGCCGAGCCGGGGAACAGCACCGCGCTGCCGGTGAGCAGCTTGCAGACAGGCAGGAAGCTGGCAGTCCCGGAGTTGATGAACAGCGCCCAGACCATATATGTCACGGTCCCCGAGGCCATGCTCGCGATGGCCGCCCTGGTGTTCGGGGCTTTGGAGTACAGGGCGTGCGCGAACGCCGGCAACAGCGCCGCGGCCGTGAGGCCCATGAACACGGACGTGGCCTTGGCGATTACGTCCTTGGGCATCACGTAACAGTACGCCACCACGACTACCAGCATTATCATGGTGAATATCCTGTTCACCCTGATAGACTGCGAGTCCCTCTCATCTTTCGAAAAACGCCCCCTCGCCAGAGTGAAGAGGTCATATCCCCCGGCAACGCCTATCGTGTGCATCAGCGCGCTCAGTGTGGATATCGCGGCGGATATCAGGGCGAGCAGGAACAGCGAGATGAAAACGTCGCCGAACGTGGTATTGCTGAATATCTCGGAGAGGAACTGGGGTATTATGAAATCGGTCCCGAGGCCCAGGCTCTTTATGTACTCGAACGAACCCATGCCGTACTCGTTGGCGAAATATATGTTGCTCAGAGGGCCCACGGTGTATGCGGCGCCTACGACGACGAGCATGAAGATGCTGCCTATCGTCAGCGATTTGTAAAGGACCCTGTCGTCCTTGGCGGACATGAACCTGACGACGAGCTGCGGCTGGGTCAGAGAGCCTATGCCCACGCCCATGAGGAACGTGGTCACCACGAGCATCCATTCGGAGCTGCCGAACTCCGAGAAGCTTGTCCATCCCCTGGCCCCCTCGAGCGTGCCAAGCTGCTGGATCACGCCTGCGTCCCAGAGGTTCGTCAGCTGTCCGTTGGCAGACGACACCCCGCCGAACATCGCGTACGTGAAAATCAGTATCACGGCCATTCCGATGAATAGTATGGCCGCCTGCAACGCATCGTTGTACATCACGGCGATTATTCCTCCGTAGACGACGTAAAGCGCTACGACGAGGGCCAGCACGACCAGCAGGACGTCGTAGTATTGCGTCAGGCCGGTGATGACGGAAAGCGAATTGACCGCCCCCTTCAGAACCGCCGCGCAGTATATGGGCATCATCAGTATGATGAGGACCGCGGTGAACGCGCGGATCCCCTTCGACTTGTATATCTTGCCCAGCAGGTCGGCGAACGTGGAAGCTCCCAGCTTCTTGCCCAGCCTGCGGGTCCTGGGGCCGAACACGATGAAGGCCACCACAAGGCCTACGAACAGGTTCAGGAAGCAAAGCCAAAGTATCGACATCCCGTGCACCGCGGCCTGTCCGCCGAAACCGATTATCGCCGATGCGCTCAGGAATGTGGCGCCGTAGGATAACGCAATGATCACGGGGCCCGTCTTGTTCCGGCCCAGCATGAACTGCTGGCTGTTCCGCGTGTTCTTATATCCGAAATAACCCAGGGCCGCGGTGGCGACCGCAAACAGCGCGGCCATGACGCCGAAGACGAGGAGGTTCACTCCGTCAGTCATCGGTTTCCTCCTCCTCCTCCTCCTCCTCTTCCGCAGTTGTCGTTCTTCCTTTGACGAGGCCGAAAATTATGCAGAACGCAGTCGTGAGGATGCATGCCGCATAGGCCCCCCAGATATATGGGTCGGTTATTCCAAGCATTCGGTTTTCTCCGAGTTGCGTGCTAACATATAGCACGGTATTTAACTCTATTGCCGGGAATCATGCGGATCGGGGTTGAAAAAAGGAAAAAAGTAAACATGCCACCGCATATCCTCCCCCATGCGGGATTCTACGGCCACAGTGGACGAGCTGAAGACGGTCGTGCGGATGTTCTGCGAGGACAGGGACTGGGACCAGTTCCACAACCCGAAGGACCTCGCCATAGGCATCACGACCGAGGCCTCGGAACTGTTGGAGATATTCAGGTTCAAGGACGAGGCCGAGTGCAGGGAGATATTGGAAGACGGCGAGGGCCGGGAGGCAGTATGCGACGAGCTTGCGGACGTGCTGTATTTCGTCCTCAGGTTCGCGCAGACCAACAATATAGACCTGGCTTCGGTGCTTGAAGTCAAGGTCTACAAGAACGGGAACAGATATCCTGCGGACAAATTCAAAGGTTCCAACAAGAAATACAATGAACTGTGAAACGTTTCTGCGTGACAAGCGGTTAAATATCTGGTCGTTCGTTAGTGGACTGTTTGGCTTGACCGGGGAGTTCGGCGTGCCCTATACCTGAAATCGTCGATATGCTGGGGTGACAGCATGGGACGGCCCCGTTGAACATTCAAGCCTGTATCGGGACAATGAGGTCTTGTCCTGCAGAGTCGAAGCATGCGTCCGAAGCGGCCGGAGGGTCGCGGAAGCGCACTAATCGGGGGAACCGGGTCAGGTCCTGACGGGAGCAGCCTTACCCCGAGCTACCGACGTTTGCGGGATTGCAGGGCCGAGGAACGGTACAGGGCTCTTGATTCGGGATGCGGTGTCAACCCATGCGGCCAAACACTCCGATTCTCACTTTTTCTCTTTGGGGCGGCATCCGGTGATTATTTCTTTGGAAAAGTCGAAGAGCACCCTGGTCTCTCCGCCCATTTCAAGCTTAAGCTCTCTGGATCCGTCGATTCTGCCCACCACCGCGCCTGCGGCCCCCACGGATTCGAAGATTTCTATGACCCGTGCGGAATTCTCTGGCGGACAGGAGAACACGAAACCGAACCCCTGGTAGGAAAGGCACCACTGGACCAGGCCGACGTTGCCGGGCTTCGGGATCCTCGAGACGTCCACGGTGCCCCCGAGGGACGAGACCTCCAACATCATCCCCAAAGTGCCTATATTCCCGGGATTGCTCATGTCCTTGCCGGCGTTCACCAGGTGTTCGGATGCCAGCTTCGGGAGCGCGGCCATCTGTTTTCGGACGACATCGTCGGATTTCAAAGTGGTCGTATCCCAGGCGTACGGGAGATTCTTGGGGTGGAAACCGTCGAGATCGGCGACGAACACTATGTCGTCCCCTTCCACGGCGGTGGAGCTGAGGATTATGTCCTCCTTGGGCACAGAGCCCATTATCGATATCTCGATAGAATCGAAGTCGCTGTCGGGGTGGGTGTGGCCCCCTACGATGGGCACGTCAAACTTCTTCACGCCCTGTTCCATGCCGCGCAGTATCTGGTTGCACACCTTCGAGCTCTTCATGGAGACGACGTCCACCATCGCGATCGCCCTTCCGCCCATCGCCGCTATGTCGTTGACGTTGACGAGCACAGCGAAATATCCCGCGTAGAACGGGTCCGATTTGACGAGAGAGCTCATTATGCCGTCGGCGGCGAACAGAAGATAGTCTTTTCCGTATTCTATCGCTGCCGCATCCTCTCCCTCGGCGGCGAACACCTGAGGGAAGTCTTTCAAAGGCAGAAGGTCTACTATCTCGTGGATCGGGTGCTTTCTCGTAACGCCCGGAAAGATGCGTATGGCTCCCACAAGTTCATCCAGCGACATGGACCGGAGATAAGACAACGCCGATAAAAGAGTATTGTCAGTCAAATAAGGCGCATCTGTTTCGTCACGAGTACCAGGTGCGACGAGTCGGTGGAATCGATCAGTATGTCGGACATTATGTCGGCCATCTCGTTGGGATAATCGGAACGGGGATAGTAGGCATCCTGCGTTGGAACCACGTTCCCGGAGCGCTTCAAAAGCTTTTTGCATTCGGCGACCTCCTGCGGCTGCGCGGGCCGGCCTCCGTGGTAGGCTGCGCCGGCGAGACGCAGTTCGGATTCGAAGACAGGGCGCTTGAACAGCTGGCAGAGGACGTAAAGAATGATGTCGTCGTTGCCCGGATACTTCTTCCTGCACGATCGGCCCACCGTTTCGTATATGTTGTTGGACAGGGGCTTGGAGGCCTGATATATCTTCGACGGGGGGACAGAACGCTCTTTCACGACGTTCATGTCCGCAAGAGCTCTCAGGTAGCCCGTCAAAATGAGCCGATGATGCTTGAAACCCTGCGCCTCCAGGTCTTTGGACAAAGCGCTTATCGACTTCCCGTCTTTTCCGAGGCATCCGAGCAGTATCGTCAGGAAGTCCTTGTCGGGGTTGAACATAGGGGCTGGTAACAAATCTGGTAACTTAAACCTGTTGTTCCTCCGGAATCTTCAAAGCTGTTCCCGTAAGGCCGCCGAAGGCCTTTCCGGAAGGGTTTACCGTTGATGCCCACATAGATACAATAGGCATTTATTTTATGTCCTTTCAAATGCTGGCATTTTGAATGATAACAATAATGGTAACAGATATGGTAAAAAATATCATTAGGATGATTACCAGTTATAGTTCAAAAAATACTTTATATCGACCAATACAAACATGGGTGGCAAGAAGGACGGTCGGGAGATAAGAGATGTACACGGAATCAGATAATATCGCGAAAAGCGGGCCCGAGTCTACAGACATAGGTCTGTTCGTCAGATCTTCTGACGATGATTTCAAGAAGTGGGACAAAAAGAAGATCAGTGATGCGTTGCTCAGAGAAACCGATATCTCCGAGCTTAACGCTATGCTCATCGCCAATGACGTCGACCGCATGGTGAAACAAATAGGCATCCGTTACATCACCGCACCTTTGATCAGAGAGCTCACGAACGCCAAGCTCATGGAGCACGGCCTCGAAGATGTCAGGAAGAAGCACACTAGGCTCGGTGTGCCTATCTACGACGCGAGGGAGATTATCATGTCTCCCAACAAGGAGAACGCCAACGTTCCCCACGGCCCGGAGGCTACGAACCTGACCCTGGCTGAGAACATAAAGAAGGAGTTCGCCCTTCTGGAGGTCTTCTCTCCCGACGTTGCGGATGCCCACATGTCCGGACTGATCCACCTCCACGACCTCGGGATGATAGACCGCCCGTACTGCAGCGGCCAGTCCATAGAATACGTCAAGAAGTTCGGGTTGAACCTTCCGAACGCGATGTCCATCGCGAAGCCCGCCAAGCACCCCGAGGTGCTCATAGAACAGATAATCAAATTCTCCGCCGCCCTGCAGGGACACTACGCCGGAGCGATAGGATGGGACGCCTTCAACGTGTTCCTTTCGCCGTACCTTGTCGGCCTGGACGACAGAAGGATGCACCAGCTCGCGCAGATATTGGTGTACGAATACGCGCAACAGGCTGTCGCCAGGGGCGGACAGTCCATATTCAGCGACCTGAACATCTACTGGGAGACACCGAAGCACTTCATCGGCGTCCCGGCGATAGGCCCTGGAGGAGAATACACCGGCAAAAACTACGAGGACTACGAGCTCGAATCCCAAAGGTTCGCGATGGCGCTTATGGACGTCTATCTCGAGGGGGACGCGAACGGCAGGCCGTTTTTCTTCCCCAAGCCCGAGGTGCACATCACCGATCGCTTCTTCGTCACGCCCGGAAACGAGGAGTTCATGCTGAAGATCTGCCGTCTGGCCTCTGAGATGGGTAACACATATTTCGTGTTCGACCGCGGAGACGCCGCCCGCGTCTCGGAATGCTGCAGACTTTCGTTCAATCTCGACGAGCAGGACATAGAGGACGCGAAGACACCTTGGAAGATGCGATTCTCCGCGATGCAGAACGCAACACTCAATCTCCCGCGCATAGCCTACCTGGCGAACGGCAGCGACGAGGCTCTGTACAAAGGCATAACCGATGCCCTCGGGCTCGTGGTGAAGGCGCACAGCGAGAAGAAGGCCTTCATCCAGGAACTCCTTGCCCTCGGCAACAGCGGCCCGCTGGGCCTGCTTACGATGAACCTCGACGGGGAGCCTTATTACAGGATAGAGAAGTCTTCGTACCTCATAGGGATCCTCGGCCTGAACGAGATGGTGCAGTTCCACACAGGGCACGAGATACATGAGTCCAAAGACTCGATCAGGTTCGGGCTCGGTGTCATAGCGTACATGAAGAAGGAGGCGGAGAGGCTCTCCCTCGAGAGCGGCCTCAAGCTGTCGCTCGAGCAGACCCCTGCCGAGTCGACCGCATACAGGTTCGCGAAACTGGACCTCAGGGACTTCCCCCGGGAGGCCGGCACCGTCGTCAAGGGGAACCGCAACACCGGCGAGGTCTATTACACCAACTCTACGTATCTCAACGTCGGAGCGGACGTCAGTCCCGTCGAGCGCGTTAAGATAGAGGGGATGTTCCATCCCATAATAGACGCCGGGGCCCTGACGCATATATGGCTCGGGGAATCGAAGCCGTCTGCGGAGAGCGTCGCCTCCTTCGTGAAGAACACCTTCGAGAAGACGCAGAACGGGCAGATCGCGTTCAGCCCGGAGTTCACGTCATGTCTCGACTGCGGAAAAACCTCCAGAGGACTGTCTGAAAAATGCCCGTTCTGCGGTTCCGTCCATATAGAGGGGATTACCCGAGTGACCGGCTTCTTCTCCAAGATATCCGGCTGGAACAAGGGCAAGAGGGGAGAACTTGCGGACCGCCGCAAGGGCCAGTGCCTCTGAGATTTTTGTCTTACCAGCGGCCCCCTCGGGGCCGCATCCCGGCGCACATGCCGGAATGCGGTCATCTCCACATATCGCGCTTGCGCAGATACTCGATGCCGAGGACGACGGATATCACCATCACCGCTATCATCGCCCAGAAGCCCCAATCATAGCCCGACAACGGGATGACGGAGAAGTTCATTCCGAATATTCCCGAGAGCATCGTGGGGATGGATATGATCAGAGTGATGGAAGTCAAAAACTTCATGACGCTCGCCAGCGAGTTGTTGATATCGGACTCCACCAGCTGGCGGGTACCTTTGATGATCTCGCTGTACGTCATGGTCATCTCCAGCGCCTGATTCGTCTCGATGTACACATCCTCCATGAGGTCGCGGTCATCGGGCTCCGTGATGAATTTGAACTGCTTGCTGAGCCTGTCTACCACCGAGAGGTTCATGCTCAGGGACGTCTTGAAGTAGACCAGGTTGGATTCCAGCTCGTGCAGCTCGAACAGGTCGTTGCGCTGGGTGCTGTTTCTTATTGATGCTTCTATGGCCATGCGCTTCTTCTCGATGAGCTTAAGGTGGTTCTGATACTGCAGGGCCACCCTGAACAGTATCTGAAGGGCGAACCGGGTGCGCTTCTCCACGTTTATCGTGTTGATGGGCTTCACTTTCCCCGTCATCAGCGAACTGATGGCGAAGATGTTCTGCAGACATACGGTTACGATGGCATTGGACGTGATCGTTACGGACAGCGGATACGTGGTGTATTCTTCGCGCTGGTTCCTTATCTCTGTCGCCGGGGCATCGATCAAGATCAGGGAATAGTCGTTCTGTATCTCCAGCCTCGAACCCTCCTCGTCGTCCAGGGCCGCAGTTATGCAGTCTCTGCTGACCCTAAGTTTCGTGACGACCTCCATAATCTCCTCCTCAGTGGGACGGATCATGTTGATCCATACGTTGTCCCTGATCTCGTCGATCATGACAGCGCGGCCGTCGACCATTCCGTAAACTTCGTACATTCTTCACCCCCTTAGAATATAACGGCAACGATGACTAGTATTAATAAGAATATCATGAAACCCGATACTGCGCGCGTAATGTTCTCGGCCACGGCCTCCCTGGTCTTTTGGTCCCTGTAATCGAGCCTGTCGAGCAGCTGGTTTATCCATCCTCTGAGGAGGAATCCTCCGTCGAAAGGGACCGCCGGCATGGCGTTGGTTATGCCCAGAAGGATGTTTACCCAGAACATCCAGTAGAAGAAGGACGCCACGATCCAGAATATCTCTCCGCCGGGGGCGTCGAACCACCATTGGCAGTGCTCCGGTACCGGGGAGAATCCACTCCAGGACATAAATGGATAGTTGAGGACCTTCATCACGCCGTCGACGAGGCCGGTCGCTCCGAAGAAGGGGTTCGACGCGGTTCCTATGACATAGCTGGGAGTGAGGAAGCTGATCCCGCTGTAGCTGACGCCTATCCCTATGTACCCGACCCCGTTATTGTCCCCGAGGGTCAGGGTCTTGCTGGCGGTGAGGCCGCTGCTCAGGACGGTGTACGTAATCGTAACGTCCTGTCCCTGCTCCGAGCCCGAGATGAAGTCCCTGAACGTCCTGATCCCGTAGATTTCGTAAGGCTCCGAATCGGTGGTGATGCTGTTGATTATCACACCGGCGGGAAGTCCCGCCGTTGCGGCCGGGGAGCCCGGCGAGACAAACGAGACATAAAGTCCCAGGACCATCTCGGCAGTATGTTCGCCGTCCTCGGTGAGGTATGTCACCGTATGGGCGGAGGTGCCGTAGTCCTGCTCGTCCGTGAGGGTATAATATCCCATGTATTCGCCGGCGGTCACGGCCGTCCCGTCTATCTCGGTGATCACCGCCCCCGCGGGAATGCCCTCGTCGTCGGCGGGGGAGCCGGGAGCGATCCCGTACACGCCTGCGCCGTCGTCGGACACGCCCGCGACGGTGCCCACCGAACCCAGCATGAGTACGGAGAACACCAGGAACGAAACCATGGCGGCGATGAAATTCACCGATATGCCCGCGGAATAGACGCTCATCCTGCTGCGTAAGGAGGCCTTTCCCGTATCCTTTTCGTTCATCTCGACGAACGCCCCGAGCGGCACCACAGCATACATCAGACCCGAGGATTCGATGCGTATACCGTTGGCCTTGGACTGCACGCCGTGGGCGAATTCGTGGATGACCATGGAAACGACCAGAGCTATGACGCCGAAGACGATGAAATGGGTCATATTGAGTCCGGCTGAAATGAAAGATGTTGTGCCCGTGCCGGAGCTGGCGAACGCGTAGGGAAGGTTGATTGCGGCGGTTGCCATGAAGAATGTCATCGTGGCCATGAGCATGACTGAGATCGCAACCGATGCGGCCGCGAAAGCACTGCACAGCCTGCGGTGGGACCCTATGCCCTCCATCAGCCGCTGTCCCCTCTGGGTTCTGTACATCACCATCGGCCCCCTCACGGAGAGCCCCAGCTCCGCGGCCCTGGGCGAGCGCCAGACCCATACGAAAATCGGAACGTAAAGAACCGCGAGCAGAATTAAAACTATCCAGATTATACCGATGCCCAATCCCTCGGACACACAATAACTTTGACTTATTAATCTTTACTTTGGGAAATTGAGATACCCGTCCAGCCGGGTCAGGTGTTTTCCGGCCGGGCTTCAGGGCATGATTATCTCGACTCCCGGGGGATTCATGTCGTATATGATCCGCCGGGCCCATTCCAGCTTTCTCCTCGAACGGTCCGGGTCGTCCCCGGCCCTGAGCCTGGGCCTGTCGAAATCGAACCCCTGCAGGAATATCCTCGCGGCTCCGAAATGCCTCGCAGTGCAGACGGCCCGGTCCCCGTCCGTGAAGCCGCCGTAGTTGGCGACCGTTCCGAAAGGTCGGCTCTGGGTGGTCAGCACGAGAGGCCCTTTGAATTCTCTGGCGTAACGGACTATGGCATCATAGTTGTCTCCGTGCGCCAATATCAGGGTCACGGCCCCGGAGCCGCTGGCCTCTATCTGACAGTCCACGTCCCCGTCGAGATCGGTGACGACGATATCGGGACCTATGCCCGCCTCGACGACCCTCCCCGTGGCCGAGCCTGCAGATATCAGGGTCCCCCTTGGCTCAGCTTTCCCGATGTCCCTCTCGAGCGATCCCGCATCTCCGAACACGGTCACCTCCGGGCCCATGATCTCGGCGAGCATGTCATCCGTCACGAGGTCGGAGTTCATGGTCAGGGCCTTTAGCACCCTGACAGAGTTCTCGTCCTCGCCTATGTCGAGGCCCAGGTCCCTTGCGATCTCGAGATAGACCGGCTCCCACTCCGCATATTCCAAGGATTACGCCTCCGTTTCCGGAGAGGCGGGCATATCGCGTTCGAAATGCGTCCTGACGGCGGTCGCTATCAGTGCGAGGATTATTCCTGTCACTATCTCGGCGGCGATCAGGCCGGTCATGTTGAGTCCGATGCTGATGTAGGACATCATGAGGTCTATCGCGCCCGTTACGACCATCCCGATGCCCAGGAAGTTGATGGAGCCCGCGATGAAGCTGAGCCTTATGGACCCCTTCGACAGATATTCGTTGATGAAGCTCCCGATGGAGAAGACCAGTATGGAGAAGACGATGGGCCATGTGGCCACGGCGCAGAACCTCAGGATTATCTGGTACGGCGAGGGGGCGTAATAGTTCTGGACGGCCAGGACGCCCAATATCAGCCCCGAGGCCGCCAGCGACAGGGAGATCAGGGAGAAGGTTATCATGATGCTCCCCGATCTGAGGTTCGCGGCCCACCGGGAAAGCCAGCGCGAGACCTTGTCAACCAGGCTGTATCCGTAGACCAGGAATATCGCTCCTATCACAAGGACGATCAGCGCACCCGATATCTTGAAGAAGCTGTCGGCATCCAGCCCGTAGAAGTAGATTGTGGGCAGGATGTACACGAACGACATCAGGACAAGGAGCCACCCGACCGGCGTCATATATCTCTTGCGCTTTACCGGGTCCTCCAGCATCTTGGTGATTATGTAGACTATGCCTTCCAGCCCGGGGGATTGCTTGACGACAACCTTCCTGACCGAATCGATCGGGACCCTGGACGATATGACGGGATAGACATACTCGTCCTCGGCGCCGTCGCTGACGAGGATAATCCTGTCGGGATTCACCTCCTGTAAGACCCTGTCGAGCTCGTCTATTACAGCGGAGTCGGAACGGTAGCCTATCTTTGTGTTGCCGCAGATGAGGGCTATCTCGACGTTCGAACCCTCGGTCAGCATGTCGCGGTAGATGTTGATCGCGGCGTAGAGAGAATTGATGTCCGAATCTTCGGGATCGGCGATCCCCAGCGCGGCGGCTGCCACAGAGCAGCCCTCCACCCCTATCACGGGCGTCTCCACCCCGCCCTTCACACCAAAATCGTCGTCCCTGTCAACTACAAGGACCAGAGTTTTCTTCACGCGGGTAAATTGAATCCCGATGATAAACGCTTTGCTCTTTGGAAAATGATTAAAGTCAGCGTTGCACTGTCACCGGCATGCTCATCCGATGGCACGGTCACTCATGTTTCGAGTTCGGATCCGATCTCGGAACCATTGTAGTGGACCCTCACGACGGCAAATCGATAGGGATCAAGGCGCCTTCGCCGAGAAATACCTCCGTGGTGCTGATGACCCACGACCATTACGACCACAACATGTCCCGCGTCATAAGCGGGGACCACAAGGACTATCTCGGCAGAAACGGTAAATTTAAATCCGGCCCCTTTGAGTTCGAGGGGATGCCGTCGTTCCACGACGGCGAGCGCGGGTCCAAACGAGGTATGAACACGATTTACCGTTTCGAGATGGACGGGATATCCGTCTGCCACTGCGGGGACCTGGGCGCCATGCCTGACGACAGAATAATGGCAAAGATCCGAGGGACGGATATACTCTTCGTACCTGTGGGCGCCAACTACACGATGGAGCTGCCAGAGGTGAAGGAGTTCATCGCCATGGCGGACCCGAGGGTCATCGTCCCGATGCACTACCGCGTCTTCGGCCTGTGCATCGCGCTTCTGCCGCTGGACGACTTCCTGAAGATGGTGCCGTCCGAGAACGTCGACTACGTTGGGAACGAGATCGACCTCTCCTACGACGAACTGCCTGAGCACAGCGAGTGCTGGGTGTTCGACCGCTGATCAGTCGTAAAGGTCCAGTCCTTCCTCGATCCTGCCCATCTCCGTGGGCATGGTCAGGTCGCCCACCAGGGCGCCCTTGGAGTTGGCGATTATGCCGGATGCCAGGAAGTCGACGCCGTGGTTCACGGTCGTCCTCTTGCATTCGACCTTCAGGACGTCGGCGATGAGCTTCATCTCCTCGTCCGTCGTATCGTTGTGGCATACGCATCCTTTGTTGGTGACCACACAGACGGAGCCGACGGTGTCGCATCCCGCCAAGGCGGAGCGCACGCATTCGACGCCGAAAATGTCGGAGAATTCCTTCACCGCCGCGTCCGTGTATACAGGGTTCACGATGGCGCCGCGGTCGTTCACCAGTATGTTGTTCCCGGCGGCGTTGTACCTGCCCGGGACGGTGGCCACATTGGCCGCCGCGGATCTGATCTTCACGAGCTCGTCCTGCTCGGCCATGCCCGATACGGCGATGCCGTTCGAGTTCATCGCTGTGAGGGAACCGACCACGAAAGACCCGGCCACGGATGTAAGGAGGGCTTCGACGCCGAGGACGGCTTCCAGGTCTCTGACGAAACCCGGCTCGGCGTCCGCGGCGACTAAAGCCAGGTCCTCCCCCGCCGCGGCGAACACGCCGATGTTGCAGTTTCCGCCGTAACGGGAGAGCCTGATCATGTTTATCACTCTGCGAGCGTTACTTCAACGAGCCCGTCATCGAACTTGGTGGCCTTAACAGCGACTTTGGAGGGCGGGTTGCGGATTCCGTTCTCCCAGAGTTTCTCGTTGAGAGCGGTATCCATCCAAACGTGTTCCTCGTCGACTTTCATGTGCCTCATCACGTGCTCTCTGACCTCTTTGACGGCGCGCTTGGCCCTCTTCGTGCGGGGCGCCTGCTTCGTCGCTCTGAGGGGGATGATGATGATCCTTTCAATTTCATCTGCCATCTGAATCACTCCTTGAGCTTTCCAATGCGCCACGATCTCCTCTTGGGGTGGCGGAGGAACTGTCTGCTCGTCCTAATCATAACCCAGGCCGGAACGCGGCGGTTCTGTTTGACCTTTTTGTTCAGCCTTGCTTTCATCGCAGGCGGTTTAGTGCTTGACATTTTTATCTCCTCTCGATTTTAATTTCCCTTTTCTTAGGGGCGATCTGCCTGAGAAGTTCCTTGAGCATATCCTCGTTGATCACCTGCTGCAGTCTTCCCGACTGTGCAAGCTGGATGAGCTGATTCTCCACCATGTCGGCGTGCTGGGGGTCTGCCAATTTTACGTTGGCGAGCCTGTCCCTTGCCTCCGGGGTGAGGATCCGTCTCAGAACAGCCTGCTTCTGGGCTTCGTATTGCTGTCTCTGTTCTTCCGCCTGCTGCTGCTGGGCGTACTGCTGCTGGGACATCGACTGCTGCTGTTGCAGTTCGGCCATCCTCTTCCTTCTCAAAGCTTCCAGTTCAGGGTCATCCATATGCTCAATCCCCCTCAGCCATTCATTTCGTCGTAGACCTCTTTGGCCGCGTTGTCGAGGAGAGACTGTCCGGCAGGAGAGATCGCTCTCCCCTGTTTGTCTTTCGAGACCAGCAGCCCTGCTGCCTCGAGCTGCATCATGCACTTTCTGGCGATGTTGCGGCTTCCTTTGACTGCCCTGTTGGGCATCGATCCCTTGTCGGAGAACCCACCGTACTCGGCTGCGAGCCTGGAAGATCCCATCGGTCCTTTCACATAAAGCTTCCTGAGGATGGAGGCGGACCTGGTGTACCACCAGTCTTCCTGCATCGGGGCTTTTTCCGTGTGCCTGCCCGTCTTCACATACTCGGCCCATTCGGGAGGGGAGATCTTATCGTTCCCCTTGAGCTTTTCAGCCGTTTTGAGTATGAGTTTTTCGGCGGGAACATCATAGACAGTTACCATGCTTGTACCTCATGCGTCCGATACGTTGATATGCGGACAACAGCACTGGTATTGTTAGACCATATAAAAGCATTGCTAATAAAACAAAGTAAATGCTTCAAACCCGCACGTTCGGCCACCGGCCCCCGTATGGACTGCGGACGAAATATCCGCCACGGCACCCTGTCAGGCTGTCCGGCAAGGCGATCTCCGTGGCCGGGACGATGATGTCGCCATATATTAACTATTTGCAGGCGACAGACGGGCGGATTGCAGAAACAATCTAATAAATGCGAACGATGATGGGCTATTATGGTTGAAAATACCCAAGAGTTCTGCACTCATTGCGGGGCCAAGCTCGAGACGGGCTCGGCATTCTGCCCCGAGTGCGGAAATCCTGTAGAGGGGTCCGACTATTTGTACAGGTCCGGACCGGAATCCGCGAATTACGTATACGGCGTTCAGGATGCCGATAAGGCGAGGGCCAATAAAAGGTTGACCTGGATATATTTTCTGCTCATGGGCTACGTCATCCTGGGTTCAATCACGGCCATCGTGGGCATGAGCTTCGGAGCGCTCGTCGAAATAACGGAGTCCGATCCCGATTTCATCGCCGCCTTGGCGGAATACGGGCTTACGGTCGCGGACCTGTCCGCAATGGTGGACCCCATGTTCATGCTCGGCTTGCTTTTCGCCGTTTCTGTGGCCCTCGTCACTGTCAGCTTCGTCCTTTGCATTCTCAGGAGGAAGCATCTGTTCGCGCTGATACTGTGCGCCGCCGGCTCGGTGATTCCCGTGTTCTCGGCCGAGGACGGAATAATCTTCATGGCAATCGGCCTGTTGGTCACGTACTTCCTGTACACGGCCAAACCGGCGTTTGAAGACTGAAACGTCTCAAACCGTCTCCCGCACGTCCGGTGCGGAAGACATCTTCCATCCACTGCGGGACAGGCCCGCCGCCGAGAGGTCCAGGTCAGCTGAATACTCCGCGGATGTAGTTCTTTGTCAGCTCGTTCTTGGGATAGTTGAAAATCTGCTTGGTCTCCCCGAACTCCGCCAGCTCGCCGAGGTACATGAACGCGGTGTAGTCGGCTATTCGCTGGGCCTGCTGCATGTTGTGCGTCACGATAACGACCGTATACTCTTTGGCGAGCTGCACCGCCAGCTCCTCGATCTTCTTTGTCGCCAGCGGGTCGAGCGCCGAGGTGGGCTCGTCCATGAGTAGCACGTCCGGGTTTATCGACAGCGCGCGTGCGATGCACAACCTCTGCTGCTGCCCACCCGACAGTTTCATGGCGTATGTGTTCAGACGGTCTTTCACCTCGTCCCACAGCGCGGCCTTCCTGAGGGATTCTTCGACGATCTTGTCGAGCTTCCTCTGGTCCTTTATCCCGTGGATCTTGGGCCCGTATGTGATGTTGTCCCTGATAGTCATGGGGAAGGGGTTGGGGCTCTGGAATATCATCCCTATCTGGGTCCTGACCTCCAGAACGTCGGCCTCGGGCCCGTAGATATTCTGGCCGTTGTATTCGACGAGCCCTTCCACCCTGCACCCGTCCACCAGGTCGTTCATCCTGTTGAAGGCCCTTATGAGCGTGGACTTGCCGCATCCCGACGGACCGATCAATGCCGTGATCTTGTTCCTCCAGACGGGCATCGAGACGTCGAATAGCGCCTGGTTCTTCCCATACCACAGGTTGAGGTTCTTGACATTCATGGCCAAATCTGTATTTTCGTTCAAAGCGATCACCATTTTGCGTTCTTAGAGTAATGATGCCTGACCAGCGATGCGACCAGGAACATCGAGAGCACGATGCCCAGCAGGACGACGGCGGTGCCGTACTGGTTGGCGGTGGAGCCCGTCACCTCGCTGGCAAGGAAGTAGAGGTGGTACGGCAGCGCCATGATGGGCTCGAAAAGCGAGAACGACACCTGGGATTTGAATGCGACGGCCGCGGTGAACATGATGGGCGCCGTCTCTCCGGCGGCGCGTCCGAGGCTCAGGATTATCCCCGTGATGACTCCTCCGAGCGCGGCGGGGAGCACGACCTTGTATATGGCCTGCCATTTGCTGGAGCCCATAGCCATGGAAGCCTCGATAAGGCTCTTCGGCACGGCCGAGACGGCCTCCTCGGTGGTCTTGATTATGACCGGCAGAATCATGAACGCCAGGGTCACGGAGCCTGCGATGACGGAGTATCCCCATCCGAGGGCCATGACAAGGGCGGACATACCGAAAAGTCCGAAGACGATCGACGGGGTGCCGTTGAGGGCGTCCACCGCGTTGCGGACCGTGCGCGTGAACTTGTCCTCGCGAGCGTACTGCGAAAGGTATACGCCCGCACCGATGCCCAGGGGCAGAGCGATGACGGCGGTGAACGATATGAGCTCCAGGGTACCGGTTATCGCGGGCCAGATGCCCCCCTCGCGCCCGGAGTTGCTCGGCATTCCGAATATAAAATCGGTCGAAATGGCCGGAAGTCCCTTTACCAGGATGTCCCCGATAATGACCGCCAGCAGAATTAGCACGAAGACCATGAGCAGTTTCAGAGAAGTGTGCGCCGCCGTCTGTTTGTCCGTGGAGCTCACGTATCTCATCGCCCTGGATAAAAGGACGAAACCTGCCGTTATCGCCCCCGCCGAGAGCAGCGCCATATTGCTGGACATGAACAGTGAGAGCATCATCGATGCCAGTGCGAACAGGAGGACCGCGGACAGCATTGTCTTTATGACGGGTTTGACCCTGTGGATGGCCCTGAGCGTCTCGTCGTCGATCCTGTCCAGGATCCTGCCTTTGAGGTCGAGGGAGTGTTTCGGAGCTTTGATTATCCCGAGCTTCCTCCTCGTCCTCCTGCCTATGGCGTTGGCGGTGAGATTGACCACGATTACCGAAACGAGCAGCAGAAGGGCCACCGCGAACAGCGAAGAATAGTGGATGCCGTTGTAAACGACCTCGGGCATCTCCAATGCGACCGTGGCCGTCAGCGTCCTTATGTTGGAGAATATGTTGAAAAGCGGCTCGGGGATGATCGGGGAGTTCCCGCTGACCATTATGACCGCCATGGTCTCGCCCATCGCCCTTCCGATGCCGAGTATGACCGCGGCTATGACCCCGGACGATGCCGCGGGCAGGACCACCTTGGTCGTGGTCTCCCATCCCGTGGCCCCCATGGCGAGGGACGCGCGGCGGTATGAGACGGGCACGGCGCGGATCGCGTCTTCCGACACGGATATAACGGTGGGAAGCGCCATTATGCCCAGCAATATGGACCCGGCGAGCCAGGATGTGGAATATTTGAGCTGGTCCGGGAAAAGCTCCAAAAGGATCGGACACAGCACAACCATGCCGAAGAAACCGTACACGACGCTGGGTATCCCCGCGAAAACCTCGCATACGGGTTTGAGTATGTTCCTGACCCTCTCCGAAGCTATCTCCGAAAGGTAGATGGCGGCCCCGACACCGAGGGGGACCGCGAACATTATGGAGCCTGCGGTCACGAGGACCGTGCCTGTTATGAGGGGGAGCGCCCCGTAGAATCCGTGTCCGGGCTGCCACCTGTCGCCGGTAATGAACTCCCAGACGCCGATCTCCCTAAACGCCGGCAGGCTGAGACTCGTGATATAGACTATTATGAAAAATACTACGATCACGGCCGATAAGGCCGTGACCGTCAAAACAAGTTTGGGTATGGTGTCCGGGTTGAAACGGCGGGAGTTGATGCTCCTGCCTTTCACGTCCGGGTTTTCAAGCCCGGCGCCGGTCTTTCCGACATCTTCGAACCCGAACGCCATATCACTGGAAGCCATTTCAAGACCTCTTTGCCGATGCAACTGCGGAGAGCCCACAAATGCGAGTTTTTTCCGATGAAGGTTTTTTGCTTGCTTTTTGTTCTTTCTTGGTTGCATCCATTGATATCATCTCACAGGTCTGACATGCTTCCGAGGTTCACGTATCCGATCGACCCGCTTATGCTCTTGCAGAGCCCGAGCATCGCTCCGGTGGAGTTCGTGGCAGAGTACCCTACCATGTTCGCACCGAAATCGGCGACGGTTATGCCAAGGGAAGCAGCCATCTTGGTATCGAACGTCTCCCTGGTGCCGGAACCGTCCTCCCTGATTATGGGGGCAACCTCGAGATCGTTGCCTCCCACCTCACTCCAGTTCGTTATGTCGCCGTTGAATATCCTCGCAATCTGGTTAACCGTCAGGTCGTCGACCCCGGCGGCCGCGTCGACCACCAGGACCACCCCGTCCTTAGCTATTGCGGTCGGCGTGAGCGACGATTCGGAGGACTTGAGGTCCCTGGACAGCATTCCGATGTCGGCGGTGCCGTTTATGACTGCCGTGGCGCCGGCCCCGGAGCCTCCGCCGGTGACGTTGATCGTCACATACGGGTACTTGGCCTCATACGCCTCCACGAACTTGACCATCATCGGCTGTATCGTGGTGGAGCCCGCCACACTGAGCTCTCCGCTCTGAGATGCGGTCGTGTACTCCTGTGCCGCAAGTGCTACGAAACCCTCGTCCGCGACAATGGCCTGGCCCTCTGCACTCAGGATCCAATTCATGAAGTCCAGAGCTAGACCGGTCGGGGCCCCGTTAGTCGCGAGTATAAGATTCCTCTGAATTTCATACGTGTCGTTCAGAATATTCTCCGAAGACGGCTCTACGCCGTCCACTTTGATCGCTATACACTCTATCCCGGAGTTGCCGTTTCCGTCAGACCCCCACGCGAAGTAACCGGCGCCTACGCCGATTCCTGCTCCGACGACCAAACAGATCGTCATCAACGTTACCGTTTTGCCTTCCAAGGTTTGCACCTGGTATTATAGGAGCGTTGGAATGCATATATACCTCATCGAATTATTATATGATGTACTATATATCAATATATTTGTATGGTACGATATATACTTATCATAGTGCTATATTCCGGCGGACCGTCTGGTACCCATAATGGTTCTCCATCTCTATCGTTACTACGAACAAGATTGCAAATACAGATAGTTCCCATGAATAGTGTATGCACACTTTAAGAAAAGCCGATATTCCATTATTTCAATCTATATATTGCATGTGGTGATTTACATACCGATATAGATAAGCTTAAATCCGAATTTATCTTTAGAGGCATCGTGGATGTAAGAAGAATACAGATCACCGGCGGATCATCATTTATGGTCACGCTTCCGAAAGATTGGGCAGATTCGGTAGGACTGAAAAAGAACGATTCGGTCAGCCTCCAAAGCCAACCGGACGGCAGCATCGTCATATACCCTCAGGGCGCCCGCAAGACGGCCGAGCGGACGATAAAGACGATTGACGTGGACACCGTGAACGACAGGGAATATCTCTACAGGCTGCTCGTCGGCTCCTACATTGCCGGCCACAGCGCGATAGAGCTCAGGTCCTCGGGCCAGATACCGAGCATGGTCGCCGGAGTTGCGTCCTCCTTCACGCAGACCGCGATAGGCCTGGAGATAATGGACGAGAGCGACAACAGGATCCTCATAAAGGATCTGATGGACCAGACCGAGATGCGCCCCGCCAAGTCGATAGAGCGCCTGAGGGTACTCATCAAGAATCTTTTGACGGATGTGCTGGATGATGCCGAGGCCGGGAGGAAGAACATATTCGAAGGGCTCGATGACAAGGACAGGGAGATTGACCGCATCGATTGGCTCATCTCCCGTCAGGTCAACATCTATCAGAAGGAGTACTCGCTGGCCCGCAAAATAGGGTCCAATCTTTGCGAGATCACCAGAAGCAATACTGCCAGCAGGGCACTCGAACGGATCGGCGACCATACCCTCCTTGTCGCCAAGAGCCTCGACGTCCTTCTTGCCGAACCGGGCACGTCGGAGGTCGTGAAAGAGGTGATCTCGATCGGAAGGGAGGTGTGCGAGCAGATTTCAGTGTCGGTCACCAACTGGCTGAACAAAGACATGGTGATGGCCAACAGATGCATCGAAGAGAGCACGCGCCTAGTCGAACGCACCGAGGTGCTCTCCAGAATGGCCGCGAACCTGGACCAGAACGGGGGGATGGCCGCGAGCACGATCGCCGGAAGCCTCAGGCGCATGGCCGAGTACGCCATGGACCTGTCCGAATTGGCGATAAATTCGGCCATGGACTGACCGTCGGTTATTTTATCTCCCGGGCGTATTGAAGAACATGAAGACCGCGGTCGCGATAACCGGCGCATCGGGCAGCATATATGGGATCCGTCTGCTTGAGAAACTTCCCGGCGAGAAGATGCTGATGGTGTCCAAGACTGCAAAGAAGATAATCCCCTCGGAAACGGGCATGTCTGTGGACGAGGTCTACGGTCTGGCGCACGAGGTGTACGAGGATGATGCCCTTTTCGCCCCGCCTTCTTCCGGAAGCTTCAGATACGACTGTCTTTTCGTCGCCCCCTGCAGCGAATCTTCCGTGGGGAAGTTCGCCAACGGCATAGCAGACACCCTGATATCCAGGGCCGTCAGCGTCCGCATCAAGGAGCAGGGGAAGCTCGTTCTCGTGATACGGGAGACCCCCAAGAGCCCGATCATGCTGGAGAACGAGCTGAAGCTGGCACGCTGCGGGGCCGTCGTGCTGGACGCGAATCCCGGTTTCTACTCCGCCCCGAAGACCGTGGACGACATTGTCGACTTCGTGGTCGGCAAGGCCATGGACTCCGCGGGGATAGACAACGATATGTTCGTCAGATGGAAATGATTATTCCAGATATATCGCCGGTCTTCCTGGGACAGCCGCAGAAGACTTGCCCTTGGGATCGTATTTCCCCGTGTCGTCCGCGCTCAATACCGTGACCGGCAGCCCGATTTCCTCGCTCATGAACTTTGACGCCTCCGACAATACGGAATACTCGTCCGAGTCCGAATAGAGCCTCAACTTGGCAGGGGGCTCCCTGATCATCTCCGATGCTATCTTTTTGGCGAGCTCGGATGCGGCCTTCCCGTTGTTCCTTGTCTCGGGGTCGGCCATTGACTCTTTCGTGAGGCCGGGGATGGTCAGTCCGTTCCCAGACTCGGCCATGTCGGCGGCCAGAGAGTATATCTTCCTCTTCCAGGCGGGCGCAGTGTAGATGTAGACTCTGGTCGCATCGATCGATGTTACCTTCCTTATCCGGGCCACGTCGGAGATCGTGGAACGTATGAGGTCCTCTCCATACTCGGCGGACGAGTCCGGCCCTTCGGATTCCGGATATGAGGAATCGGATACGAACCCTTCGAATCCTGCCATCTCCCAGAGTTCCTCGGCCATGTGGGGAGTTATAGGCATCATGCTCTGTATCCATGCTTTCAGCGCATCGTTGATGGTCGCCTCGTCCGAACCGCCGCGCCTGACGTACCACCTGAGGTCGTTGAACATCTCGTAGTACGCCGTGGTCGCCAACTGCCTCAGGTCGTACCTCTCCATCGAGCTACGGATGCTGGCTATATGAACCTGGAACCTTGAGTGGAGCCATCTGTCGATTTCTGAAACGTCTCCGAATACCTGCATCAGATCTTCCGCGAAGGAATAGATGCGGTCAAGCCTCTGCTTGTAGGAGGCCACGATCTCCTCGTTCCACTCGACGTCTACGAACATGGATGCCACATGCGAATAGTACAGGCGCATCGCGTCCACGCCGAAGGCCTCCACAGCCCCGGGGATCGGTTGCGCGCCGCCCTTTGATTTGGAGATCTTGGACTTCTTGCCGGTAATATACCAGTTGACTATTATCCCCTTGGGCTGCATGTCCTCTGGCAGTATCGCCATGTGGTTGAACAGGAAGACGGGGAAGTGCACGGTCATGTGCTCCTTGCCGCCGAGGTTGACATCGAGAGGGTACCAGTATTTCACGTCCTCGCGTATGTTGTTGAGAAGCGACACGCTGACCTTGGACTCTTCGGCGACCTCGTCGGCATCGCCCCTTCCGAGCATCACGTAATCGAAGAACTTCTCCGTCATATTCTCAGGTTTTATGTTCCCGTTGTTGGCGTATATCGATACTATGTAGTACGCGGGGTATAGCGTCGAGTCGGATATCGCTTCGATGATCCACTTCTCATCGAAGGGGAACCTGGTGCCGAGCCAGTTGCCCTGCCTGACGCAGGCGCGCTCCCTGAACCAGTCGAGCACCCCATGTATGTTGGCGTAGTACTCGGGAGGATAGATCTCCATGTCCCTGCAGTGCGCGGACGTCTTCTCGGTGAGCTCCTTGTTTCCGTAATCGATGAACCACTGATCGTCCACCCTCTTGATGTGCACGGTCTCGCCGCACCTGCAGACCACTTCTTCGGAAAGGTCGTGGAACAGTTCGGCCTCTCCGGAGTCGATCATAGCCTGCTTGATCTTCTCCTTGGCCTCATCGACCCGCATTCCGGAATACGGTCCGCAGGTCTCCCTCATGCGGCCGGCATGGAATCCGTCTTTGTAGACCTGCTTCTTCGCCTCCTCGAGCCTGGGGTCATCGGGAGACGTTATGCCGAGGGCGACAACCGCGTCCCTGGCGGGAAGGTCCCCGTATCCTTCGATCTTGATTATAGAGATAGGGTTGATCGATGCGATCGTCTTCTCGTCGATCCCGTATTTGGCGTATTCGCCGATGTGTTCTTTGATGTACTTGAGGTTGATCCAGTCGTCCGGAGAGTCGGAAGGCACAGAGGTGACCATTCCCGTTCCAACTTCCGGGTCGCAGAATGTGGCCGGCAGGATAGGGATTATACGGCCCACAATGGGCGCTTTGCATGTCCATCCTACCAGGTCGCGTCCCCTGACGGTGCCGAAGAACCTGATGTCGTCGAACTGCATCGCCAGCTTGTCGGCCGCAGGCTTGGAGACCACCCAGAGCTCGCCTTTGTGCATGACCTTGCAATATTCGGTATCGGGGTTGACCCAGAAACAGACCTGGCCGTAGACGGTCTCGGGCCTCAGGGTGGCGGCCACAAGTTTCATCTCCCCGAATTCGAACTTGAGCAGGGTGTATTCCTGTATCTCCGCGTCGCCTCCCTTGGATATGTCCGTCTCCGACGCATCGATCGCGACGGGGCCGCACTGAGGGCAGAAGGGCGCGTAATAGGGTTTCTGGATGAGCAACCCGGCTTCCATGAGCTTCCTGAACTGCCATTTTATGAATTTTCCGTAATCGGGATACAGGGTGCATGTGAACCTGCGCCAATCGGACAGGAACCCGAACCTCTTCCAATAGTCGTTGACATAGACGTTGTTGAAGAAGTCGACCACCGACATGGGGTCCGTGAGATTCTTCAGCTGCTCGTCCGTGCAGCCGTTGTCCTTCATGTATTTGATGATATCAGGATCCTTGCGCTTGATCCTCGCGGCCAGGCTGATAGCGCCGTTGCCTGTGGCGTGGGTCCCCACCGGGAACATCACGTTGTAGCCGAGAAGCCTCTTGTATCTGCCTATGGCGTCGGCGTACGTGTAGCCTCTGAGGTGTCCGACATGAAGATATCCAGTCACCCCGGGGTATGCAAATATTATCATGAACTTGGGCCTCTCGTCGCGGGAAGCCATATTTATTCCGGCCGCCGACCATTTGGCCTGCCATTTCTTTTCTACATCAGTATAGTCGCGCGCCATAATCACTACCCGACACTGGCGAGAGGAAGTACGCACGGATTATATAGTATTCTGTAGATTGCGCAAAAACTGGGGCATCCGCAGGAAATGAAGCGTTTTTCGAACAGGATGCTCATGTCGGACAAGGTAAGACAATGTCCGACAGTTTTATATATCCTGCCATACATGTTATCACAGAGCCAAAAGGGATGGGACTCTACAAGCTCTGCGGTGAGGTGGAATGGATGTCTGAAGACGCAAAGGTCACGCTCAGGATGGGACCCGAGGAACTCCAGTTGATGGACGACTACGTGGCTGAGCACCCCGAGGTCGGAACGAGGTCCAATTTCATACGCGCTGCCGTCCGTGCGTTCGTTGTCGGAGATGCACCCGACATCGACGGACGCACGGAGGAAAGCGGGATCTTCGTCCGCTTTTCCGAGGTACAGCTGAACGCCTTGTCCTTGCTGAAGGAAGAAGGGATATGCCTCAGCGAGGAAGAGTTCGTCAGGACATGCGTCCTGAAGAGACTTATCACGGAGGAAACCGAAAAGGAATCCGCCATGAACGCCTTCAGGACCGCGCAGCTCACCTCGAAGATGAAGTGAAGAAAAAAGGATGGGATATCGAGCGCCCCGGCGGAGGGATGGGACTTGTCCGCCGGGAGCGCTTGAGCAAACGGTTTAGGGAAGGGGGATGCACAGGATGGTTACAATCAGAACGGGCGGCGGCGAGGTTTGCGTTGAACCGAGGGTCGCTGTCGTCGGCATCGGCGGCGCCGGATGCAATGTCGCCGGAAGATTTTACGATGAGCTCATGCCTGTCGACGTCATAGCCGTCAACACAGACAGGGTTGCGCTCGAGGGTACGCATGCGGATGTCAGAATTTTCATTTGCAGGGATGTGACCAAGGGGATCGGCGCCCGAGGAGATGCGTCCCTGGGCAAGAAGTGCGCGAGAATGCATGCGGAAGAGATCAGAGACGCACTCAGGGGACATGATGTTGCAGTGATCGTCGCGGGCATGGGAGGCGGGACCGGTTCCGGAGCCGCTTCAGTGATCGCGGAGATAGCGCAGGGGCTCAACATGGTGACCATGGCAATTGCGATAAGGCCGCTCGCCGTGGAAGGCAGAGGGGTCGCCGCGGGAGAGGGACTCAGGACGCTGAGGTCTGTATGTCCCGGCACAGTCGCGGTGGAGAATGACAGAATGGTCGAACTGTTCCCTGATATGACGATACGGCAGGCCTTCGATGCAGTGAACGGCGGCATCGTCAGATACGTGATGAGGAAGACGGACGACATCGCCGAGGCTTTCGCCGAGGAGATCGGTAAAATCCGCCCATCCGAACCCAATGTGGGCGAGGGTGCCGCCGGGACCGCGTCCGCGAAGATGGCAGTCTGAAAAAGAGAAGGAACGGGCCCGAAGTCCTCCCGCCGGGCCCTGTTTCTAGACCTCAAATTGTTTTCTCGCCGTTCGCTCAGGATTTTTCTTTGGAATTGTAATATTCGTACCCGAGATCGAACGCCTTCCGGTTGATGTCGGCGAACTTCTCCGGGACTGTTTCCAGCAGAACATCCATCAGAACATCCCTCCCGACAGGGAATCCATCGGCCGCCGCAACGGCTCCTATCATGACTGCATTGGCGGCCACTGCCTTGCCGGCCTTCATGGCCAGCTCCGTTGCGTTGATGGTTATCAGCCTAGGAGTTATCTTCCTCACCGCCTCCACTATTTCTTCCACGTCCGGATATGTTTCGAAACCGGCCGCAACGAAAGATGGCAGTATTGGCTCCAGGTTCATCAGGATGGCCGTGTCCCTGTTGCACAGGCTGAGGTTCCTGCAGGTCTCCGCAGGTTCGAATCCCATGAGCAGGTCTGCCCCTCCCGTGGGCTCGAGCGGGCTCGATACCCCTTTTCCGAACCTTACGGTGGATAGTACGCTGCCGCCTCTCTGCGCCATTCCGTGGACCTCGCTCATCGCCACATCGTAGCCTTCTTTCATGGCCGCATTTGCGATCACCATCGAGGCTAATAAGACGCCCTGTCCCCCCACTCCGACGATCTGCACTGTGTATTTCACTGCTTCACCTCCAAAGCGCCTTTGGGACATACGTTTGCGCACATGCCGCAACCTATGCACTGAACGGGATCGACTTCGATGGAACCGTCCTTGTCCTTGAAAAGCGCAGGGCACGCGATGGTCTTCAGACATGTGTAGCACTTGATGCACTTGCCATCGTCCACCTCGCATCTCCTGCTTACCAGCATCTTCTGCCTTTTGAGCTCCAGGGGGCAGGCGCGTTTCGCGATCACGACGGCGACCCCGTCGAATTCGATCGCTTCCTTCATCACCTTGTTCATGGCCTTCACGTCGTACGGGTCCACTGTCTCCACGAAGCGGACGCCAATCCCCTTCACCAGCTTCTCTATGTCGATGGGGTCCGTCTTGATACCGCCGAAGTCCCTCCCGGTACCGGGGTTCGGCTGGTGTCCCGTCATAGCCGTCGTCCGATTGTCCATGATGACCATCTTGATCTTATGGCCGTTGAACAGCGCGGACATCAGGGGCTGGACCCCTGAATGGAAGAACGTGGAGTCCCCGATGAACGCTATCGGAAGCTGGTCGGTGGACTGGGCAAACCCTCCCGCGGCCCCCGCGCCCCCGCCCATGCATATTACGAAATCCGCCGTGCGGAAAGGCGCCTGGGCCCCCAGGGTATAGCATCCTATGTCGGAGCAGTACACCACGTCCCTGCTGCCGACGGCACGTTTCGTCGCCGCGAAGGTGCCGCGGTGCGGACATCCCGCGCAGAGAGTCGGGGGCCTTCCGGGCAGAGCTATCTCGGCATTCTGCAGGGGCTTTTTGAAATCCTTCACCTTGACCAGGGTCGCAATCCCCGAAAGGACGTCGGGGGAATACTCCCACTGCCTGGGGAAGTTGCCGCTCCTCTTACCGTAGACCGGGACGCCGAGGCCTTTCTGTGCAGAGATACGGAGAACAGCGTCCTCAAGATAGGGTTCCAGCTCCTCTACCACTATTATCGCCTTCTTTCCTCTAACGAAATCGGCAATCTTCTTCTCGGGAAGAGGCGCGGTGAATCCCAATTTGAGAATCGAGACCCCGGAGACGAACTCCTTGACATAGGTATAGGACACGCCCGAGGTGATCACTCCTACGTCGCCGTTTCCCTCAACAAAATTCAGAAGAGATATCTCGGAGAGCTCCAAGGCCTTCTTCTGTTTCTCGAGCAGCCTGACCCTGTTGGGTTTGGAGTGTGCGGGTATGTTGACGAACTTGGGGTCGTCCTTTACAAAGTGCCCTTTGGATGCCGTGTTCCCGAGCGGACCGAATTCCACGGGACCGCGGGCATGGTTGACCCTCGTCGTGGTACGGAATATGACCGGAAGTTCCAAGGCGTCGGAGATCTCATAGGCGGCCGAAACCATGTCCTTAGCCTCTGCGGGCGTGGACGGCTCGACCATGGGGAGTAGCGACAATGCGGCATAGGTGCGGCTGTCCTGCTCGTTCTGCGAACTGTGGCACGACGGGTCGTCAGCGGTCATTATGAGCATCCCCGCCCTTACACCGGAGTATGCCAGCGTCATCATCGGGTCTGCGGCCACGTTTAGCCCTACGTGCTTCATGAAGACGAAGGAACGCACGCCGGAAGATGCCGCGGCGGCCGCGACCTCCATCGCGGTCTTCTCGTTGATCGAGAATTCAAAATACATCCCCTCTCTTTCGGCTTCCGTTTCCAGAAGGTTGCCGACCTCGGACGAGGGGGTTCCGGGGTATGTGGACGAGCACTTGACCCCTGCCTCGAACAGCCCCCTGACGATGGCCTCGTTTCCGAGAAGGAGATGCTTTCCGTCTTTTGCCAATATATCCGACATTTTCAGCCTCTTGTAATCCAATGTAATGCTGCCGTTTTATTAAAATAGGTTACTTGATGGACAAACAATAAAAACAAGGCTGACATACTTCGGCCGAGCGGGGGTTGCCAAGCTGGTCAACGGCGCAGGACTTAGGATCCTGTCCTTAGCGGTTCATGGGTTCGAATCCCATCCCCCGCACTTCTAAAGATGGTTTCCGACCGAATACTCATGGTATGTATACCGAGCCGTCGATTACGGGACATGAAGAGGCAGATGATCGAAATCGACAGAGAGAAATGCAACGGCTGCGGACTCTGCATCGACGCCTGCCAAGAGGGCGCGTTGGCCCTTGTAGACGGGAAGGCGAAGCTGGTCCGCGAAGATCACTGCGACGGGCTCGGCAGCTGTCTTCCTGCCTGCCCCATGGACGCCATATCCTTCGAGGTCAGGGAGGCTCCGGCTTTCGTGGAGAACCCTGGCATCCGGAACATCCCATGCAGCTGTTCGGACGAACCGTCCCCGATATCCGGCGGGAAGAAGAGCAGGGCCGACGGGGAGCTGTCCCAGTGGCCGATACAGATCAAACTTGTCCCGGTCAAGGCCCCATGGTTCGACGGCAGGGACCTTCTGATTGCGGCCGACTGTACCGCGTTCGCAATGAGGGACTTCCATGAGAGGTTCATCAAGGGACGCATCACGATGGTGGGGTGCCCGAAGCTGGATTCCACTGATTATAGCGAGAGGCTGTCCGAGATACTCCGGAGCAACGATATCCGTTCGGTGACGTTGGTCAGGATGGAGGTCCCCTGCTGCGGAGGGATTGCCCGCGCAGTGAAAGAAGCTCTCAGGACCAGCGGCAGGAACGTTCCGCTGAAGGTCTGCACGGTGTCTAGAGAAGGCAAGATACTCAGCGTCGAGTGACACGGCAAACGGTTATCTTCGAGGACCTGCATCCTTCCCCGGAGACGGAAATGAAGGTCGCCATAATCAGCGGGACACCCAGGAGCAACGGCTATACTTCGGAACTTATCAAGAACCTTAGCGCCGGGCTCAAAAACGCAGGATGCGAAGTTAAGACCGTGACCCTTTTTGACAAAGTCATAAGCGGATGCAACAACTGCGGAGTTTGCCAGAAGAAAGGGAACGAGGGAAAGTGCACTATCGCGGATGACATGCAGCCCATATTCCAGGTCGTGGACGATTCCGAGCTGCTGATAATAGCCAGTCCGATCTATATGTGGCAGTTCACGGCTTGCACCAAAGCGTTTCTGGAACGCCTTCACTGCATGTACGACTCCCTCGACGGTAAAAGGGTAGCGCTGGCTATGACCATGGGAGACGACGAGTACGTGGCCTCCTACGCCGTAGGCGGCATGCTGGACATGTGCGAGTACTATCACATGACCTATCTCTCGTCGTTCGCCGTCCCCTACGCCGACAAAGATGAAGTGAACCGTCCGCTGTACGCCGAGAAGCTGAAGGACTTCGTGAGCCGCATCACGGGATGATCATTCGTATCTGCGAAGATCTTCCACATGGCGCGACTTGCCCTCGAACCTCTCAAGCGAACCGGGGAGCGCTAGGTGCACCGATGCCTTGATGTTCAGGACATCCTTCAGCCGGCCCTCCACCGCGCGGGTCATCCTGTCGATCGATACTGTATCGTCAGTCAGCGAATCTTCGGCTATCTCCACGTCCACGGACATGCTGTCCATGAAGTTCTCGTTGGTGAGCGTTATCTTGTAGAAAGGAGAAAGGAAACCGAATTCCCCTATGACTCCCTCGATCTGAGACGGGAACACGTTCACGCCGCGGACGATCAGCATGTCGTCCGTACGTCCGGATATGCGCATGAGCCTGGGATGGGTGCGTCCGCAGTCGCACTTCTCCCATGTCAGAGCGGAGATGTCGCCTATCCTGTAGCGGATGAGCGGGAACGCCTCCTTCTTGAGCATCGTTACGACCAGTTCACCCCTCTCGCCGTCGGCGCACTGCTCTCCGTCTTTGTCGAGGACCTCGACATACGCCATATCCGCCCATACGTGGAGCCCGGACTGACTCTCGCATTCCAGGAACATCGGCCCGTAGAACTCGCTGGCACCGTAGCAGTTGTGGACTCTGATCCCGGTCCTCTCCTGGAGCTTCTGCCTCATGCTCTCGGACCAGGGCTCGCCGCCGGCTATGGCGTAGCGCACCTTGGTGTCCCTTCTGATATCTATGCCCTTCTGGTCGCATACGTCGGCGATGTGGAACATGTAGGAGGGCGTTCCGGCGAATGCGGTTATCGGGAGGTCCCGCATCATCTTGATCTGCCTTTCGGTGTTTCCGGTGCTTATGGGAAGCACAGTGACGCCCATCCTCTCTGCGGCGTAATGGACGCCCAGGCCGCCGGTGAAAAGGCCGTAGCCGTGGAAATTCTGAAGGATGTCATCCTTGGACATGCCAAACGATACCATTCCGCGGTCCAGGGATTCGGCCCAGTTGTCCAGGTCATTCTGGGTGTATCCGACCACGATCGGATTGCCTGTGGTACCCGAAGAAACGTGAAGCCTCACCAGTTCGTTGTAAGGTTTCACAAAGAGGCTGTCGGGGTAATTGTCCATGAGGTCCGTCTTCTTCATGAAAGGGACCTTTCTGAACTTCTCGAAACTGTCGATGTCCTCGGGAAGCAGTCCCACGGATTTCATCTTGTCGTGTATGAACTTCGAGGAATCGTACATGGTCCGCAGCTCGCTCCTCAGCAGACCCAGCTGCATCTTCTGCAGTTCTTCTTTCGGCTTGGTTTCCAATTCTTTGTTCCAGTATGCCATTCGGTACGCGCCTCCGTGCTATCGACTAGCACGTTATTTCCCGAATAAAGAGCTACGACTTATACCTTTAGGTCTGCCAGCATCGCGGCGTTAAAGCGTCACGGAGCCCGCGACCCTGAGCTTTCCGCCTTCCAGATACATCAGCACTGCCCTGTCTCCGGGCTTGTATATGAGGTCCGACTCCATGTTGAGCGTTACCTCCTCTCCGGAAACTGAAACGGAGCAAGGGACCATCTGCATCCAATGTCCCAGATGCATCACCATCCCGTCTTTGAGCGGGTTCTTCCAGTACTTGACCATCTCGACCTTGCCGGTGAATCTGCGGGTCATCGTGACCTCGCGGTCGGTTGTGAGCACGAAGCCCCTGTCGAGCTCGTCGGACTCTATGCCTCTGAGGGCGAGCCCCACGTGGTCGCCTTTCACCGCATCGTCGGCATCAACGTCGTGCTTCTGGATCGACTTCAGCACGACTTCGCGTTTGAGCGGAAGGACAGTCATCTTGTCGTGCTTGCGGAAGTGGCCTTCGGCGACGGACCCGAGGACAACGGTACCGACCCCTTTAACGTTGAAATGGCTGTCCACGGGGCAGGATCCGCTTGTGCCGTCGCCCGGCTTCCTGTTCTGATCTGCGGCGAGCTTCAGCAACTCGTCCCTCATCGTTATCGGCTCGAGTTCTTTGAACTCGTAGTTCTCCATGCACGTCCCGGCGATGAGGGGTTTCAGCTGCTCCGGCTGTATGTAGTTCCTGAGGACTATCCACCCTTTGGGTATGCCGACGCAGTCGGCAATGACTATCGTCTCGCCAAGGAAGGAATCTATCTTGTCCACCACCAGGATTGCGAATTCCGCCATCTCGACGGTGTAGAATATCGAGGACATCTTCTCCGGGTATTTCGAAGGTTCAAGCAATGTGACCGAATCGTTCCCCTTCTTCAGTTCGAAGAAGGTTATATCGGTGACGGTTCCCTTCTTACCTATTTCACCCGCGACGTCTTTGGCGCCCAGGACAGCGACGTTCAGATTGCTCATCAGATATCCGTTCCTTTGACCAGCTCTATCCCTGCCTTCTTCAGGGCCTCGACGGCCCTGCGGGGTTCGTCGACGCGGATGAAGAACGCAGAGAAGTTCTTGCCCGCATAGGCGTATCCGTATTCGATGTTGATACCCTCGCGGCCGCATACGTCGGCGGCCTCGAAAAGTGACCCGGGTGTGTCATTTATCACTATTCCGATTACCTGGGTCTTTTTGACTATTATGCCTTTCTGCCTGATTTTCTCGAAAGACTCCTCGGGGTCGTCCACTATGGCGCGGAGTATCCCGAACTCGGCTGACTCTGCCAGGTTGAAAGCTTTCATGTTGACGTTGCTCTCCTTCAGCGTCCTTGCGATGGCCGCAAGGCGTCCCGGCACGTTGTTCACAAAAATCGAAAGCTGAATTATGACGTTCTCTTCTGGCATTATAACGACCTCCTGTCTTTGACCCTGGATGCTTTCCCGTCGAACCTCGGCAGCTCCCCCGGGGCCCTGAGCTCCACGTGTACAGCAAGGTTGAGGTATTTTTTAAGTTCGCTCTCTATGTGGGAGCGCAGCATTATCATGTCCTCGACCTTGTCGCTGAAAGACTCCGGCTTTATCTCGACCTGGACGACCATGTTGTCCAAGGCGCCGTCCCTGGTCACCTGGATCATATACTGGTTGCCCACCTGGGGCACCTGCATGAGCGCATATTCGATCTGCGACGGGAACACGTTAATCCCGCGGACGATGAGCATATCGTCGGACCTGCCGGATATCCTCGAGATGCGGGGCGAGCTCCTTCCGCAGGCGCACACGTCGTCGCAGATTGCGGAAAGGTCGCGTATCCTGTATCTGACAAGCGGGAAGGCCTCTTTTTTGAGCATCGTGACCACCAGCTCACCCTTCTCGCCCGGCTCCAGAACCTCTCCGCTCTCAGGGTCGATAGCCTCCATATAAGCTATGTCGCCGCAGATGTGAATGCCGTTGCGTTCCTCGCATTCGGTGAACATCGGGCCGGCGAGCTCCGATGTCCCGTAGATGTCGTACGCCCTGACGCCCGAAGACTCCTCGATGCGCTTCCTCATGCCCTCGCTCCAGGGCTCTGCGCCTAGGACGGCCTTCCTGAGTTTCGTATCTCTGAGGAAATCTATTCCTATTTCCTTGGCGACGTCGATCATGTGTATGAAGTATGATGGGGTGCATGCTATGACTGTCACATCCAGGTCCTGCATCAGCTCCAGCTGCCGCTCCGTGCTCCCCGTGCTTGCGGGAAGGACCGACGCACCGACGCTCTCGGCCCCGTAATGAAGGCCGAGGCCTCCTGTGAACAGCCCGTATCCGTAGGATACCTGCAGGGTGTCGTCCTCGCCGACCCCGATGGAAGAGAGAGACCTTGAGAGAGCTTCCGTCCAGTAATCCAGATCGTTCCTGGTGTATCCCACCAGGGTAGGTTTGCCCGTGGTTCCCGAAGACACGTGATACCTCACGATGTCCGTATTGGGCACGGAGAACATCTTCGTGGGGTAGTTGTCCCTGAACTCCTGCTTGGTCATGAAGGGAAGCCTGGAAACGTCGGAAAGAGACCTGATGTCGTCAGGTCCGACGTTGACAGAATCCATCTTGTGCCTGTAAAATGCGTTGGAAGAATAGAGTTTTGTCACGAGATTTTTTATGCTGCTGTACTGCAGCCTCTTCAATTCTTCCTTCGGCATGCATTCTATGTCATGGTTCCAGAACATGGCGGTCCACTGACTTTTCCCTATCGTATCCCTTTATTTATATTGAGCGAGCGTCTTGTGCCATCGGATGGAAGAGGAAAAGACCGCTTGGGACGAGCTTTACCGGAGACAGCCCAGGGCATGGAGGGGCTCGTCCAGAGTCCCCGATCTGGGTCTTTCCGAAGGAAATTTGGTTCTGGACGTGGGATGCGGCAACGGGAAAACCTCGGTAGCATTGGCGAAGATGGGATTTTCGGTCACCGGCCTGGATTTCTCCGATGCTGCAGTGGAATCCTGCAGGGAACGCCTGGGCGGAGACGCGGAGTTTTTCGTGTCCGACTGCACCGAGATGCCGTTTCCCGACAGCATCTTCGACGGCATCTATGCGGTCCATGTGGCGGAGCACCTGGACGATGACGAGCTGAGGGTTTTCTCCTCCGAATGTCTCAGGGTCCTCCGTCCGGGAGGGAGGATGTTCGTCAGGTCCTTCTCCCCCGGAGATATGAGGGACATGCCTGGAAACTCCATCAGGAACGGCATAAGCTACCGTTACAGGACGCCGGAGGAGATCGCGGCCGGCTTTTCGGTTTTCGTAACTCTCGGCCTTGAAACGGTCGACGAAAAAACCCGTTTCGGGACGGTGAGGAGCCGTTCGGAATGCATATTTGGAAAACCGTGACGGTCGTTTGATCCCATTGGTCTGTTCCGATAGTGTTATATCGGAGAATAAAATGGCCCGTGTATGATTTGCCCCAAATGCGGAGCCGACAACCCGGAAGGTTCTTTGTTCTGCGAAGAGTGCGACTGGCGCCTGGACATGCCTTTCAGAGCCGCAAAGAAACGGAACGTCAACGTTCTCTCCCTCGGGGTGCTGGCGTGCGGGGTGCTTTCGATCGTCCTTGCATTTTTCGTCGCCATTGCCGGAGCAGCCGTAGGTGCCGTGGGATTGATCGTCGGCGGTTACGCGATTAACGCCGTGCGCATTGTGAAACCCTCCAACCAGAAGGTCCTCATGGTCGCCGCGGCGGCAGGGCTTCTGCTTTCCATGATCGGTTTCATTTTGGGATTCGCAAACCTCTGAGGATTTCCAATGACTGTATACAGGGGTCACTACATTCTTCAGGGCCTCTCGGAGATATCCGAGGAGATGAACAAGGACCTGGACCTCGCATACGGCATCTGCCAGCATTACCACTCCTCGTTCCCGTGCCAGGAATGCGGAAGATGCTGCCATCAGAAGCTTATAACGATTCTTCCCGATGAAGTAGACAGAATCTCTTCGGCCGCAGGGGTCCCCCTGGGCGAGTTCATGTCGAAATATGTCGGATTCTCGAAAGACGGGAGGATCATGCTCCTCCTGACCGACCCCTGCGCGTTCCTCGGCAAGGACAACAGGTGCAGAATATGGGATGACCGCCCAGAAGTGTGCAGGGAGTTCCCTTACCTTGTGTCCACCTTCATGAGCCGGGTGTACCTCGCGATAGTGAACGAGGGCGCCGACGTCCTCGAGCTGATCGATTACATGGACGGCGAGTGGCCATGCACGAAGAACATAAGGGAGACCATCGTCGAAAAAGTGGCAGAGGCCAGAGAGATCAGGGCCGGACGTCACCTTCCGTGAGACATGGCGAAGGAAAGATAGCTTTCCATGTATTTTGAAGGCATTATGTTGTGCCCCTCGCCCTTAAGCCTTATCATCGTGCAGTCCCGTATACGGTCTGCCAGCGCGTCTCCGAAATCCAGCGGGACCATGTAATCTTCGGAGCCGTGTATCGACAGGGTAGGGGCCATGATCATGTGCGCGTGATCTTCCGTGGAGTAGAGGTCCACCGCTCTGATCTGGTCTTCCAGGCCGTCGATGCTGTATCCAAAGTCTTCCGCAGCCGACCTTTTCTTCGTTGCGAAGTACCTTTCGGGAAAGCACATGGCTTTGAGAGGGACGCTCAGGTATTTCAGTGGCATCCCGTCCCTCGCCGCCTCCATCATACCGTGGAACATGAAAGACGACCGTTCCGGCCTCCTGAGATAGGAAGACACAAGTGCCAGAGTGGATACCTTGTCGGGGTAGCGGATCGCCAGTGACTGCGCCACCTGCGAGCCCATGGACCATCCGAGGACGTGGGCCTTTTCGAAGGAGAGCTTCTTCAGCAGTTTTGCCACGTCGTCGGCCATGTCGTCTATGGTGAAGGGCCCGTCGTACTCGGTTTCGCCGGATCCCCTGTTATCAACTGTGATAACGGTAAAACGGCCGGAAGCATCGGATACCACGTCGTTCCAGAAATCCATGCCGCTGCCGAATCCTGCCAGAAGTACCAGGGGGTCCCCGGACCCCGTTACGGAGTAGGAGAATCTCACCCCGTTCAGCTTGGCTATGGGCATGCCTGATGATTATCCTGCCCGTACATATACGTGACGAGTGGTCATGGGTCATTTATTAAAAGAATGAACGCTTCTCATGGGTGCTAAAAGCAGGACATCCAAATGAAGGTCACAGCATTCAATTGCAGCCCCCGTAAGAACGGGAACACAGCGCACATGTTAATGACAGTGTTGTCCGTCCTCGAAGAGAACGGCATCGAGACCGAGCTTGTACAGGTCGGAGGGGCGGACATGCACACGTGCCACGCATGCGGAAGATGCAAGAAGAACCTCGACGGCAAATGCGTCCAGGACGACGACGCGCTCAACGGATTCTCGGAGAAAATGGTTGCATCGGACGGAATCATCATCGGTTCGCCGACATACTACGCCGACATCAGCCCGGAAGCGAAGATCCTGATCGACAGGGTGGGCTACTCGTGCAAGACCAAGGAAGGGAACCCCCTAAGAAGGAAGGTAGGCGCGGCGGTCATCGCCGTCAGGAGGGCGGGGTCGATCCATGCCTTCGACAGCATCAACCACTTCTTCCTGATAAACGAGATGGTCGTTCCGGGATCCACCTACTGGAATATGAGTCTGGCCCGCGCTCCCGGCGACTACGAGAACGATGCAGAAGGGGTCGCGACCATGAAGGCGCTGGGCGAGAACATGGCGTGGCTACTCAAAAAGATGGAATGATTTCATGTCATCACAGAAAAAGAAGATCCTGCTGATAGTCATGGACGGTCTCGGAGACCGCGGCAACGAAAAGCTGGACTGGCAGACACCGCTCCAGGCCACCAAGACCCCCAACTTCGACTGGTTCGCGAAGAACGGCATGTCGGGCATCTGCGACACAATAGCGCCTGGCGTCAGGCCCGGAAGCGACACGGCCCACCTCTCCATACTGGGCTATGACCCACGCGAGGTCTACACCGGAAGAGGCCCCTTCGAGGCTGCAGGGATAGGACTGATAAGCAAGAAGGGGGACATAGCTTTCAGATGCAATTTCGCCACGGTGGACGAAGGAATGAACGTAATCGACCGCAGGGCGGGGAGGATCAAGGAACCGGAAACCGCAGAACTGGTGAAGGCCCTCGAGGGCCTGACCATCGACGGTGTGCAGGCTATCGTGAGAGAGGGCACCGAACACCGCGCCGCACTGCTCCTCAGAGGACAGGGGCTCTCCCCCGAAGTGACCGACCCGGACCCCCACGACCTCGCGGAGGTGCTTGAATCCAAACCCAAATGCGCCGGAGCGGTTTTCACCGCGGGCGTAATCAACAAATTCGTAAAGAAGAGCTATGAGATCCTCAAGGACCATCCGGTCAACAAAAAGCGGATAGCGGAGGGGTTGCCTCCCGCGAACGTGCTGCTTCCCAGAGGCGGCGGGTCCTTCCCCAACATCGAGCCCTTCCCGGAGGTCCACAACATGCACTCCGCCTGCGTCGCGGGCGTAGGTATGATCAAGGGAATCTGCAGCGTGTGCGGGCTCGATGTTCTCGACCTTCCCGCCCAATGCACCGGAGGAACGGATTCCGACTTCACCCTGAAAGCGAAATGCGCCCTGGAAGCTCTGAAAAACTACGATTTCATCTTGATGAACTGCAAGGCCCCGGACGTATGCGGGCACGATGGCGACGCCAAACTCAAATGCGAGATAATCCAGAGGCTGGACGACATGGCCGGATACATAAGGGACAACTTCCCGAAGGACCTGGTGATCGTGTTCACCGCGGACCACAGCACCCCCTGCAGCCTCATGGACCACAGCGGGGACCCTGTGCCCATCACGATCTACACCCCGGGCATGGTCATCGATTCGGCGACCTCGTTCAGCGAGTCGGGATGTGCATCGGGCTCCATCGGACGCATAAGAGGTTTCGACATAGTGCCCATATGCAAAGACCTTGCCAACAGGACGGAAAAGTACGGGGCCTGATCAGTAGACGGTCAGGACGTACACCGCCGAGAAGAAGTCGCCGGTCACGCTGAGTGTGCACGAAGATACCGGGATTCCGGTCCCGGTGCCCAGAGTATAGGAGTTGTCGCCCTGCCGGACGTCGAGGGCGTACGCCCCCTCCCTCATGAAGTGCGAATCCAATATCTCCGTCGCGGCCCGCCCCGCTCCGCAGTCCGTGTAAATGTCGTATATCAGCCCCTCGCACATTCTGACCTTTACCGGACCGCACTCCCGGTCAATCTCTATCTCGATATCAGTTTCAAGAAGCAGCGGAAGTATGTCGTCGGCATCCTGTGGATCCCCTCTTTCGGACGGCCCGGACATGGAGAGCAATACCGAGAAAGCGATCGTCGTCAAGATTATAAAAAAAATCGCGTCAGCCATGGCGGTGAAGCCATCCTCCCCTTTCAGCGCCATGTGGTGACCTCCATGTTCACCAGCACCGTCCCGCCTTCGTATTCGACAGGGCAGAGCCTCCTCTCCGTCGACATCGCGCCATCGGAAATTCCCGCCGAGAAGTACAGCCGCCCCCTGAATCTGGGCTCCCCTGTTGGTCCGGGAGCGGACTCGCAACAGACAGATGCTCCTCTGAGACCCGCAATCTCAATCTGCAACCTCAGCTCATCCCCGAGGTCGCCTTCCATCATCCCGTCGGAGATGCTGATCTTATCGGCAAGGGCTTCGACGTCTATGCCCCTTGCGGCGACCTCCTGCCCCGCTGCGTGAACCGCGGCCGCACCGAGGAAAGCCGTCAGCACCAGGGTGACCGCCATCGCCGCGGCCATCGCCTCCATGAAACCTATGTCCCCCTTCCTGTCCATTCTCATGCGGGAGTGGTCGGCTTCGGAGTGGAAATAGCTGCTGAGCTACGGTTAGGTTAACTCACTCCGCGCATGTAATGGCCATAGGTGACCGAACCGCACATTTCGGAAATCTTCGGCTTTTTGGACACGTCGCGTTTCGCGAAGGCCTCGGCCACGGTCTTGGCAAGCCGGACCGGACGTTTCCTGAGGTCGATCCCGAACGAATCAACGCCCATCTTCTGAAGCTCATGAAGCTGTTCCAGCAGTATCAGGTCCGAAGAGTTGAGCACGTGGGATATCCCGTCGCCGTCCTTGTATATGGGGAACTGGAATCCCTTCTCGTCCTCCAATATGCCGTTTCCCATCGCGGGGTCGCGTGTGACCATCAACTCCTGCCGCCCGAACACCATGACCTCCACGAGGCCGCCGTAATATTCTGTGATGTCGCGGATCTCGTTCTTGGACAGCTCCATGGAAAGCGTTGTCTGGTTGACCGTCAGGGGATAGTACGAATTGAAGAAATTCATGTGGGTGCTTCCGTAGACGTGGGGGGAATTCCTGTTAGCATGCAGCTGTCCCACCGTGTTGACCATCACGCCTGGGGTTCCAGGGACTGTATCTGCAGGGTCGAACCTCGGAAGCAGGGCTACGAGTTCGATCTTTCCCGTATCGCATATGTCCCTGGCCTCTCCGATGCTGTCGCCGAATTCGAAATAGACCCTGTCGGCGTAGTCGGCAACGGCCTCGAGGTTCCGTATCGAGTTGACATAGAATGACATGTCAGGCCTAACATCCTTCCTGTGGACCCTTTCCCTCATCGGCTTCCGCTTGGGGTCTGCTCGTTTGGTCGTTCCCGACAGCACGGGGACCGTCCCGATGCTGTTCTTGACCTCGTCGATGCGGGGGTCGTAGGTTCTGTAGATCTGATATTTTCCGTTGGGGATCTTGAACGGTACGGTAACCTTCCTGGTCTCGCTGACCTTGAAACCGCCGATCTTCTCGTCGCCCTTGAATATCGATATCCCGTCCTTCGCGTTGAGTACCTCGTTCAGGTCGGACTGGGAGAAAGAGCGGTCGATTATGTTCGCGGTCCCCAGAAAATATCCTCTGTTGTCCGGGTACAGCGATTGCACGGGCGAGACGACACCCCCGAAATATCCGTCGCATACTCCGCGGTTGAATATCGTATGCAGCAGCCCCGCCGTGGGCGCTATGGTCTTGTTGTCCTCGCCCCTCTCCTTCATGGAGTACACTTTGGACGCGAGATACGCGTATGCGGGACTTCTCATCCTTCCCTCGATCTTCGCCGATGTTACGCCTATCTCCTTCAGTTTGGGGATGTAGTCCAGCCCGTAGATGTCCGCGCAGCTCATGACATACTCGTCCCTGGACCCCAGCCTGTATTTCTTCCTGCAGGGCTGGGCGCACCGTCCGCGGTTGCCGCTCCTTCCGCCTATCAGGCTGGAGAACAGGCACCCGCCAGACATGCAGTAGCACATGGCGCCCTGGACGAAGACCTCCGTCTCCACGGGGGAATCTTTGACTATTTTCTTAATCTCCTCGAATGTAAGCTCCCTCGCAAGTATCGCCCGGTCGATCCCGTTGGCGGCGCACCATTCGAGCCCTGCCCTCGAATGTATCCCCAACTGGGTCGAGGCGTGCTTGGGTATGTCGATCTTGCTGATCTGCCTAAGAAGGCCCAGGTCCTGGATCAGGACGGCGTCCGCCCCGATTTCGGAAAGGAACCTTACGAAGGAGACGGCATCGTCCATCTCCGAATCTTTGATCAGGGTGTTGACCGTCACATAAACTTTGATGCCGCGGTCGTGTGCGTACGCCACCGCCCCTTCTATCTGCTGGTCGGAGAAGTTGTCCGCGAAAGCTCTGGCCCCGTATGATTTGCCGCCGAGATATACTGCGTTGCATCCGCCTTTGATTGCGGCGACCAGGCCTTCGGGGGAACCCGCGGGAGCCAATATTTCCATGGCGGACATTAGGCGGGCAAATCCTTTATAACTTATGCCTCTGACGTCCGCATAAGGCTAATTGTAATTTCCCATCTTAATACCCCGGACGACCGGTAGAACAGGCATGGAACGCGGAAAGAAGAAAAAGAACAGAAAAAACAGCGTGGCAGGAGCGAAAATAGACGGGGACGTTCTGAGCATCGACTGCCAGGACTGCAGAAAGGTGCCCGATGCGGGAAGCGCAGAGTGCATAAGGTGCATCGTATCCAAGGTATCGGAGAACGGGTGCGCCTCCAGGATAAGACTCAGGACCGGCAGGGATACGGAGATCTCAGGGCCCGCGGCGGAGGTCCTGTGCGAACTTTCGTTCATCGACAGGTCGACCTCTTCCGTGGGCGGAGGGCCGATGCGCAGATGCGGGTCCTGCCGCCATTCGTGCGACAGGATCGTCGGCATAGCATGGAGCGCCTTCCCGGCTCCCGATTTCGCTGGGGCCCGGGGGAAGCTCATGTCCTTCAGGCCGTCGAACGGCGTCTGCGAGGTGTGCGTGCAGAAAACATACAGGGCACTGGACCAAGCGGAGCTTTCCATTTCCGAGATCTCCAAAAGGGTTTCGGCGATGGCCGACGGCAAGGGGGCATGAACGATGCCCAGGATAAGGACGGAAGATGGGGCCGAAGGTCCCGACGTGCGAGAAACTGCCTGCGGCTGCGAGACGGAAAAAGGATGCCCGGACGGGTCGGTCCCCAGGTACGGAGCGCCGGCGAGGCTCGAATCCGATACGACGGGATTCGTCTCCGATTTCGGCAGAATCGCATTGTCCAACACTAGGACCAAGCCCACATACGCTGACTGCTGGCTCATCGGCTCGGCGGACGAACTCGACCTGGTATCGGAATACCGGCTTCCGGGGGCTGGAGTGACGATAGGGACTGCCGCGGACGGAGAGATGGAATACAATCTATCCCCGGACGAGTACATTTCGGCGGACTCTGTGAACGCGGTAGTGTCCGAAGCCATCGAAAGTGTCCGAAACTCGTACAGAGAGAAGGGAGGAAGAATGGACAGGCAGAGCGTCCTCAGCGAAGCCCGCATAAAGATAATGGACCGTTCGGACACCATCGAGGCCGTCTACGGAAGCAACAGCATAGACATCGGCAAGGTCGTCGACGGCCTGTGCGAGACGGTATACAGGTACACCGTCGGGCTCGGTATATTCGACATCCTGCTTTCGGACCCCAGGCTCGAAGACGT
>JBFXEL010000008.1:0-5439 GCA_050180115.1 Candidatus Methanomethylophilaceae archaeon
GCTGCCGAAACCCCGGAACTTCCGATGAGGGGACGGACACGATGCAAAAAGTGGGACTGCCCGGATTTGAACCGGGGTCAATGGCTCCCAAAGCCACAAGTATACCAGGCTAGCCCACAGTCCCTGGGCCGAGATTGCCGTTCCGTTAATAATCATATCGCCTGCACAGGATGCGGGCCGCCGGCCCACACGTCGTCTTTTTATTCGTATATGTCAATGTTCGCCCGGAGGTCATACTCTGAAATATACTATCACTGGAGACAATCTGCAGTTCGCCAACATCGAGCTGCAGCCCGGGGAGACCATCCGGGCCACGCCCGGGAATATGAAATACATGAGCGGGAACGCCCGCATGGACACGAGCATGGACGGGGGACTCTGGAAGGGCCTGAAGAGGTCTGCCTCCGGCGCTTCGCTCTTCCTCGTGACATTCACCACCGAGGGCGGCACCGGAGTGGTGGGCCTCGGAGGCAACGTGCCCGGGAAGATCATCGACCTGAAGGTCGTGCCGGGAAAGAACTGGATACTGCAGAGGTCCGCCTACATCGCATCCCAGCCCAGCGTCGACATCGACATCGCTTTCCAGAAGAAGCTGGGCAGCATCTTCTTCGGCGGGGAGGGGCTGATACTGCAGAGGGTCAGCGGCAGCGGCGTCGCCTGGGCGTCGGCCTGCGGCGACTTCAACGTCGTGGACCTGAAGCCCGGGGAGATGTACAAGGTCTCCACCGCCAACGCCGTCGGCTGGGAGGAGTCCGTGAAGTACGACATCTCCGCCGTGGGCGGGGTCAAAAACGTCCTTTTTGGCGGGGAGGGGCTGTTCGTCACCACCCTGACCGGGCCCGGGAAGATAATCATACAGTCCATGACCGTCGGGGATCTGGCCATGTCGATCGCGCCGTTCCTCCCCAACAAAGGATGAGGCGATTCCGATGGATGCAACCGACACGCAGAGAAGGAAGAGCGGGCCGTCGGCCCTGTTGCTGCTCGCGCTTGTGGCGGCCGTGGTGGCGCTCATCGCGCTGGCTGTCTACGCTCTGACCTTCCCCGGCGTGCTCGAATCCCTGCTCATGACAGGGCTTGTGATCCTGGGCGCGGCGGTGGCAGTCATAGTGATAGTCTACGTCGTGATGCTTATCATCGCCGTCCCGATGTACGCGTACAAGGGCGAGTCCTATCAGAAGGACGTCTCCTACGACCTCGAAGGGGTCAAGTCCGTGAAGGAGAAGTCCTCCGAGGACGATGAGAAACAAGAGCACAGGTAAATTTTTTTCACCAAGGCCGTCCCGCCTCAGGCGGGACGGCGTTTCTTTATCTCTTCCGCAAGCGACCTCGCCGCGTTCCCGCGGTGCGACACGGCGTTCTTCTCTTCCAGAGACAGTTCCGAGAACGTGCGCCTGCCGTCATGGGTGAATATAGGGTCGTATCCGAACCCGCCCGTCCCGCGTTCCTCCGTCGTTATCTTTCCCCTGCATACGCCCGTGACGACGATCGTCTCCCCCCCGATGTCGCATCCGATGCATGTCCTGAACTCGGCCCCGCGGTCCTCCTCCCCCTCCATCAGCCTCAGTATCCCCTGGTTCCCTATGGTCTTCTGGACATAAGCCGACCAGACGCCCGGGAATCCCTTCAGGGAATCTATGAAGAGCCCCGTGTCGTCGATGACGAAGTCGGAGATCCCTTTGGAGCGGATCGCCTCCATGCCTTTCGACACCACCTCCCCCAGGTCCGACGTCTGCACCTCGTCGTACGGGAACGGGTAGTGCACCATCTCCAGGCCCAGATACCCGAATTCGTTCTGATATTCCGCCACCTTCCCGGGATTGGATGTTATGACTTTGAGTTTCATGTGTAACGCGCCCTTTTCTTTATCTCCTCGACTTTCCTGAGGACCGTTCCGGCGTCTGTCTTCTTATCGACGTACGAGCTCATCACCGCTTCGAAACCGCCCTCCGCCGCGGAGTGCGCCGAAGAGAACGCTCTCTGCAGGAGACGTACGTCTACGCCCATCTCCTCTGCCCCGGCGTTCATGCTTCCGAGGGAGAAGTCGATGACGCAGAGCCTGCCGTCCGGCATCAGTATCATGTTCGAGGTTGTGAAATCCCCATGGGCGATGCCCCTGTTGTGCATGTCCGCCATGGCCTCCCCAATCAGGGGGCACACCTCCTTCGAGGACTCCGGATCTGCGTCCAGCAGGTCCTTCACCCTCACTCCATCGATGAACTCCATGGTTATGCTGCACTCGGACATCTCCACGTCGTACACCACGGGCGTCCTGACGGTCTCGGACCTTGCGCCCTGCATCACCCTGACCTCGTTCTTCGTCCTCGCGACCCGTATGCGCCGGTCCAGCTCCTCGTGCCTGTATCCCTTGGGGACCCTGGTCTTCACCGCCGCCTTCCTGCCGAGAAATTCGGATGCCGTCAACACGGCCTCAGCACCCACCGCGATCGGGGCGTCCATATTGGTTGATGTCGGCCATTGCGTATATAATTAATACCGAATCCCGATTTCAACGGGAGAAGATGAGATACGAATTCACCGGCGACAACCTTCAGTTCGCCAACATCATCATGAGCGAGGGCGAGTCGCTCTATGTAGCCCCGGGCTCCGTGGCGTACTCCCGCGGCGATTTCGAGGTCGGGAAAAGCGGCGGCGGGGTTCTGGGAGGCCTCAAGAAGGCCATCGGCGGATCCCCCTTGGACACGCTGAGCTACGGGCTGCGGAGGGGCGTCGGGACCATCGGGCTCGGAGGCCGCCTGCCGGGGAAGATGATGGACATAAACGTGGAGGGCATGGGCTGGGTGGCCCAGAGGGACGCTTTCATAGCGTCCCAGCCCACTGTGAAGATCGAGCAGGAGTACCAGAAGAAGCTGGGGAGCTCCTTCGGCGAGGAAGGGCTCGTGCTTGCCAAGTTCAGCGGCAAAGGCATGCTGTTCCTGTTCTCGCTCGGCGATTACAACGTGTTCGCCCTGCAGAAGGGCGAGGAGCTGACCGTCGCGACCGACAGGACGGCCGCATGGGAGGCATCCGTCAAGTACAGGATCGAGGTGGACAAGGACCTGAAGAGCACCTTCAGGGGGAAGGAGGGGCCGTTCATCACCACCCTGACAGGCCCCGGCAGGGCGGTCGTACAGTCCATGTCCCCCCAGAGGATGATGGAGGCTTTCCTCCCGCTCCTGCCCGAGCCCGAAACCAGGTGATTGAGAAACGCTTTATAACGGTCAGGCCCTCGGGAGTCCGTGAAGCGAATACCGTTGGGCTGCCAGTCCGTAGACGACCTCCTCGGAGGAGGGGTGGAGTCGGGCAGCCTGACCCTGATATACGGCGTCGCGGGCACCGGGAAGACTAACATCTGTCTCCAGATGGCATACAACGTTCTGAAGGAGGGCAAGAAGGTTGCCATCATCGATACGGAGGGGATCTCCTACGACAGGGTCGCCCAGATCTTCGGCGGAGAAGAGCTTCTGAAGAACCTTCTGGTGTTCCAGGTCCACAGCTTCGAGGAGCAGAGCGACCGGGTCACCAAGGTCTCGCGGATGGCGGAGGCCCGCGGCGCGCTGGGCCTCGTCATCGTGGACTCCCTTACCGGATTCTACCGTCTGAGCCACGACGACCCCCTGGCGAGGAGCGACTTCATCAGGCAGGCGGAGCTTCTTACGGAGACCGCGCGCAAGTCGGAGGTCCCGGTGATCGTCACGTCCCAGGTCTATTCCAACATCCTCAACGGGGGGATAGAATTCCTGGGGGGCCACACGCTGAGGCATAACGCGAAGACCATAATCAGGCTCGAGCCCCGCGGCAGCGGCGTCAGGTCCGCCGTCATAGTGAAGCACCGGAGCCTCCCCGAGGGCCGTTGCGCGACGTACCGGATAGGCGAGAACGGGATAACCGACGTGTGAGTTTTCGTTGTGATTTTCGTTGTATTATCGGCGGTTTCCGACTGTTTATATAGTTAAATTATGTTAAGCGCAATACCGTTACGAATTCAGTAAGGTGTGGCTTCATGGTAGATAATCTGGACAAGCGCATAATAGAAATGCTCAAGAGGGACTCGAGATGCCCCTTCGTTGAGATCGCCGGGCAGCTCGGCGTATCCGAGGGGACCATCAGGAGCAGGGTCCACAGGATGACGGAGGAGGGGCTGATTCGCGGATTCACGATTAAGACCAGCTCCAGAAATGTGAAGGCGCTCGTGGAGATACGGATAAGCGTGAACACCGACACCGAGAAGATAGCCAAGGAGCTGGCCGGGTACGAGGGCGTGACCGAGGTGTTCGAGGTCACCGGAGACCAGGACATCATGGCCATCGTTGACGTGGAATCGTCCTCGCAGCTAAACGACATCATCGAGAGGGTGCGCCGCTACGACAACACCCTCAGCACCAGGACTAGATTGATACTGAGAGAGCATTTCGGAGGCGCCTGAATGTTCGCCGGCATCTCCACCGCCCTCATAACGCCCTTCAAGGCCGACGGCACGGTGGACGAGGACGCGTTCAGAAGGCTGATCGATTTCCAGGAGGAGAACGGCGTGGACGTGATAGTCCCCTGCGGCTCCACCGGCGAATCGGCCACCCTCAGCCCCGATGAGCACATACGTGTGATCGAGATAGCCGTGGACCAGGCCAAGAAGGCCAAGGTCCTGGCGGGGGCAGGGAGCAATTCCACCGCGGAAGCGATCACTCTCAGCAGACACGCCGAGGACCTGGGGGCCGACGGCATCCTCTCCATCTCGCCGTACTATAACAAGCCCACCCAGGAGGGCATATACCTGCATTACAAGGCGATAGCGGAGTCCGTCGAGATACCGATAGTCGTCTACAACGTCCCCGGAAGGACGGGTTCCAATATCACATCCGACACGATGCTCCGCATGGCCGAGATCCCCGGGATCGACGCGGTGAAGGAGGCCAGCGGGAACATGGCGCAGATCCAGAGGATCATCGCCGGAAGGCCCAGGGGGTTCGAGGTCCTGAGCGGAGACGACGGGCTGACGATACCTCTAATGAGCATCGGCGCCGACGGCGTGATATCCGTCGCGGGCAACTGCTGCCCCGGCCTCATGAGCAAGATGGTCCATTACCAGGAGTCCCGCCTCTTCGGCGAGGCTCTCGGGATCAACAACATGCTCCTGCCTCTCTTCAGCGCGCTTTTCATAGAGTCGAATCCGATTCCCGTCAAATTCGCGATGAGAAGGCTCGGTTTCGGCAACGGGATCCCCCGTCTGCCGCTTACGCCTTTGAGCGAGAACGGCCAGGCCGCCCTGGTCCCCGTCCTCGAAGAACTTGGACTGTGATCTTCATGACGGACGTGGTAGTGGGAGGTGCCACCGGCAGGCTTGGGAACATCGTCTGCAGGCTCGTCTCCGAGTCTGACGACCTGAGGCTGATAGGCGCGACCGTCTCGGCAGACGGAGGCAACGTCGGCAGGGATATATTC
>JBFXEL010000008.1:5539-60252 GCA_050180115.1 Candidatus Methanomethylophilaceae archaeon
ATCGAGCTGACGCACAGAGCGGGTTCCCGCGAGGCGCTGGCCCTTGGTTGCGTCGGGTCGATAAGATGGATATCAGGAAAGAAGGATGGAAAGGTTCACAGTATGGATGAGGTGCTGGGGATATGTTGACTGTAATGAAGTTCGGGGGCACCAGCGTCGGATCGCCCGAGTCGCTGAGGAGGGTAGCTGAAATAATAACGTCCACGGAAGGGCAGAAAGTGGTCGTCGTGTCCGCGATGTCGGGAGTGACGAACTTCCTGGTCGATGCGGCGGACAGCGAAAAGATCGATTGCAGACAGGTGATCGAGACCTTCTCCAGAAAGCACCTGGCCATTGCCGAGGAGCTGTTCGACGGGGAGCAGATGAGGGCATTCCTGGAAGAGTTCGACGCCAGGCTCGTCTCGTTCGAGAAGACCCTCCGCGGCGACAGGAAGGATCCGTTCTACAAGGACGCGGTAACGTCCTCGGGCGAGAGGTTCTCCTCGCTGATACTGTCCCATGTGCTGAAATCCATGGGGCAGAAGTCCGTGGCTCTCACGTCCGCGGCGGCGGGGATACACTCGGACGGAGCCCCCCTCAACGGCTTCGCCGATCTGAAGCGCACCGACGCCGACATCAACATGAAGGTCAGACCGATACTTGAACAGGGCGCCATACCCATAATCACCGGGTTCTACGGAATGAACGATCTCGGCAGGCCGCTGACATTCGGCCGCGGAGGGTCTGATTATTCAGGGGCGGTGGTGGCCAACGCCCTCATGGCAGACGAGCTGCAGATCTGGACCGACGTGGACGGATTCATGTCGGCGGACCCCAGGATCGTCCCGGACGCCATACGCATAGACGAGATGAATTACGGGGAGGCCGCCGAGCTGGCGTACTTCGGCGCCAAGGTGCTGCACCCCAGGACGATCGAGCCCGCGAGGCAGAGGCACATACCCGTCAGGGTTAAGAACTCCTTCAGGCCCGAAAGCCCCGGAACGCTCATACACCATCTCAGAGGGCCGAAGAACGGTCTGCTGATGAGCGTGGCCGCCAAGACCGACCTCTCGATAATCACGATCAGCTCGGCGGAGATAGCCTACCGCCCCGCCATGGTCGCGAGGATAATAGAGAAGATTGCCGAGAAGAGCGTCATAATCTACTCCATCTCCACCTCCCTTTCGACGGTGGCGTTCCTGCTGCACAACAACGACGTGCAGCATACCCTCAATCAGCTGAACTCCCTGGTGGAGACGGACATCGAGAAGATAAACGTTAAGAGCGATGTGGCGCTTGTCTGCTGCGTAGGCGACGACCTGTTGGACAAGTGCGGAGTCTCCGGGGACATATTCGGCGCCGTGAAGGAAGTGGGCACCAACGTGGAGATGATCTCCGAAGGCGCCTCCGACTCGTCCCTGAACTTCGTGGTGCCCATGGAGGCGGTCGTCAGCACCGTGAGGGCGCTCCACGCCAAGTTCGTGAGGGGTAAAAATGGAAGACTATGAATCCGACGGCGGCAGGATGCTGTTCGCCGGGATGTACGTTTCAGATATCGCGAGGGAGTTCGGCACTCCCGTTTACGTAACGGACGAGCAGAGGCTCAGGAAGAACTACAGGGACGTCTACAGAGCTTTTTCCAAGGAGATGGACACCCGCATCCACTACGCATGCAAGGCCAACAGCAGCCTCGCGGTGCTGAGGATATTGGAGCAGGAGGGGTCCGGCATTGACGCCGTGTCCACAGGGGAGGCGCTCACCTGCCTGAAGGCCGGATTCACGGCCGACCGCATAATGTACACCGGAGTCAACGTCAGCGACGAGGAGCTCAAGGCCTTGTCAGACCTGGGCGTCATGATCAACATAGATTCGGAGTCCGAGCTGGAAAGGCTCGCCCTGATCGGTCCGGGATCGCAGATTTCCGTGAGGATCAATCCTGACGTGGGGTCCGGCCACAGCGATAAGGTCATCACCGGTAAGAAAGGGACCAAGTTCGGAATCCCTGCGGACCGGGCCGTCAACGTATATTCGCGCGCCAAGGACCTGGGCTTTGACATCCGCGGAATACATGCGCACATAGGGTCCGGCGGGCAGTCCATAGAGCCCTTCGTCGACGAGGCCGAGGTGCTGGTCAATATAACGAACTCGCTCGTCGAGATCGGCATCGAACTGGAGTTCATCGATATCGGAGGAGGTATCGGAGTTCCGTACAAGATGAACGAGGAACCGATGAACCTGGAGGAAATGGCCGCCGAGGTCACCGACATGATCAAGATGGAGACGGACGTGAAGACGATAGTCCTGGAGCCCGGAAGATACATTGTGGCTGACACGACGCTACTTCTGACCAAGTGCGTCGACGTGAAGGACCTGGGCTCCAAGAAGTACGTGGGGGTGGACGCGGGCATGAACACCCTGGTCCGTCCCGCCATGTATGACTCCTACCACCATATTGCAATAGCAGACAAGTTCGGAAAGGCATGCACCGCGAAATACGACGTGGTCGGACCGATATGCGAATCGGGAGACTACCTGGCGCACGAACGCGTGCTCCCCGACCCGCAGGAGGGCGACATTCTGGCGGTGTACGACGCCGGGGCCTACGGGTTCTCGATGTCAAGCAATTACAATTCGAGGCCCCTGTGCAGGGAGGTCCTCGTGAACGGCGGAAAGGCGGAGCTCATCCGCGAAGCCGAAACGGTCGAAGACCTGTGGAGGCTCCAAAAGATACCTGCGAGGCTCTCGAGATGATTTTCCGGAAGTATCACGGCCTGGGTAACGACTTCGTGCTGGTCGACGGCACCGAAGGCGACGTCGAGATAGACAAGGAGTGGTGCAGAAGCGTATGCAGGCGCAACTTCGGCATCGGGGCCGACGGTGTCCTGTATGTGCTCCCCGGAGAGGACACAGACATAACGATGCGGATAATAAACGCCGACGGAACGGAGGCGGAGATGTGCGGCAACGGGATCAGATGCGTGGCGAAGTACGCCTACGACTGCGGCCTCGTCAAAAATCAGGTGTTCAGCATCCACACTCTTGCGGGCGACAAGGAGGCCCAGGTCATGCTGGGAGAGGACGGCACGGTGTCCACCGTCGCCATAGACATGGGGGCCCCCATACTCAACGGCAGGTCCATCCCCATCAACTACGACGGACGGTTCATCGACGAGCCCTTCATGATAGGGAGCCTGAGGATCAGAGGTACCGCGGTATCCATGGGAAACCCGCACTTCGTGACCTTCACGGAACTGCCCGAAGAGACGATCAACCGGCTGGGGCCCGAACTGGAGAATAATGAGTTCTTCCCTAAGAGGACCAACGTGGAGTTCTGCAGCATGAAGGATGGCAAGATCCGCGTTCGTGTCTACGAACGCGGGGCGGCCTGGACCCTGGCATGCGGGACCGGCGCCTGCGCTTCGACGGTTGCCGCCGCGCTCATCGGCCTCGTGCCCTTCGATTCCCCCGTGGATGTATGTCTGCCGGGCGGATGGCTCAAGGTCACCGTTGCCAGGGACATGGACTGCGTGATGATGGAGGGTCCGGCCGAGTTTGTTTTCAGAGGAGAGACGACGATATGAGGAATTACGATCAGGCGGAAAGGCTTCAGAAACTCCCGCCCTACCTATTTGTAAGGCTGGAGGGGCTGACGGCGAAGAAGAGGGAAGAGGGTACGGACATGATCGATTTCGGAATCGGAGACCCCGACCTTCCGACGCCCGAACCGATAGTCAGAGCGATCCAGGAAGCGCTCCCCGTCAACAAGAACCAGAAGTACTCCTCCTCGCAGGGCGAGAAGGACCTGCGCGCGGCGATAGCCGAATGGTACAAGCGCAGATACGGCGTGGACGTGGACCCCAAGACCCAGGTATGCGTGACCCTCGGTTCGAAGGAGGCTATCTTTAACATCTCGCAGGCGTTCGTGAACGCCGGCGAGACTATAATAGCGCCCAGCCCGGGGTACCCGGTCTATTCGGGGGCATCCACGCTCTTCAACGACGCCGAATGCGCGGAAGTTGACCTGAGACCGGAGAACGACTGGCTGCTGGACGTCGACGACTGCCCCGACGGCGCTAGGATGATGTATCTCAACTACCCGAACAACCCCACGGGGGCCACCTGCGACTTGGGCTACCTGAAAGAGGTGGCGGAATGGTGCTCCGAGAAAGGAACCATATTGGCCTACGACAACGCTTACTGCGAGATGTGCTATGACGGATACAGGGCGCCCTCCATACTCCAGGCCACCGACGACGCCATAGAGTTCGGTTCTTTCTCGAAGACTTTCAACATGACCGGCTACAGGCTGGGATACGCGGTTGGAAACCCCGACCTTATATCCGGGCTCAAAAAATGTAAAGGCCAGATAGATTCGGGCGCGCCAATCTTCATACAGAAGGGCGGGATAAAGGCCCTGAGCATGTACGGGGAGGACGGATCGGCGCCCAAGGCCGTCGAGGACAACATGAAGATATATGCCGAAAGGCGCAGAGCCATCGTGGACGGCTTCAGGAAGCTCGGGTTTGACGTCAAGATGCCCAAAGGTACGTTCTACGTCTGGTTCGACTGCGGCATGCCCTCGATGAAATTCACCGAGAAGCTCATCGGGTGCGGGGTCGTCGTCACTCCGGGATCGGGCTTCGGCAAATCAGTCGGCAATTATGCCAGGGTCGCCGTCACCCAGCCCCTCGAACGCATCAAAGAGGCCTTCGACAGGATAGAGAAGGTCCTCTGATCACTTCGGGGGGGAACTTCGCCCGGGAGTATTTCAGGGCCTCCACCACCGGCAGGGGCTGTCCCATCAGGAAAGACTCCAGGGCGCCCCCTCCGGTGCTGGTGTAGGAGAAGCCGTCCGAAAGGTCGAACTTGTCGGCTGCTCCTCCGGTGTGGCCGCCGCCTATCACCGACTGGCCTTTGCTGTCCACCATCGCCTTCATCAGCACGTGGGTGCCGATGGCGAAATCATCCTTTTCTATCATGCCCGCGGGTCCCGACATGAAGGACGTCCTGGAGGACAGTATGACCTTCCTGAACTTCTCGGCGCTCTCGTCGCCTATGTCCAGAGCGGGCTCTGCGGTGGGAAGGTCGCCGATGTTTATACACACCCTGCGGCCGTCCCGCTCCACGGCGACGTCCACAGGCAGAAGGATCCTCTGACCGTACCTGTTCATGACATCCACCGCTGCCGACACGTTCTCGGGCGTCAGCTCGTCCCGGAGTATGGCCAGGCTGGCCTCTCCCAGGTCCACTCCCCGTGCATAGAGGAACGCGTTGCCCGCAAGCCCGGTGAGGATCACCGTATCGGCCGTGTCGGTGCCCAGGACGTGATCTATCATCATCGGGATGTCTCCGAACTTGGCCCCGCCGAGAATGAATACCGACGGACGGCGGGGCTCGTCGAATATAGCCCTAAGCGCGAATATCTCCTTCATCATCAGCCTGCCCGATGCCGACGGGAGCCTGGCCTCGAACCCCACGAGGGAGCACTGAGAGCGGTGGGCGGCGCCGAAGGCGTCGCACACGTAGTAATCGAAAAAGGGCGCGAGGGCCCTGACGAGGTCTGAATCGGCATGCTCCTCGATGCCCGCCTCGACAGACTCGAAATCGATCTCCCTCACGTTGCCAAGCATGAGGACCTCTCCGGGCTTTAAGGCCTTTATCGCCTTCTTCGCGGCATCGCCCATGACGTCGTCCACATACTTCACGGGGGCGTTGAGGTTCTTGGATAGCCGCTCGGCATGCTGCTCGAGCGAGGTGTAATCCCATTTGCCCTTCCTGCCCTGGTGGGCGATGATGACCAGCTTGGCTCTCTTGCCTATGAGCTCCCTTACCGTGGGGACTACCCTTCTGATCCTCGAGTCGTTCAGTATCTCGAGCGTGTCCTTGTCCAGAGGACAGTTCACGTCGACCCTCAGCAGGACGGCCTTGTCCTTGAAGTTGAAATCGCCCAGCGTGTAGAAGTCGCGCACGCGGTCACCTCAGCATTTGTACGGGATGCCGAGCGCCTGATTGGTCATCTTGACCGAGTCTGCCGCATCGCAGACCTTGCACATGGACCTTATGCAGTCCACGTTCTCGGGGACCACGTCGGACTCCTGATGCACCGCCTGGTAGTAGTACAGCGTGTTGCCCGCGGCTTTGACGCCGTCCTCCCACACCACGATCTCGTACATATCGGACCTGTCCCTGGCGAGGTCCCTCGACAGCTCCATGATCTCCGCCGTAGACTTGATGCCGGACGCGGCGTCCACCATCCTGACGCGGGAGGAGTTCCTTATCGCTTCGACCGTGGCCTCTGTGGAGGCGGGGTTCTTCAGCTCCAGTGTGACCGCGTGCATGTGCATTATCGTCGTGGAGGCCTTTATCGCCATGGTGTTGATATTGACCCAGGGCATGATGCTCTGGACGTCTGGCCCGTGGTGGGTCGGCAGCTTGACGGTCGGCTCCAGCCCGTTGATCGGCCCATTTTTGCTGTCCCCCGGGTCCGCGGCCCTTCTGACCAGCGTGACGTACGCCTTCTCTATCCCGAACTCGCGGTCTATCGGATAGAGCGTCCTCAGCAACCCCGTGGTGTTGCAGGACACGACGCGCGAGAACTGCGCACCCCATGACTCCTTGTAGTTAGCCGTGGAGTTGAAAGATATGCCCGTCAGGCTGTGGTCCTCCCCTCCCTGGAATATTGCCTTTATGCCTGCTTTGGCGTACATCGCCTTGTACTCCGGGCCTACGTTTCCGGGCGTGCAGTCGACCATTACGTCGACCTTGCCGCAGAGGTCCTCGACCGTCCCTTCGACCGGCACGTTAGCTTTCTCGAACAGTTCGACGCTTTTCTGAGGCGCGTACAGGTCGAACCCTCTGTACCTGGCGACCTCTGACTCGAAGGACGGGCGGGTCTTGGTCACACCGACGACCTCCATGTCATCCTGTGCGCTCACCGCGGAGGCGACCCTTTTCCCTATGGTTCCGAACCCGTTGATACCGACCTTAATTAAAGCCATGAAACACCTGTGTGGGCATATGGCTCCAGTATACATAAAACTCTTCCGTGCGCGCATTTCAGCCTGCTCTTCCAAATAGCATTATAAAAAACAAGCGCAATACATCGCCGGAGACAAACCATGAAAGGAAACAGAGCATTGCTCCAAATGCTGGAGGACAGAGGTGTCGAGACCATGTTCGGATATCCGGGCGGTAGCGTAATCTCGATCTACGACGAGATAATGAACTCATCGATAAACCATGTCCTTGTACGCCACGAGCAGTGCGCCGCCCACATGGCAGATGGATATGCCCGGGCGAGCGGCAGGCCCGGCGTCTGCATGGCCACCAGCGGGCCCGGCGCCACGAACATGATCACCGGCATCGGCACCGCCTATGCCGACTCCACTCCCATGCTGGCACTTACAGGACAGGTCGGAACCGGCTCGCTGGGGCTCGGCGCCTTCCAGGAGGTGGACGCGTACAGCCTCCTGATGCCTATCACAAAACATAACTTCAGGGTCCTCGACGTCAACAGGCTCCCCCATGCGGTGGACGAGGCCTGGAAAATATGCCAGTCGGGGCGACCGGGGCCGGTCCACATAGACCTCCCCTCGGACCAGATGAACTCGGACATCGACGAGAGCCTGATGAGCATTTCGTACGGGATAAAAGAGCCCAGAGAGGACATGTCCGAGCTGGGGACGGCTGTCCAATGGATCAAAGAGGCCCGGCGGCCGGTCCTGCTGATCGGCGGCGGGGCCATAAGCGCGAACGCTTCCGAGGAGGTCACGAAACTTGCGGAGACGATCTCGGCGCCGGCGGTCTTCACCCTTATGGGGATGGGCGCCATGTCTACGGAGCACCCGCTCAACTTGGGGCCGCTGGGGATGCACGGCAGGATGTGCGCCCTCGATACGTTCCGCAACGCCGACCTTGTCATTGCCATAGGCACGAAGTTCTCAGACAGGACGTTCAGCCCCCATACTAGGTTTGACAGAGCGTGCAGGGTCGTCCAGATCGACGTCGACGCGACGGGGTTCGACAAGCACGGGAACACGGACGTCAACCTCCTTTGCGATGCCAAGAAGGGGGTCGCGGCGCTAATCGAAGGGCTCTACGACTACAAGGACATGCACGCCGACTGGAACAAGACTTATGCCGAGTACAGAAAGCGCTGCAAGTGCAAGATAGATATCGATCTCAAGCCGATAGTCCCCCAGAAGATAATCTACGAAATCAACAGGCTGATCGACAAGAACGACGACATGATCGTCACCACCGACGTCGGACAGAACCAGATGTGGGCGATGCACTACCTGCACGTCCACAAGCCCAGACGGTTCCTGTCTTCGGGAAGCTTCGGGACCATGGGGTTCGGACTCCCCTCCGCCATAGGGGCAAAGGCCGCCAAGCCCGACAGCACCGTAATCACCATAACGGGCGACGGGGGATTCCAGATGGTCCAGCAGGAGCTGGCTACATCGGTGGCCGAAGACCTGCCCGTCATAATAGTCCTGCTGAACAATGGATGGCTGGGCATGGTCAGGCAGTGGCAGAAGCTGTTCTGGAACAAGAGGTACAGCGAGACCGAGCTGGGCGCGGACCCGGACTTCTCCAAGATTGCGGAGGCGTATGGGGCCAGGGGCGTGCTTGTAGAGAAACCGGGGGAGATCGCCGATGCTCTGAAGGTCGCGATGGACAGTGGCGAGACGTGCCTGCTGGACATCCACATAGATCCCGAGGAGGACGTGCTCCCCATGTTGCCCGCGGATCCGAAGCAGGCGCTGGTCAAAGGACGCTGCCAGTACTGAACGGCACGTATGCCGACGGGACGGGAACGATACCTTTTAGTCTATAGAGCGGTTGGACCTCCAAGTAGGTGGATAAAATGAAGATTTACCACGATGCAGATGTGGACATAAATGTCCTCAAAGGAAAAACGGTCGCCGTCATGGGCTACGGATCCCAGGGGAGGGCGCAGGCCCTCTGCTTCAGGGACTCGGGCCTCGACGTGGTGATCGGGCTCAGGAAGGACGGAAAATCATGGAACAAGGCGAAGGAGGACGGCTTCAGGGTCGTCGATTTCGCCGAGGCCGCCAAGACGGCGGATGTGATCATGATGCTTCTTCCCGACGAGGTCCAGCCCAAGGTTTACAAAGAGTTCGTCGAGCCCAACATCAGAGAGGGCTGCGCCCTCGAGTTCGCCCACGGGTTTGCGATAACCTATAAGACCATCGTTCCTCCCAAGAACATCGACGTCATAATGATGGCCCCCAAAGCGCCCGGTGACAAAGAGAGGGATGTGTTCGTCGAGGGATTCGGAGTCCCGGCCCTCGTATGCGTACATCAGGACTATACCGGAAACGCCAAGAAAATCGCTCTGGCACTTGCTAAGGGCCTCGGAGCCACCCGTGCGGGCGTCTTCGAGACCACGTTCGATAACGAGACCCTTACGGACCTGTTCGGAGAGCAGGCCGTCCTGTGCGGAGGGACCACCGGCCTCATAAAGTCGGGATTCAAGACCCTCGTTGAGGGCGGGTATCCTCCGGAGATGGCGTACTTCGAAGTGTGCCATGAGGCGAAGCTCATCGTCGACCTGATAAACGAGGGTGGCTTCGAGAAGATGTGGCACGTCGTTTCCAACACTGCCGAGTACGGAGGTCTCACCAAGAGGGACCTGGTCATAACCGAAGAATCCGAGAGGGGAATGAAGAAGATCCTGGACGATATCGAGTCGGGAAAATTCAAAGCCGATTGGACCGGCGAGTGGGCCAACGACCTGAAGAACCTGAAGGCGATGGAGGAGAAGGAGAAGAACCTCCAGATCGAAGTCACCGGCAGGGAGATAAGGAAGCTCTTCGAAAAGAAGAAAAAGAACTGAACCAACGGCCGGGTGGCGCTTTGAGCAGGATGAAAATTGTCACAAGGAGCGGCGATTACTTCGCCGAGCTGGATGACTCCGATGTCTCGAACGCCATCTGGCTTTCTTTACCCTTCAAGGCCGACATCAACATGATGGGCGGCGAGATCTACTTCGAGATGCCCGTCGATGCAAGGAACACGGATGCCGGGCGCGTGACCGTTCTGGAAAAAGGCGATATCGCCTGGTGGCCCGCTCCCGGGGCGCTGTGCATATTCTTCGGCCCCACGCCACTGAGCGGCGAGGACGGCAGACCCGTCTCCCCGTTCCCGGTCATAAAAATAGGACACATAGACGACTGCGAAGGCATCGGAGATTCCGGCGACAGGCAGCGCATCCTGCTTGAGTATGCGTTCTGATCAGATTATCGTGAGGTCGCGATCGAAGGAGGTCAGCCTCTCGGCGCCCCCGGTCTTGACAAGACATGTGTCCTCGATGCGTATCCCCCCGACGCCGGGAAGGTATATCCCCGGCTCTGCGGACACCACGTTGCCCGAGCGCAGTATCTGCTCCGATCTGCTGTAAACGGATATGGCCTCATGGACATCCATCCCGATGCCGTGGCCGAACGTGTGGATCATCCTGCCCCTGAACTCTCCCGCGTCGATTACCCTCCTCGCCCGGATGTCCGCCTCCGATGCGGGGGCGCCGTCGCGGTAGCATAGGAAACCCGTCTCCTGGGCCTCCTTGACCGTCGTGTAGGCCCTTTTCAGGACGTCCTTCGGCTCTCCGAAGAAGACGGTGCGTGTCATGTCCGAGCAGTACCTGTCGTACTTCGTTCCGAAATCGAACAGAGCCACATCTCCCTTGCCGAGCTTTCTCTCGGTTGGCGAGTGGTGGGGCTTCGAGGCGTTTTCGCCGAAGGCCGCGATGGTGTCGAATGCGTTACCCTCGCCGCCCAGCTCCCTCATCCTGTTGTCCATCGCCGCCGCCACCGACTTCTCGGTGATGCCGGACTTCAGCATCCCCGGTATCTCTTCCGCTACTTTGGAAGATATCCTGCATGCCCTGCGGATTGCCTCCACCTCCTTTTCGTCCTTCACGGAGATAGTGTCGTTGATGCTCTTCGTGGCGTCCGCCACCTTGACTTCGGCGAGTTTTCTCACATATTCCACACCGGAGTAGGGGGCGCCGTTTATGTTGAAACCGACGTTTGCGCATCCTTTGAGGAGATCTTTGAGGATGTTGTTCCGGTCCTCGCGGTCGGCGTACTCGTGGACCTCGCCCATGCCTCCCCTCGCGTCTTCTGCCTCCAGGGAGCTGACGATGACATCCAGCTTCCCGTCCCTGGCCACCGCGATGGCTCCCTCGAAGGTACCGGAGCGCTGCCCCGTGAGATACCAGAACATGGAGTCGAGGAAAGGCTCCTGGCCGTTGATTATGACTATGGCATCGAGTTCGGGCGCGTTGTCCGTGAGCCTTTTTGCCCTGGAAGAGAACATACTACCCGTATTCGGGTGGCCCTATGAATATGTTTCAGAGAGCTATCCATACGTTCTTGACCAGGCTTCTCAGCGCGTGGGCGGCCGAGAGTGCGGCAAGGTGGGATGTCCTCGGATTCTCAGGGGAAGGGACGTTGTATGTGTGGCACACCGTCTCGCCGAACACACCTCTGTACCTGAGCTCGTGGGAGTTGCTTGTGATGTTAGGATCCGCAACTATGGTTACTTTGGTCTTGTCGAAACCGATTCCGAACAGGCTCACCGTAGCGGCGACGTTGATATTTTTCGGGAACAGCTTGACCGCTTCCCTGGCGGTGCCCGTGTAGATGGCGGTCCTCTCCTTCAGGTCGTCTACCACTATGCCCTTGTCGAGAACGTACGGGATATCCTCGAGGCTCTTGGGGGCCTTGGTGGTTATAAGCTCCACGTATTCCACCTCGGCCTCCCTGGCGGCCCTGAGCCCGTCCACGCCGCAGACGGCTCCCGACGGGATATATATGCACGATTCTGTCTTGGACGCCTTCTGGAACACCGAGTTCCTGAAGTCGTCGTCCACCAGTGCGCCTACGGACATGAGCATAATGCTTACTCCCCTCTCTACGACAATGGGGGCGAAGGTCCTCGCGGCGGCCTGTGACGCGGCCTCTATCACCAGGTCGCAGTGGTACAGCTCTTCTTCGACGGATTCCGTTACTATCCCCTTTTTGGTGGTGGATGCAACACGCTCGGCGGCCTGGCGGTTCGTATCGTATAGGTAGATGCGCTTGACCTCGCTCATGCTGTCTGCGGTCCTCGCAAGGTAAGATCCGATGAAACCGCAGCCGACTATTGTGATACGCATGAACCCAGCAAATAAACGGATATATTAAGAACTTGCGCATATAACCGCAGGTATCTCCGTATGTCGGACTTCCTCGGCACTTTTTTTTACGTTTAAGGGTATGAATGTCGAAAAACCGATGCCGACGATATATGATTGTCCGATGGTTCCTTTTACCCGGAAGCTCATTGCCCGGCATGCATTCCTACGAGATACTGGAACATACGGCCGACGCGTTCGTTAGGTGCACAGGGGGCACGCTGGAAGAGTGCTTTGCCAATGCCGCTTACGCCCTGTTCGACCAGACCCTCGACCTGCGAGACGTTGTCCCGCGGAAGAAGGTGCACACTGAGACGTGCGGCGGCGATCTGGAGCAGAGGCTCTACAACCTCCTTTCCGAACTCCTGTTCATAGAGGAGACCGAACGGATATTCCTCTGCAGGTTCGATGTGAGATTCGAAGGGGACAGGGTGATATGCGACGCAGAGGGCGAGGACCTGGACCTTACGAGGCACAAGACCAGGACCGAGGTGAAGGCCGTGACGTACCACATGCTCTCCGTCGATGCCGAAAAGCCCAGCGTCACCGTTCTGTTCGACATATAATAAAATACACTGACGAGGGTTAGGAAGACGATGCTAAGAATAGGTTGGTTCTCAACTGGAAGGGGCCCCGGCTCGAGAAATCTCCTCAAGGCCGTAATGGACGAGAAGGCTAAAGGAGGGCTTGACATAGAGATTGCCTTTGTTTTCTGCAACTGGGACAATACGGAGGACAACAACCCCCGAAAAGACCAGAGGCAGATGTTCTTCGATATGGTCCGCGGGTATGGAATTCCCCTTATTCTAAGCTCCTGGAAGAAATTCAAACCCGAACTGAGAAGAGATAACGAGGACAAATGGAGAGCGGAATACGGAAAGTCCCTGAGGGAGAAGACCCAGCACTTCAAAATCGACCTCGGTGTACTCGCGGGATACATGCTCTGGGTTGACGAGGAGACCTGCAGGACCTACGACCTGCTGAACCTACATCCCGCACTTCCGGACGGTCCCAAGGGAACATGGGAGGACGTCATCTGGGAGTTGATATCCCAGAAGGCCTCGAGGCAGGGGGCCATGATGCACCTGTGCACGGAGGAATGGGACCGCGGGGCGCCTGTGACGTACTGCAGTTTTCCGATCAGGGGGCACGGTTACGACGAACTTTGGGAAAAGTTCGCGAGAAAGCTGAAGGGGAGAACCCTGGAACAGATAAGGGACGACGAAGGCACCGAGGAGCCCCTTTTCAAGAAGATAAGGGAGGAAGGCGCCAGACGCGAACTTCCGCTGATAGTCTCTACCATAAAGGCCTTTGCGGAAGGAAAAGTGTCCATAAGGGACAAGACTCTCTACTCCGGGGCTTCCAAACTCGGGCAGCCGTACGACCTTACGAAGGAAGTGGATTCTTCGCTGAGATGATCAGATGGGTGAATTCGATACACTGGACGATCTCGGTTTCATAAACGACAAACAGTTTGTCTGCAGCTGCTGGGGGTTCCTTACCAGGAACAATGGCACCAGAGACATATGCGAACGTTTCATCAGGAACGGCGGCCACTTCTATGATGTGATATCGAGATACGATTCCCTTTGCGCATACGTCCTGAACCGCGACGACAGCCGCTCCGGGAACACCATGAAGATGATTGCCCCGTTCCTGAAGGCGTTCGGGGCGACGGACCTTCAAATGCACAGTGCCAGCTCGGACTCACTTGACCTCATGCCCGGTTCCGGGCAGGTCATGCGCTATGCCCTCAACGTCATGCCCACGTTCATAACCACCAGCCTTTACGAGCACGATGTCATGAACATATGTGGCGGGCTCGACATTCCCATGGGCAATATCAGCTACACCGAGCTCAGCCTCGACGGCCACGAGATGACGAGGCAGGAGGGCAGGTATCTGAGGGAGGCCGCGGCGGACATCACGTCCCTGAGGATTCCCAAGACGGAATACAAACTGAACGTACCGATGGAGCTGGCCGCGGAAGACGTAAAGATTCTTAAAAAGTTAGACCAGATCGTGGCGGACATGGTGCCCATGCAATCCTCGGGATCGATCATGCGTTCGATGACATCAATAGGTTCGAACGAGAAGGCCTATACTCTGCTGGAGATAAGGCGCAAGACATCCGTGGACCTGGACGGGACGGCATACATAGGCAGCGACACCTCGGACTACCAGGCCATGGAACTGGTCAACGAGAGCGGGGGTCTGGCACTTTCTTTCAACGGGGAGGATTTCGCGGTACGGGGAAGCAATGTGGCGGTTCTCTCTAACGACTGCACGGTGGCCGCAGTGCTTCTGCAGGCCTTCTACAACGAGGGCATCGAGGCCGTACTGGAGCTCGCCGGCTCCTGGGACAGGAGATCGCTGAAGGAAGTAGACTTCCCGGACCGCTATCTGATGGAGGCTATGCTCGCCGCCAACCCGAATAAGCTTCCCGAGGTCCACATAGTCAACCGGAAGAATGTGGACGAGATCGCCAAAAAGAGCGTAGCTTACCGCAGGAGGATACTGGGGTTCAGGTCCAGGGCCGCCGAGAAGCACTGACGGCGTTGCCTTGAAGATGGAATGAATGGTGCTCCGGTCGGGATTCGAACCCGAGTGTCGGCCTCGAAAGGGCCGAATGATTGGCCGCTACACTACCGGAGCGCAAAGCGTCCATATTTGGATACGATTAAAATAGTTTGTGTAAAAACATAGACGTTTTCGCCCCTTCCCAAGCGTTAAACACGAAATTATTAATATAAGACAGCGGACATGGCAAGGCCATGGTAGTAGATAAGGGACCGCTAGAGAGTGATGAGGAGGACGTATCGAGGATACGCCTGCCCAACATCAAAGAGGGAGAGATATTCGGAATTGCGGACCAGCTGCTCGGGGCCTCTAAAATCAAGGTAATGTGCGAGGACGGCGTATCCAGGATGGGGCGCATTCCGGGAAGGATCAAGAAGCGCATGTGGATCAGAGAGGGTGACCTCCTGATAGTCTCCGTCTGGGACTTTCAGCCTGACAAGTGCGACATAAGGTTCAGATACACAAGGACCCAGGCCGTCAACCTCAGCAAGAGGCACAAGATCCCCAAGACCATCGACATATACTGAGGCTTGAAGCGGCATGACCTCCTACGACGAGATATACTCCTACATGGAGAGGCATGTCGACAGCCTCAAGACCGACAGGACCGGTGACGAGAGACAGACCGAAGGGGAGGTCTTCGACAGGAGGACCCTGATGACCCTCTATGAGTTCATGACCTCGGGCGTCATCGACGCCGTGAGGTACCCCGTGTCCACTGGGAAGGAGGGCAACGTCTTCTTCGCGGAAGACCCCGAGGGGGGCCCTCTGGCACTGAAGATATTCAGAACGTCTACTTCCACGTTCAAAAGGCTTTCCAGATACATCGAGGGCGACCCCAGGTTCAGGGGCGTCTCCGGCAACCGCGTGAAGATGATATACGCATGGACCCAGAAGGAGTTCAAGAACCTCCAACGTTATTATGAGGCCGGAATACCGGTCCCGGAGCCGATCGCCTACGAAAAGAACTGCCTTGTAGAGGAGTTCATCGGAGACGAGGCCGGGCCGTCGCCACAGCTCAAGAACGTGGTCCTTGACGACCCTACCGAAACTTACGACGAAGTCGTGTCGTTCATAATCGACGGGTGGAAGGACGCACACCTGGTCCACGGGGACCTCAGCGAATATAATGTGCTGATGTCTTCCGAAGGGCCGATACTCATTGACTGCGGCCAGGCGATGACCATCGACTACCCCGGGGCAAAGGAGCTGCTGGAGAGAGACATCAGAAATGTAAACAGGTTCTTCAAATTCCGCGGCGCGGAGATCATCGAACCCGGAATTATCACAGAAGAAACGCTGAACGCATCGAGCGAAGAAGAGGAGGATGAAGATACATGAGGACCGTAAGGGTCGCGGCGGACAGGGTCGGGGTTCTCATCGGAAAATCCGGTGAGACGAAGAGAATGCTGCAGGAGGTGTCCGGCATACCGATCGACATAAAGGAGGACGGACTGGTGATGATCCACGAGGAGAAGACCGAAGATGCCCTTATGCCGCTCAAACTGACCGATGTGATAAAGGCCGTGGGAAGGGGTTTCAACCCCGAGAAAGCGTTGCGCCTGATGGAGGACGACGAATTCCTGGAGATAATCGATTTGAAAGAGTTCGTCGGCGACAGGACCAATCAGCTGAGCAGGATACGGGGGAGGCTCATCGGCAAGGACGGCAAGACCCGTCGCATAATAGAGGACCTGACCCGTTGTGAGATGATAATCTATGGCAACACCGTAGGACTGATAGGGAATTCCATAAGCCTGCCGATCGCCAAGCACGCCGTGGAGATGATACTCAACGGCAGCGAGCACTCAAGCGTGTACCACTATCTGGAAAGCCAGAGGCCCCGTCTCAGAATCGCAGAGATGGGATTCGATATCTGAGGTGCCCCGATGGAAGACTGGATATCGGACAACATCGAAAAGGCCGCCGGCATCGCCAAGCTGGGGCTCTGCGACCGCTGCCTGGGACGTATGTTCGGAAAAGAGGGCACGGGCATGACCAACGACGTGCGCGGGACGATGCTCCGCGGGGCGCTCGTCTCCGAGGGGATAGATACGCCCCCCCTCGAGACCTGCCCTCTGTGCGGCAACATATTCGAACTACTCCCGCGCTTCGCGGAGGCCGTTTCCGATGCCGTCAGCACCGTGGAATCGGACAACTTCCTGGTGGGCACCAAGGTTGACCCGGCCGTGGCCGCCATGGAGAGAGAGATTGCGGAAGAGTTTGCGCTCGAGAAAAACGAACCTATCAAGACCGAGCTCAACAGAGAGATCGGAAAGCTGTCCATACCTTTGTTGGGCAGGGATGTGGAATTCACCAACCCCCAGGTTGTAGCATGCGTGGACACCCGTTTCGCCGATGTCGAACTGGATATCAAGCCAGTGTTCATAGCCGGACGCTACAACAAGCTGAGCAGAGAGATCCCCCAGACGGTCTGGCCCTGCAGGATGTGCAAAGGCAAGGGGTGTCCCAGATGCAAGGGTACAGGCAAGATGTACCAGACCTCCGTTCAGGAGATTATCGGGGACATAGCCCTCAGGATGAGCGGCGGAGACGAGCACTTCTTCCACGGGATGGGCAGAGAGGATATCGACGCCCTGATGCTGGGCGATGGGAGGCCCTTCGTACTGGAGATCAGCGCTCCTAAGATCAGGGAGATCGACCTGGAAGCGCTCGCCCGGGAGGCGAACCTCTCCGAACTGGCACAGTTCAGGGGCCTGCACTACGTGCAGCGCGAGGCCGTGCGGAGATACAAGGGCGCGGACCCAGACAAAGTATATCGCGCACGTGTGAAATCCGAGGGTAAAGTTAATAAAGAGAGACTAATTGGGGTAGCCTTAGCGTTCAAGGATGTTCGCATTGACCAGAGGACCCCGACCCGTGTCGAGCACAGACGTGCCGACCTCGTCCGCAAGAGGTGGATCCGCTGGGTCGAGGCAGAACCGGTCGACGACTGCGTCTTCGACCTTACGCTCGAGACAGAGTCTGGAACTTACGTGAAAGAGTTCGTTTCCGGAGACGGGGGGAGAAGCAGGCCAAACTTCTCGGAATCCCTCGGTGTCCCCTGCGTCGTCCAGGAGTTGGACGTGTTGGCAATCAAATACGAAGAATCAGAGTGTGAATGAGATGCAGGCATCCAAAGGAACAAGGACAAAGACCCGCAACGTGCTCAAGAAGAAACCCAGAGCCAGCGGTCTTTCGCCTATCACAAAGGGCTTCCAGATTTTCGAATCCGGAGAGAAGGTCAACATAGTGATAGACCCCAGCGTACACAAGGGAATGCCGTTCTCCAGGTTCCACGGCCTCACTGGAGTCGTAGTCGGCTCCAGGGGAGCCGCATACGAGGTAAGCGTCAAATCCGGCAACAAGACCAAGACGGTCGTTGCAAGGCCCGAGCACCTCGTCAGGAACGTGCAGTGAACGGATAAAGGTAACAGGTGGATAAAATGGCTGAAAGGTATGTTAGTCTGGCAGAAGTGAACAGCCTGTTGGCTGCAGAGAAAGGGAAGAGGGAACTCCTCGCACTTCAGAATGCTTCGGCGGAGCATGCCAAGGTCATGAGCCGCCTCTCGGCAGAAGACGCCGCTAAGCTGATAGAAGAGCTGAAGTCTATCCCGCCTGTTTCAGATTTTACTGCTGTTAAAATAGCGGACGTGCTCCCCAAATTCCCGGTCGATCTACGTGCGATTTTTTCAAAAGAGAGGGTCAATCTGGAACCCGAGGCCATTGAAAAAATATTGGCGACAGTCGCTAAATACATGTAAGCAGGTACTCGGAAGGGGATTGCCGTGGAAGAGTATGTACGAATTATCGATTATTTGCCGCAGGGCATGCCTGGCGGCGGCTTTTCAAAGAAAGAACCCGTGTGTTACGGTATAGGTGAGGAAGAGTTTAAGCTCTTCGAACTGACGCCCAAGGCAGGTTCGAAGATTGCCATGGGCGACCGTGTGTATGTCGGAGAGAACAAGAACCTCCGCACGCAGATCGACCATATCAAGAGGCGCGTGGGATTCAACGACCTCACGAGCACCGCCCAGTCGGAGATGGAATACGCAGTGGCCGACATAGTGGCCGCGCACCCCCAGCGGTTCATACGCTTCTACAATGAGGCGGGCCCGATCTCGATGCGCAAGCATCTACTCGAGGAGCTCCCCGGACTCGGGAAGAAGAGCATGGAAGCAATCATCAAAGAGCGCGAGAAGGGCAAATTCAAGGACTTTCAAGATTTGACCGCAAGGGTCCCCCTGGTGAAGAACCCTGACAAGCTTATAGCCTCGCGCATTGTCCAAGAGATATCGGACAGCGACATGAAGCGCTATATCTTCGTCTCGAAATGAGCGAGACCAGACGTCTCATTGGAGAGACCGGGCTAGTTCCGAAAAAGAACAAGGGGCAGAATTTTCTGACCGACGGGGCGACGGCAGACAGACAGGTCGCCTATGCGGGGATATCCAGAGACGACAGGGTGCTGGAGGTAGGGCCGGGATTCGGCGTGCTGACCGAACGTCTTGTATGTGAGAGCGAACATGTCACCTGCATCGAGCTGGACGACAAGCTGGCAGACTACATCTCCGGAAAGTTCGGCGACGAAGTCACGCTGATCAGAGGAGATGCTCTGAAGGTAGAGTGGCCGGAGTTCGATGTTTTCGTGAGTAACCTGCCCTATAGCGTCTCCACACCTATCATATTCAAGCTGCTGGAGCAGAAATTCAGGAACGCTGTTATAATGGTTCAGAAAGAGTTCGCCGAACGGATGACGGCCCGGCCCGGCACCTCGGACTACTCCCGACTGACGGTCGGCGTCTACTACCGTTCCGCATGCAAGATGCTGGAGACCGTCCCCTCCTCCCGGTTCAACCCCCGCCCCAAGGTTGACTCGGCGGTGGTGAGCCTTGTTTCGCGTCCGGCGCCATTCGTAGTGGAAGACGAGAAGCTTTTCTTCGAGGTTACCGAGACGTGCTTCACCCACCGCCGCAAGAAGATCGGCACCGCGCTGAAGAACGCACGCATAATCGAGGGCGGTACGGAGCTGCCGCACCTGGACGACAGGATAGAGGTCCTATCGCCCGAGGAGATAGCCGAACTGTCCAACCTCGTATACGCGCGGCGCCGCGCGCCATAAGTGTAAATGTTAGCTTGCCGATACAGGACCGATCGAATGCTTATCGGAATAGTAGGAAAGCCCAACGTGGGCAAATCGACGTTCTTCAGTGCGGCCACTATGGCGCCTGTGGAGATAGCCAACTACCCGTTCACCACGATAGAACCTAACAAAGGCGTCGGCCACGTCAGATCCCGTTGCCCCTGTAAAGAGCTTGGCGTCTCGTGCACGCCGCACAATTCGGCATGCGTAAACGGGACCAGGATGATACCCGTCGAACTATTGGACGTGGCGGGGCTCGTTCCCGATGCATGGGACGGGAAAGGGCTGGGAAACAGATTCCTCGACGACCTCAGGCAGGCGGACGCGCTCATAAACGTCATAGATGTCAGCGGATCGACGGATATAGAGGGAAACCCTCTGGAGCCTGGGTCCCACGACCCTATCGAAGACATAACTTTCCTGCAGAAGGAAATCGACCGCTGGATGCTGGAGATAATAAAGAACGGATTCGGAAGGATAGCCAGGCAGGCGAAGATGCAGGGCACAAAACCGGAAGTGATATTCAGCGAGAGGCTGGCAGGCCTCAAGGTCAGCGAAGGGCACATCAAAGACGCAGTGAGGGCTGTTGGCCTTCCCGAAGACCCTTTGCTCTGGGACGACGACATTCTTCTTTCGCTCTGCGCGAGGATACGGGAGAACAGCCGCCCGATGATGGTGGCCATGAACAAGGCCGACATAGCCTCCGACGACAACGTCGAAAAAGTCAGGAGTTTCACGGAGCACTGCACGCCCACGATGGCGGAGACGGAACTCGCCCTCAGGAAGGCGGCGGCCGCGAACATCGTGGAGTACGTCCCGGGGGACGGCTCTTTCAAGATCAAAGAGGGGGCCAAGGTCAGCGACGCGCAGAAGAAGGCCCTAAGATATATGAACGAGAAACTGGAGCATTTCGGCGGAACGGGCGTCCAGACCTGTCTGGAGGAGGCGGCCTTCAGGATGCTGGACCTCATCACGGTCTACCCGGTCGAGGACGAGAACAAGTACACTGACCATTTTGGAAGAGTGCTCCCGGACGCGTTCCTGATGCCGCGCGGTTCTACGGCCAAGGACCTGGCATACAGGGTGCACTCGGATCTTGGGGACAAGTTCATAAGGGCCGTGAACGCGAAGACCAAACGTACCGTCGGAGCGGACTACATCCTGCAGGACGGAGACGTTCTAAGGATAGTTGCCAACAGGTGATGCCGTGGGGAACTGGGATGTCAGACTTCTAACAGCTTCGTACACCCAGAGCGGGGACGAGATATTGGTCGAGCTTTTCGGCAAGACCCGCGAGGGAAAGTCCATCACCGTCCTGGCGCATGGTTTCCGCCCCTATTATTTCATAGTGAGGCCCACTCCTGCGGTCGAAGAGAAGCTGAACAAGGACCCCGACGTGCTGAAGACGGAACACGACAGCCTCCTGTTCCGCGGAGAGTTCCAGGACGTGCTGAAGGTCACTATAAAATACCCCTGGAAGGTGCCGGAGTACCGCAACGACGCAATCAACGGCGGTTTCAAGGTCCTTGCGGCCGATATACCTTTCCATCACAGATACATCTACGACATGGATATGGGTGCCTGCGTCAGGATTGCTGGGAAAGAAAGGCCGGGCCCCTACGTAACGGACCTTATCGTGGACCTGGAGTCGTACGAGGATTTGGACCCCTTCACGCCTCCCCTTAAGATAATGTCCTTCGACCTGGAGAACAGCGTGGAGCATGATTTCATCTACTGCATATGCGCAGTGGTGTCCGAAGGGGACAAAAAGCGGGATTGCGAACCTATAACCGGCTCCGAAAAAGAAATCATAGGAAGATTCGCCGAACTGATTAGAAAGGAAGACCCAGACATCCTCACTGGATACAACATTGATAACTACGATATCAAGAAGATCAAAGAAAGGGCAGAGATCAACAAGATGGAGAACGCCATGCCTTGGGGGCGCGACGGCGGTCAGCCGAGAGTGGTAAGCGACAGGTTCTGGCGTGTCAAAGGGAGGCTCGTGGTCGACGCCTGGTGGGCGGCCAAGAGGGAAATCAGGCCCAAGCAGGAGACCCTGAACGCCGTCTCGATGCTTCTCCTAGGAGAGGGCAAGATGGATGTGAACCCTGCCCACATGGACTCCGAATGGGAGAGAAATCGCGCCAAGGTGCTCGAGTACTGCACAAAGGACGCTGATCTGGCACTTCGCATTTTGAACGCTGTGGATACCATAAGGAAGGGCATGGACCTCGCCGCCGTGTCCAGGCTTCCGGCTGAAGACGTGCTCACTTCCGGCTCGTCGCAGCTTGCGGATTCTCTGCTGATCCGTGCCGCAGACCGCCACAAGGTGGCGGTGCCCATGATGGGCGGCAGGAGTAGGGACGACGAACAGATTGAAGGCGGATACGTGCACACGATGAAGCCCGGCCTGTATCACTGGGTGGTGGTCCTCGACTTCAAGTCCATGTATCCCTCTCTGATAATCGCCAAGAACATCTGCTTCACGACCCTGTCCGAAGACGGCGAGATAGTGAGCCCTTCGGGCGCCAGATTTGTTTCCAAGGAACGCAGGGAGGGGCTCCTCCCCACAATACTGTCTGACCTGATGAGGTACAGGGACAGCATCAAATCCTCGATGAAGCTGACCAAGGATCAGGCGGAATATCGTTACCTTGACGGTCTCCAGTCTGCAGTCAAGATCCTGATGAACACTTTCTATGGAGTGTTCGCATCCTCGTTCTACAGATTCACAAACAAGAACATAGGTTCCGCGATAACCTCCTTCGCCAGAGGGAGCGTCAAAGGCATCATCGCGGAGCTGGAGTCGGAGAATGTCGAAGTGATCTATTCCGACACGGACTCGGTCTTCGTCCAGTCGCCGTACAGCGAACTCGATGGGTCCGTGAAGTTCGGGAAGTCCCTTTCAGAGAGGTTCTCGAGAGAGGGCGGGACCCTTGAGTTCGAAAAGCTCATGGAGCCGCTGTTCACCCATGGAAAGAAGAAGAGGTATGTGGGAAGGGTCGTGTGGCCTGAAAAAAAGGACGAGCTGCTGGTCCGCGGCTACGAGATCCGCCGGTCGGACTCCTTCAACCTTCAGAGCAATCTTCTGGAGAGGCTCTTCGAGAAGGTACTCGACGAGGATAACGAAGGTGCGGTCTCCTTGGTCAGGAAAGCAGTCCAGGATACCATGGCCGGCAAGGTCCGGACCGAGGACCTCGTGATCTCCAGGACTTGCAAGGGAGTAAATTCGTATGCAAATCCCGACAGCATGACGAATGTTCAGGCGGCGAAGAAGCTTATGGCCCTCGGTTATGAGTTCATACCCGGGATGAAAGTGTCATGGATCGTCACCGACGGCAAGGCCGTGCCTCAGCAGGTGGAGCCCTTCATTAGCGGGAAGGAATTCGAGCATGTGCCGGACTACCGCTACTACGCCGAGCGCCTGGCACAGACGGCGGCCAGGATAACCGAGGTGTTTGGATGGTCGGAACGCGACCTGATGCTGGGCAGCCAGCAGGCCACTCTGTTCGATGCGGGGTTCGGGACCGGGCAGACGAAGCCCAAGACCGCCCCCAGAACGCCCGCGGCCGCCCCGAAGAAGAAGCATTCGAGTCTCGATGATTTCTTCTGATCTTCGGCCTCATATGGCAAGCAGCGACATGAGGAATACGAAGTTCATCAACCAGACCACCAGCGATACCAATACCGCCAATATGCAGACGCCGAGGTATGCGTTGCCTCTCTTGTTTTTGTCTGTGTGTGCTATCACGGCCCCCAAGATTCCCATTATGATGCCCAGCAGGGGCACGAAAATTCCAGCGACTATGCCCAGTATGCCCAATACCAGGGGCAGTACCGAGGGCGACCCCCTGGCCTCGTAGGCGGGTACGGTCATCTGGTCGGAGCCGCAGCTGGGACAGAAACGGGTGCCGGGCGGTATTTCGAAACCGCAGTCAGTGCAGTATGGCATAAGACAACATAGTCGTGGGCCGATAAAATATTTATCAGACCTTCCCGCCGTCAAATATTAAATACTCCCCGGTAATCACAGCCTTACAGAGCATTATCGGCTCTGCGGAAATGTGCCCCTGAAAAGGTGAATCCGAAAAGGTGATACAAATGAGCAACGAATCTCAGGAAGAGGTACGCCCCGTCAACGGTAAGAGCATGTACAGCTATATCGGGGACGCATGGGATGTACCGGAAAAATCATACGTCAAAGCGCTGAACTACGAGAGAAAGATCCTCTGGAGAAGGGAAGAGAACTTCATCAGGATCGAGAGGCCTACCCGCCTCGACAGGGCGAGGGCTCTTGGTTACAAAGCCAAGCAGGGCTACACCGTAGTCAGGGCCCGCGTTAGGAAGGGTAACTTCAACAAGAGGGCCATTACAGCGGGAAGAAGGGCCAAAAGAAAAGGTATCAACAGAATGACCGTCGGAAAGAGCATCCAAAGCATTGCAGAGGAGAGGACGGCAAAGAGATACCCCAACATGGAAGTCCTTAACTCCTATTGGGTCGGAGCCGACGGGCAACATGAGTGGTACGAGGTAATACTTGTAGACCCCGCACACCCGGTCATCAGAGCTGATAACAAGATCAACTGGATTTGCAGGAATAGCAGCACAAACCGCGTTTACCGCGGAAAGACCTCTGCAGGACAGAAGGGACGCGGAATGAGGCACACCGGAAAGGGCGCCGAGAACGCAAGGCCGTCCGTCAGGGTCAACAAGCGCAGCAACAGCAAGAAGAAGCAGCTTTCTCGCCAGTACAACCACTGAGCGGGGGGGCTTCCCCTGCTCATCAAACTTTTTAATTTATTTTACACTCTTCTTTGAGCGAAGCTATCTTTTTTCCGACCTGTTCATCGGACATCCCCACCGTCGGGAAGTATAACGGGAGTTCGTACTTCGAAACGTCTACATTCTCTATTTCTTCCAGCGAAGTGCCGAAAACGTATCCCAGCGCGCTGCGGGGGTCTTCCTGGTCTGCGGACAGAAACTTCATGCCTGGGTCATAGTGGATCAGTATCCCTGCCGAATCGGAACCTCTGGCCATGATCCTGCATCCGCGCTTCATCATGAGCCAGGCCGAAAGCGTCGAACGGTCGTCACCGAGGAATGCGACCACACGTCCCTGGGTCCCCACCGGAAGCCCGGCATGACACCTCATGTAGTCGTCGAAGATGTATGCCTTGTTCTCCCTGACCTCCACATAGAACACCTTGTCGGGAGATGTGAGGTCTACGCGCACCCCGAGGTGCTGATTCTCCAGGAATATCGCCGAGCCCGCTTCTCTGCCCACATCTGTGCTCTTGTATTGGTGGGTGCCCTCCCTCCTCGGCCTGACCGCGAAGGACTCTCCTTCCCGTATGCGGCCTTTCGAATACTCGGCGGCGGTATGGCATATGTCCTCCATCGAGGACGTGGTGACTTCTGCGATCGACATCGAACCGATCCCGAAAACCTTTCTCAGCGACCATAGCGCCCTGTCGTTGTCCGAGGAGTACACGTAAAAACGGGCGTCCCCCTTCTCGACAATCGCTTCAACGCCGTCGAAAGCAAGCATCGAGAGCATACAGTCTTTCAATTGGTTCTCGAACCTCAGTCTCACCGGTGTGCTCTTCAGACCTATCTCCGAGTATCTGACCATTATTACGGACACATAGAGCTCTACACCCGCAGTGCTAATAATCCTTTGCCATATTCTTAATACGGAACCGTCAATCGGGTATCATGGGACCGGAGTTGCTTTTCTCGCTGATCCTGGTGGGCGTTTTAGCGGGAGTGATGGGCGCTCTCTTCGGTATAGGCGGAGGAATGCTGATCGTCCCCATACTGGTGATATTCTACGGTCTCGCCGCAAAGGATGCCGCCGCCGTCAGTCTCGTCGGTATCGTGGCCACATCGGTGGGCGCCTCAGCCATTTATGTTGACAAGGGGATATCTAACATACGGCTCGGTCTTTATCTGGAAATAACCACCGTGATAGGGGCCATTGCCGGTGTGATATTTGCGACATTCATCAGCAACACCGCGCTGACCGTAATATTCTCCATTGTGCTGGTCTATAGCGGCATCAGGATGATATTGAATCCTGAGCTCGCAGTGGAGCCGAAAGACTGCGACGGCAAATACTGCTTTACATACTACGACGAGGTCCGGAAGAAAAACGTGGGCTACGAGATCCAGAATATGAAGAGCGGGGCTGCCATGTGCACGGTGGCCGGAGTGGTGGCCTCGATGACCGGGGTAGGAGGAGGGGCCATCAAGGTACCGATAATGAACCTGCATATGCATGTCCCCATCAAGGCCGCGGCCGCCACCAGCAACTATATGATTGGCATAACTGCGTTTGCCGGGGCCATCCTGTATTTTGTGATGGGGGACGTCCCGCTTGCCTTTGCCGGAGCCGTCGCGGTGGGAGGTTTCCTGGGCTCCATGGTCGGAACCAAGATAACTCCCTTTGTGGACGGGAAATCCCTTAGAAGATACTTCTCGGTGCTGCTGTTCTTCATAGCCGCGGTGATGGTGATCGATGCGGGGGGGTTGTTCTGAACCTTAACGCCTCGACCTCCAAGGCCCTCTGGTGGGGGGCCATCGCTGGCACATCGATAATTGCCCTCGGCCTGGTCCTTGAATCCCTGAACATGGGCGAGACCGTCCTGTGGCTGGGAATATTGGTGCTCATCGCATCTCCGATGTTCGGCGTGGCCGTGTCCATGGTTTACTTTGTGAAAGAAAAAGACTATGTATGGGCAGGTGTCGCCCTGTTGCTCATAGTCATGACCGCCGTTGCATTGGTGATTTCATATTTGTTATAAATTACAATACTGGCACTTTGTTTGATAAATAAATTAAAAATCAGAAAATTGTTTATTGACGGATTGAAACAATCACCAGGGCGGGTTACCGGTCTTGCGCAACTGTTCATTGTATCTGTTGATTGTTTTGTTGGTATCGTACAAGCCCCAAATCCAAAGGATCAGAGGTAGTATCAGACCTATAATCGTTAAGGCACCGATTACTAGTAGAATGAAATAAGCTACTATCAACAATAAACCCTTGGTTATCAGCCCTGCATAGAGATGTCCCAAGCCCACGAATAAAAATGATAAGATTATCCCGAGGCCTGTGCTCTTCTGCGGCGCGACATATATTGTGTTGCTATTGTCGTTTTGAGGGTAGCTCGGATTGTTTTCAGAAGCGCCCAACCTGTTTCCGCAAGAACTGCAATAAGCAGTGCTGTCTTCATTTTCTTTACCGCATTTTTGACAGAACAAAAATTCACCTGGTAAAATATTGTCCAGTTAATATTTAATGACATGTAAAGACCGATATTCCGTCGAAGTGTACAAGTCGAATGACCGGCCTACGTGCTACAGTTTTTTACGAACGATTTGCCAGAGCACTAGATATATCTTATAGGAAACTTGAAAAACGATGTGAAAACTACAAAAAACCCAATAATGATTTTGAGTTGTTAAAATGGTGCAGGGGATGGGATTTGAACCCACGAACGCCTGCACGAATAGACCCTGAATCTATCGCCTTTGGCCAAGCTCGGCAACCCCTGCGTTCCGGCACGGAGATTACTTAGTTCTATAAAAAGAGTGATGCGCCGGAAGGCCCTCCGGCGGAGATATTTACGCCTTCATTATCTTCATCCAGCCACCCGACTCGTAGATTGCCAGGCCTCTATCCTTGAGCGCCTGCTCGAACTCTTCCCATGAAATGACCGTCAGGCGGTCGTTGGAGCCCTTCGTGAATTGAACGCCCTGGGTCCCCTTGACCCTCCCGGGCTGGAGACCCTTGGCCTTGGCGATCATCTGTGCTTTGCTGAAATCGATTTTTTCCATAACCATATTTTCCCTTCCATTGAGCTGGCCGGTGCTGGCCATCCTTTTGATAAATCTACATTGATAGTATTTAAATATTATTTGATTTTTGAGTGAAATAAGGACGTCTGGGACATTTGAACCACGTGTGCCCAGGGTAATCATGGTAAGAAATATGAACAACCAAAGACCATCGCTACATGATGCCCGCCAATAAATTGGAGCTTATGTCTACGGTCGATGCCGCGATGACGCCTGAAAAAGCCCTCCATGCCGGAAGGGCCGTGGGAACGACCTATAGGAAGGTCACGGTAGGCATGGACCTCAGCCGCAGCAGCAGGATGATACGGGATGCCTTCGTATCGGGAGTGCTTTCCGTGGGCTCGCATGTCGTCGATGTCGGCTATGTACCTTCCCCCGCGGGGGCGCTGGCCAGCAGGGATTCTAATTGCTGCGCCATGGTGGGCGAGCCCAACGTATATGGGATGATCAGCGGGATCACCCTGCGCAACCCGGACGGATCCAGGTTCAACGACCAGCAGATCAGGCAGCTGGAAAAATATATCGGAAGCTCGGTCCCTCTACCGGAGTATCACTCGATAAGCACCATAAGGAGATCTGACACTGTCGCGGACGACTATATCAAGAAACTCGTCAGCGTCTGCGGGGAGATCGACTGTCCGGTGGTCGTGGACTGCGGATGCGGCAGCACATCTCTGGTGGCGCCCCAGGCGTTGGCCGCTGCGGGAGCCGACGTGACCAGTATCAACTCCCATCCCGACCGCAACTACGCGCCCAGATTCCCAGGGATCGAGGCCCCGGAAGCAAAGGACGCGCAGGCAGCGGTCAAGGCTACGCCAGGGAGTATCGGAATACTCCTGAATGGCGACGGCACGCGCTTGGCGCTGATAGACGAAGAATCCAGATATGTTACCGGCAGCAAATTGCTGGCTCTTCTCGTGGGATTCCTGAAGCCCGACAAGATTGTCGTGCCTGTGGACATCTCTTCCAATGTCGACCGCGCGTTCTGGGGTGACGAGACGGAGAATGACAAACGCAGAATCGTAAAATGCGAGCCCACCCCCGTGTCCCTCGGGGACACCATGAGGGATGAGAGGGTGGACTTCGGAGCCCTGGCCAACGGAACAATAGTGCTCCCTGGGATGACGAAATGCCCGGACGGCATATTCGCTGCCGTGAAAATCGCCCAGTATGCGGGAACCCACAGCCTGAGCAGCATCCTGGACGAGATGCCTGTCCTTGTGACGGACAGCGCCAGGATACACTGCACCGGAAGCTATGAGGCCTTGGGAAGGAAGATCACGGATGCGATCGACGACCTCGACTACAAAAATTTTATGCACACTAAGGGATGGCGCGTCGACATGAGGGAGGGCTGGTTCCTGCTGGGCTATCCGGACCAGGAAGGGATAATGGAGATAAAGGTCGAGGCCGGCGACAAGGCCTATGCGGTAGGACTTCTCGAGATGGCCAAGGAGATAGTGACCAACAGCCTCAGGAGTCAGTGAAAAGCTCCAGGTCCAGTGTCTCGCCTTTGGAATTATATGCCTTCCAGCTGCCGCGGTCGAAGGGCATGCACGTGATTATGTGCACCCCTCCGTAGTTTGAGAAATACTGAAGGTCGTCTTCCGAGGGCTCGTTGGAATCGCCGGGATGGGAATGTACCGTCCCGACCAGACTGAAATCCACCGGCGCCATCCAATCGCTCAGAAAGCTGTGGGAGTCCCCGTAGACGGTGCCGGGTATCAGGACCAGTTCGGAGATTATACCGTCGTCCTCCCTCATCATGCTCAGGAACTCTTCCGGATATGTGGAGCGGGCCGCTTCGTTGAACGCATCCACCAGTTCGACGTGGATGCCCCGGATCTTCTTCATATGGCGTTCACCAGCTTTTCTCTCACCCGAGAATAGAAGTCCTTGTCCAGCTTGATGAATTTGGCTAGATTGTCGGAGAGCGAGAATTCCACCCGCGTCCCTCCCCTCATGGGATACTCGTGCTGACCGTCCACCACTATGAGGCAGCCCTTGTCCATGACAGCCTCCACGGTTATCTTGGCCGTATACGGGACGACGAACGGGCGGGATGCGAACTTGAACGCGGCCATGGGGACTATGAGGAAGGCACCGACTCCCGGGTCCGTTATCGGAGCGCCGAGGCTCATGGCGTAGCATGTGGAGCCTGTCGGCGTCGAGATAATCACACCGTCCGCGCGGACCTCCGTCGCCAGGTGTTCGTTGACGTATATCTTGAACTGCCTGATTTTTGCCACCGAATCCGTGTGTATGACTGTCTCGTTAACCGCCTCCGAGAGATATTCGCCCTCGTACCACGTCCTGAGCTTGATCCTATTCTCCACCGAGTACTCTCCGCGCCTGATGCGGGAGAGGCTCTCCTCGATTTCGTTGGGCTCTATCTCGGCCAGGAACCCTACCCCGCCGGCATTGATCCCTATCACGGCGGCGTCCGTCTTCTTGAGGGCTCTTAGTATCGTGCCGTCCCCTCCGATCACCACGACTATGTCCGCATCGATCTCGGAAAGGGGCACTCCTTCCACCCCGATCAGCCCGGCGGCCGCCTTGTCGAGGGTGACCTTCTCTCCCCTGAGGGCATCGTATACCCTCCTCACGTACTCGGCCGCCCTGGGAACGGTCTCATTGGCGTATATCCCGTAACGTGTCGCACCGTGCTTCTCGATGTGCGGCCTCATGATGTGGTCGAATACCTCCTTGCACGAGCAAGCCACGAAGCTGGCGTGGTATGCGTTGTCCAGCGGCATGTCCAGCTTGTTGCCGCCGATATCGAATATCTCCCCTCCCGCCTCTCTGAGTATCAGGGCGCTGGCTGCGATGTCCACCGTCCTGATGGCACGGTTGTAGCGGTAGGTGTTCATGTAATAGATGTCCGCATGGCCGAGGGCCAGAAGCGTCATCTCGAGGGAGGCGCAACCCATGGAGCGGGAGGTCTTGACGTTCTTCGCGAGGGTGAACGCTTCGTCGACCGCGGCGTTCCCCATGTAGATGAGGGCGAACAGTTTGGAGAAATCCGGCTTTCTCACGCTTATCCTCTTTCCGTTATGGTATGCGCCCTCCCCTTTGTGCGCCCAGAACTCGTCACCGGTCGCCAGGTTCCTGATGTAGGCCGTGTGCATGCCGCAGAGAGAACCCGTGCCTACGGCCATGGATATCGTGTAGAAAGGAATCTCGGCCACCGAATTGCTGGTCCCGTCGATCGGGTCGAGGACCAGGACCTCCGATGCGCCGTTATCCACGAAGCCTATCTCTTCGCTGAGAACGTTCAGAGGCAGTCTGTTGGATTCGATGTATCCCAGCACCGCATTCTCGGCCACTTTGTCTATCTCCGATGTGGGTGTGCCGTCGTTGCCCATGCATATTTCGTTTCCCCTGCTGCAGGGATCGGGTATGAGAGATACCGCCGCCTGGACGGCGTCGGCGATCTGGCGAAGGATGTCGATATCCATGCAACTGCATTGATATCCCCCTGTATTTAGGGTTTGCAACCTACGGCGCAGATTATTTCTAAAACCACGGCGTTGGACGGACATGGAGCTTTTAGACCGCATGCCCGGGGTTTTTTCGGAGGGGGGACGGCTGTACACCCTGTCGGCCTGTCCCGGCAGGCGGATCTACGGCGAACGTCTCGCTACCGTGGAGGGAATAGAGTACCGCGAGTGGTCGCCGAGGAGGAGCAAGCTGTCTGCGTACATAACCAACGGAGGGAGGGAGTTTCCGTTCTCGGAGAACAGCCGCGTGCTGTACCTTGGAGCTTCCAGCGGCACTACCGCGTCACACTTGGCCGACATATGCCGCCGCGGTTCGCTGGTATGCGTGGAGATATCTGCAAGGATGTTCAGGGACCTGGTTGGAGTATGCGAGACGAGACCGAACATGATGCCGGTCCTCGGGGATGCGACCCGACCCGAAGATTATATGTTCGCATCCGGAGGGATAGATGTGGTGTACCAGGACGTGGCGCAGAAATACCAGGCGGAAATCGCGGCTGACAACATGGAGGCGTTCGGCGCGGAATTCGGGATGATGGCAGTAAAATCAAGGTCCGAAGATGTCACGGCCTCGCCGGCCCGCATCTTCAGGCAGGCCGGGGAGGTGCTGAAAGGCCGCGGTTTCAAAATATTGGACTCCCGGAATCTGGAACCTTACGAAACAGATCACGCGATGATCGTCTTCGGGGCGGGAAGATGACGACCGTCTACACCGTGGCCGTGTCAGACGGGAAGTTCCTGATGGTTTTCAACGGGAAACGCGGAGGATGGGAGATGCCCGGCGGAAAGGTGGAAGCGGGAGAGAGCATAGCGGAAGCGGCGGAAAGAGAGTTCGCCGAGGAGGCGGGATACTCGGTCGAGATTGTGAAGGTTCGCGACCTCGGACACTGCCGTGTCTGCGCGGCATTCCTGGGAGAGAGGGTATGCGTCCCCGAGATGGAGAGCCGCCTCTTCGATTCTCTGCCGGAAGGGCTGTCTTTCGACCGTGGAGAATACGAGGACGTGGTCCCGTGGGCGATGGAAGTGCTCGGAAAAGCCCGGGGCGCGGGCTCCGGGTCCGCACGCATATAATAAGGGCGGCATAAAAATGGTGAACCTTTTAATAGTGGTTCTAGAATGTGAGTGTCAGCCAAGCCGCCAAACATATTCGGAGCATCATATCATGGCAAGAATGCACACAAGAAGAAAGGGAAAGTCCAGCTCTCAGCGCCCGATGGTTTCCGAGAACCCGGCATGGGTTCCGATCGGAGCGGCGGAGATCGAAGACCTCATCGTGAAATACGCTAAGAACGGAATCGTTTCCGCTAAAATAGGGCTCATACTCAGGGACCAGTACGGAGTGCCCGACGTCAAGCTCGCCACCGGAAAGACCATCACCGAGATCATGGAGGAGAAGAAGGTCTCCCCGTCCATGCCCGAAGACCTTTCCAACCTCATGGCGAGGGCGATTTCCCTCAACGTCCACGTGAAGGAGCACAAGGGAGACGTTGCGAACAAGAGAGGTCTCAATCTTATTGAAGCTAAGATTAGAAGGCTCGAGCGCTACTACAAGAGCAGGGGAGTCCTCCCCAAGGAGTGGAAGTACTCCCTGAGCAACGCTGAGCTCATGCTCAAGTGAGACTCACATGGACCACAGTGTCCCGAACAAACTGCTTGACGAGCTTTCAAAGGCCGCGGGGATAGTCCGCGGCCATAATTTTATCCACGTCTTCTCCCACTACGACGCCGACGGCATAGCCTCGGCGGGAATCATCACGAAAACCCTTCTACGAGAGGGTAAAGAATTCACCGCGACTCTCCTTACGACCTTAGACGATACCGTTTTTGAACAGATTAGGAACTGCGGAGCCGAGTGCATAATCATCTCAGACCTTGGGGCGTCCTACATCGAAGAACTTGATGCGATATCCTGCGACGTTGTCGTTCTGGACCACCACACCGTATGCGCGGAGGCCTCCAGGATATGCTATGTCAACCCCCACCTGTATGGGATAGACGGAATGAAGCATGGATGCGGGTCCACTATGGCATGCCTTTTCGCAATAAGGATGGACCACAGGAACTGGGACCTTGTACAGGTCGCCTTTGCGGGTATGTACGGCGACCGGCAGGAGATGGAGGGACTGAACGGCTTCCTTCTCGACGGTGCTCTGAAAAGGGAGCTCATAAAGACCGAAACCGGCTCAGTGGTACCCCGCGGGAAGCTGACTGACGAGCTGTATCTTTCCACCGAACCTTACATAAGGGGCATCAGCGGGAACACCGAAGGCGTGGCCGCGCTTCTCAAAGACGCGGGCATACCCCGAGACGCTGTCGGCTCGGGGCTCTCTGACGAGGAGAGGAGGCGCCTTTCTTCTCTCATTGTCCTGAAATTGGCGGAGCAGGGCGTAGCGGCCGATACGATGGAAGTCACATCGGGAACACGCTATGCCCTGAGGGACTGGGGCCTCGATTCCGCAGGTCTCGCGTCGCTGTTCGACAGCTGCGGCCGCTGCGGACAGACGGGGCTTGGTGTGGCCGTCGCGTGCGGCGACCGCGACAGCATAAAGGCCGCTGCGGACATTGAAAGGGAATACAGGCGTGAAATCGTCCAGTGCGCAACCGCCCTGGACGGGCGCGGGCTCACCCAGATGTCCAACATACAATGGTTCGACAGCACCAGGTCCGGATACACCGGAGTGCTGTGTGGCATAGCGATGAGCTACTTCGGGGACCATTCCAAACCCACCTTCGGGATTAATTCCTCGGAAGAGACCGCAAAGGTCTCCGGAAGGGCGACCGGTAAGCTTCTCGCAAAAGGTGCGGACCTTTCTTCTGCTCTCCGCGACGCCTGCTCGGCAGTGGGAGGGACCGGAGGAGGACACCGCATAGCCGGCGGAGGATCCTTCCCTTCCGAAAAAACGCATGATTTCTTGAAGAAACTAAACGATATCATCGGTACGCAGGTCAGCGCCAGGTGACCTCTACCTCATCGGTGCGGAACCTCTGTCTGACCGCCGTCGACGGGATGTCCATGCGCACCCCGGACTCGTACATCAGATAACCGAGCCATGCGATCATCGCGCCGTTGTCCATGCAGTACTTCCTGTCGGGGACGAACATCTCCGCCCCCCGGGACTCGGCCATCTTCCTGACCATTTCTCTGAGACGCATATTCTGGGCGACCCCGCCTCCTAGAAGGACCTCATCCTTCCCTGTGTGGGCCATTGCCCTTTCCGTGACCTCGGTGAGCATCGCGAAGGCCGTTTCCTGCACCGACATGGCTATGTCCTCGATTCTATTGCCTTTCTTGTAAAGTGCCAGAGCTGCGGTCATTATGCCCGAGAACGAGACGTCCATACCCTTGACCGAATACGGTATGTCCAAAAGCTCGGTACCCTCAGCTGCGAGTTCCTCAATCTTGGGTCCTGCGTAGAAGCCGAGGCCGAGCTCCCTCCCCAGCTTATCGAACATATTCCCGATGCCTATATCCTCGGTTTCCCCGAATATCCTGTATCTACCCTCCGAGAATGCGATTATCTGCGTGTTCCCTCCTGAAGCGTAAAGAAGCACCGGGTCGTCGCATCCTTCCATCGCCCGCCCGATTTCGATGTGGGCTATGCAGTGGTTTGTGCCCATTATGGGTACACCCAGGCGGCGGGATAAGGCTCTGGCCGCCGTCGCGGAGGTCTTCAGGCAAGGTCCGAGCCCCGGACCCATTGAGAAGGATATCAGATCCATATCCCTTATAGACATATCAGCCTCCTCCAGGGCTTCACCGATGTCTGCGGCGACGTTCTCCGCATGGTGGTTGGCCGCCTCTCTGGGATGGAGGCCGCCATGGGGCGGCCTGTACATGTCGATGATGTTGGCCAAAACCCTACGTCCATCGTCGGAATCGGTTATCCCTACTCCGAGAGTGTGGGCAGTGCTCTCGATGCCTATGGTCTTCATTTCTCGTCGGCAATCTCCTTCAATTTCTTAAGGACGTTGATGGACCCTTCGGCGGCGAATTCTTCGTCGACGACAAGGACCGGGAATCCTTTGCCCAGTATTCCGTAGAACGCCCCCTCGGCCAGCCCGCCGGCCGTGTCAACGTTCTGAACATCTACTTCTACGCCGGGAGGAAGTCTTTCCTTTACATACTTGCATTTGCTGCAATCGTTTTTCGTGAACAGTATGATATCCGCCATGAAAGGGCCAGAAGCATACCATGATTAAAGCTTGTCGAGGCCATGTGCCAGTAGTCATTGGGCAATATCTGGCAGTCTTTATAGTTGGGAAAGATATAATTACTATGATTGTATCAAGACCTTGCTGGGCTCGTGGTCTAGGGGTTATGACGTCGCCTTGACATGGCGGAGGTCGCCGGTTCAAATCCGGCCGGGCCCACCAGCCTTTGTCTGCGCTTTATGTTGCTAAGACATATCGAAGGGCCAAATTAATCGATATGAACATATTGTCCGCTTTTCATGACGGAGTCCTGTTGGCAGACGAATACATCTGGTATCTGGGACTTATCCGTATAATCGGAATAGGCTTCATACTGACTTTCAAACTAAAGGCGTGCAGCTTAGGAGTTTCCCCGAATCCGCGAGGCTCGCCGTATCCGGGGCGGAGGAGGGAAGGAGAAGAAAGACCGTCTCTTCATTCGAGGCTTTCTGGGTCAGCATGGGCGCCAGGATCGGCGTCGGCAACATCGCCGGCGTAGGGCTCGCCATCCTCATGGGCGGCACGGGTGCGATTTTCTGGATGTGGTTTTTCGCCCTGATAGGTGCGGCAAGCAGTTTCGCGGAATGCACCCTGGGACAGATCTTCAAGGAGAAGAAATCGGACGGGCACTATCACGGCGGTCCCGCCTACTACACCAAGAATGATCTGAAGAATAGAAAGTTCTCGGTGTTCATAGCCCTGTTGATAATCGTCACCTACGGAATAGGGTTCATAGGCGTGCAGTCTGCCAACGCTACAGACTCTTTCGTCAATGCGTTCGATTTTGAGAACAACCATATCCTGTCCGCCCTGATTCTGACGCTGATAGCAGGGATTATAGTGTTCGGGGGCATCAAACGCGTGACGAAGGTCTCCGCAAAAATAGTGCCGGTGATGGCGATAATGTGAACGGTCCTTGTTTTGATTACCGTATCTCTCAATTGGAGGATGATTGACGATGCATTTTTTATGATCGTCAGGGGGTTTTCGGATATGACAGCGTGCTCGGCGGGGCACTCGGTGCAGCTCTGATGTGGGGACTGAAGAGGAGAGTGTTCTCGAACGAGGCAGGGATCGGTTCGGTGCCCAACATTGCATCTTCCGCAGAAGTGTCGCACCACGTGAAACAGGGTTCCATCCAATCCATGGGAGTAATTTTCGATAGAATGGTGATATGCACCAGTTCCGCCTTCATCGTACTGACGTATGTGGACCCGCTGTCTCTCGGCGAAATGGACGGCGGGGTGGCTCTCGTTGCGGCCGCCCTCAGCGGCGGTCCTCTGGGTTCTGCGGCTCCGGCGGTGATCTCGGTGTTCCTGGTGTTTTTCGCATTCACCAGCATAATCAGATATTATTCCATATGCGAACTGAATTTGAAATTTGTCTCGGAGGAGAGCATATAATTAGGGTCTCAAAATCACGGTAATCTGCGTCGTTCCGCTTTCCTGTCTTGCGCCGGTCCAGCTCATCTAGGACCTTTGCGAGTTTTCATGGCCGTGATGGGCATAAGCAACATGATTGCGGTGCTTCTGCTGAGCGGGTATGTCGTTGCTGCACTGAAGGACTACAAAAGGCAGAAGGCCGCGGGGCTTGACCCGATGTTCGACAGGAAGAGCATAGACCTGGACGCCTCCGGGATATTCCAGTGGGACGGAACCGGCTGATTAAAGGACTGCTATATTCCCGCTGTCTATCACATCGGCGGGGCGGTCATTTCCCAGAACCCCGTCCGCCTGAGACGTCCTCATACCTATCATCAGGCGTATGTCGTCGGAGCAGTAATTGGATATCCCGCGGGCGATCTCCTAGCCGCCGGAAGTTACGGCCACAAGGTCGCCCGCACCGAATGAACCGGAAACTTCCGTTATCCCTACCGGCAAGAGAGAGAGGTGCTTTTTGAGCGCCTCCGCCGCCCCCGTGTCCACAGATATCTCGCCGTGGGGGCTGGCCGACTTGAGCCAGCGCTTCTTCTTTGGTATCGCAGAATCCGATATGAATATCGTCCCCAGTTCTTTTCCCGAGACAGCATCGACAATGGCGTTCTCTTCGAATCCTGAGGTTATGATCATCTTGCAGCCCGCGTCCGCGCATATGCGCGCCGCCTCGAGTTTGGTCTTCATCCCTCCGACACCTACTCTGGTCGTGGGGTCGCCGGCCATGTGCTTTACTGCTTCTATGTCCCGGACCGTGCTTATGATTTCGGCGTCATCGAAGAGTTTGGGATTCTTGTTGTACAGGCCTTTTACGTCCGACAATATCACCAGCAGGTCAGAGTCTGAATTGCTGGCTATGACTGCCGAGAGCGTATCGTTGTCTCCGAACACCGCGTCGATCTCCTTCGTGCATACCGCATCGTTCTCGTTGAAGATCGGAACTGCTCCGAGGGCCAAAAGAGTCTTGATGGTATTGTTTATGTTGTTGGACGTTTCCCTGACCGAATAAGCATCCATGGTAAGCAGTATCTGGGCGCCGATCATTCCGTATTTCTCGAACGCCTTGTCCCATCTGTACATCAGAGCGGCCTGCCCCACTGATGCGGCGGCCTGCCTCATAGGTATATCATTGGGATGAGCCTCGATGCCCATGATGCTGAGCCCGAGGCCTATCGCCCCGGAGGATACGATCAGGACCTCTATGCCCCTGTCTCTGAGCTCCTTTACCTGGGAGGCGATGCTGTCGAGGAACTTCATGGATTCCTCCGGCGAATCCCTCGTAATGGAAGAAGTCCCTACCTTCACCACAACGCGCTCGACTTCGCCCAATAGATCTTTCCTTTCGCTCAAAGGGGACACTTCCTGTCGTTTTTCAGGTGTTTGAACTTCTTGGAGCCCTCCGCGTATCCGCGTACCTCCTGGCCTTTCCCGATTAAGATGTACTTGTAGCTCATGAGACCTTCCATTCCAACAGGCCCTCTTGCGTGTATCTTGCTGGTACTGATACCGACCTCTGCCCCCTTGCCGAACCTGAAACCGTCGGCGAACCTGGTGGAAGCGTTGACGAAAACGTCCGCTGAATCCACCATCTTCACAAAATATCTCATACTGGCACTGTTCTCGGTAATGATGGCGTCGGTGTGATTCGAGCCGTACTTCGCTATGAATTCCACCGCCTCCTCTATGGAGTCCACGATTTTCACCGATATGACAGGGGCGCCATATTCGGTACTCCAATCAGCCTCGGTGGCCCGCACGGTACCCGAAACACCCCTTATCCCGGAAACGGCGGGGTCAGCCCTGACCTCGACCCCTTTCTCGGCGAACAGCCGGCACATCTCCGGAAGGAACTTCTCGGCCGCATCCTTGTGTACCAGCACGTTCTCCGCCGCGTTACATGCGGCGGGATACTGGATTTTCGAGTCCAATGTCACGCGGAAGGCCTTATCCATATCCGCGTCGGAGTCTATGTACACCGTGCATATGCCTGCCGCATGTCCCAGGACCGGAATTCTGGTGTTCTCTTGGATATATCGGACGAATGAGTTGGATCCCCTCGGAATCAGAAGGTCCAGATATTCGTCCATTCCCAGTATGGCGGTGATGTCGTCACGGCTCTCCATGAGCACGAAGGCATCTTTCGGGACTCCTGCCGAAGCGGCCGCTTCGGATAGTATCTCGAACAAAGCTCTGTTAGAGTTTGCGGCCTCCGAACCCCCCTTGAAAGCCACTGCGTTTCCGCTTTTCAGGCACAGGGACATTATCTGCGGCACCACGTCCGGACGGGATTCGAATATCACTCCCACGACCCCGATCGGGCAACGGACCTGGTATAGCTCGAGCCCGTCGTCCAGATCTATTGTGGACATGGTCTCCCATACAGGGTCTTCGAGAGAGGCCACATCCCTTATGCCGTCTATCATTCCCGTAATCTTGCCGTCGTCGACCTGGAGCCTCTTGACCATGGACGCGCTGATTTTCCTCGCCTCCATCATCTTTGCGGCCGCATCCATATCCTCTGCGTTAGCCTGCAGTATCTTCTCCCGGTTGCGGTCCAGAGCGTCGGCCATGGCCGAAAGCGCTTTGTTTTTCGTATCGGTGTCCGTCGCCGAAAGCCTGACCGCCACCGACTTGGCCTTGATTATTTTATCTCTGAGTTCTCCCGGCATTGTGCTCCCTTCTCAATATTATGCGGTGAATGTATTTACATTGGGCTGTGAGCCCCGTATCGGATGGGAAATTTAAAAATACGCGGAGAGGATTGTCTCGCCGAGCCGAGGTAATCTAGTCCGGTAAGGTGGCGGTCTCGAAAACCGCTGGCCGCAAGGCCTCGGGAGTTCGAATCTCTCCCTCGGCGCCATTTCTCTCAGATTTTATCCGAAAGGTCGTCAATCTTCTTGCGGAGCCTAGATTTCTTAGCACCGGCCCCGTTGTCGAGTTTCTGAAGCAGCTCGGCCTCTTCCTTGGTCACCTTCGAGGGCACATCGATCTTCACGCGCACGAACATATCTCCGCGGACAGACGAATTGGCCGACCTGGGCATGCCCTTGCCGCTGATCCTGAGAACGGAGCCAACCTGGGTCCCCTTGGGTATTGTGAGGATGACCTTCTCGCCCTCCAGCGTTCTGACCTCCTCCTGCCCGCCCAGTACCAGCCGAGGGTATGTGGTCGTTATACTGGTCCAGAGGTTCGCTCCGTCCCGGTCGAAGGCCTTGTCTTTCTTCACGTGTATTATCACATAGAGGTCTCCCGGAGGTCCTCCGTTGTAGCTGACGTCGCCGAGCCCTCTGAGAGTGAGGGTCGAGCCTTCGTCCACCCCTTTGGGTATGCTGACCTCGACCTTGGACGTCTTCTGCGTGTAACCGCTTCCGCGGCATTCGGGGCAGCGTTCCTCGTAGGACTTCCCGGTGCCGCGGCACTTGGGACAATCGGAGACGGACACCATGTTCCCGAACATGGTCTGACGGACGGAGCGGACCTGCCCCGTCCCGTTGCACTGACTGCACGTGGATACCTTCCCGTCCTTGCCTCCGGTGCCTTTGCACGGGGTGCATGTCACCGTATGGGGGACCTGCACTTCCCTCTTGACGCCGTTGAGGGCGTCGAGGAGGGAGATCTCGATATCCATTCTGAGCGAGTTGCCCTGCCTGGGACCTCTGCTCTGTTGGCTTGACCTCCCTCCTCCGAAGATGTTTCCGAAGAAGTCACCGAATATGTCGCTGATGTCTTCCGCGTGGGTAAAGTCGTCCCATGAGAATCCGCCACCGGAGAACTGGCTGTTCACAGCATCGCTTCCGTACGTGTCGTAGGTCGTCCTCTTTTCGGGGTCCGAAAGGACCTCGTATGCCTCGGAGATATCCTTGAACTTGGCCTCGGCGACCTCTTTGGGCTCCTCCGACACGTCCGGATGATACTTCTTGGCTAGCCTACGGTAAGCGCTCCTTATCTCGTCCTGCGTGGCGCCCTTGTCAACGCCGAGCGTCTCATAGTAGTCTTTTCCCATTCGCGTTTCCCAGCTCAGTTCTTCTCGTTATCGTCGTCGACTATCTTGTAGTCGGCGTCAACGATGTTGTCGTCCGCTTTGCTCTCCTGCGACTCCTGGGCCCCAGACTTGGGGGCGGCGTCGGCCTGGGAAGCCTCCCGGTATATCCTCTGGGAAATGGGCTCCATGGCCTTCATCAGGGCGTCCATCTTCTTCTTTATGGCTTCGATGTCGTCAGACTTGTTTGCCGTCTCGAGGTCCGTTATCGCGGCCTCGACGGACGACCTCTCAGCCTGGCTGACTTTCTCCCCCAGTTCTTCCAGGGACTTGCGGACGGTGTAGACTGCCGTCTCCGCCTGGTTGTGCACCTCGATGGTCTCGACCTTCTTCTTGTCGGCCTCCGCGTAGGTGTCGGCCTCCTTGACCATCCGCTCGATCTCGTCCTTGCTCAGCTTGTTCGAGGAGGCTATTGTGATCTTCTGCTCCTTGCCCGTGCCCTTGTCCTTCGCTGTCACTGTGACGATGCCGTTGGCGTCTATGTCGAAGGTGACCTCGATCTGGGGTACCCCGCGGCGCGCGGGCGGTATGCCGTCGAGTATGAAGCGGCCGAGGGACGTGTTGTCCGCCGCCATCTTCCTCTCCCCTTGGATTACGTTAATCTCCACCGAGGGCTGGTTATCCGCCGCCGTGGAGAATATCTGGGACTTCTTCGCCGGGATCGTGGTGTTCCTTTCGATGAGGGGCGTCGCCACCCCGCCGAGGGTCTCGATACCGAGTGTGAGCGGGGTGACGTCCAGCAGGAGGACGTTCTTGATGTCTCCCGAAAGGACTGCCCCCTGGATCGCCGCTCCCATCGAGACGCACTCCATAGGGTCGATGCCGCGCTGGATCTTGGGGCCGACGATGCTCTCCACATAGTTCTGAACCGTGGGCATCCTTGTCGGACCGCCGACCATGATGATCTTGTCTATCTTGTCCTTGCTCAGTTTGGCGTCTGCGATGGCTCCCTCGATGCACGGCTTGCACCTGGAGACGATCGGTTCGACGAGTTCCTCGAGCTTGGCGCGGGTCAGCGTCTGTGTGAGGTGCTTGGGGCCGGATGCGTCGGACGCGATGAACGGGAGGTTGATCTCCGTCTGCATCGTGGTGGAAAGCTCGATCTTCGCCTTCTCGCATGCCTCCCTGACCCTCCAGAACGCCATTTTGTCGGCCGTGAGGTCTATTCCCGTCTGCTTCTTGAACTCGCCTGCCACGTATTTCGTGATCACCTCATCCATGTCGGACCCTCCGAGCTGCGTGTCCCCCTTGGTGGAGAGCACTTCGAAGACCCCGTCGCTCAGGTCCATTATCGTAACGTCGAGGGTTCCGCCTCCGAGGTCGAAGACCATGATCTTCTGCTCGGTGCCGTTTTTATCGAGACCGAAGGCCAGGGCTGCGGCCGTGGGTTCGTTGATCATACGTACGACCTCGAGGCCGGCGATGGCGCCGGCGTCCTTGGTGGCCTGCCTCTGGTTGTCATCGAAGTAGGCCGGGACGGTTATCACTGCCTTGTCGATGGTCTCTCCGAGGAACGACTCGGCGTCCCTCTTTATCTTCTGAAGGATGAAGGCCGAAATCTGTTGCGGGGTGTACTCCTTGCCGTACACCTTGATCTTCTCGTTGGTCCCCATCTTCCTCTTGACGTTCTTAATAGTCCCTTCGGGGTTGGTGACCGCCTGTCTCCTCGCCGGCTCTCCGACGAGCAGCTCGCCTTCTTTCGTGAATGCAACGTAGGACGGGAAAGATTTACCGCCGACGCTGGTGCCCTCAGCGCTGGGAATCATGCACGGCCTTCCGCCTTCCATGGCCGATGCCGCCGAATTGCTTGTTCCGAGATCTATACCTATTATCCTTGACATATCGCTCACTCCTCGTATTTTTCTTCTGCCGAATCTGCGGCCTCGTCGCTCCCGGACTTTTCCGGGGCTTTGGTCACTTTCACTTTCGAGTACCTCAGTACCCTGTCGCCGCTGACGTATCCTTTCTGGAATACCTCGGCGATCCTGCCGTCCTCCTCTCCTTCCGCGACGCACAGGGCCTCGTGGAACTTCGGGTCGAACATCCCGTCCGTAGGAATCTCCGCAATCCCGTATCCGGTCAGGGTCTTCATCAGGTTCTGGCGGACCTTCCTGACGCCCCGGACGAATTCGCTGTCCTCGCTGGTGCTGTCGAGCGCCCTGTCCAGGTCGTCCAGCGTCGCGAGCAGGTCCGTGGCCAGGCCGTCGACCGCATGTTTCCTTAACTCCTCCGCATCTCTCAGAGACCTCTTGCGATAGTTATCGAAGTCCGCCTGTATCCTTTTGGCTGCGTTGAGATATTGGTCCGCAAGCTCCCTGGCCTCCGCCAGTTCGTCCTTGGTCGGCGTCTCTTCGCACCCGGCGACCTCGGAGGATTCCGCCTGCGCTTTCTTCTCTTCTGCCTCTATTTTTCCTCCAGACTTGCCAGTCATCTGTAACCATCTCAAGGGGACTATAAAGTTAAAGGGGGCCGGTCAGGCCCCCTGTTTGTATGCAGTTTCAGTCGTCATCCATTCCGGGGGGCGTTCCCCCCTCTCCGACGCCCAGGTCTTTCGAGGAGCCCGAGGATGCGATGACGTCGTCGATCCTGAGGATCATTACGGCTGCATCGGTGGCGGAGTTGATGGCGTGCTTTCCGACCCTGTAGGGTTCGATTACGTTGAGCTTTGCCATGTCCTCGACCTTCCCGCTGAAGAGGTTAATTCCCGCCGTGATCTTGCCCTCTTTGTGCTGTTTCCTCATCTCGATGATCGTGTTGATCGGGTCGAGCCCCGCGTTCTCGGCGAGGGTGATCGGGATGACCTCCATCGCAGACGCGAACGCCTCGAGGGCTATCTGCTCCCTTCCGCCTACGGTGGCGGCATAGTCTCTGAGCCTCATGGCGACCTCCATCTCCTTGGAGCCGCCGCCGCACTCGATGAGCCCGTCCTCGACCGCGACTTTGACAGCGGACCAGGCGTCAACGAGAGACCTCTCAACTTCGTCGGCGACGTGGTTGGTTCCGCCCCTGATCAGGACCGAGACGGTCTTCGGGTCTTTGACGTCCGTGATGAATGTCATTTCCTCGTCCTCGATCTTCCTGAGCTCCACGAGACCGGCGGACCCGAGGTCCGCGGACGTGATGTCGGATATCTTGTTGACGATTGCCGCGCCCGTTGACCTGGCGAGCCTGTCCATGTCGCTCTTTTTCACGCGCCTGCAGGCGTAGATGCCTTCCTTGGCGAAGAGGTGCTGGGCCAGGTCGTCGATGCCCTTCTGGCAGAACACGACGTTCGCTCCCGCGTCTTTGATGCTCTTGACCATCTTCTTCAGCATGTTCTCCTCTTCCGCGACGAAGAGGGATATCTGGCTGGGGTCGGTGATCTGGATCTTGGCGTCGACCTCGGTCTTCTTGACCTCGAATGCAGCGTCGACCAGCGCAATCTTGGCGTCCCTGACCACCTTAGGCATGTTGGGCTGGACCGGCTCCTTGTCTATGATGAGTCCCTTGTAAAGCTTGGACTCTTCCATCCTGGCACCGGCCTTCTTGACGGTCTGAATGTTCTTTAGGTCCACGGTGTATCTTCCGTCGCTCTCTTTCTCGGCGACGGTCTTGACGGCTTCGACGACCAGGTCGGAGAAGTATGTCTTGGAGCCGCTGACCTGTTTGCTTATCATAGCAACCTCGGCTATCTGTTTGAGGGTCTCCTCATCTTTCAGCGAAACCTCCTTTGCGATCTCCTTCAATATCTCCTGGGTCTTGTCGTTTGCGAGCCTGTATCCCGAAGTGATTACTGTCGGGTGCACGTTCGCGTCGATCAAATCGACGGCCTTCTTCAGAAGCTCGCCGGCGATTATGACAGAGGTCGTGGTACCGTCGCCCACCTCGGCATCCTGGGCCTTGGCAACCTCCACGAGCATCTTCGCAGCGGGGTGCTGCACGTCCATCTCCTTGAGGATCGTCACGCCGTCGTTGGTTATGACGACGTCTCCGATGGAGTCTACCAGCATCTTGTCCATGCCTCTCGGGCCGAGGCTGCTCTTCACAGAGTCAGCTATCGCCCTCGCGGCGGTGATGTTGTTGTTCTGAGCGTCTTTTCCCTTGCTTCTCTTTGTTCCCTCTCTGAGAATCAGAATAGGTGCGTTACCCATACCCATATTTTTAGCCTCCAATTAATTCCATTTGGTGGATTCTGGTTGGATAAAGTTTGTTCTTCTATATAAATATATCAATTAAACCCTGCATAAAGCACCGATGAAACGACGGTTCAGTGTATGAACAGCATCTCGCGGTACTTGGGAAGCGGCCACATCTGGTCGTCTATTATCATCTCTAGGGCGTCCACATGCTGCCTGGTGCTTTCCATCAGCGGGACCACCTCGTCATGGAAGCTAATCGCCCGCACGCGCTCCTCGCCGACGCGTGCCAGCCTGTCGCATAGGGCGTCCATCTCCTTTGCCATCCTGCGGGCTTCTGATATATGGTACGATATGTCTCTGACCAATTCGACCTCGTTGGAGGCCAAGGACCTGAACTCGGCAGCCGGGAAGGACTCCTTTATCTTGGAAACGTTGTCCAAGAGCACGGATTGATATCTGGTGGCCACCGGCAGTATGTGGTTGAGCGTCATGTCGCTGAGCACCCTCGATTCTATCTCGATCTTCCTGCCGTACTGCTCCCACAGAACTTCGGCCCTCGATTCCTTCTCGGTCTCCGTCAGAACGCCCGTGTCGGCGTAGAGCTCTTTTGCCCTGGGGGAGAACATCGCATCGTAGACCAGGGGCACGGACGTTTCGCAGTCCAGACCCCTGCGGGCAGCCTCTGCCTTCCACTCGTCGGAATAGCCGTTGCCCTCGAAGCATATGTCGCGGCAGCCCCTGTATGTTATACATATCTCGTCCAGTATCGCCCTTTCGGTATGCGTCCCCTCGGCAATCCTTGCGTCAACCCTCATTTTGAACTCTTTCAGCTGTTCGGCGACGATCGCGTTTATGATGGCGATTGCCGAAGAGCAGTTGGCGGAGGAGCCCACGGCCCTGAACTCGAACCTGTTCCCTGTGAACGCGAACGGGGACGTCCTGTTCCTGTCTGTGTTGTCAACCAGTATCTCGGGTATGTGGGGGATGCCCAGGCTATATCCGGACTTTTTCCCTATCTTCACCATGTTCTTGGACTCGAGAAGTTGCTCGAAGGCCGATGTTATCTGCGATCCGAGGAACACCGACATGATTGCCGGCGGCGCCTCGTCCGCTCCCAGCCTGTGGGCGTTAGAGGCCGTCATGATTGCGGCCTTGAGGAGCCGGTCGTTCTTGTAGACGGCCATGAGCACGTTCACGGTCAGGGCCAGAAACCTCAGGTTCTCTCCGTCCGTCTTCCCCGGCGCCATGAGGGACGTCCCGTCCCTGGTGCCTAGGGACCAGTTGCAATGCTTTCCGGAGCCGTTTATCCCTTTGTAGGGCTTCTCGTGGAGGAGCGCCCTGAAACCGTGGCGCTTGGCCGTGGGCTTCATCACAGACATCAGCATGAGGTTGTGGTCGATGGCCAGGTTCGCCTCCTCGTAGACGGGGGCGACCTCGAACTGGTTGGGGGCGACCTCGTTGTGCCTAGTCTTTATGGGGATCCCCAGCTTGTAGCATTCGATCTCCAGGTCCCTGAGGAACTCCAGGACCCTCTGCGGGATCGACCCGAAGTAATGGTCGTCGAGCTGCTGGCTTTTGGCGCTTTCGTGTCCCACGAGCGTGCGTCCGGTCAGCATAAGGTCCGGGCGCTGGGAGAAGAGGGCGGAGTCCACCAGGAAGAACTCCTGCTCCCATCCCAGATAGGATTCGACGTCGGCTCCGCGCATCCCGAAGTATTCCAGCAGCTCGGATGCGGCCTTGGACACCGCGGCCTTGGACCTGAGCAGGGGGGTCTTGTAGTCCAGGGCCTCCCCCGTATATGATATGAAGACGGTTGGCACGCAGAGCACGTCTCCGATTATGAACGCCGGCGACGAGGGGTCCCATGCCGTGTACCCGCGGGCCTCGAAAGTGTTGCGTAGCCCTCCATTGGGGAAAGAGGAGGCGTCGGGCTCCTGCTGGCAGAGGAGCGCGCCCGAGAAAGTTTCCAGCGATTCGCCGCGGCCGTAAGGGGTTGCGAAAGAGTCATGTTTCTCAGCCGTGCCGCCTGTGAGCGGTTGGAACCAGTGGGTGTAATGGGTCGCCCCCATGTCCATCGCCCAGCGCTTCATGCCCTCGGCGACGTGCTCGGACACGGATACGTCGAGGGTCTTGCCGCTTTCGATCGACTCGTATATGGACCTTCTGGTTTCCTGGGAGAGATACCTCCTCATGTTCTTCCTGTTGAACACGTTGCACCCGTAGTAATCGGAAACGTTGGTGCCGGGCGGGACCGCTTTGACCGGTTCTCTTCCGAACGCCTTCTCCACAGCCGCAAACCTGCTGTTGTCCATATTCGGGGTGAGCAGTTTGTTTAATTTAAATCTTTCCGAATACTGTTGACAAATGTATCCATTATCAAAACTAAATTAGATATCTGTCTAATATTAATTGATTTTTATATTATTAGCTCTAGACAACAGCGAACGACTGCGACAAAGTTCTGACGTCCGGGGCAGGAGGGCTGCATGTGCACAAGAAACGGCTTACCGTTCGCGTCTCCGGCCCCGGGACGGCATGGGGCGCCGCGACGGCGCTCCTGGATAGTATTTTACCCCGGATGTGCAATCTGTTGGCGAAGGAAAAGACAATGGCCCTCTCACTTTTCAAAGATGCGGACGCCCTTTATGAACAAGCCATAGACCTTATCAAACAGGGCGAGTTTGAAAAAGCCCGCGGCAGACTGATGAAGTCCATAGAAAAGGATGGCGGGCCGGACGACATAGCGGCGGTACTCGTGTGCATGATCGACATGCGCGGAAGGCTCGGAGACGTCTCGGCGTACAGGAATCTCCTCAATGCACTGAAGGCCACCAAGGCGAGGGAGTTCACGTTCGGCCTGACGGCGGTCAGCATCCCGATGATGATACTCCAATGCGAGCTGGCGATAGAGGAAATACAGACCCTCAATATGAACGGCCCTTCGACGGTCCTGCTGGAAAAGGGCAACAAGCTCCTGAAACTTGCCCAGAGATACCAGTCTGAAGTGGGCAACGAGACCCTCAAGATGAACGAGATCTTCCTCAACGACATGACGAGGACGGGCATCAGGGAGGGGATGGTGCTGCTGGCCATGGGATATGAATCCTTGGCTTCAGGCACGGTCTGGGACGACCCGAAGAAGGCCGCGGAGTACCAGCAGATGGCCTACGGCTACAGGAAGCAGGTCGGGGACACGGGAGAGTCCAACCTGAAACTGGTCAACGATTACTCCAGGACGTGCAAATGCTGGTTCTGCGGGAGGACTGCTTCCGGCCTGGGTATACATTTCTTCCCCATGTCGAGCGACATATCCCCCATGCTTCTGAAATCGGGCGAGGGCGAGCCTCTCAGGTCCGATAGCGACGATCACAACTCGATATACGCCTGCAGGGCATGCTACAAGGGAATATCCACCAGGGCTGACGAAATTGCCAAGGTGTATCATAACCAGGCGATGAGCGAGATGAGGTCGATGGAGGCACGGTTGCAGGCGGAGATCGCCGCGCTGTGGTTGGCCGTCAGATCGACAAGGTGATTATTTGGAAGACATGGTAATGCTCAGGTGCAAATACTGCGGTGCGCCGTTCGAAGCCAAGGACGTAGAGGCCAACACGCCGTACATAACATGCCGCAGCTGCGGGACGACCCAGCAGCGCATAGATGCCAAAGCGTACCTGGACCAGGTGATGGACCAGGTCAGGTCCTGGGTCAGCAGCGCGATGCCGGGCGGGTTCTCCATGTCCCAGGCCGAGAACGTCGACTCGATAGCCAGGCACAACATCTACGTGACCAACGTGAGGCCGAGGATCTCGGCAGAAATCACGGAGTACAAGTTCGCGGCGAACACGCTGATGACGAATCCGCTATTCGTGATGCCCTTCACCACAGACAACGCCGCCAGGCCGGTGCACACGTCCGCATCCGCATTCGAATTTGACGCCAAGATCAAGGGTTTTTCACCCCTTGCCGTCGACAGCAACGACCGGAAAGAACTCAACACGGCAGAGAATCTTGTGAAAGCATATGCGCTCATGATCAACAACGTGAAGCTCCTTCAGGAAGACAAGCCCGGAAGGTACGTTCTCATGAGCAACAACTTTTCGCAGGCGGCCGAAATGCTTTCCAAATCGAACGAGTACGCTCTCATGTCCAAGCGCTTTTCGGCGCTGGCACATGCATGCAACGGGTGCGAGAAACTCCTGAACGGAGATCCGATGGGCAGCATCGGCCATCTGGAGGAGGGTGTCAGCGGGCTCAGGGACGTCAAGGACAACCTGTTCTCCTTCCCTTCTTTGGCCATAATGTACCAGGGTGTCGAACGCGAACTGTCGCAGGTTAGCGCGGTTGCGGACCTGGTCAGGAGCTCGTCTTCCACCGGCGGAGACCCGCTCAAGACGCTCGGGGCCCTCGCAAAGATATCCAGTATACAATATCCCAACGTCAGCAACTGGGCGATCCTCAGGACGAAGGACAGAAACAGCGAGCTGTTCCAACATCTGTCCCAGGCGCTGGGAGCCAGAAGCGGCTCGGGAACGATGCTGATAGCTTCCGGAGACGGAGACTACCTGTTCCCGTTCTGGGATGTGGATCTGAGGTACAGTTTCGTGACCGGGGCGCTATGGTCCAAGAAGAGCGTCGAGGTGGTCGAGGACATACTGATACCGGGGGATTTCGCCATCGACTCGGCATGCCTCACCAATCCCGCATCCGGGGTCACGGACATTTTCGCCCTGCGCCCCGAAACCAGTATCCTGGCCGGGCTCCGCGGGTCCGAGACAAGCATCAGCGGTGGCGAGGGAATTGGAGCCCTTTCCGAGACCGCCAGGCCGGGCAACCCGGGAGCGAGGAAGATAATAGTCCCGCTCAGCACCAAGAAGGAAGCCGAGCACCTCACCGAGAACTATCTCGTTCAGCGCACGCAGAGCAACAGCAAGCTGAGGCTCAGCAAGCCGTACGTTAAGAACCTGATATACGTCCCGTGCAAGGTATCCGGCAATTCCGTCATCATGGACGGATTCGGTAAGCTGCTGCCCGAGAGGGTAAAGAGGACTGACATCAATCAGCTGATAGTAATATGAGAGAGGAGGTAGAGGAAATGACAAACAAGGACAAGCTGGCCAACAGGACCCTGTCCGCAGTGATCGGCTCAATGTTCCTGATCGCGGTGGTCATCGGTCTGGTGGCCTACAGCGTAATGGATGAGGGGATTGACATAATCCTCTGGGTTGTGTTAATTGTGATGGGAATAACTTTCGCCGTGCTTTCCCCCGTACAGAGGGGGGGAACGACCAACTTCGGTCCGAGCAACAGCGACTACAACCTCGTGCTGGGAGTCCTGATGCTCGTCATCGGCCTCGCGGGATACATGTGGTTCCACACAGACCTCGGTTGGCTGGCCCCCGTGGCCCTGATACTGCTGACCGTGGCCGCGGTCGGAATAGTGATTACGATAAAGAACAGGAAGTGATTGAATATGCCTTTAGAAGAAGTCGGAGTCCACATTAGGGGGAACACATCCCTGGTGGAGCGCATCGGGCTTTACATCCCGGTGTACAGAGGATATAAGGAGAAGAATCTCCGCAGGGATGAGGACAGGGCCATAAGGCAGGAGGTCGCACGCACGCTGGAAGGCGCAAAGAACGACCTGGCCACCATCCAGAGGGCCGCGATAAAGGACCTGGACCTGATGAGGGATGTGGAGAGGATACGCACGAAAGTCGACAAGTACCACATCTCTGTGCAGAAGGCCGTGAACGGCTACAGCGGATGGCACGCATCCGTCAAGATACTGGAGGACGATCTGGACACGCTCATATCCTGGGATGCTAAACTGGTCGACGGCACCGTGCTCCTCAGGAAAGAGGTCGCAGACCTCGTGGCCAAGATAGATGCGGGAGAGTACGCCGTCAAAGCCCCCCTCAGGGATATCGAGAAGACCGTCGACAGGATGATCGAGGACTACAACCAGAGGGAGACAGTGATGAGGGGCTTCATGGAAGGAGTCAAGGAGTGAATGCAATGGCAGAAAAGAAGACCAACGTGGTAAACTGGGAGAGCCAGGGTCCCGACGATATAATCTACACGCACGAATACAACGACCTGAGGACCCTTACTTCCGTCACCGTCCCCGAGCATGCGGTCGCGCTTTTCGTAAGGGACGGGCAGCTCACAGGCGTACTGGAGCCTGGAAGGCACTCGGTCATGTCATCGAACATCCCGTGGCTCACCAAGCTCTACCAGATCGCCCTGGGATACAAGGAGACCCCCTTCAAAGTCCAGATCATCTACGTTTCCCTGAAGATGTTCAACGGGAAGTGGGGCATCAGGGGAATGATAAAAGCAGCGCATGAATACGATGTGCCGATCACGCTCATGGCGAACGGAGACTACCAGTTCCGCATCAAGAAAGAGGACATCGCTGTGTTCTTCACGCAGATAGTCGGAGGCATGAGCGCCTACAGCACTGGCGACGTAAACTCGTTCATGAGGAGCTTCATCAACGAGCAGATAACCCAGCAACTCACCGAGCAGTACTACATGGATGTCTACACAAACCTCGAGAGGGCGTCCACTTCCACCAAGGCGCTGATCGAGCCATACTTCACGCAGAGGGGCATAGAGCTGCTCGCGCTGAAGATTTCGGAGCTCAGGACGACGGACGAGGACATGGAAAAAGTGTTCCAGTACCTGCAGTTCAGCTCCAAGAACGGTGAGGCTTTCAAGAAGTACGCCGTCATGGACCGCATGGCCGACGCCATTGGGAACTCCGAAGGAGGCGCGGCCGTCGGAACGGGAATGCTCCTGTTCCCCCAGATGTACCAGCAGCTCCAGCAGCAACAGGCGTCCCAGCAGCCGTCCGGACAGGCTCCCAAGGTCCTTTGCCCGTACTGCGGAACTCCCAACGAGTATCCCTACAGATACTGCGGGAACTGCGGGAAGCCGTCGCCCCAGCAACAGGCCCTGGACGATATCGGGAGCCCGCCTGCGGTCCAGCAACAGGCCGCCCATCCCGCCGCCGCTCCGGCATCGGCAGGGGGACAGAAGAAGTTCAACATCTGCCCGTACTGCGGAGAGGATCTCAGGGGACTCGCCAAGACCCCCAGATTCTGCCCATACTGCTCAGAGCAGCTAAACTGAAACTTATTAGCCGGCCCGTCCGGCGACCGATTTTTATCTGATAATTTAGATTGATAGTCTGTACGATATTTCGCCTGATATCGATATGAATTACTATTATTGTACTATTTTCCTACGAAATTCGTATTTTTCATTCGATTATTGACGTAAATCGTTAAACGACTGGTATAAATAGTAGTAATCGGTTGTATATCCCGGAGGTAAGTGACTATCGGCAAACGAAATGACACAAGGATCTGCGGCGAAGATTGTTCAGTACGGCACTGCGGTAACAAAGAGCGGAAGATTGGCCTGATGGCACTTTACTCTGATTGACCCCCGCCGGAACAGTCTGCAAGACCCGACTGATGACCGCAATAATCCCGGCCCCGCCGGGCCCTTACCCCTTTCGGGGGTTGTCTGTTCCTTCTCCGCAATCGGCTTTTTATACTGACCCGCCAGTTTCCGCAACGCTCACATGAAGACAGTCGAAGACTACATCCAGACTATACCGGATTTTCCGGCCAAAGGAATAATGTTCAGGGACATAACGACCGTCCTGCAGGACAGCGAGGGATTCTCTCTTTCCATCGATGGCATCATCGGCATGCTCGACGGGGTGGACTTCGACCTGGTGGCGGGGTCCGAATCGAGAGGTTTCATATTTGGGGCCCCGGTCGCATACGCCCTCAAGAAGGGCTTCATCATGGCCAGGAAGAAGGGCAAGCTCCCGAGGGCCACGATATCCCAGGAGTACGACCTGGAGTACGGCACCGCCACCCTGGAGATGCACAGAGACTGCATCAAACCGGGGCAGAAAGTGGTGATCGTTGACGACCTGATAGCCACCGGCGGCACCACCGAGGCTATGGTCAAGATGATAGAGAAGCTCGGCGGTAAGGTCGTGAAGATCTGTTTCGTCATCGAGCTTGCGGGACTCGAAGGCAGGAAGAAGCTGGAAGGATACGACGTGGGCTCCCTCGTCGTATATCCCGGTCACTGATTTTTTCGGCGTTCGGCCTCCTACATCCTGACGCCGTAGTTGTTGTCGAGGCTCCGAATTCGAAGGTGTCCATCGACATGGCGCGCTCGTGCACCTGGGCGGATGCCAGCGCGGGCATCTCTATCTTTCCCCCTGTTTTCAAAACTGCCCAGGGCCTGCACCATTTGAATGTGCCGTCCATATCTTCCTGACAGTGGCAGTCTCCCGCTCTTCAAGAGCGGCAGGGGGTCTCGTTCATGCGAAATCAATGAATCGTTCCAGATATGAGTCCGGTACCGGCAATTCCGTAACAGGGCAGATTCTTTTCGTTTCCGCCCTCACGGCGGCGGATATATCATTGTATACTGAGCGACAAGAAGCGGAAGGCAACCATCCGAATCACCCAACAGTCAGGATGTAACTGGCCCTCCGATTCGCAACGATTCAGAAGAAATAACAATATTTGACATGAAAACGACCCCGCACACCCCCTCACTCGGTTGCAACACACCCAGGGATTTCTTTGTAGGGTACGGGACGTTACACGTTCATGAAGTCCGAGGCACCGCTTTTTATCCTTATAGCGTTGTCCGTTGCGCCTTTGGCAGTTCCGATGTTTGCATCGGAGGCCTAGGCCGCGGACCCTGCAGAGAACGATGTCACGATGTACCTGTACTACGATGGGTCCCGGATAGGCGAGGTGCCGAACACTGATGACCCCATACCCATCAACGCGGGCGAAGAGGCAATCGTCGCATAAGGATCGATAACGGTTCCGGTGAGAAACGTTTAGTCACCATGGGCATCACGGGGGTGACCGCTGTCAGCTGCAGGTCCGAAGACCTGCCTACGGCCGAAGAGATAAATCCCGGTGGGTCTGAGACCTACGAATTGACCTTCTTCTCCGACAGGTACACCCGGGAAGGAGGGGACTGTCTTACCATGCGGCTCACGGTAGAGGAGCCCGGCAGCAACAGTCCCGCGTACATAACGCAGGACCTGAACTTCACCATCAGCTCGAGCCTGTCTTCATACGGGTAACTGATCTTCCTTGCCGTAGTGATATTCGGAATCCATGAAAGCCTCAAGGTACTCGGTTCTTCGGAGTATGTGGTGGACGTGTCCGGCAGGATGGCGGCGATTTCCTATGTCGTGCTGGGCGCGCTGATTTTCTGGAGGGCCTACGTCATAGCGCTGGACCATGTATTCTCCAAGATGGGCCGCGAGGTAAAGCCGGGAGGAGTGGATGACACCCTCATACCGCTTTTCAGGATGATAGGGCAGATATTCATCGTTACCGTGGCTGTCGCAGCGATTTTCTCTCTGATGGGAGCGGACCTGATGGGAATAGTCGCGGGTGCGGGGATTGCGGGACTGGCAATATCTTTGGGAGCCCAGAGCATGCTGAGGCAGTTCTTCAGCGGGATAACTCTGCTGACCACACGTCCGTTCAAGGCCGGCGACATCGTCAGGATCGACAAATCTATGGAACTCGAGGTGAAAAAGGTGGGCGTAATGACTACCTGGTTCAAAAATCCCTGGAACGAGGAGACAATATCGATGCCCAA
>JBFXEL010000009.1:0-47217 GCA_050180115.1 Candidatus Methanomethylophilaceae archaeon
TCTCTTTTATCACCTCCGTCGCCAAAAATGTCGTACACAGGCCCTCATTTGAGTCCGTGTCGTCGAATGAAACGTACACGCTTCGGACCCAACACATTCAATTATTTTATTTATGTTCCGCAGACACTATTTTTTCAAGAAATATCAGACCTTTATCTTGAGAAAAATTACCGTAAAAAAAGTAAACGCCCAATTCGTCGGGACATTCCTCATAAAAACATCTGTAAGAGGAACCATCAGATGTTTCCGCGGAAAAAACGAAGCCACTCTCCGTTTCTCTTACATCAAAAGCGATTCCCAACATCCGATCACAATCTTTGTTTTCTATTTTTGCATCCAAAACAGACCATGCCAGTATGAAAACTAAAACCAATGATATCAGAATTATGAAATATTTGTCCTTTAGAATACCTGGCACAGTATATAGTGTACAATATAACGATTTCAATCAAACCGTTACAGTTAGGCTGAACCCCCCCACCCCTTCATTTCCACTGCAAACCATGAAAAAGAAAGAAATTAAGAAATACATCATTTCTCAGGAAAGACTGCCAATAATATACAGAATTCCAATGAAAAGTGCGATTCCTAGAATACAAGCACCGATAACGACTATTGCTTTGTGTTTCATATTATCCATTCCTGAATGACTAAGGTAAAAATACGTTTTAATTATAAAATGAACGCACAAGGAGATTAAAAAAATATCATTGTATCCAACTCTAAAAATCATTATATGCTTGCTTAATATAGATGGGAAAATGCGGTGTTTCCTTTGAATGATGGCGAGTCAATTTTCAAACATTACATGGAAAAACAAAATCCTCTCGTAAAAAATAAAAGAATTCTTCAGTCGTCATACATTCCCGAGCAGCTACCGCATAGAGAAGAACAAATAAAAGAAATAGTAGAGATAGTCGCGCCTTCTTTGACTAAAGATAAACCTTCAAACATACTTATTATCGGAAAAACGGGAACAGGTAAAACTGCTGTGGTAAAGTATATCGGTAAAGAATTAAAAAAAGCCGATGAAAATGAAGAAAATTGTTCTTTTATTTATATTAACTGCGAAGTTGTGGATACTCCTTATGGGATCCTCTATAATATCGGAAACCAGATAATAAAGGATGAAACAAAAAGCATCCCTTTTACAGGTTGGAGCCTGGACAGGGTTTTCACTGAACTGACAAAATATATCGATAAAGAAAATAAAATTTATATAATCGTTCTAGACGAGATTGACAGATCTTTTCAGAAAAATGGAGATGATATATTTTATTTTCTTACAACGATAAATGAAGTACTTGAACAATCTAAGGTCTCGATAATAGGAATCAGCAATAATCCAAAATTCACTGATTTTCTTGATCCAAAAATCAAAAGTAGACTGGGAGAAGAAAAAATAATATTTCCTCCGTACAACACTGTCCAATTAGAGGATATTCTTAAGGACAGATCCAAGGAGGCTTTCGAAGACGGAATTCTTTCTCCAGGAGTGGTATCATACTGCGCTGCGCTTTCGGCTCAGGATATGGGTGATGCAAGGAGGGCTTTGGATCTTCTTAGAATAGCCTCGGATATAGCTGAAAGAAATAATGACAGCATAATAACGGAAGCACATGTGAAATACGCAAAAAATAAAATCGAATTGGATGCTGTTTCAGAGGTTGTCAGAACACTTACGCCTCAATCAAAAACCGTTTTAATGAGTATTGTGATCAATACGGAAAATGATAATCCAACGATGAATACGGGAGACGTATTTACCACATATAAACATATATCAGAGATTCTGGAATCATCGACTCTTACGCAAAGAAGAGTTGCCGGTCTTATATCAGAGTTGGATATGATGGGAATAATCCATGCAAGAGTAAAATCTTTTGGTCGTGCCGGAAGGACAAGAGAGATTGAATTGAGCAGCAAAGAAGTTGTAGATCTAATAAAATCGGATGTTATTTTCAAAAAATTGAAAAATTATAAAAATGTGAAACAGACGACCCTGATATGATTGTTTTCTTTCCAGTGGAAATGAAGGGGTGGGGGGGTTTGTACCCTCAGATATTCTTTCTTTTTCTTTCTGTAATGATTCCTATGTACAAAACATATAAGGAAAAAATAACAAACAATATACCCAGTATCGAAAAGCCGAGAGACGGTATGCTGTTGGGAGAGTGATGTTCAACGATATATCCCCTCCCGTCGAGCAGGAGTTTGAAACATCCTATCCAAGGTATTTCAATTACCGGAACAGAGACTATCTTATCCTCTGTAACCAGTCCCGATATCATAAAATCAATGCCGTTAAAAGAACTCTGATCGATGATCGTATTATTGTCCCCCATTGTCACATAGCCCGAAACTTCCGCGTCGGTTTTGCTGAGAATAAATTCGATATCGATATTCACATCGATTCCCCTGTATCCAATATCCTTGAGGACGATATTTTCCCTGAGCATATTTGAATCGAGTTCTGTTCCGGGAGAATTTGCACTCTCCCATGAGGGATACATGTCCAAATAGGGGATGCTGGCATATTTTCCGGAACTGTCCTCTTTTACTTCCATCAAAAGCAATATCCTATGTATTATGGAATTACAATCTTCCCTGTAGATTATGACGCTGCCGTAATCTCCGAAGGTCATGAAGCCCGTAGTTCGGCCTTCGAGATACGTCTGCAGGTCGACCTTGGATTTATCCCTGACGAGGACCATGTCGCCCGTGTCTATTATTCCCAGTTCTGAACTGTGGTCGTCGTGCTGCATGCTCTGCGAGGTCACAAGCGAAAAACACGGATTGTGACCCGAATAGAAGCAAATACCTGCGTAACCAGACACGAACGTCAGTAATATCGCCACGACTGCGATAAAAGCGTCCCTGTCTTCACGATTCATAAGAGGGCGAAACAGTTTAGCGTTATTTAACGCTCTCAATCACTATATATCAAAATCTCCATCGAGAACCGATGGAAAGACCCTCGAACGATGAGTATTTTATGAATATGGCCAAACTCGTGGCCACTCGGTCGACGTGCATCCGCAGGCATGTCGGAGCCGTTATCGTAAAGGATAAAAGAGTGCTCTCCACCGGATACAACGGGGCACCCAAGGGATCGAGGCACTGCGAAGAGCTGGGTTGCATCCGTGAGATCCTCGATGTCCCATCGGGCACCAGGCACGAACTGTGCAGGGGTGTTCACGCAGAACAGAACGCGGTTGTGCAGGCGGCATACTTCGGTGTCAGCGTGAAGGACGCATCGATCTACACGACCACATATCCATGTTCGATGTGCGCGAAAATCATAATCAATGCGGGAATAATCGAGGTTGTGTTCGGTGAAGGCTACCCCGACGACTTGTCCAAAGAGCTCTTGGAAGAGTCGGGCATAACAGTAAGAAAATACCCTGCCTGAGTTGTTTTTGTTATTATGCGAAGTATATAAACATCTACAATTACTATTAAGTATATTCTTTGATATAACTGCCCAAAAGGTCGGGGAGTTTAATTTGAGCCGAACTGAAATACTTACGGAGATTAAGGACGCGGAAAAGGCCGCTGACGCCAAGGTCGAAAAGGCCCGCAGCGAAAGCAGGGAGGCTTTATCCAAAGCCCGCAGGGATTCTGTGAAGAAGATTCAGGACGAGGAAGCTAAGATACGCAGCTCCACCGAGTCCAAGATCGCGGCAAAGAGCATGGAGCTCAAGGCAAAACGCGAAGAGATCCTGAAAGAGGGCAGGGCAAAGGCCGATGCCCTCCAGAAGGCTTCTGATGCCAGGATGAAGGAAGTCAAAGATTTTCTCTATAAAGAATTCGAGAGGACCCTAGATGTCACTTCCTGAGTCGATGAGTAGGATTGTTATTGCGGGTACCAAAGCCCACATGGACGAGGCCATCGAGGTCTTGTACGGTGCGGAAGCGGTACACCTGATTGATCATACCGTCGACGCGGACGAGGGTTTTTCCATAGGTTCGCCCCGTGAATACTCATCGAAAGCATCCGAGAGGCTGCTGAAGGTGAGGTCAATGGAGAAGGAGCTGGGTATAAACAAACATACCAAAACTCCGAGCCTGTCTGTGGAAGAGGTAAAGAGCCAGATAAAAGCTGGCAGCGTCGAATCAGTCGAGGACGAGATAATGGGTGTCCTCGACAGAAGGAATGATCTCAATCAGAGAATTGCCGCGCTAAACAACAAGAAAAACAACCTTGAAATTTTACAGATGCTCCCGCTGGACCTCCAGTTGTACGGCGGTTACAAGAGCATATCCCCCATCGTAGGCACCGTAGCCGAAGACCCCTCCGAGGCCCTGAAGGCCATGGATGCGGAATATTTTGTCGCCTCCAAGAAGAAAGGTCCCGTCGCGGTGGCCGTTTTTGTGAGGAACAGAGACAGGGACAAGGCGACGTCCTTGCTGTCCGCCTACGGATTCTCGGAGGTCCAGGTGCCCTCCGGAGCGTCAGGCGCCCCCGCCGCAGCCCTCAGGACAACAGAGGCGGAGATCGCTGACGCGGAGGAAGGTCTGGCAAAGGTCGAAGGGGAGCTTGCCGAGCTGAAGGACAGGTACAAGGCCTTCCTGAGGTCATCGGACGAGGACCTCTCGATAACGGTCGAGAAGGGGGAGATTCCCCTCAGGATAGCCACAAGCGAATATTCGTTCGTAATCGACGCATGGGTCCCCACGAGGATGGTGGAACAGGTCAAGGAGAAATTGGAGAAGGACTCCGACTGCAGAATGTACGTCGAGTTCCAGGAGACCCGCGGGCGCAGGGAAGCGGAGACCGAGGCGGTAGAGAAGCGTTTCAAGACCGTTCCCACCAGAATGAACAACGGGAGATATTCCACCGGTTACGAGTACGCCACGAAGCTCGTCGACGTGCCGAAGTACCAGGAGATAGACCCGACGATTCTTATTGCGATCTTCCTGCCGATGTTCTTCGGATTCATGGTGGGCGACGTCGGATATGCAATTCCGTTCATGATACTCGGAGCATACGGTCTCAAAGTCGCAAAAAGCAAAGACTGGCGCATAATCGCCCGTGTCCTGTTCTTCGGCGGCATATGGTCGTTCCTGTTCGGACTCCTGTTCTACGGAGAATGTCTGGGAATGCACTTTACCGGGACGTATTCGCCCACCAGCATAACGTGGGAGCACATATTCGGCATGGAGGAGGGAGCGCTGGGCGCATTCTCCGCAGTCCTGCCCGACTTCATACACTCCGAGGGAGGACACATGGTCACCCATGTGGGCGTGGGAAAGCTCGTGGAGATCCCGCTTCTTCTGAAGCTTTCGGTCTACATAGGCGTCGTGCACCTGATGATCGGATACATATGCTCGTTCATCAACCTCAACATGAGGCACGGCTTCAAGCACGCCTTCATGGAGCAGGGAGGATGGATACTGGCATTCATCGGGCTGGTGATGTTCTGTTATGCATTGGCGAACGCGCTGATCGGCGGTAACATGGGCGACCTGACGACGATCTACATGGTGCCTTTTGCCGTCGGAATCGTGCTGTTGGCCGCAGGGTGCGGCATCAACATCAAGAGCCACGGCGGGATGAGCATCATGGAGCTGCCGGGAATCGTAGGGAACATTCTTTCCTACACCCGTCTGGCGGCCATCGGAATGTCCAAAGCGGGCATGGCGCTGGCCTTCAACTATATTGCGTTTATTATGATCTACGACTCGATGGGAGGCATTCTGGGTATTATACTAGGATTTGCCGTGTTCCTCATCGGCCACCTCATGATATTCTTCCTGGCTATCTTATCCGCCGGACTGCACAGCCTGAGGCTGCAGTACGTGGAGCTGATGGCCAAGTTCTTTGTCGGAGGCGGAAAGGAGTACTCTCCTTTGAAGGTCACACGCAAGAAAACCCATTACGAACCCTTTAACACAGAAAACAGAACCAAAGCAGAGGTATAAATATGGCATTGGAAGGAGACGTAGGATCTGGATTGATTGCAATCGGAGCAGGAATAGCAGTGGGACTCGCCGGACTCGGATCCGGTATGGCCGAGAAAGACATCGGCGCCGCAGCAGTGGGCGCCATCACGGAAGACGCCAGCCTTTTCGGAAAGGCTATGATCTACATGGTTCTTCCCGAGACAATCGTCATCTTCGGACTGGTCATCGCTATCCTTGCTATCTTCGTGATGTGAAGCCAGAGGCCCATCTCATGGCATTGGAAAGCGTCACGAAGGAGATACAGGCGGAAGCCGACGCCAAGGTCAGGTCCATAATGGACTCGACCAAGGCCGAGATCCAAAAGATCGAGGCAGAGGCCGAAGCCCGTATCTCTGAAATGAAGAAAAACGAGGATAAGAGGCTCGTGAGCGAGATCGAGCGCCTTGAACGCCAGGAGATCTCCAGCGCAGAGCTGGAGAGCAAGAACCTGGTACTGGCCAAGAAGAAGGAGATTCTCGCCCGTGCATTCGACGAAGTACTCGCGGAGCTGGAGTCCTCCTCCAAGGCGGACAAGCTGGCACGCTACAAGGCCCTCGTCAGGGACGCCAAGAAGCTGATACCTGCGCCCATAGCAGTCATTTCCGAAAAAGACAGCTTCACCGCCGAGGAACTCGGCGTGGAGTCTGTCGAGAAGGATGGCGGCATCAGCGCGGGAATCATCCTCAGGAGCAAGGACGGAAGCACAGAGGTCGACCTGCAGTACAGAACGTTGCTGAGCGACATCTGGAACAGCAACCTGAAAGTCCTATCGGATATCCTGTTTGGGTGAACATATGTTCAGGCGCAACACGAGACGTGGCAACTACGCATACACGGTAGCCCGGGTCAAAGCGAAGAAGTCCCAGTTGATCAAGGAAGAGGAATACAACAAGATATTGCTGATGTCCCTCCCCGAGATATCCCGTTACATGAGCGAGAGCGGATACCAGAAAGAGATGTCCGAGCTCGCTGGCAGGATGTCCGGAATCGACCTGGTGGAGTACGCCTCCTATCTGAACATGTCGAGGGTGTTCACAAGCATCCTCAAAGCATCGGAAGGGGAGCTGTACACAATGGTCTCGGCGTACCTGGAGAAATGGAACATCTGGAACGTCAAGGTGATCCTTCGCGGCAAGTCCTTCGGACTGGACGAGAAGAGCATCAAGGAAGACCTCGTCCCCGCGGGAAGCCTCAAGGAGGCGCATCTGGACAAGCTCCTGTCGCTCTCCACTGTTGAAGAGATCCTGACCGAATACAGCAGGATGGACTCCGTGAACATACCCTCGGACCTCATAGCGGGGTACATGGGCACTTCCGGAGGGCTCGCGGTGATCGAGGATTTCCTTGACAAGTTCAAGTACGCCAGACTTCTTCAGTCCATCGTTCCGGACAGCAGGCCCACCCAGATGTTCCAGGACTATATAAGGCGCGAGATCGACCTGGTGAACTTCTCCACGATAATGAAGCTCAAGGCCGAAGGCATCTACGGCGAAGCGAACGTCATGGAATACATCATCCCCGGAGGGAAGCAGATCGACAGGAGGACGGCCGTGCAGTTGGCCAACATCGAGGCGGTCTCGGGTGTATCCAGCGAGATATCGCAGATGGACTTCTACGAGGCTGTGAAGCCCCTCCTCGACGCCCCGGTCGTTTCGATAAGGGAGGTCGAGAGCGCATTGAGGAGATATGAGATGGAACGCGCAAAAAAGTTCTCCCATATGAACCCGCTGTCGGTCGCCCCTGTCGTGGACTATATGATCCACAAGGAGAACGAGGTCTCCAACATACTTGCCATCGCAAGGGGGATCCAGAGCGGGCTGGACACCGATGTTATCAAAGGGCTGCTGGTGATCTGATGGAGATAGCTGTCATCGGTAACGAGGAGTTCGTGCTCGGGTTCCGCCTTGCGGGGCTCAGGATGGTATTCGTCGCAAACGAAATGAACTACCAGGAGAAGATGCTGGAAGCAATGGGCGATCCAAACATAGGGATCTTGGCGGTGGACGCCAAGGACCTAGCATACCTGTCCAATAACGTCAGGCACAGGGTGTTGGATTCGATCCAGCCGGTCATAGTGCCGGTGGGGGGCGACGAAAGCGACCTCCGTGAGAAAGTAAAGAGAGTAATTGGCGTTGATTTATACAGAGCAGAGGATGAATGAATGACCGCTGAACAAGGTGTAATTTACAGGGTTGCCGGACCGGTCGTGACCGCCATCGGGATCTCGCCCAGGATGTACGACGTCGTGCATGTTGGCAACGAGAAACTTATGGGAGAGGTCATCAAGATCGTAGGCGACAAGACAATCATCCAGGTTTACGAGGAGACGTCCGGCATCAGACCCGGCGAACCGGTTACCAACACCGGACTTCCTCTCGTCGTAGAGCTGGGACCCGGACTTCTGACATCCGTCTATGACGGAATCCAGAGGCCGCTGCCGTTCCTCAGGGAGATGATGGGAGACTTCATCTTCCGCGGTGCCACCGCACCCGGGCTGAGCAGAGATGCCGAATGGGAGTTCGTGCCCGCGGTGAAAGCCGGGGACGAAGTATCGGCCGGGCAGGTGCTCGGTACGGTCCAGGAAGGGCCCATGGTGCACAAGATCATGGTGCCTCCGGCAATTTCAAAAGGAAAAGTCGATAAGATCGCAGAGAAAGGGAAATACAACGTCGACAAGGTCATCGCCGTCGTCGACGGACGCGAGCTCACGATGGTCCAGAAGTGGCCCGTCCGCGGCCCCCGTCCGGTCGCCGAGAAGTACATGCCCGACATTCCCCTAATCACAGGGCTCAGGGTCCTGGACACGATGTTCCCCCTCGCAAAGGGAGGAGCAGCAGCCATTCCCGGTGCGTTCGGTACCGGAAAGACGGTCACGCAGCAGTCCCTGGCCAAATTCTCGGACGCCGAGATAGTGGTGTACATCGGATGCGGAGAGCGCGGGAACGAGATGACGGAGGTCCTTACGGAATTCCCCGAGCTCACGGACCCGAAGACAGGCGAGTCCCTCATGAAGAGGACCGTCCTGATCGCCAACACATCCAACATGCCCGTCGCCGCGAGAGAAGCATCCGTTTACACGGGAATGACCATCGCGGAATATTTCAGGGACATGGGATACAACGTGGCCCTGATGGCCGACTCCACCTCCAGGTGGGCCGAGGCCATGCGTGAGATCTCCTCCAGGCTGGAAGAGATGCCCGGAGAAGAGGGATACCCCGCATACCTTGCGGGGCGTCTGTCCGAGTTCTACGAGCGCGCATGCCGTGCGAAGACACTCAACGGAGAGGACGGATCGGTCACCGTCATCGGTGCGGTCTCGCCTCCGGGAGGAGACCTGTCCGAACCCGTCACGCAGAACACCCTGCGCATCGTGCGCGTGTTCTGGGCCCTCGACACTAAGCTGAGGGAGAGGAGGCACTTCCCCACCATCAACTGGCTCACTTCGTACACCATGTACGGGAAGGACCTTGCGGGATGGTTCAAGAAGAACGTCGCTGAGGACTTCATCGAACAGAGGACATGGGCGATGCAGATCCTGCAGAAGGAGTCCGAGCTGCAGGAGGTCGTGCAGATGGTCGGTTCCGACTCTCTGCCGGACGAGCAGAAGATGACCCTCGAGGTCGCCAGGATGATACGCGAGATATTCCTCCAGCAGAACGCTTACCACCCCGTCGACTGCTACTGCCCCATGGAGAGACAGTACGTGATGATGAAGCTCATCAGGAAATACTCCGATCTGGCCGACAAGGCGATCGCCAACGGCATAGCCGTCGACAAGATCGCGTACCTCCCTGTGAGGCAGAGGTTCAACCAGGCCAAGTACGAAGAGAAGATCGACGAGGAGCTGAAAGCGGTAGGGGTCGACATGGAAGAACAGTTCAAGGGACTGGGAGTGTGATACCATGGCAAAAGTAACCAAAGAGTACAAGACGATCTCCCAGATCGCTGGACCTCTCATCTTCGTAAAGAAGACCGAGCCGGTCGGTTATCAGGAGATGGTCGCGGTAAGGCTCTCCGACGGAAGCGTCAGGAGAGGGCAGGTCCTAGATTCGTCCGATGACCTGGTCGTCGTTCAGATCTTCGAGGGCACAACCGGTATCGACAGGTCCGCGTCCGTGCGCTTCCTCGGAGAGGCCATGAAGATGCCCGTCTCCAGGGACATGCTCGGAAGGGTCCTTTCCGGAGCCGGAGAGCCCATCGACGGAGGAGCGGCCATCGTTCCCGAGAAAGAGCTCGGGATCGAAGGTGCGGCCATCAACCCGTGGGCGAGGGACAGCCCGGCCGATTTCATCGAGACCGGGATATCCACCATCGACGGGATGAACACCCTGGTCAGGGGACAGAAGCTGCCGATATTCTCGGCGTCCGGTCTGCCCCACAACGACATAGCCCTGCAGATCGCGAGGCAGGCGAAGGTGCGCGGAGAGAACGAAGAGTTCGCCGTGGTGTTCATCGCCATGGGCATCACCAACGAAGAGAAGCAGATGTTCATGAAGGAGTTCGAGAGGACCGGAGCGCTCAAGAGCGCGGTGGTCTTCCTGAACCTGGCAGACGACCCCGCCGTCGAGCGCATAGTCACCCCGCGCCTGGGACTCACCACCGCGGAATACATGGCCTTCGAGCTGGGAATGCAGGTGCTGGTCATCATGACCGACGTCACCAACTACTGCGAGGCGCTGCGTCAGGTTTCCGCAGCGAGGGAAGAAGTGCCCGGAAGGCGCGGATACCCCGGCTACATGTACACCGACCTGGCACAGCTGTACGAGCGCGCCGGGAGGATCAAGGGCAAGAAGGGATCGATCACTCAGATTCCCATCCTTTCGATGCCCGGAGACGATATCACGCACCCCATTCCCGACCTTTCCGGTTACATCACCGAGGGTCAGATCGTGCTTTCGAGGGAGCTGCACCGCAACGGCATATACCCGCCGGTCAACGTCTCGTCCTCGCTCAGCCGTCTGATGAACTCCGGTATCGGAAAGGGGAAGACCAGGGACGACCACAAGGCCGTCTCGGACCAGCTGTACGCCGCATATGCGGAGGGTAAGGACCTGAGAGGCCTCGTGGCGATCGTCGGTAAGGACTCCCTGTCCGAGAAGGACAGGAAATACCTGGACTTCGCAGACCTCTTCGAGGACCGCATCGTCCGTCAGGGACACGACGAGGACCGTTCCATCGAACAGACCCTCGACATCTCCTGGGACATACTCACCGAGCTCGACGTGGACCAGCTGACCAGGATCGACCGCAAGTATATCGAGAAGTACCTCCCGAAGAAGTGATCCGATGTCAGCCCACGAGATAACCCCCAACCGCTCGGTCCTCCTGGACCTCAAGAGAAGGATCAAGCTCACCGAAGGCGGGCACAAGATCCTGAAGATGAAGAGGGACGGCCTCATCATCGAGTTCTTCGAGACCCTGGAGAAGGCACGCCAGATGCGCGCCGGGGTTTCGTCGGACTACGCGGCGGCAATCGGCAAGATCGCGATCGCGAGGGCGGTCGAGGGCGATATTTCCGTGAAGAGCGCGGCATACGCCCTCCAGGCCGACCATCAGGTCGTCGTCGGGAGCAAGAACATCATGGGAATGAAGGTCCCCAAGGTGGAGGCGACAGGGTCAATGCACACCGACATAGCCCATAAGGGCTACGGTGTCATATCCACGTCCGCCTACATCGAGGAGGCTTCCGTGGCCTTCGAGAAACTTCTCGACACCCTGATAAGGGCCGCAGAGGTCGAGACCACCATGAAGAAGCTCCTGGACGAGATCGAGAGGACCAAGAGAAGGGTCAACGCCCTCGAGTTCAGGATCATCCCCGATCTCAGAGAAGCCGAGAGGTTCGTCAAGTTCAGTCTCGAAGAGATGGAACGCGAGAACACCACGCGTCTCAAGCACCAGAAAAAGAAGGGCGAGGCAACCGAGTGAAACAGTTCGGGGAAATCTGGGATGAGATAAGGGAGGACCCCGTCAAACTGAAGAGGGTCTTCACCGCTATCTGGGTCGCAGCCTACTCGATGCTGGTGATCGGCTCCTTCATCATAATCTGGTTCCTGGCAAAAGCCTATCTTTTCTAAACCGTTTAAAAAATCAATTTTTATAATTCCGTTTCTTTTCAATCCCCTGCCGGGACGTTCTCGTCCACGTTCTTTTTCGAAGACGCTTCCAGGCCGCCGATTCCCGCTATTATGAGCAGCACGAAGAATATGCGTATCGGAGTGGCGGGCTCGTCGAACAGCAGTATGCCGACGATTACCGACCCCAGGGCGCCGACGCCCACCCATATGGCGTAACCTACGCCCGTGGGCACTCCCCTCTTGAAAGCCAGGTCCAGGAACCAGGTGCTGACGAACAGGAAACCTATCGTCAATGCCGTCCAGGGGATGACCGAGAATCCGTTGGACAGGAACATCGTCGTGGCCCAGGCGGTCTCGAACGATCCTCCCACCAGCAGATATACCCAGGCGACGGAACTGCCCTTCATTCAGGCGCCCCCGAAAATCTGCAGTCCCGTTATGCCGACTATGATCACGAACAGGAAGAATATCTGAAGGCGCTCTATTTTCTCCTTGTACAGCAGGCGCCCTGCGATGACGGTCCCTATCGAACCTATGCCGGTCCATATGGCGTAAGCGGTCCCCATATGCATGTCCAGCATAGCCAGCGACAAAAAGAAGGGGCTTGCGATTATCAGAATCACCGCGGCGACCGCCCACACCTTGTTCCTATACGAATCGGATTTCCTAAGTGCGATGACCCAGCATGGCTCCAGGAGCCCTCCTATGATGAGCCAAACGGCGGTCATGAGTTCCATGGGGTCAGTCCATGAAACTCCTCATATTTATTTCGCCCGTTCCCAGGTGCACCACGGGCATGATGGCGGGTTTGGGATTGAAGTTGTGCATCTTCTGATATTCGGTCTGGCTCTGCCACGTGGAGGCGTTGATTATCTTCACCCCGTTGTACTCTCCGGCGCCGGCGCCGTGGATATGCCCGGAGACGAACAGTTCGGGCAGGGTCTCCATGGCCAGATAATCTTTCTTCTCGGGAGCGAGGGCGGTCCTCTGGCCGTAGATCGGGGCGAGATGCCTGCGTCTCAGCATTTCCCTCATCACTCCCATGGGGTCGTCGTAAGTGAGATTCTGAACACCGGCTATCCAGTCGTCGATGCTCTTGCCGTGGTATGTCTGTATGACCCTCCCCTCGATCTTCAGGGTCACGGGGTTGCCGACCATCATGATGTTGGAATCGAAGGTCTTGGTGAACATTGTGCCGAGGGCGGGCTGCGGCTCCGCCAGGCGCACGGCGTCGTGGTTGCCGGGGTGTACAACCATCTTGATGTGGTCGGGTATGTCCTTCAGGTACTCGGCGAGCTTCTCGTACTGCTCGTAGATGTCGTTGATCCTCAGCTCCTCTTCCTGTCCCGGGAATATGCCGATGCCGTCCACCACGTCGCCCGGGAACACGATGTAGTCGAGCCCCGTCCTGTAGGCGTTCTCCTTGAGCCATGAGACCATGCGTTTCCACCGGTCCTCCAGGAAAGTGTAGCTGCCTACATGGACGTCCGACAGGAAAGCCACGGAGGAGACGGAATCCGATATTTCCCAGCGGTTCATTCTGGGCACGTCGGGCCTGAATATTTCGTTGGCTATCAGAAGGTCCCTCCTTCCGTTGGGTTTCCCCGCTATACCTATCACCTCGTCGCTTACGAACGTCTCGCCGGCGAGGGGAGAATCCTTGGAGATGAAGACCTTGCAGTTGCTCTCGCTGTCCTCGAGGGTGAGGATTATGTGCCCGTTCTTGGTGACGCTGACATCGTAGACCATGCCGATGATCCTCACGTCCCGGTCGAGGTTCATGGCCTTGGCGATGGACATGCTCATACCGAAATCCCTGCGTCTGGATATTATCCTGCTGAGGATGTCGTACCTGCTGCGGAAGTAGGCTATGAAATCCGAGATGTCCCCCTCGCACGTGGAGTTTCCGGTGACGTCGCTGCCGTTCAGCACCTCGATGTCGGTCTGCCTCTTGTTGTGCGGCACGTCCGTCCCGGGGGAAGTGAAGATGGGCGCGTCGCCGGCCAGGCAGTCCTCTATGTCGGAACGGCTTACGAACATCTTATCGGACGAAAGCGACGCTATGGCGGTGTTCGTGAAGGCGACCGGGTCAGGGTTGGACATGATGTAGTCCAGAGCGTCCGGGCTGAGGAATATGCCCCTTCTCGCCGCCGCACCGAGAACATCAGTTTTCATATCCGGGTATGTTGCATCGCAAATACATAATCATTGCCCGTCTTCCAGGGAGGGTTATATACACACAATCAATCTCCTGGATATGACATCCGTCAGGATATCCTGTCCCGTCAATCCCAGCGAGTCCGAGGGCCTGGTCCTGGACGCCGTGATGAAGATATTCCCGGACGCCTCCATGGAAAGGACGCCCTGGGGGTTCGAGGGCACGGCGCCCGGCATAGAGCACCTCTCCATGCTGGTGAGGCGGCAGAAGATACTGGACGCCGCGCGCGCAGTGCTGATGAAGGGAATGGGCGATGGACGGGCCACTTTCCGTCTCAACAAACAGGTGGCGACCGTAGGCAAGGTATCATTCGCCACCAAAGGGGCCGTGCTGGGAACAATCGACGTCCGCGTCGATGACGAAGACATCGAGGGCTACATCGACCGGATGCTCCCCCGCACCCTCGATGGAGAAGAGGTATGGTTATGATCGGAGTTTCATGCACGGAGTTCAGCGCCCACCCCCTCGAAGAGATGATGGAGGCCGTGTCGAAAGAGTTCGGCCACTGGGAGATATTCGCGGAGGCGGAGCACAGCCTGTCTCTCATATGGTCGAGGCTGAACGCCATAAAGCCCTCCTATAAGATGACATATTCGCTGCACTCGCCCATCAGTGACACCAACCTCGCCTCTCTGACGGAGAGGATGCGCGAGGCATCCGTCCTGGAGATGATATCCACCGCCGAGCTGGCGGCGGAGACCGGGATCAAGATTATAACGGTGCACCCTGGGCTGTCTTCCCTGAGCGTGCCCGGCATGGAGAGGAAGGCCGTGGAGATGGCCAAGAAGTCGATGAGGACACTCGACAGGACCGCTTCCGAGTACGGGGTCACCTATGCAATAGAGAACATGCCCAACTTCCCGCCGATGATCGGAAAGACCGCTGCCGAACTCGGAGAGGTAATCGAAGGGACGAACCTCGGAGTGTGCTTCGACATAGGCCACGCGAACACGACCGGGCAGACGGGCGAGATGATATCGGCGTTCAAGGACAGGATAGTCAACGTCCACGTGCACGACAACATGGGCGATAACGATACCCACATGACAGTAGGAGACGGCACGGTGGATTTTCCAAAAACAATGGAATCGTTGTCCTGGTACAAGGGACGCTACATAATAGAGTCAAAGTCGCTGGCATCGGCGGCCGAGTCCAAGAGAAGGCTGTCAATCCTTCTTGAATGAGTCCGGGAAGAACTCACGGTGACGGAAGCCCCTGGCGAAGGGCACTCCCTTGACGGTCAGTATCACCGTGGTGACGATTCCGAGGCCCAGCAGCATCATTATGAGGATCGACATCAATCCCTCCCCCATGCCCAGCCACAGGAAGGACTGCATGTAGTCGTTGGCGAAGTGCAGGAGTATCGAAGCGTAAAGGCCGTACCTCGAATACAGGTATCCTGCCGCCAGGCCGAACATGAACGAAGGCAGGATTTTGATTATCCCCCACCCGTCGTAATGGGCGTATCCGAAGACCGCGGAGGATATTATTATCAGGATCATGGCGGCCTTGCTGACGCCGAAGCCGCCCAGCAGATATCTCGCAGGCCGCTCCTTCTTCGATATCAAAGCGAACGCCGCCAGCGGAAGGCCTATGATCAGGACCCGGGTGATGATCTCCTCCCATACGCTGGCACTTGCAAGTACGAACATCATGTAGTTTTCGTCGTAGGTCTCAAACGACGGAAGGCCGGCGCCGCTCCACGCCGCCGCCAGCAGCATTATGACCAGCTGTATGACGATGGTCGACGGCCAGAATAGGCCAAGCCAGTATGCGCTGGTGTCTTCCAGCCCCCCAACGCTCTCCTCCGGTCCCCGCCCTGTATGTTTGGAGTACATCTCCCAGGCTAGCCGGGCGAAGCTGAGGAGAATGGCAACGACCAGGAACACCCAGTATGCCTGGGACCATGCCCCGGAGAAACGAAGGAACACGTGGGGCGAAGGCAGAAGGATCAGAAGGCCGTATTCGATGCCCGCCGCATAGACGAAAACATCCGCGAATTTGATAAACAGGGTCGCCCCCTCCACGGCCAGGAACATCATGACCAAGCCCGTGGCGAACAGAGAAGCCCAGAAAACCGGGCCGTCCTTTTTGTCTTCCGGCACATACGCGTACCGGTTGCCGAATCTCCTTCCGCACCCTCCGCAGAAGGCGGTGCCGGCCGTACGGTAACGGTCGCATTCCGGGCAGTCTAGCATGTTGCCGCATCCGCCGCAGAACTTATGTCCCAGATCTAGGTTTTTTTTGCATTCGGGGCATTTAGCCTGCATCATCCATCACCCATAAGGCCGACTATCCCGTCCACCCTCTCGGAATCTATGACGGCCAGGACGCTTCCGCCTTTTTTAGAGATGTCCGACAGGCGCAGAGATATATATCTCTCGCGGAGGCCGCTCAGCTCCCGGAAGCCCCTCACGGCGTTCACATACCTGTCCCAGTCCCTGGCGAATGACTCGGGGGAGGACATGTCGAACTTCTTCTTCATTCCCTTCTTCGCGAGACGGTGCTCTCTGACGAACTCCATCGTACTGACGCTCAGGCAATACAGTTCGGTGTATTCGCGGTCGGGCATGTCCAAGGCCGAAAGCGATTTCGAGTTCGAATCGCAGAGGTCCACCAGCTCGCACCAGGCCGGCGCCGGGACGCTGATCTCTCCGAACTCGGAAAGCCTCTTCGCGAACACGGCCTCAAGCTCTCCCGGCTCGTATCCGTCCACGAGCCCCGCCCGGTTCCTCACCCCGACGATCTCCTCGGGGCTGAGGGATGCCGCGTACAGGTCGTATCTTCCGAAAGCCTCCCTGACCGCTCTGCCGTACTCGGGAAGCCCCCTGACCACGGGCAGGATGTCGATCACGGCATCCCCCGCCTTAAGAGATATCATTTCTTGGTGCTCCTTGTCATGACCAGGTCGGTCAGCTCGTCGCTGTCGTCTATCTTGCTGAGCTCGTCTGTCGATATGACCGCGGTGGTCTTGATGTTGTTGCGGTCCCTGGTGCGCCCGACTATCACCACGGAAGGCCTCCCGGCCAGGCTGGATACCTCGGAAGTGACAGAGGCCCTCTGTATCAGCTTCTCCTCGTCCGTTCCGGTACCGGTCAGGATTATAATCTCCTCCACCCTCGAAAGGGCATCGAAGGGGCTCTTCATAACGGGCGTAACGCTGAAACCTATGTCCAGCAGTTTGTTCAATACATCCGATCCTGTGCGGGCCGCGCCGCTGATCTCGTACTTGGTGGCGGTGTCCTCCGTCTTGTACGCGAACGGGTCCAGAGGCAGGATCATCGGCATGTTGAGGAACTCCTCGATGCGGAGCGCGGCGTCTATCATGGCCCCCATGCCCGATTCGTACATCTGCACCGTGCGCCTGGAGACCCCCGCCATCTCGGCGATCACGCCCAGGCTGAGCCCCTCCTTGTTCCTGACGCTCTTCAGCAGGTCGCCGTCCAGTTTGACGTACAGCCCGCCGGGCGCCGCGAATATCAGCGGAGGGACCTCTTCTATGATGTGGTCGGCCAGCGTCTCGTTGGAGATGATCGGGATGTTGAACCTCGAGTATACGATTCCCACCTCGAGCACTCCGGAGCTGGACCTTTCCCCTATGAGCAGCGGACTGGCCTTCAGAGCTTCGGCTAGTACCTTCATCTCCTCGGCGTTCTCCCTTGAAAAGGCATCGACGTTGCTGAGTATCTTTATGATCAGCAGCTTGTCGTCCCTGCGGGCGACGATGTCGAAGCAGACGCTCCGCAGATTCAGGGTGGAGGACACATCGTAACCGGCACTTGTCAGTATGGCGCGGGTGGATTCTATAAGCTCCGCTCTGCTCACGGTAATAAAGTGGTAGTTCTTCTATAAAAAACCGCTTACTCATTATTTAAGGGGGAGGCCGGCCCCCCGGGCCGGCTTAAAAAGTTTCGGAGGGGAAACGGCTTCTTCGGCACATTCAGTTGATTTCTATGCGCTTGCCCGATTTCTTCTCGTCCTTGGACCTGAAGCTGACCTCCAGGATGCCGTTGTTGTACTCTGCCTTCGCCGATCCGACGTCGATTTCGCAGGGCAGGGCGACCGTCTTGCGGTATTTCTTGTTGGCCACGTCCACGGAGATCGATACCGAGTCGGAAGTGGCATCGAGCACGATGTCCTCCTTCTTGGCGCCCGGAACCTCCGCCAAGACCCTGACGACGTCCCCTTCCCGGGTCACGTCGGTGAAGGGCTCCCTCACACTCTCGGCGGGAGGAAGGCCCAGCCCTCCCGCGACGTTCCCGAACTCCTTGACGTGGGCGACCCCGTCGGGACCGCGGTACATGGTGTACCCGTAGGTCTTGACGTCGGGACCGCTCAAATCTCCGAATCCGGAGAGCATATCGTCCATCCTTCTGTTGAAGTTCTCGAACTCCCTGAACAGTATCTCCCAAATGTCTTCGCTCATCTTCATCACTCCTTTTCTCATGTCTTCTTTTCTCTTCTTCAGTTCCCGCTGTATTCCTTCAGCCTCCTGGCCGCGGCCGGTCCGAATTTATCGACCGCGTCCTCGAAGTCCTTCATCGCCACCTTGCACGCGTCGATGGCACTCTGGTCCGGAACCTCGCCGGACGCCACGAGGCGCCTGACCGACGTCATGACGGCCTCGTTGCATATGGCCGCGATGTCCGCCCCGGTGCATCCTTCCGTCATGCTGGCGAGCTTCTTCAGGTCCACATCGTCCTCCAGGGGCTTGCCTCTGGTGTGTATGCCGAATATCGCCTCCCTGGACTCTTCGTCGGGGGGAGCCACCAGTATGCTCTTGTCGAACCTTCCGGGCCTGAGCAGCGCCGGGTCGATCATGTCAGGGCGGTTGGTGGCAGCTATGACCACGACATCGTTCAGAGCCTCCAGCCCGTCCATTTCGGTCAGCAGCTGGGACACCACGCGTTCCGTCACGTTGCTGTCGCAGCTCCCCGACCCCCTGTTGGGCGCTATGCTGTCGATCTCGTCCATGAATATGACGCAGGGTGACGCCTGCCGGGCCTTCCTGAACGTCTCTCTCACGGCCTTCTCGGACTCTCCGACCCACTTGTTGAGGAACTCCGGCCCCTTGACAGATATGAAGTTCGCCTCGGATTCCGTCGCAACGGCCTTGGCGAGCATTGTCTTTCCGGTGCCGGGCGGACCGTAGAGCAGGATTCCCTTGGGCGGCTTCGCGCCCATGTGCTCGAATGCCTTCGCGTACTTCAGAGGCCATTCGACGGCCTCCTTGAGTTCCTGCTTCACGGCCTCGAGTGCGCCGATGTCATCCCATTTCACGTTGGGGCGCTCAATCAGCACCTCCCTCATGGTAGAGGGCTGCATGTCCTTGAACGCATCGCGGAAGTCGTCCGCGGTGACTTTGATTTTGCTCAGCACCTCCCCGGGGACCTCCTCGTTCTCGGTATCGATGTCGGGGAGCACGCGCCGGAGGGACGCCATCGCCGCCTCCTTCGTCAAGGCGGCGATGTCCGCACCCGCGTACCCGTGGGTCCTGTCGGCCAAGAGGTTCAGGTCCACTCCGTCGTCTATCGGCATCCCGCGGGTGTGTATCTGGAGAATCTCCAGCCTGCCGTCCCGGTTGGGTATTCCTATCTCTATCTCCCTGTCGAACCTGCCCGGCCTCCTCAGGGCTTCGTCGATGGAGTTCGGCCTGTTGGTCGCCCCTATGACCACGACCTTGCCACGGGCCTTAAGCCCGTCCATGAGAGCCAGCAGCTGGGCCACGACGCGGCGCTCGGTCTCTCCCGTCACCTCGTCCCTCTTGGGCGCGATGCTGTCGATCTCGTCGATGAATATGATGCTGGGCGCGTTCTCCTCTGCATCCTCGAAGATCTCCCTGAGCTTCCCCTCGGACTCGCCGTAGAACTTGCTCATTATCTCAGGCCCTCCGACGTAGACGAAGTTGCTGCTCGTCTCCCCGGCCACGGCCTTTGCGAGCATTGTCTTTCCCGTTCCCGGGGGGCCGTGCAGGAGGACGCCCTTGGGGGCCTCGATACCGAGCCTCTTGAACAGCTCGGGGTGCTTCAGCGGAAGCTCCACCATCTCCCTGATCTTGTTGACGGCGTCTCCCAGTCCTCCGATGTCGTCATAGGAGACCCTCTCGACATCTCCGGTCGCCACGTCCGCCGGCTTCTCGCTGACCTTGACCTGCGTGGCAGAGGTCATTATCACGGCCTCGCCCGAAGGAGCGAAAGACGTTACAACCAGCTCTATCTTGTTGCCCATCACGTTCAGGGCGATGACGTCCCCCTTGGAGAACGCGCGCCCCTCGAACACCTGTTTCAGGTACTCGTCCCCGCCCTGGAGCCTCAGCTGGTCTGTCGGCGAGAACGTCATCTTCGTGGCGTTCTTGGCGGTCACCTTCCTTATCGCGACCTTCTCGTCTATGGAGGTCCCGGCGTTCCTTCTCGTGGTGCCGTCCATTCTGACGATGCCGCGGTTGGCGTCCTCGGGCCCTCCTCTGAGGACCTTTGCAACCGTCCTCTTGTCTCCTGATATCTCTACTATGTCTCCGACCCTGATGTCCATCACGGTCATGAGCTCCGGGTCGAGCCTGACCACTCCCCTCCCGGCCTCTCCGGGCTTGAGCTCCGCAACCTTGATGGCCTTGTCGGACCTGTCTTTCATTGCCATTGCCATTACCTCCTGATCTTGATGTCCACGTCCAGTATCTCGTTAAACACCCGAGAATACCGAATCTTTCCCCTCGGACCTACACTATTATTAGTTTGTTCTTCTATATAAACATATTGTTATTTCGAATCGAAATGCGGTCTATGTGCCATATGGCGCACGATGACGCCGCCGCATGAGCTTGCGGCCCGCAGATGCGCGCAGCATACGGTATGAAACGGAATGGTTAGAAAGAGGGAAGTCGTTTCACGGCTCACGGGCCGTAAGCTCAGTAGGCGTGGCGCTTCGATACCTTCGCCATCTGCACTATGTTCTCGATCGGCGTGTGTTTCGGCACGGAGCATCCCGCGCCGAATATGTAGCATCCGTCGCGGCCCGCATCGTTGAAGCATTTCTCCGCCGCCCTGTCCACGTCGTCCACGGAACCCTGCAGGAGCACCGACACAGGGTCGAGGTTGCCCATTACGACCACATCGTCCCGGAACACCTGCCTGGCTTCGGCGAGGTCCACCGCATGGTCGACGCTCAGCACCCTGGCCCCCGTCTCCCTGAAGGACTTCAGCATGGGCGTCGTGTCCCCGCATATGTGCAACATGGTATCCACCCCGTGCTTCTGCTTCCATTGAGACGTGCTCTTCTTCAGTTCTTCGAGGTTGAAAGTCCTGAACATGGAATCATCTATCATGTCCGCAGACGACACGGGGTCGGTGTAGATGACGTAATCGGCTTCTATCTCCTCGAGCTGCGCACCGACGACCCGGCGGGACAGCTCCGCTCCGCGTCTGATGGCCCTTTTCGCGGTCTCCGGCTCCATGAGGATGTCCATCAGCAGCTGGTCGATGCCCCTCAGGAATCCGCCGGTCGTCAACGGGCCCTCGCACCAGACCGGGGTCATGGCGTCCGGGCAGGACTCGTGGACGGCCCTGAACGCGTCCACCACGTATTTGTGCAGGTTCGGGCACTCTTCGCGGTCGAAGGGGTCGTACAGGGGTTTGGAATCGATATCCTCGGGCGAGGCGAAATAGTCCAGTTGCAGGCTTCCCTGGTCGTCCTCCGGCAGCTTTACGCTCATTCCCGGGATGTCCATGAAGATGCCTTTGGATTCGAACGGTCCGAACACCATGTCCGACTGGGATTCCTTCACCCATTTGGCCATGATATCCTTGGTCAGACCGGGATTTCCTCTGACGTCCGATAGCTTATGGCCGTAATGCCCGACCATGGCCATGTTCCCGAAATCGCATACTGGCGCCCTGTCGGGGAGCTCGCCCCTGAAAACGGCAAGCGCCCTGTCCTTAGATCTCATCTCACGTTTCATATCCTGACCTCCTCCGTATTCAGACCGGGTTGTGCGTTGTTAAACTTATGCCTGGGAGGTACGATTTGCACAAAGGAACACCTCCGTATTCAGACCGGGTTGTGCGTTATTAGACGGTTGCGAATTTTGAGGGTTTCAGGGTAAAATGACGTGTTCTGCCATGCCGTCACGGGGTTGCCATCGCGTATTTCATCGTTTACCAGATGGAAATCGGAGAGGATTCTGTCGGAAAAAGCCTGTTTCCGTCATGTCCGATACTTGTTATTGTCGAAATCTGCTAAATGTCGGGAGTAAAAGGCCGATTTCCGGCGGCCGACGCGCGTTCCGTCTTGTTGGCCGCGTCCCCCACAATGTTCTCGTCGTTTCGCCGCACCGATACGCAGCACATGGAAGGCACCATCGGCCCGGAAATCGCTTTAGGATAAATAACCGTTCAAATAATGCACATTACTATTCATCAATGTACATAAAGATATATACATCAAACATGATAATACCTTTATGTCGTTACCCAAGGACATACGAACAACTCTCGATATCGAAGACATTCCTAAAAAATGGTATAATCTGGCCGCGGACCTGCCGAAGCCGCTGGAACCGCCGATCAACCCCAAAACGGGAAAGCCCGCGGGACCCGAGGAGCTGGGCTCCCTTTTCTGCAGGGAGATCCTGGAACAGGAGATGTCCCTTCAGAGATACATCGACATCCCGGAGGAGGTCAGGGACAACCTGGTCTATCTGAACCGCCCCTCTCCGTTGCAGAGGGCGTACCGTCTCGAAAAATACCTGAAGACCCCGGCTAAGATATACTTCAAGAGAGAGGACCTGAGCCCCCTCGGAAGCCACAAAGGGAACACCGCGCTGGCACAGGCCTATTACAACGCGGAGGCCGGGATACACACCCTGACCACCGAGACGGGGGCGGGTCAGTGGGGAACGGCCCTTGCGGCGGTATCCAACCTGTTCGATATCAAGACCACGGTGTTCATGGTCCGCGGAAGCTACGACCAGAAGCCCACGAGGAAGTCGCTCATCGAGCTCTACGGGGGGACGATCTATCCGTCGCCGTCGACGCAGACCGAGTTCGGGAGGAAGTATCTGAAGGAGCACCCGGGGACCGCCGGGTCCCTCGGGGTGGCGATAACCGAGGCCTGCGAGGTGGCCTCGAAGGACCCCGGCACATGCTATTCCCTGGGAAGCGTGCTGAACCACGTCATGCTCCACCAGACGGTGATAGGGCTCGAGACCATGGAGCAGATGAAGAAGGCGGAGATAGAGCCGGACATGATGATAGCATGCGCCGGGGGAGGGTCGAACTTCGGAGGGTTCTGCTTCCCTATGATGGGGGAGAAGATCAAAGGACGTACGGAATGCGAGTTCGTGGCCGCCGAGTCCAAGGCCGCTCCCAGCATGACGGAGGGCGATTACAGGTACGACCTCGGCGACACAGGCGGATACACGCCTCTGCTGATGATGTACACCATGGGACACGACTACGTCCCATCGTCCGTGCACGCAGGCGGCCTGAGGTACCACGGCATGTCGCCCCTCGTATCGGCGGCAGTGAATCAGGGTATCGCAAGGGCGGTCGCCTACGACCAGCTCGAGACCTTCGAGGCAGGGGCGATGTTCGTCAAGACCGAGGGCATCGTCCCCGCGCCCGAATCCACGCATGCGATCAAGGCGGCCGTCGACGAGGCCGTCAGATGCCGCAGTACCGGGGAGGAGAAGACCATCGTGTTCTGCCTCTCGGGCCACGGCCTGCTGGACCTCAAGGGATACTCCGAGTACCTGGACGGCAGCATGAGGTCCTCGGCCAATTAAACCGTTCAAAAAACATTTTTCCTTGTTTTTCAGATACCAATAAATACGCCCGCCCGGTACAAACCGACATGCCGGGCGAACTGAAGGGGGACTCTGTAACGGTCTCCGACCAGAGGGAGAGCAGCCAGCTTTACAGCAAGGGCAACTACGGCTATCCCCTGAGCGGCGGCGGCCTGGAGCTCGACCTCACCGAAGCGGTCTACCTGGCGGAGAGCAACCGCCTCCAGGTGGAGCAAGGGGGCAGAGGGGTGGGGTTCGACGAGCTGTTCGCCCAGGCCTCGAGGCAGAACGAGGGATTCGACGTCAAGTATCTCGTCTACAGGGACATGAGGTCCCGCGGCTTCGTCGTCAAGACCGAGACGGGCGGTTTCGACCTGTCGGTGTTCCCACGCGGAAAGACGATGAGCAACTCCCGCCCGGAGTACATGGTCCGGGCGGTCTCCGAGCGCACCGTTCTGGACATCAGCGACTTTTCCGCCGAGATCTCCCACACGGAAGGCAGGGGCCGTGAGCTCCTCTACGGGGTGGCGGACGAGGAAGGCGACGTGACCTACTACAAGATGTCCATGAGGGACCCCAGGGGGTCCGTTCCCGCCTGCCGGTCGGAGGGACGGGTCGAAGGTGTGCTCATCAGCGACCGGGTGTTCGTCTTCGACCCCGAAGACTACGGGAGGCTGAAAGAGGCCGGGTTCTTCGGAAAGGACATAGGCGGGGCGCTTCAGCTTTCGCTCATAGAGAGCTGCTACCTCTCCGAAAAGGGAATGCTTAACGTTACAGGGGACGACGGGAAGGCCGTCGGCCACGGGGACCTGAAGAGGTTCGGTGCGGAGACCCAGAGCGATTTCGACCTGCGCATGTCAGCGTACTACGACCTGAGGTCCCGCGGCCTCGTCGTGAAGACCGGTTTCAAATACGGCACCCATTTCAGAGTATACGAGGGGCCGCCGGACGAATGCCACGCGCGTTACCTCGTCCATGCAGTCCCTGCATCGGACGCCGCGATGTGGCCGGAGATATCCAGGACCGTGAGGCTGTCGGGAGGGGTCAAGAAGGACATCCTCTTCTGCCGCATAAGCGACGGGGTAGAGTACCTCGAATTCAAATGGTTCAGGCCCTGAATCATTCGATGTCTTCCGGCCTTCTCTTCTTGAAGAACCGCGAATACACTAGCTTTGCCGTCTCGAGTTTCCATATCGAATGGAACTGCCTTATCCGGTCCTTCTCGGTGCATCTGATCAGGCCCATCACCTCGGGCAGGCTCACGGGCTCGATGACGCTCCCGTTGTCGTGGCCCGTGAACTCGGTGCAGGTCTTCTCCAGGGCCTTCCTGATCTCCAGGTGCCCGTCGGGATTCCCGGGCGGGGAATCGATGTCGTACCCGCCCTTCGAGAAATCGTCCTGTGTCATGCAGTGGACGAGCTCCCTCAGTCCGCTGAACCTTCCGGGGAACCTTTCCAGGTCCAGGTCCAGGAGCACCACGGGCGTCCCCATAGAGAGGGACGGCAGAGCGGCATGCATCCTCCTGGCCACGACGCAATGGGCGGAGCCGTAGAGGTACAGGAACGACTTGGCGAAACGGTTCCTCACCTCCATGTCGTAAGACTCCCAGAAGTCGTGGGACAGCTCGAATATCGGCCTGTCGGTCATCGTCCTCATGGCCGCCACGACATCCTTCGGGACGTCGACGGCCAGGATGTAGTTCTGCCTCTCGATCGCGGGGTTGGGGAGCAGCGTAAGGGTCAGACAGCCCGAGAAGTAAGCAGGCACGCCGTTGTCCTGCATGTACTTCAGGGTGCCGTAGTCCCTGCACCCCACCGGCCCGTGCTTTCGGAGATACTCCTTCCCCCGCTTCATGAAGTCCTCGCGCCATACGGGAGTGACGTGCATCGATATCAGCAGGGGGTCGATCCTGCCGGAGGGAGGGAAGTGTCTGGCATTGTCCAAGTAGAACGCGTTCAGTATCATCTTGGTCTCCGGGCCGTCGTACCGCCACATGTTCTCCCGGTTGACGAACCTGTCCACCTTCGGTAGGAACCTGGATGCCGCGACGCTCTGTATGTCGTCGCCTATGTTGTTGGTCGAATACCCCATCAAGGAGAAGTCAGCGTCCGAGGTGCCGTTCATCCGATGCCCTCAGAGCTGGATGACGATCCCGAGTTTTTCCGTCAGCTCTTTGTATCTGTTCCTGATCGTTACCTCGGTAACTCCGGCGACGTCCGCGACCTCGCGCTGGGTCCTGCGTTCGTTGCACAGGATCGAAGATATGTATATGGCCGCCGCCGCGACTCCGGTGGGGCCGCGTCCGGAGGTGAGCTCCTTCTCGGAGGCGTCCTTGAGTATCTCCGCGGCCTTGCTCTGCACCTCTCCGCTAAGCTTGAGCTCCGAGCAGAACCTCTGCACGTAGTCCTGGGGCTTGGTGGGCATGAGCTTCAGTTTGAGCTCGCGGGTCATGAACCTGTACGTGCGCCCGATCTCCTTCCTTCCGACGCGGCTCGCTCCTGCCACCTCGTCGAGGGTCCTCGGTACGCCGCACTGCCGGCACGCCGCGTACAGCGAGGCCGCGACGACCCCTTCGATCGACCGTCCCCTGATCAGGTTCTTGTTGACGGCTTTCCTGTAGATCATCGCTGCGGTCTCGCGGACGTTGCGCGGAAGCCCCATGGCGGAGGCCATCCTGTCCAGCTCCGACAACGCGAACGCCAGGTTCCTCTCGGTGGCGTTGGATACGCGTATCCTCCTCTGCCACTTCCTGAGCCTGTAGAGCTGGGCGCGGTTCCTGGTGGGTATGCTCTTGCCGTAGCTGTCCTTGTTCTTCCAGGAGATCTCGGTCGAGAGCCCCTTGTCGTGTATAGTATACGTCATCGGGGCGCCGGTGCGCGCCCTCTTCTCGCCCTGCTCGACGTCGAAGGCCCTCCACTCCGGTCCCTGGTCGATGAACTGGTCGTCAAGGACCAGTCCGCAGTCCTCGCATATCAGCTCACCGCGCTCGTAATCCCTCACAAGGTGATGGCTGCCGCATTCCGGACAGACCTCAATCTCTTCAGTGCCTTCTTTTGACTTTGTCATTTTGTTTCACTCCTTGGGTGTATAGTTCCGCACCGGCCAGCTCCGAAGGTTCCACGCCCTCGAGCTCGACGGACACATAAGGTCCGTCCACCGGTCCGAATATACGAACCACCTTACCGATCCTGCGTCTGCGGGAGTCGAAAACCGAATCCCCTGTCTCCGGGGCCGCGGAGGCCGAAACTACCGCTCTGCCGTCAGAAGTGATTTCTGCAACAGTCCCCAAAAAATCCATGTGTAGTCTTCCTGTCTTGGCAGTCGGTTGTCAAGTGTCACACTCTATATCAGTTCTCTATTTAAATATTTGGGTTTTCTTTATTATCTTTAAGAGTTTGCCCGTATTTCCGCCCCAACTCATAGTATCTAAAAAGGACACACGGACGGATGATTCATCCATGGTAAACGGTGTCTGAAAAGGCGTTCGACTCCGCCCGGAGGCATTCGTGGGTTATGCTGACAGGACGTGAAAAGTTTAATAACAAATAGGGTGTATGCGTGCCCAATTGATACGCCACTGGCGAATCTAGTAATCAATGGAGGTAACAAATGACTTGGGACTTAATGTCATTCCTGACGATAGTGGTGTTCGTATTCTCGATAGTACTTCTCATCGCAGGGATTTTCTCAGCCTACTTCGGCAGCGGTAAGAGCAGGACCTACGGCATGATAATGCTCGCGGTCGGAGCAGTCGTCCTCGCACTGTGGACGTACCTTGTCGGATACAGCGACATCACGCTGTTCAGCGATGTGGCGGCCTGGGACGTTATGTACAACACGCTCATCTCTCTGATCGCGGTACTGATCGGAGCTTTGATCGCTGTCGGCATATTCCTTGTTGCAGTTCTCAAGAGCTGATCCCCGGTATTCCGGGAATCTCAAATCCTTTACCCGCCTTCTCGGTGGGTTTTTATTCTTTTATCATGTGACCGTGGTCATGCCTAAAGTATCCATCATCCTCGGGAGCAAAAGCGATCTCCCGGTGGCAGACAGGGCGATCAGCATTCTCAGAGATTTCTCTATCACTTTCGAAATAAGCGTGGCTTCGGCGCACAGGACCCCCAAGAGGGTCGAGGACCTGGTGAAGGGGTCGGATGCCGGCGTGTTCATAGCGATAGCCGGGCTGGCCGCCGCACTGCCCGGGGTCGTGGCCTCGTTCACGACGAAGCCGGTGATCGGCGTGCCGGTGAGCGGCAAGCTCAACGTGGATTCCGTGCTCTCGATAGTGCAGATGCCCGCCGGGGTGCCCGTGGCAGCGGTTGGCCTGGACCGCGGCGACAACGCGGCGATACTGGCCGCAGAGATACTGGCGGTCTCCGACGAGAGGCTGGCCGCCGCGCTCCTGGACTACAGGGCGCGGCAGGCCGAGAAGGTCGCAGAGGATTCCGAGGAGGTCGCCGCCGGTGTTTGATCCCGACAGGTTCATCGAAGAGGCGACAGCCTCGGTGAGAGAGAAGACCCGGGGGAAAGCGATCATAGCATGCTCCGGAGGGGTGGACAGCTCCGTATCCGCGGTGATAGCCGGGAGGGCCATAGGCGACCGTCTGCTCGCCGTGTTCGTGGACACGGGACTGATGCGAAAAGGCGAGGCCGAAGAGGTGGAGGCGATGTTCCGCGACACAGGGATCAACTTCAAGGCCGTGGACGCGTCGAAGGAGTACTTCGAGGCCCTGAAAGGGGTCACCGAACCGGAGCAGAAGAGGAAGGTCATCGGCGAGAAGTTCATCCGCATCTTCGAAAGGGAGGCGAAGGAGTTCGGCGCCAAGTACCTGGTCCAGGGGACGATCGCCCCGGACTGGATAGAGTCGGGCGACGGCGTCAGGGACACCATCAAGTCCCACCACAACGTGGGAGGTCTCCCGAAGGACATGGACATGACCCTCGTGGAGCCCCTGAGAGACCTCTACAAGGACGAGGTCAGGCAGGTCGCGAGGAAGCTCGGCATCAAGTCCTCCGAGAGGCAGCCCTTCCCCGGTCCAGGACTCGCGGTCAGATGCCTCGCCGAGGTCACGCCGGAGAACATAGCAGTCGTCCGCGAGGCTTGCTTCATCGTGGAGGACGAGATAAGGAAGGCCGCCGACGCAGGGAAGATGAAGCTTCCGTGGCAGTACTTCGCCGTGCTACTTCCCGCCAGGTCGGTGGGCGTGCAGGGCGACAGGCGCGCTTACGGGAGGACCGTCGCCGTACGTGCGGTGGAATCCGTCGACGGCATGACGGCCGCCCACAGCGACATACCGCTCTCGGTCCTCAACTCCATATCCCAGCGCATAACCAGCAGGATGAAGGACGAGGTGAACCGTGTGGTGTACGACATCACCGACAAGCCTCCCGCGACAATCGAATGGGAGTGAACCGCATTACGAGGGAAGGAGAGCGTCCGACCGGGCCGGGGACGGGTGCCGGACGGACGCTCGCGGACGCGCGGGTACGGATTTTTTATACGATATCTGCGGATGAGCATCCGTGAAGGTCTATATCGTAGACAACGGCGGGCAGTGGACCCACCGGGAGTGGCGTGTCCTCAGGGATATGGCCGACGCAAGGATAGTCAGGAACGACACGCCTCCGGAAGACCTGTCAGACGCGGACGCGCTGGTGCTTTCGGGCGGTGCGCCCAGCGTCGCCAGCGATGCGGGGAGGATGGGACGGAACTCCGACTATCTCGAAATGGACATCCCCATCTTCGGCATATGTGCCGGCATGCAGTTCCTCTGCGAGCACTTCGGAGGTACGCTGGGACCGGGAGACGACCCCGAATACGGGGCGGTTGAGCTTACCATAACGTCCCACGGCGATATTTTCCGGGACATGCCCCGCACGATCGAGGTGTGGGCTTCCCACAACGACGAAGTGAAGGTCGTGCCGGAAGGCTTCGAAGTCACCGCGTCGTCCCCGCGATGCAGGGTCGAAGCCGTGAGATGCAGGGACCGTCCGATATTCGGTGTCCAGTTCCATCCCGAGGTGGAGAACACGCAGTACGGGCCCGAAATGTTACGCAATTTCCTCGGTATAGCTTCCCGTTACAGAAAAAAGTGATATGTTTATTTCGAGCCGGCCGCTAGCCCCTCGAGCTCGCTTGTGGCCTTCCAGATGAGAGTCCTTGCGTGAAGCGGGGTGTTGTTGTCGTTTGCCAGGTCATCGAGGATCATCATCGCGCTCGTCGCGCGGACGTCCATGGCGTCCTTTTCGTCCAGGAGCCTGGCCTTCGCATCTGAAGCGCCCCTCCTGATGTTCTTGGGAATGGAGTCGTCGCCGGCCAAGAAGTCCAGCACGTCTGTTATGTTTTTTATCTTGCTAGCCATAATCATGCCTCCGATTTCAGAAGGATTCGAACTCTTCCTGGAGATCGATGACGACCTGCTCGAGGACCTCTTCAAAGCTGGGAGCCTTGTATTCCCTGAGCCCGCCGAGATCGCTCTGGATCCTGGCGACGAAATCGTTGTTCTCCTTGATGAACACTACGTTACACAGTTCTTCTTCCATGGATCAACACCTCTGGATAAAACCCGAACATAGAACCACTATAAAGGCATGTCGGATACATAGCCGTTATCCCCCCGCACCGCGGACGATGCAAAAACAACCGAAATGTTTATAGTGGCAACCTATCTTTAAGGCTTATCTTCGGTCGTTATCTTCAGCGGTAGCGAGCAAAGTATGCGCCGCCCCGCGGAGGGCGGAAGAAGGAACGAACATGGCTGACAACACCCCCCCGTCGGACGAAGGACAGGAGACCAGGCAGTCCGGGCTGGGTTTCGGCAGATACTCCAGGATAATGAAGATGGCCCGCACCCCCTCCAGGGACGAATATAAGAAGACGGTGCGGATCACAGCTCTGGGCATAATCCTTCTGGGAGCCGTCGGGTTCGCCATCATGTGGCTCATGACGTACCTTCCGTCATACTTCTGAAAATTAGGAGAATAACAATGTCAGATCAGTACTCAGGTCCATGCCTTTCCGGTGTTAGCGATGTCAAGAAGGCCCGTGCAGGCGAGACCGTAAGCTGGCAGTTTTCGCTGTCCGGCGACGGGGCGGAGGCCAAGCTAACCTTTTCCGAAGTCACGGGCCCGGACGCCGAGACGGCGCCCGACTGGATACTCACAGTCACGGACGCCACGGGCGCGGAGATCTGGAACAGCTACCGCAGCAGGAACGACGTTGCGGTCGAGATACCCGGCAAGAGGGACAAGGAGCTCGTGCTCCACGCGGAATGCCCCAAGGGCGCCAGGTACGGCGACGAGGTCGCGATCACAGTCAAAGCCGAGTGCGGCGGGGCAAGGGACTCCATGGAGTTCAAAGCCTCCGCCATCCAGTCGGTTATGATACTCAAGACACAGATAGACCAGGAAAGGTCGGCCGCCGACAGTCTGGCGGCCAAGGCGAACCTGGGAGAGAAGGACATATACGCAATACTGAGCCCGGCGGGCCTCAGGGGATACGTGTTCGTGGAAGGCATGAACACCGACCGTCTCCGCGAGAAGATCAGGGACATCAGGAAGGCGTATTCTTTCATTCCCGGAGAGACATCTTTGGATGAGATTAGCCACTACCTCACGCCCGTGTCGGCGGTCGTCGGCATCACCGAAGGCGACATCGTCGAACTGGTCAACGGACCGTTCAAGGGCGAGAAGGCGAGGGTTCAGCACATAGATGAAGGTAAAGAAGAGATCACCGTCGAGCTGATCGAGGCCATGGTCCCGATCCCCGTGACGGTGAAAGGCGACAGCGTTAGAGTCATAGACAAGGAGAGATGAACAATGGTAGATACTGTTGAGGCATTGGTTGACGGGGGCAGGGCCTCCGCAGGGCCTCCGCTCGGACCCGCATTGGGACCGAAAGGAGTGAACATCGGCCAGGTTATCGCGAAAATCAACGAAAAAACAAAGGCCTTCTCGGGAATGAAGGTCCCGGTCAAGATATTGATCAACAACGACAAAACGTTCGAGATCAAGGTCGGAACCCCGCCGATGTCCGCTCTGATCAAATCAGAACTGGGGGTCGCGAGCGGAGCGCACAACGCCAAAACGGAGAAAGTGGGCAACCTCACTCTCGACCAGGCGAAGAAGATCGCCGACATGAAGCAGGACGACCTGCTAGGCTCGGACCACAAGGCCCGCGTCCTCGAGGTCGCAGGAAACTGCGTCTCCGTCGGCGTCACTATCGACGGGAAGGACCCCAAGACGTTCCAGAAGGATGTTAAGGCGGGCCTCTACGACGACAAGTTCTGAAAACCATCAAAGGGGGCTGTGCCCCCTCCTTAAATTCAATCTTCCGAGGCGGGGCCGTGCTTGTCCATAAATACATGATGAAGGTCGTTTCCAACGTCGTCTCCGCCGTCGCTTCCTTCCTTTCGCTGATGGTCATGACCCGCTACGTTGGTCTCGAATACGGGGCCATGATGTGGGGATGGGCTTTCGTCGCCATGTTCAATGCGGTCGTAGGACTGGGATTCGAGACCGCACACATACGTTTCATCGCTTTGGGCAGGAACCAGGACAAGTGCTTCTCCACATATCTCGCCATCCGTATCTCGCTGACGTCGCTGATGGTGGTCCTGACGGTCGTATCCCTTGCGGTGGGGATATACGGCGGTTCGATAGACAGGGAGCTGGCCGCCGTCGTATTCGTTTTCATAGCGTATTATGCGGTATGGGACATACAGAATGCCCTCACGGCCACATTCGACGGGCGTCTGGAGAGCGGTAAAAGCTCGATCGTCAGCATGGTGGACGCGATAACCAGGTCCGCGATACTTATAAGCCTGGCACTCATGCAGGTGTCGGCGACGGTGCTGAGCACCGCTTACGTTATCGGAATAGCCGCATCCATTTCCGCGGCGCTGCTGCTGACCAGAAATCTGAAGATACGGCTCGTGCGTCCGACGATGTTCCGCGAATACCTCGGGTTCGCCGCGCCACTGATAATCTCCTCTCTGCTCCTCACCGTGCTCGATTTCGTGGACAAGGTCATGATCGGCCTCTCGGGAAGCACCCTCGAGGTGGGCTATTACACCGCGGCCATGGGAGTGGTCTTCGTCTTCATCTCGCTGGGCGGCTCCCTGAACAACGTGATCCTTCCGCAGCTCTCCAGGCCCGAAACGGTCAGGACGCCGTCGAAGATGGAGGGCCTGATATGGACGTCCCAGAAGTACCTGATGATGTTCCTCTTCCCGGTCATGGTCGTGCTGATGGTCTTCGGGGAGGAGATCGGAGGGGTCCTTTTCGGTGCGGAATATTCCAAGGCGGGCATCATACTGTCCATACTGTCAGTGACCATGACGCTCAGGGTCCTGGCGGGGACGCTGACCCAGGTGCTCTACGCATCCAACAGGGCCGCCCTCTACACCAAGGCCACGATAGTTTACGCCGCGGTTGTTGCGACGATGTTTGTGCTCCTGGTCCCGGACACCGGGATACTGCCATGGGACGGGCTCTTCGGAATAGGCGCCGCGATCTCTCTGAGCACAGGATACACGGTTCTGACGATAATCCTGCTGTATTACGTCAGGCGCGCCACCGGGATAAGGCCTTACAAGAACATCTGGAAGCATCTCCTGGCCCTCGCCGTTACGGCGACGCCGCTGGTACTGATCGACCGCCTGTTCGAAATATCCGGGTTTCCGGAGGTCGCCGCGGTATCCCTGCTGGGGCTGGGCGTCTACATCCTGTCCCTGGTGGTCCTGCGGGAGCTCCGGCGGTCCGACGTAAGCTTCTTCATGAACGCCATGAACCCCAAGCATATCAAGGACAGTTTGGACGACGAGCTGCGCTGACATCAAGAAAACTTATATACAGGTCACAGATTAGCCAAACTGCTTGTAGGAGGGTACCAGCCCGCTATCACTACAAGGAGGAATTGTATTGGCAGAAAAACCAACCGTAATAGCTGTGCAGAAGGCACTCGAGAGTGCAAAGAAGCGCAATTTTGTCGAAACGGTTGAGTTGGCCATCAATCTCAGAGATGTTGACCTTTCTATCCCGAAGAACCGCATCCAGGAGGACATAGTCCTCCCGGCAGGCCGCGGGAAGAGTCTCAAGATCTGTGTTATTGGTGGCGGCGAACTAGCCTTGAAAGCCAAAGACGTTGCCGATCTTGTGATCAGCCCCGACGAACTCGGAGCCCTCGCAGACGACAAGAAGCAGGCCAAGAAGGTCGCGAACAGTATCGACTACTTTATCGCCGAAGCGCCGTTGATGGCGGTCGTCGGTAAGAGATTGGGTACCGTTCTCGGCCCGCGCGGAAAGATGCCGAAGCCCATCGCGCCGGGTGCAGATCCGACCGTGATGATCGACCAGCTCCGCAGGACTGCGACCATCAGAACGAAAGACAGAAAGACCTTCCACGTGCCCGTCGGAACGGTCGATATGAAGGCTCAGGACATCGCCGATAACATCGACGTCATCCTGGGACGTGTCGAGGGCCGCCTTGAGAAAGGCAGGCACAACATCGCGTCCGCCTACGTAAAGACCTCGATGGGACCGTCGGAGAAGGTGATGTGAGGAGGTCTAAGATGGCACACGTCGCAGCATGGAAGAAGGATCTGGTGAACAAGCTCGTGGAAAAAATGCTCGAGTACCCTGTCGTCGCGGTTGTCGACGTGCACGGTATCGCCGGGCAGCAGATCCAGGGCATGAGGGCCCAGCTCAGGGGTCACGCGTACCTCAAGATGACCAAGAACAAGCTTATGCTCCTGGCCATCCAAGAGGCGGCGAAGAAGAAGCCCGGGCTGGAGGGACTCTTGGACGCGGTCCACGGTCAGTGCGCTCTTATAGCCACCGACAAGGACCCCTTCAGGCTCTTCAAACAGCTTGATGCGACCATGACCGCAGCCCCCGCGAAAGCGGGACAGGATGCGCCGATCGACATAGTGGTCCCGAAAGGGCCCACTCCGTTCGGCCCCGGTCCGATCATCGGAGAACTTCAGAAGATAGGCCTTCCCGCATCCATCGACGCGGGAAAAATAGTGATCAAGAAGGACACGACCCTGGTCAAACGAGGAGAACCAATCTCCGGACCGGTCGCGGCCATGCTACCCAAGCTTGGAATACTTCCGATGGTCGTGGGAATGGACCTCAGGGCCGCCTACGAGGACGGAATCATATACCACAGGGATGTACTGGCTATACCCGACGGTTACTACAACGAAATGTTCGCCGCGGCAATCTACAACGCACGCGCACTCGCGATCGGCATCGCCTACGTCACAGACCAGACGATCGGAGCGCTTGTCGCGAAGGCGTACAGGGAGGCGATGGCCCTCTCGGTGGAAGCCGCAATCCCAACCAAAGACAGCATCGGAGCGCTCATGGCCAGGGCAGACAGGCAGATGCTTGCCGTAGCCTCGGCGGCAGGATACCGGGACGAACGCATCACCGCAAGGCTGAATGCGGCCGCCTCAGCGGTACCGACTGCAACAGCAGAGCCCATTAATACCGATGAGAAAGGGGACGAGAACAGCGAAGAGATCAGCGAACAGGAGGCCGAGGAAAACGCGGCTTCCGGAATGTTCAGCTTGTTCGGCTAAATTAAGGAGATGAAAAATATGGAGTATATCTACAGCGCAATGGTGCTCTACTCTGCAGGCAAAGACATTACCGAGGACGCGGTCTCCGGTATTCTCAAAGCCGCAGGCGTCGAGCCCAACGCAGCCAAGGTCAAGGCTCTGATCGCTTCTCTCGATGGGGTCGATATAAAGGAGGCAATCGCAAACGCCTCCGTAGCAGCCGCCGCACCCGCGGCAGCCGCCGCCCCCGCCGCCGCTTCCAAAGAACCTGTAAAGGAGAAGGAAGAAGAGGAAGAGGAAGCAGTCAGCGAAGAAGAGGCTGCAGCCGGTCTCAGCGCCCTTTTCGGATGAATACGGGCACGGAGGACTGACAACACAAACCTTTTACATCCAATTTCTTTATTTTCACACATGGAGTCTGACGTTCCGATGGAATCCACAGAAAGAGTGACCGTGAGGCTCAGTTCAGACACCCTCGCCGTTCTGAGGACGCTTATAGACAGCGGCGAGTATCAGAACCTTTCCGACATCGTCCGCCAGGCCATCGACGAGTTCGTCGCCGCGAGGTTTACGCCGGACAACATATCGAAGATAACGGTGGAGATCCCGAAGAAGAGGGCCGTGGAGCTGGAGAGCCTGGTCAAGGAGGGCGACGCGGTGTCCATGGACGATGCGGTGCGGACCGCCGTAACCGAGTACATAAGGTCCAAGATGCGCCCGGAGGACAGGGATTGAAGACGCTGGCTGTGGGATGCGGCGGCGCAGGCGGCAACATGGTACGGGGCATCGCCGCCGACAACGTAGACATAGCGTTCATCAACACCGATTCCCGGAGCGACATAACGATGGTGCCGGGGGGCATCAGGGGTTGTAAGGGAGACAGCCTGGTGGGCCGCGCCCTGGCCGAGGATTATTCGGACGCGATAGACGGGATGGTCTCCGGATACGGCAACGTGATAATCGCGGCCGGTCTGGGGGGCGGCACCGGTGCGGGGATGGCCCCGCTGCTGGCGGAACGTTCCCGCGCGGCCGGCGCACGCACCGTGTCGGTAATATGCGCGCCGATGGAGTTCGAGGGACGCGGGAGAAAGGCGTACGAGTCCCTCGCGGAGCTGATGGGCCATGCCGACAGGGTTGTCAAGATAGACCTCGACCTGGCGGCGTCCGGAAGCCCCTCATCTTCTTTTGACGAGGCAATCGCCGCCGCGGACCGGATCGCGGGAGAGGCGATATGCCGTATCGCCGAGATCATGGAGGGCCCGTTCTTCAGCATCTTCACCGAGAAGGCCTATACTGTCACGCAGGTACGCGGCGGAGCGCCGGAGGAGAAGGTCCCGGAGGCTATGAGGAATCCCCTGTGGGGCACAGACCCAGCATACGGAAAGGCGGTGATACACGCCGACGCCGCGACTTACCGCATGAAGAAAGAAGTCAATGACGGAGTATGTTCCTTGACGGGCATCATGCCCGAGATCGTGGAGAGCGGACGCCCGGGGACGATGGTGTTCATTCCCGTCCCTTTCCGCCCCTGAGGCCTCTGGCCGCGTCGCCGAAAACGCCCATTATCGTGTTGTACTCGTATTTGGTGGGTATCGAGCGCCCCATCATCTTCCTGAACATCAGGGCGGTGCGTTCCCTCCTTACCTCGGGATAATCGATCGCGTCCAGCAGGTCCTCGAAGAATCTGAACATGAGTTCCTTCTCGTGTATGTCTGCGGGCTCGGGGCTGGGCGTGGTGTGGCAGGTCCCGAATAGCTCGTACATTATTATTCCGGCTGCATGGGACAGGTTCAGCGTCGGATAAGTGTCGCTGGAAGGTATGTTAACGAATACGTCGCAGCGGTCCAGCTCCTCCTGGTAAAGGCCTATGTCCTCCCTTCCCAGAACCAGGGCTATCTTCTCCCCGTAATCCTTCACGCTCTCGGCGAATCTTTCCGGAGGCATCGGGATGCGGGCATAGTTCGTCGGCCCCTTGGTTACGGTGCCGCTCGTGCCGGCCACAAGGAAGCAGCCGTCGAGAGCTTCGTCCAGCGAACCGAATATTTTGGCGTTCTCCAAGATATGGGAGCCGTGCTTCGCACGTCTGAAAGCGTCGTCGCCGATCTCGCAGGGGTTGACCATGCAGAGGTCGTCGAAATCGAAGTTGGCCATCAATCTGGCTATTGCACCTACGTTTCCCTCGAACTTCGGTCCCACGAGCACGATGCGCACATCAGGCATGAACTTCGGTTATTCGCAGAAAATACTTAACGATAGTCATTAAATCAATGATTGCAGTTGTTCGTCCATGACGGTTCCCAAAGACCATCCCAGATATAGGTCGCTCGTGACCCGCGAGAGGCTGGCGGACATGGTCGCCCGCGGCATCGTGAACCCCACGGGCCTGATATCCCACGGGCGGGGAGAGGCCTTCGACTATCTCATGGGGGAAAAATCCACAGTGCCGGCGCTCAAGGCCGAGAAGGCCGCGGCGGCGTTTCTGCTGAGCGCTTCGAATCCGGTCGTATGTGTGAACGGGAACGCGGCGGCCCTGGGCGCGAAGGAGCTGGCCGCCCTCGCAAGGGAAGTGGGCGCCAAGATAGAGGTTAACATATTCCACAGGACCGAGGAGAGGATGGAGCTCATCATCGGATACATGGAATCGGAAGGCGCCGAGGACGTTCTGGGACGCCGTCCGGACGCAAGGATACCGGGCCTCACGTCAGACCGCGCCCTGTGCACCAAGGAAGGGATATTCGACAGCGACGTCATACTGGTCCCGATAGAGGACGGTGACAGGGCGGAAGCCTTAGTGGCAATGGGCAAGACGGTAATATCTATAGACCTGAATCCGCTGTCGCGGACGTCTAAGAAAGCGACAGTCTCCATATCCGACGAGATGAACAGGGCCCTGGAAAACATAGAAGGGTTTGCGAAAGAGCTCAAAGGTCAAAAGAGCCAGATAGCAGAAATAATAAGAGATTACGATAATCGCGCGGTACGCAGGGAAACGGTACGTTCGATATGCGGAGCGCTGATGGAAGAATTCGAGGAAGGCGAGTGAAATGGACGAACTTAAGCAAGGAATACTGAAACTCCACTGGGCAGAAAACCACATGCCGGTGATGAAAGCGCTGAGGAAGCGCTTCGCGGACGAGCAGCCCCTGAAAGGACAGAAGATCGGAATGGCCCTCCACACAGAAGCGAAAACAGGCATACTGGCCATTTCGCTGGCGGAGGCCGGGGCGGAAATAAGGCTGGCCAGCTGCAACCCCCTCTCCACAGATAACTCGGTGGCGCTGGCACTCAAGGAGGAGTACGGCCTAAACGTCTATGCCAGAAAAGGAGAGACGTACACGGAATACTGCACCAACCTGAACAGCGTGCTGAACATAGGTCCCGACTACGTGATAGACGACGGCGCGGACCTCATCGCCATGCTGCACACGACCCGCAGGGATGTGCTGAGGAACGTGAAGGGTGCGAACGAGGAGACCACCACGGGAGTCCTCCGCGTGAGGGCCATGGAGAAGGAGGGGAAGCTCGAGTTTCCCGTCATCGCAGTCAACGACGCCAAGATGAAGTTCCTCTTCGACAACCGCTACGGCACGGGCCAGTCGGCGTTCGAGGGATGGATGGTGGCCACCAACCTGATAGTGGCGGGCAAGAACCTGGTCGTCGCCGGTTACGGATGGTGCGGAAAGGGCGTAGCCATGAGGGCGAAGGGCATGGGTGCCATAGTCACGGTCACGGAAGTGGATCCGATAAAGGCCATAGAGGCCAAGATGGACGGCTTCGAGGTTAAGAGGATGGCGGACGCCGTCAAGACAGCAGATATAGTCATGACGGTCACCGGATGCAACGGCATCCTGAGCGAGAAGGACTTCAGGAACATGAAGGACGGCTGCGTCATGGGCAACGTCGGCCACTTCGACAACGAGATAAACAAGACGGACCTGGAGAGGATGTCCGTGTCCCGCGAGAAGGTCAGGGAGCACATCGAGGAGTACGTCATGGCGGACGGCCGCCGCCTTTACCTGATATCTGAGGGAAGGCTCATGAACCTGGCGGCGGGCCAGGGCCACCCCGCGGAGATCATGGACATGAGCTTCGCCGTGCAGGCGCTCAGCATAGAGCATCTGGTGCAGAACCATGGGATGATGGACAACCGCGTGTATTCCGTACCGTACAAAATCGATAGGACGATAGCGGAGACCAAGCTCAAATCCATGGGAGTGAAGATAGACAAGCTGACCGACGACCAGATCTCGTATCTCGGCGGATGGGAGGCAGGCACGCAATGAAACCGTTCCTCACCGTCTACGGCCACGTCACGGTGGACAGCATAATGACGGTGGAGGACTTCCCGAAGCTGAACACCACCGTCGACATAACGTCCAAGAAGACTTTCCTCGGCGGCACCGGGACGAACATAGCGGTCACGGCGTCGAAGCTGGGCGTGCCGACGGCCCTCTGCACCCTCGTGGGGAAGGACCTTCCGGCGGAGTACCGCAGGTTCATAGAGGACTCCGGGGTCATAATGGACGAGTTCATCACCGTGGACGGATGGGAGACTTCCACGGCGATAGTGGTAAACGACTCAAATCTGGACCAGAAGGTGCTTTTCTTCCAGGGCCCCCAGGGCTACGCCACCCAGATAGGCATCAGGATGACCAAGATGGCTTCCCAGTCGAAATATGTCCATTTCTGCACGGGCGAGCCGAAGTACTACATCTCGATAATGAAGGCCATTCACAACCCAGGGATGAAGATAGCCATCGACCCGGCGCAGGAAGTCCACCGTCTCTGGAATTCGGTCAACCTTCCGGAGGCCATGAACTATGCGGACTATCTATTCTGCAACAGGTACGAGGCGGACTCGGTGATAAGGCACCTGGGAATCGATTCCATAGGCGATACCGGGAAGGAGCTGATGGTTTGCACGAAGGGAAGGGAAGGAAGCACGGCGTATCACGACGGCAAAGAGTTCAACGTTCCGCTGGTGAAAGGCGGTAAAGAGGCAGACGCCACCGGGGCGGGGGATTCGTACAGGGCGGGATTCTACGCCGGGCTCTACCACGGCATGAGCGTAAGGGACTCCCTGGTGATGGGGTCCGCCGTAGCATCGTTCACAGTGGAGAAGGAAGGCGCCATGTCGAACATCCCGACATGGGAGCAGGCGCTGGAGAGAGCGAAAAAATACCTCGCGAAGGAATGAGATGATTATAGCAATAACTGGAACCCCCGGAACGGGGAAGACGGAGCTCGGCAAGGAGCTGGCACTTCGCAAAAAGAACGTAATATTCCTGAGCGATTTCATCAGGGAGAACGGACTTCTCGGCGAGTACGACGGGGAGATGGGCACTTACGACGTCGAGACCGAAGAGCTCGATGCCGCGATGGAAGAATTCTCCGAATCCCCGGAGACGTACTATGCGGAAGGGCACCTTTCCCACTTCCTTACTTGTTCTGCTATCATAGTGATAAGATGCGACCCGGAAGTGCTGGCCGAAAGGCTCGTGCGGAGAGGGTACGGCGAAGAGAAGGTGAAGGAGAACGTGCAGGCCGAGATCCTCGACGTCATACTGTGCGAAGCGGATTCCTCGGACACGCCCGTTTATGAACTGGACAGCACTTCCCGTACACCGGGGGAGCTCGCAGACTCGGTGCTGGAGATAGCCGAAGGAAAAACCGAAGCGTATCTTCCGGGGAAAACCGATTGGACAGGAGGCATTGACAGATGGTTCTAGACGGGCAGAGAGACAAGGTCGATTTCGCGCTGACGCCGGTGGCGAAGAAGCTGATAAACGTCAATCCCAACTACATTTCGTGGGCGGGACTCGTTCTTGCGCTGGTTGCAGGAATTTTACTTTACTATAGCTGGCACTATGAATATCTGCTGCTTCTCGGAGCAATCGTGGTGATCGTTTCCGGATATTTCGACGCCCTGGACGGCAAAGTTGCAAAGCTGGCCGGCAAAGCGTCCAGACGCGGGGACTATCTGGACCATGTGTTCGACCGCTATGCCGACGTGCTGATGATCGGCGGCGTCGCCGTCAGCGGCTGGTGCAATCCATACCTGGGCCTTCTGGCGCTCGTAGGCGTGCTGCTGACATCGTATATGGGTACGCAGGCCCAGGCCGTGGGCGCCCCGCGGCTTTACTCCGGACTGCTGGGACGTGCAGACCGTGTGGTACTGTCGACGTTATTTCCGATAATACAGTTCGTCATGCTGTATGCGGGATACGGAGCGATACAGATCGGTACGTTCTCGATAACCTGGATGGAGATAATGATCCTCTACTTCGCGGTCCTCGGTAACGCTACCGCTGTACAGAGGGCGGTAATAACGTGGAGAGCGATGAGCAGGGAAGACGGGAAGAGCTGACTTCCGCATCATCCCTGCCTGCGGGAAGTGCCGGACTTTACGCGATAGTAGGTGAGAGGGTGGTTCATGTGCTCGCTCCTGCACAGGTTGTCCTCGTTGAAGCATATGCCGTTGGTCTTCATCGTGGAGCATTCCGGGGGCGTATAACCGTCCGTTCCGGACAGCTCGCCGGTTATGTGCCTTATCTGGTAGGACGATTTGGATTCGTCGAAATCAGGGGACTCGGCGAAAAGTGCCAGTATCTGCGCCGAGTCCATTCCGAGTGCGTGAAGGAACGACACGAGGGCGAATCTGGCGCTGTGCGGGAGGTTCATTCCGTTATGGGCCTGGGACAGTATGGCCTTCATGCAGGGGGGCATGAAATCCAGATCGATCGGGCCACCGCCGGTGGGGCTGTATCTGCTTTTCGTCTCCGAAAGCATGACTGAAATATGGTCGATGTCGGCCCTCATCGATGAAACGAAGGAATCCGGCACGGAGAGTGGAAGTTCCGACTCTATGCGGTCCTGAAGGGCGTTCTGCAGCACGCGGTCGAACTTCTCTTTTGCCAGAATGACGTAGCCGTCATGCACCTCGGTGTTGACGAGCTTCCATTCGGGGCTTTTGATCCTGGTGGAGAATCTCAGATAGTCTCCGAAATGCATCCTCAGGCCGTTGCCGTCCGCGGAGGCGTCGACGCCCAGTTCGTTGGCGACGGACGCGACGGTCCGGTCCTCGTCGGAACCGAGCAGCTTGTTCATCCTCACGGACTCGGCAAGCGCGTAACGTTTCGTAAGGAACCTGTCGTTTATGCACGAGACGATCATTCTGGCATAAGGGTATGACATAACCTCCATGAGACGGTCGAAGTCGCTCATCAACGGTCTGTAGGAGACTTCGCTGTTCTCCAGGGCGCCCAAGACCCTCTCAAGGCCTCTGGACCTGGCTTGCGAATACGATTCGGAGGACACAAGCGATTCTATATCGGCCCCGTTGTCCTCTGCCAGCTTTGCCGAGTCTCTCAGGAAGGGATATCTGGCGGCGCGTACGGTGTCCACGCCCGACAATACGGGTCTGCCGATTTACATCTTTCCAACGACAGACTTGTGTGGTAAATTCATTGTTAACAATGGGAAAAATCATCGAATCCTACTTTGTCGATCTTTTTCGATATGTGAATGTCACTCTGTCATAGAATTTCTCTCTTGAAAACGATCCTGGAAACCATCGGACTCCGTAATGCCCGAACGATTTCATCGCAGACCCCGTCAGGCGTGGTTTTTTGCGACATGTCGTAGAATAATGTTCCTATACTTTCTTCGAAAAACCGCAATGACCAGTTATTTATAAATAGGATTAATTAATTCCCTTTCTTGCAATTCGCATAAATTCTACGATTTTCGTAAAAAAGGCGTCAACGAGGAAATACAATGTCAGACAAGAAGGAGCTAAGCGTTGAGGAGAAGCTTGCGAAGGCCAACAAGCCTGGAGAGGATGCCAAGATCCTCCACAAGTTCTACGGAGGAAAGATCGAGACGGTACCCAAGGCGTGCGTAAGGTCGTTCGACGACTTTTCCATATGGTACTCGCCCGGAGTGGCCGCTCCGTGCAGGCAGATAGCCGCGGACCCGGAGCTTGTGTACGACCTGACGTGCAAGTGGAACACCGTGGCCGTAGTATCAGACGGCACCAGGGTGCTGGGGCTTGGGGATATCGGTCCAGAGGCCGCCATGCCCGTGATGGAGGGCAAGGCGATGCTGTTCAAGTACCTGGGAGGGGTGGACTGCGTGCCGATATGCCTGGACACCAAGGACCCCGACAAGATCATCGAGACCGTACGTCTTATCGCTCCGTCTTTCGGAGGAATCAACTTAGAGGACATATCCAACCCCAAGTGCTTCGACATTCTTGATGAGCTGAGGAAGGACTGCAAGATCCCCGTATGGCACGACGACCAACAGGGGACCGCGACGGTCGAGGTCGCGGGAGCGATAAATGCTTTAAAACTCGTCGGCAAGAAGCTGGAGACGGCGAACTTCACGATTCTGGGAGCAGGCGCTGCTTCCGTGGCGATCTCCAGGCTGCTCCTTAACGTGGGAGTCAATCCTAAGAACATGTGTGTGTGCGATTCGACCGGCATCCTCAACAACCAGAGGACCGAGCTCAAGGGAACGTTCAAGCAGAAGTGGGAGCTAGCCGAGAAGACCAACGGAGCCGGCAAGACGGGCGGGATGAAGGAAGCCATCAAGGATGCCGATATAGTGGTCGCGGCGTCCAAGCCCGGCCCCGGGACGATTCCCCCGGAATACCTGGACGGAATGGCTGACGATGCGATAGTGTTCGCCACCGCGAACCCCACGCCGGAGATCTGGCCCTGGGAGGCGAAGGAGCACGGCGTGAAGGTGTTCGCCACCGGACGTTCGGACTTCCCCAACCAGGTGAACAACTCCATGGGATTCCCCGCAATATTCCGCGGCGTGCTTGACGTCAGAGCTAAGACCATAACGGACACTATGTGCCTGGCCGCCGCACGCGAGCTGGCAAAGTTCGCGGAGAACTCGAAGGAGGGGCTGACGCCGGACCACATAATTCCAAACATGTCCGACACCGAGGTGTTCCCCCTGGAAGCCGTTGCCGTAGGGCTGCAGGCGCAGAAGGAAGGTATCGCGAGGCTCAAGCTGAGCAGGCAGGAGCTTCACGACAGGGCGGAGTTCATGATCAACAGGTCGAGGAACCTGACGGCGAAGATGATGGAGGACGGATTCATAGCGGACCCGTCCGGGGTCGTCGATTAAATCTCTTAAGGGGCCGGAAGGCCCCTTAATACAATCAAAAACAGAGAAATTACCTTTTGCCAGAAATCAATAGTTTCAGATTTTCCCATTCCCATCTATATATTATATCTGTGGCAAGTGCACCTTTTGGTTTTTTTACTCCACCGTCTTTTCTGCCACATAGCAAGAAATATGGTTTTCTTTCTTCCCTAGTTATTGACATCTCAGCGGCAACCCCCGTAGCCCTGTCAGTATATTTGCCACAAATAAAAATCACAACTTCGCATTGTCTTATTCTTTTGCGTGCAAATGCTTTCCAGTTCTCGTCAACAGCTTCCATTATCGAAATGTCAGTAATATCAAAAGGAGAATCCTCTAATTTCGACTGTCCTACCAGACTGTTTTTAATATCGAGGTCGTGGTCATAGTCAAAACTGACAAACGCTTTTGTTTTCTTCATTTATAATCTCCCCTCTTTCGCTAATTTCCAGTAATATTTTCCCAATGGTGTAAGTTTACACGATTCGGAATTCATGGCCGCAAAGTACATATGCTCCTCATTTACGGGTACGACGAGCCCCACTCTCTCTAATTTTTGTAAGGTTTTTAATTTTTCAACATTTTCTTTTGTGCAATATGGTTCTTTCAATTCGTTTTTGTAATCGGGACTGTTTGTAAACTCGAACGAAGGGTCCAGCCTCAACGAACTGTCGGGATCCTTGAACAGTACGAGTGTTTCCGACAGCGTTTTTCTATCGACCGGTGGAGCGACTTTACGAAGGCAAATAAAATTTGATACATTAGTTTTAAAAATCGGCCTCTGACTCCAGGCTCCCAGTGATTTATCGACATAAGCATATAGGCTGCCCGGGGTAATCGAACCAGAGAGGTCAGCTGCACCACCTTTCAATCCATCGATAAGCAGGTCGGTAAAAATGCCGTGCCCGTTACGTTCAGTGGCAGATTCGTCACGGTCGCATGCGGACATAATGGTCATACCGTCTTTTAATATGCAAGTTTCTTCAGCAGACGTGAAGTCACCCATGGCCCCAGCATTGCAACAATCCAATATTGCAACCTTGCTTGTCCATTTTGAATTAGACATGATTGATGCCAAATCGGTCATGGATACACCTGGATTATTAGTACTATAATCAGGGGTTACAAGATATCCTCCCTCTGTGTTTCTCATTCCATGCCCGGCGAAATAGAGTAAGGCAACATCCCCTTTTCCTTCGAAGAGCTCTTCTATGTTCGTCTTCAAATCATTTTGATTTGTAATGTTTGGCTTCTTGACATCAAAATTACGGCCTTTGTCTCCGTTGTATTCCAGCAGATTGGCAATGGTCGAGGCATCATTGACACAACCATGCAATTTTGACCCATCAGGGTAGTCATCAATGCCTATTACCAATGCCCTCTTTTTTAACATAATATTTCAGTCTCTCCTCTTTTTGCGGAATCCCTCAAACATTTTTTGCAGAGCCTTGCAATCCCAATTGACGACCTTTCCGTTATTACTTATGTAATCTGGGATTTTTACTCTGTTTTTTAATTTAATTCCAATTATTGGCTTTTTATACCGTTTAGCAAGCATTACTTCCTTCTTTACACTCTTGCTACGGTGTGTTGTCGGCCCGATTGCAACAAGGCACACGTCTGAATTCTTTATTCGATATTTTGCTGATGATTTCCAACCGATGTGGTACGGTTTCTTTATTGAATAATCTATATAATCAAGACATGTCCTTTTTCTCTGGCTCCTAAAAAATGAAACCTGCCCCTCATCCCTGTGCCTATGTGAAATGAACACCCTGGGGCGCCTTGCACGAATATCCGGTTTATGAAATCTTTTGTTTCTACCTATTCTCATTCGAGTAAAAATCTACCTTTGGATATTACTTCTTAACGCTTTTGAGACGAATTGACATTCAAATCTGATGCACCAAGGCGATTTGACTGCGATGTATTACACAATTGTTAGCATACCTGGTTTATTTTCTTTTTATACCAGAAACAAAACTGTATCTTGATATTACCTGGCATAAATCATTATACGTCAGCATCAGATACCCAGACTCGAGTTTCCAATGAAAGGCATCATTCTCGCCGCAGGGGCAGGTACGAGGTTGCATCCGGCCTCCCTGCCGATTTCCAAGATTCTGCTTCCGGTATACGACAAGCCGATGATCTACTATCCTCTTTCAAATCTGATAATGGGTGGCATACGTGATATACTCGTTATAACGAACGAGGAGGACGACCCCAGGTTCAGGAAGCTTCTGGGCGGCGGGTCGCAGTTCGGAGTCCACATCGACTATCTGATACAATATGTGCAGAGAGGGATATCGGATGCTTTCATAATCGCGGAGGACTGGATAGACGGCGACGATACGGTTCTGATACTGGGGGACAATATCTTTTACGGTCCGGGGCTGCAGGATGCGATTGTTTCTGCGATAAGGGAGAACGACGGCGCCACGGTGTTCGGATATCACGTAAACGACCCGGAGAGGT
>JBFXEL010000010.1:0-45926 GCA_050180115.1 Candidatus Methanomethylophilaceae archaeon
AACAGGAAGGAATACGAGGGGGAGCACGGCATCATGAGCGTCCAGTCCCTCGGGGGCGATCCGGCGTTCGGTAATGTCGCCGGAGGACGCGGGCGGAGACATCTTCTTCGGCAGGCCCGCGCTGGACACAGACGACTGGTTCAGGACCGACAGCGATGGGAGAGGAGCCATCAATATACTGCACAGCGTCAAGCTGGCACATAATCCCAAACTCTATTGGACATTCGTTGTCTGGCTTCTGAACGACTTATTCACGACCCTTCCGGAGGTAGGAGACATGGAGAAGCCAAAGTCCGTGTTCTTCTTCGACGATGCCCCTCCGGTCCTGGCGAGGAAAGTAGAGCAGGCCGTCAAACTGATACGCTCGAAGGGGATGGGCATATACTTCATATCTCAGAGCCTCTCGGATATACTCGTTCCGGTCCTATTCCAGTTCGGCAACCGTGTTCAGCACGCATTCCGTGCGTATACTCCGAAAGACAGAAGGCGGTCAAGGTCGTGGCAGAAATATCCGTTCCAATCCGTGTTTCAAGACCTCGGATTTCATAATGGAGCTTGGGACCGGGGAAGCGCTGACATCTTTAATCGACGGCGAAGGAATTCCCGGAATAGTGGAGAGGGCCTTCATATTGCCTCCCAGGTCGTATCTCGGCCAGATATCTGACGGTGATTACAAGGCGATGATACCCGGCAGCGAACCGGAAGAGAAATACCGTCGTCCATCGACGACTATACAGCTTACGGCCCATTGGAAAGGCCGAAGAAAAAGCCGAGGCCGCGAAGGCCAAGGCCGCAGGTTCGAAAGACAGGGTGGCCCCGAAACTCACCACCAAGCGCAAAAGGAAGTCATGCGTCGGGAAGACAACGGACAAGACGGTCGGAAATGCCGCATCCGCGATAGGGCGCGGCCTGGGGGAACACGCCGTCCAAAAGCCGTTGCGCCGAGATCACTGGTACTTCACGCCGTCGTGGTCCAATACCTCGTTCCACAGGGCGATTGTCTCGCGGGCCTCTTCCTCGTCCATTATCTCGATAGCGTATCCGGCGTGGACGACGGCCCACTGACCCACTTCGGCGTCGACCATCGCGACGTTCGCCTGTTTTATAACTCCGCCGAAATCCACATCCGCTGTCTCATCGCATATATTAACTATCTTTCCGGGTATTGCCAAGCACATCTCTCTCACTCCGATACTAGCTTTATTATTGCCTCGGCCGGCTGTCCGCCAGTCGCCTCGAGGGCCTCGAGGGCCTTTTCCCTGCTGCAGCCTGTCTGGGACACCACTAGGGCTATGTCCTCCTCCGGAATGCCGGGCCCTGCCGGCTCCGACGCGGACGACAGAGGCCTGACGATTTCGGTTCCGGTTATCTGGTAGCTTTTGGCCCCGTTCATGTCGATGCAGATAACCTGGGCGTTCGTGATCACAGTCTCGTCTTTCCTGGTTCTTATGACAACCTCGGTCACATTGGGGACCTCGGACTGGCTGATGCCCATCTTCTTCATCGCCTGTTTCATTTGGCGCTGATTTATCTTAGCCATATCATCACCTCAACCGTAAGCATGTTTAATTAATATTCCTCAGGAAAGCGATTTCGCGACTTCTTCTTCCAGAGCTCTGAGGAGTTCTGCGGTCTTTTCGGGGTCGGGCATGCCCCCCTGCGCGAAATCGGGTTTTCCCCCTCCGCGGCCTCCGAACCTGCCGAGCACCCTGGTAAGGATGCCCCTGCAGTCCGTCCCGGCGGAACCCGAGGCCATCACGGCGGAGACGGTCTCTCCGGAAGACACGAAGATTGCTACGCCCCCCGCGGCCTTAATCTTCTCGGCGGCATCGGCAATCACGGTCCTTTCGGCACCGAAGACTCCGGCGGAATACACTTCTGTGCCGTTGACATCTTTCGGCCTCACGGACGAAAGCAGCGCCCTGGCGGAGTCCTTCAGCGAAGCGCGGGCACACTCCAGTTCCCTTTTCATGTTCGATACGGCCCTGACGATATCTTCGGGTTTGCTGTCCGCCGCCTCTGCGGTCTCCAGACATGTGACTGCGAGCCTCGTCGCCGAATCGGCCGCCGCATCTCCGACCTTGAAGTGGATGGCCACCCCTCCCTTGCCTGCGGAGACCTTCCTGTCCACCAGCACCATGCCAAGTTCCGACGTCTCCATGACATGTATCCCGCTGCAGGCCGAATAGTCGATGTCTCCTATGGCGACCACGGAGATCTCTTTCCCCTCCGGGATGCGGTCAAGTTTGATCCTGACCTTGTCCGCGAGGTCCGGATCGTCCCTGCTCATCACTATCCTCGTCACCGTTAGGTTGTCGCGGACTGCCGCGTTGGCGAATACCAGTGCTTTCCTGATATCCTCCCAGGAGACGTCCTTGCTGACCATCACGTACTTGCTCTCCGGCGATATGAAGATCTTGGATATCTCCAGATCGGGGACCTGCCTTCGGAGGGAGCCGAACAGCAGGTGCTCCGCGGTGTGCCCCATCATGAGGTCGAAGCGCCTCTTCCAATCCACGCTCCCCCATATTCGGTCCCCCGGGACGAAACTGTGCCCCGGCACCCTGTGGACAACGTCCCCGTTTCCGTCATAGAACGTTTCGGTGACCCTGTTGTCATTCAGCATGCCGGTGTCGCATACCTGCCCTCCGCCTCCGGGATAGAACGCGGTGCGGTCAAGTATAACCAATTCCCCGTCCGTGGACGCCACCCGCGCCTGGAATTCGAACTGATATCCGTCGTGTCTGAACAATTCCTCTGTCATGTCCCGGAAAACAGGTCCCTATCTAATAAATATACGGAATGGGTTTGTGCATCGGTGATGCCGGATGTCGGGAATTCGTGATATGGATGACTTGGACAAGCGGATCGTGAAGCTCATCTGCACATCTAGTCAGGGTTCCTATAGACAGTTGGCTAAACAGCTGGATGTCCATCCCACAACCCTTATACAGAGGGTCAAGAACCTCGAGTCGAAAGGTATCATAAACGGATATCGCGCCAAGATCGACTACATGAAGCTCGGGTTCGAGTACATGGGCATCGTTCACATATACGCCGACAACCTCGTCGAAGTGCTCGAAAACCTGGGCAAGGTCCCTCAGGTCGTGGGGATATTCGACGTGACGGGGGACAGCGATGCCATAGCATGGGTCGCATGCGTCGACAGGGAGGAGTTCTCGGGGACCGTGAAGCTCATAAACTCCCAGCCCGGGGTCAAGAAGACGAACACCGCCGTTGTGCTAAGCGTGGTGAAGGATCCTTTTGACTTTGTACCCGACATAGTAGATAGTTGAATCTGCGACAATTCTTATATATTCCTGTGTTTAGCAGACCTCAGTTTATTCGGAGACCGCCACATGAAGAGAACAAACACCTGCGGAGAGCTAAGGGGATCGGACCTAGGAAAAGAAGTCTGCCTCCAGGGCTGGGTCAGGTTCTCCAGGGACCACGGAGGGGTTGCGTTCATCGACCTTGCCGACAGATACGGGATCACACAGATTGTCTTCGACCCCGCAGACCTTCCCTCTGAGACCGACGCATCCCGTATATCGGACGTGATGAAAAAGTTCACCCGCGAGTCTGTCGTCTCTGTCAACGGTGTGGTCAGGGAGAGGGTGGAAGGCACAGCCGACGCCCGCAATCCCACAGGAGAGATAGAGGTGCTGATTTCGGATGCAGAGGTCCTCGGAAGATCGAAGCTTCCGCCGTTCGAGGTCGGGGATCAGAAAGAAGGCGTCCTCCCCAACGAGGACATCAGGATGAAGTACAGGTACCTGGACCTAAGGCGCACGGAGATGATCGAGGCCATGACCACGAGGAGCAGGTTCATGCACCTCGCACGTCAGTATCTCGAGTCCAGGAATTTCCTCGAGGTGGAGACCCCTATACTCGGCCGTTCCACTCCTGAAGGGGCCAGGGATTTCATTGTTCCGTCGAGGGTTCACTCCGGCACGTTCTACGCGCTGGCGCAGTCCCCGCAGCTGTTCAAGCAAATGCTCATGGTGGGCAGCGTCGACCGTTACTACCAGTTCGCAAGATGCTTCCGCGACGAGGATTCCAGGAAGGACCGCCAGCCAGAGTTCACCCAGCTGGACATGGAGATGTCCTTCGTGGACGAGAAAGACATCCAGGACACCATCGAAGGCCTGATATCTTTCGTTTGGGAAGGACTTTACGGTAAAAAGATCGAAACGCCGTTCCCTCGCATAGGGTACAGGGACGCGATGGAGCGTTTCGGTTCCGACAAGCCGGACATGAGGTACGGGCTTGAGTTTGTTAAGCTGACAGAGGTCGTGAAGGACGTTCCGTACGATATTTTCCAGAGGATTATGAGGTCCGGCGGCATAGTTGCGGGGATAAACGTCTCCGCCGAGCTTTCGAAAGGAAAAGTAGGCAGGAACGACATAGACCGTTACATAAACTACGCAAAGAAGGCAGGCCTCGGCGGCCTAACATGGATGAAGGTCCAGGACGGGGTGCCTACCAGCAACATCACCAAATACTTCACGCCGGAGATCCTCGAAGGCATAAAGAACGCGATGAAGGCCGAAGAGGGAGACGTTCTTTTCCTGATCGCAGGACCGTGGAAGTCCACATACGAGGGAGGCGGCGCGCTCAGAAAGAAAATCGCCGAGGACCTCGACCTGGTTCCCAAAGATGTGTTCCAGTTCTTCTGGATTGTAGACTGTCCGATGTTCGAGGTCGATCCCGTCTCGGGAAAGCACGACGCCTTCCACCACCCATTCGTCAAGCCTCTGGGCGACATAGACGACAAGGCGTGCGGAGGAGCCTGTTTCGATATATGCCTCAACGGCAACGAGCTCGGTTCGGGATCTCTGAGAATAAACGATCCCAACGTACAGAGAGATGTGTTCAGAAAGCTGGGCAAGTCCGATGAGGACATCGAGGAGGAGTTCGGATTCTTCATAGAATCGCTGAGCTACGGAGCGCCTCCCCACGGAGGGATCGCCATAGGGGTGGACAGGTTTATCTCCATCATACTCGGAAAAGACACCATCCGCGACGTCATCGCGTTCCCGAAGAACAAGAAGGCCGTCTCGCTGCTGGACAACTCTCCGGCCAAGGTCCCCGAGGAAAAGCTGGAGGAGCTTCAGATAATGACGCTCTCCATCGACGACCTGGACTTCGGGACCGAAGAAGAGGCCGAAGAGGCCGAAGAGGACTGATCAGAGCCTCTCTCCGATCAGCCTCTTGGTCGCGCCGACTATGTCTGCCGAGGAATAAGCTCCGCCGGTCTGCTTCACGACGTGACCGATCACGCGGTTGGCGGCCCTCTCATTCTTGCGGTAGTCCTCGACTACAGACGGGTTCTCGTCGAGATACTCGGAAATCACGGCGTCCAGGTCCGCGGACCCTGCACTCACGCTGTCGACGTCCGTGCCTGCGAGGAACGCCCTGATCCTCAGATTGCATTCGGTATCGGTGATCTCCCCGTCCGCGAACTTTCTCACGATGGATACGACCTCGGACGCATCCGTCCCTCCGCGTGCTTCGAATGCTCTCCACCCGGCGCTGATCGCTCCCGATATCCAGGTCCTCGCCGTCTCCGCATCGGTGGAGGCAGCCAAATCCTCGAACAGTCTGGCCAGGTCCACGGATGTGGAAACGAACTGTTTGGCCGTTTTATCATCGATGCCGTATTCCTTCGTGAGCCGTATGATCATGTTGTGAGGGCTCTCCTTGATTTTCAGGGAGTCCGCGAGTTCCTTGACATTGAAAATTCCCAGGTCAGGCTCGTCGATGTATCCATAGTCGGCCTCCATCTCCTTTTTTCTGACAGATATTGTTACCCCGCGCTCCTCGTCGAAGCGTCTGGTCTCCCTTACGACTTTGCCGCCCGCCTTCAGGAGCTTCGTCTGCCTGACCATCTCGTAGGTGAGAGCCCTCTCGACGTTCCTTAGTCCGGTCACGTTCTTGACCTCGCATCTCTCGATGCCGACGGACAGGTTGCAGTCGCAACGGATACTCCTCTCTCCGTCGTCCGGAAGGTCTATCGTGTATCTTATGTCACGGATAAGCTGTCCCAAAAACTCTCTGGCCTCAGCAGGTGTGGAGAGGTCCGGCTCCGTAACTATCTCGGCCAGCGGGATTCCTGAGCGGTTGTAGTCGACCAGCGACGAAAGGTCGCCGACCCTCTTTATCTTACCGGGGTCCTCCTCGATATGGATGCGGGTGATGCGTATGGGCTTCTTGCCGTTCAGGTAGTATATGCCCTTCTCGCCCAGGGGACGGTCGTATTGGGTGATCTGGAAGTTCTTCGCGTTGTCCGGGTAGAAGTAGACCTTCCTTGCGAACCAGGTCGTGTCGCGCACTGTGCATCCCAGCATCTTTGCTAGCAGTATGCCGTACTCGATGGCCTTCCTGTTCATCATCGGCCTCGCGCCCGGGAACCCCAGGCATACGGGGCAGACGTGGGTGTTGGGTGCAGACGCATCGGCGGTCGGGCAGGGGCAGAGCAGCTTCGACCTGGTGGGAAGCTGCACGTGTACCTCCAATCCTATCTTCATATGGACACCTCCGGTCTCACTACGTCGAAATTCTTCTCCCACTCCTCGGCGGCCGAGAACAGGACGCCCTCGTCCCAGTGGTTCGCCACGAACTGCATGCCTATGGGCATCCCGTTCCCGTCGTAACCGCACGGCACCGATGCATGCGGCATGCCCGCGATGTTCGGCGGACCGGTGAGTATGTCCGCCTTGTAGGATTCGACCGGGGTCATTTTCGAGATGTCTGAGAACTTGGGGGACACGAAAGGCATGGTGGGGGTGAGAACGGCATCGCATCCGCTCAGCACGGAGCGGTACTCTTCGATTATCGACTGGCGCACCCTGCGGGCCTTGGAGTAGTAGCGGTCTCTGAAGCCGACCATTCGGGTGAAGGTGCCGAGCAGGATCCTGCGCTTGGCCTCTTCGCCGAAGTACTGGGAACGGAAAGATGTGAAATAGTCGTCGAACTTCAGCGAAAGGTCGCCGTCCTGACGTCCGTACCTCATGCCGCAGTAACGTGCCAGGTTGGTCGACGCCTCGGATGTAGCGATCACATAGTATGCGGGAATGGCGTATCTGAGGGACGGCATATCTGCCGTCTCCACGTCCACGCCCATGCTCTTCAAGGCTTCCAGACCGTATTTGAACGCCTTCTTCACGTCTTCAGAGACTCCTTCGGTGGCGTCATTCGGCACTGCGACGGATTTCAGTTTCCTGCGGGCGCCGATGGCAGGTTGCACGCAGGAGGTCGGGTCCTTGGGGTCCGCGCCGGCCATGATCCCGACGTATTTTCCCAGGTCGGATGCGTTTGACGAAATGATGCCGATCTTGTCCAGCGAGTTCCCGTAGTCTAGCAGGCCGTACCTGGAAACCCTCCCGTAGGTGGGCACGATGCCGTACACCCCGCAGAAGCTCGCGGGACAGCATATGGAGCCGCCTGTGGAAACGCCTATGGCCACATGCCCCTCCATGACGGCAGCCGCGCATGCGGCCCCCCCGGACGAACCTCCGCAGGACCGTTCGAGGTCGTAGGGGTTCCTGGGGACGCCGAACGCCGAGTTCGTGGAGAATGTGCCGAATCCGAACTCGTCCATGTTGGTCTTGCCTACCAGGAGGCCGCCGGCCTCCCTCATCTTGGCTATCGATGTCGCGTCGAACGGGGGACGGTAGCCTTCGAGTATCTTGGACCCGGAGCATGTCTCCATATCCTTGGAGGTCAGGTTGTCCTTTGCGGAAAAAAGGAATTTCGCTTCGCCGGCATCGGTCTCGGATGTTATCGTCCTGAACATCCTATACTTCTCATTAATCTTCGAAAGCGAAGATAATACTGAGGCCTGGCTCATAGCAATCTGGGCCCCCTTACGTAGTTGTCGTAGGTATCCATGCCTTCCAGCATTGCGTCGGGTTCCAGTTCCATTCGGGGCTCGTCGTCCCTCAGGACGTCGGCGACCCCGATGGGGTCGATGCCGAAGCCCTCGCATTCCGGGGCTTCGTCGAGCATAGCAAAATATCCCAGGATGTCGCCGAGGTCCCTGCTGAATATCTCAAGTTCTTCTTCAGTAAGTTTCAGGTGAGCGCTGCGGGCGACTTTCTCCACGGTTTGCCTATCCATTGCCGGTCAGCCCTCCGAACGCTCAAATCTGTTATAATCTTTGTCGGGAGAGGTACGTCATTTCCTGGTCTTGCCGACGAGGATTATCGAATTCAATGTGACGGCTCCGTCTTCGAAGGCGAACTTCTTACCTATTTTTTTCAGAAGATCCTCCATATCGATGCCGTATCCGCTGATCGAGTCTATCCTCTGCAGCGGGTACCTGCAAGCCCCGCCAGGATACGTGCAGACCCCGCAATAACGGCAGCCACCGTCGCCGAGGACTTTGACCGGGGCGAACGGCCTTATCATGTCGGCTGCCCTTCTAGAAGAGTCGCCCAGATTGTCCCTGGCACGTTTCATCTCTTTGATGTTCTTGGGGTTAAGGACGTACCTCTTCATGACCAGGAAAGCCTCCTGATACGACTTCAAGGTCTCGGCGCACTCCTCCAGCGTACCCACTCCGGGGGGACACCCCCAGTTGGTCCCGTATTCCCCGCATTCGTTTTTTTCACAAAGCGCCCTGAACTCCTTCGCTTTAGGAGAGGCCGCGGGGATATCTATCTTGGTTACCTCGAAGCCTTCTTCTCTCAGCCTGTCCTCGAACCCGTACATCGTACACCCGGTACCGTATCCCACAATGCCGATATATCGGTTACTGGTACTCTGAGGGTTAAACATTTAAGCAAAGTGTCCGCTTACCGTATGATAACATGGCAGACGCTACTGCAGAGAAGAAGATCGCCGCGGCAATGAAGCTGATGGACGACGGCGATTTCAAGAAGGCATACCCTCAATTCAAAAAGCTGACCGAGGAGTTCCCCGACGATGCCGAGTGCTGGTACGCCCGCGCCGAGTGTGGCAACTATGCGTCTGGAATGTTCGGTGCGAAGATAAAACCGGAAGAGATAGCCACGGCATACGAGAAGGCCTGCGAGCTCGACCCGGAGAATGTGGACTACTACCAGTCTTACGGGCTCTTCTGCATATCCGTGAACAAGTTCGACGATGCCGAGAAGATCTATAATGAGGCTGCCGAGATGGACGAGTCCAGGGCGCCATCCCTTTACTCCGAGTTCGCAATCGAGTATTACAATGCCATCATGGCCAACTATGGGGAGATACCCGAGGACCCCAAGGCCGCCGAGGCGGTCAACAAGGCGCTGGTGCCTTACAAGAAAAAGGCACTGGCATACATGCTCAAGGCCCTGGAGATGTCTCCCGAGGAAGCCAAATCGCTTCTCTGAGATGATTTCGGCATAATTCTTTCCGTCCCGATACGCGTACTGGAATTCGACGTGGCGGGCGGTCCTGTTGTTTATTGTTCAGCCTGGCTCCGCGGTGTTTTTTTGAAACGCGGTCATAGTCCGCGTACGGTTTCGGTGACGGAGGGGCCGTTTCAAGAACGGCCTGCATGGTCAAGGCGACCGGCGAGGCGTGCCGCCTGCAAAAAAGTAAAAGATGGTAGCGAGGGATCGATTTGAACGATCGGTCTCCGGGTTATGAGCCCGACGGGATATCCTGGCTACCCTACCTCGCTATGCATCGTCCTATCAGTACTCCGTATTTATCTTTTATGATGTAACGGGACTTAAACAATCACTCAGAGGAATTTTTTCAAAAACATAAGGTCCTGCAGATTGCCCTTAATCTTGATCTTCTTGGTAATGTATGCCTTCATGGGCCTCAGCTCCCCGTCGATCATAGCCTGGAGGCTCTCGGGGGTGGAGATCACGGTTATATCCGAATCGGGTATCGCCTCGGCCCTGAAGTCGCTGATTCTTGAGTCGTGGAGCTTCATCCCGTACGATTCCTCCCCGAGGTCGATGGTGAAGGTCTTGCTGAGGTGAGCCAGTTCTTTTCTGAGCTTCTCATCGTCCTCGCTTTTTCTGTTGAACTCGTCCACCATGCCCCGTATCTGTTCCTCTAGATTCATCATATCACCAATCGCTTATCTTGGTGTTCGCTGCGAGGGACATGAAGCGTCTGACAGGCTCCCAGGAACACCTAGTGTGCTTCGGGGCACGTCCGTTTTCTTTTATCCATTTTTCTATGAAATCCATGGTGACGCGGTCGCTCGGATAGCCGCTCCCGATATCGATGCCGAATTCTTCCGATATCTCCGCGATGCGGCGGTCCCTCGTGACCTTCGCCACTATGGATGCCGCAGAAACGACGGGATATCTATCGTCGGCACGGTGTTCGGCGATTACGGTGCATTTACCGCCGCACCTTGCGGCCATGGATACCGAGAAATTCCTCTCATTAACGTCGGGACAGTCGACGAATACGGTCCCGGCGGACAGTTTATCGAACGCCTCTGCGAACATGCCGAGTTCTATCTCGTTCAGCGAGATGCTCTTTCTGAGACGATCTATCTCCGAGGCCGGCATCTCGATGACGCACGCGTCGCAGCAGGCCAAAATCTCGGCGTACAGGGACTCCCTCTTCTTTGGGGTAAGTTTCTTCGAATCCCTGACGTCCATGGAGATTAATCCCTCGTCGCCGTCCGTACGGACTATTCCTATGACGAGGGGCCCCATGACAGAACCCCTGCCCGCCTCGTCAATCCCGCAGTATACCATCAGATCACCAACATACCAGGAAAAAAGTAACCATATATAGTTTAAGTGAAGTCGTGCCTACGGAACAGGATATGAATTTAAAGTGTGATGTCCAGTACGGAAAGGCCGACACGGGCTTCAGGTTGACCCGAGTGGGGGTCACCGGTGTCAGAAAACCCATAATCGTCGAGAGGAAAGGGGTAAACAATGAGCTCAACAGGGCCCTGAACTGTAGCATCGATATTTTCGTTGACCTTCCCGCGGAGCAGAAGGGCTCACATATGTCCAGGAACGTCGCGGTACTGACCGATGTCGTCCTTGAAAGCATATCCAAGCCCGTGGCGGGCCTGGAGACGGTGGCCGCCGATATGTGCAAAAGGCTACTGGTTCACCATGAGTACGCCGAGGTAACAGGCGTCTACATTACTACCGATTACTTCAAGCCCAGCGTCACACCCAACGGAAGGGAGACATATGAGGTCTATAAACTGATTGCGAAGGCCACCGCCGTCCGCGGCAAGGGCGTGCGCAATACGATAGGCGCCGAAGTCATCGGGATGACGGCATGTCCCTGCGCCCAGCAGACAGTGACCGAGATCATGGAATGCGGTGGCGGAACCCCAGTGATATCCCACAACCAGAGGAACATATGTACCGTCACCGTAACGACCGGCGAGGAGGAAGAGGTGGAGGCCGACACCTTGATCGACCTGGTGGAGGCGTCGTTCTCGTCACCGACATACGAGCTTCTGAAGAGGGAGGACGAGGGGATGGTGGTCATCAACGCCCATAAGAATCCCAAGTTCGTCGAGGACGTGGTCAGAGGCGTGCTGAAAAGGATGGTCGAGAATTATCCGGACCTTCCAGACGACACCGAGATAATGGTCAGGAGCGAATCCGAGGAATCGATTCACAAGCACAACGCGTTCGCCCAGAGGGAAGCCACGATGGGAGAGCTGAAAGAAGAGGCCGAGTGAGTCACTCGGCCGTCTCTTCTATCGGTTCAAGTTTCTTTTCGAGTATGGAGATGTCGCAGACGTATATGTCGTCGGGACGCTCCAGGTCGTCCAGGCATCCGACCCAGTAGACCACCACGCCGGGTCCGAATATCTGAGTGTACGGTACGAGCTGTTTGCGCGCGTTGAACCTGAACTCGATGTTGTCTCCGAAGGAGGCCTTGCTCTCGATCCAATAAATCTTCTTGCCCTCGTACATCATCGGTTTGTCCAGAAGGCTGTCGGGCGTCTTCTCGAACTCCCCGCGCAGTTCGTTCTCGGTCCTGTACCCGATGCCCTGGCTGTTCAGCCAGTTTTGCAACAGATTCTCTCCCCATTCTCCTCGCTCCTTCTGCTTCTGGGTACCGTAGGGGGAGTAGATCAGGTCGTTTTCCGTGACCTCCCTGAGCTCGTCGGCAGTCTCCTTGCTCTCGAGCGAGTCTGGGTCTCTGACGAACTCCCAGAACTGCTTTTTGGAAGCACCGTCCTCCTGGAATATCATCATGGCCGTGAGGATCGGAGGGAAACGGTTCCTTTCGGCAATCTCCATGAGGGTCTTTCCCTTCTTCCAGTCCTTGAGCATGAACTTCGCGTTCTTTTTCACGACGTAGAAACGTTTTTTGACGTCTCTCGAGGTCTTCTGCGTGAACAGCGACTCGAGCATCCTTCGGTCGTATCCCTCGGACTCAAAGGTCTTGACGTCTGCGGCGGTCCTCAGACCGTTGTAAATTCTCTTGTATTCGGAGTAGTTCATCTCAATCAGCCGCTAAGTTTGCGTACTAGGTCCTCTGCCGCCGCGAGCACGACGTCTCTCACCATAGAGGTCGGCGGACAGTAGGCGTTCTCTGCAGTGGCAAGGAAGTCCTCGGCGGTGGTTCCGAAAAGGACGGCCGAAGTGAGCCAGTTGATGCGGCCCGTGGCGTCCTCACCTGCAAGGATCTGTGCCCCTATGATTCTGTGGGAGTATCTGTCAGCGGATATCTTGACAACTAGGCTCTTTCCTCCGGGAGAATACCTGGCTCTTGTAAATCCTTCCGCTTTTCCCTCCGCGGCGGATATTCCGTACCAGGACGCCAGGCCCTGCGAGAGCCCAGTGCCGGCAATCTGCATGTCGCCGATGACGCTCACCCACGGGCTGGCCGTGGCGCCGAAGACCGCGCAGTCCCCTGCCGCGTTCCTTCCGGCGATATCGCCCTCCTTCACGGCGGAAGATCCCAGCTGGCTCATGGTCGGCCCGGGCATCGCCGCGGACTGGCACTGTATCAGGTCGCCTGCAAGGAATATGTCTTTCACTAGGCGCCCCCTCCTGTAGGGTTGCAGAGTGGGCGCCACGGCGACGGCGCCAAGCTGGCCGATGTCCAGGCCCAGTTCCTTCGGTATGTCAAGGTTGGCACGCACTCCCGTGGCGAATATCACCATGCCGCAGGGGTAGTCCTTGCCCGCGGCCCTGACGCCGGTCACCTAATCGTCCCCGAGAACTGCCTCAACGGGCGCCTCGAGGACGATCTTCACGCCCATATCTTCGAGATGCTTTTGGACGGGCGCGGCCATATCGGCATCCGCTATGCGCGGAATCACCTGGTCCATCATCTCTATGACGGTGACATCCTTCCCCGAATTTCGCAGGGCGGCGGCCATTTCCAATCCGATGACGCCTGCGCCGGCGATGACGACCTTTTCGGTCCCCCTCATGCATGTCTCTATGTTCTTCCCGTCCCTGACGGTCCTTACCGTGAAAACTCCTTTAATTCCCACTCCCGGAATGGGCGGGACGAAGACCTTTCCGCCGGTGGCGATGACCAAAGAGTCGTATGTGTATTTCTTTCCGCCCGCCATGACATGTTTTGCCTCTGCATCGACGGATTCCACCTTTGTACGCGTCAGGACTTTTATGTTCTTTTTCTCCGAATAGTACGCCGCATCGTGCATGACGATACGGTCCCAGCTGTTCTTCCCTTCGAGGACCCAGGGTATGGCGCAGGGGGAATATGCGATGTCCTCGTCTTCGGTGATCACCATAACCTCAGAAGTGGGATCAAATTTTCTGGCCGAGGATGCCGAAGTCATGCCGGCGGCCCCCGAGCCTATGATTATTATTTTTTTAGCCATATGGCTTACCGGACGGGGGATTAATATTGTTTGATATTAACGTTTCCTGACGCCAAGGGTCCTAAGGGGGGCTTCTCTCACAGAGAAAACGATATTACCGTGGGAAACGGTCGCACGGGCATGGCTGTAGATGTCGGACATGATGAGGAGGGTTGTTTATTCAAAGTGTACGTGGACGGTGAAGAAGCCGGATACCTTTCATACAATATGGATGCTGGCACATTGGATATTGAGCACACGGCCGTAGATCCTCTCTTCAGAGGCCGGGGACTGGGCAGGATGTTGGTGGAGGCGGCCTTAGAGTATGCTGGCTCCAAGAGGGTGGAGGTCCGTCCTTTCTGTTCTTATGCGAGAGCCCTTATGAAGAAATAATCCATGCGGCCCGGGCCCTCATGCGGAGTAGTCCGCAATTAGGAAAGAATATAACTCAGACTGCGGTTGGTCGTCTGGATATGAAGGAAAGGAACCCGTCGGAACCGGAGGCGGTTTGGAAAGAGAAAGATATCTCGTCAGGCAGGATAGTCGATGCGATGGTGGCTATCATGCGGACAAGCGGATGCCGCTGGGCAAAGGCAGGGGGATGCACCATGTGCGGATACAGGGAGGCATCGTTGCCCCAGACCACCGAGTCGGACCTGATGTTCCAGGTGGACCGTATCATAGAGAGGTACAAAGGCGAGCCGTTCGTCAAATTCTACACTTCCGGTAGTTTTCTCGATGTTGGAGAGATACCGGTGAAGGTAAGGGACAGGATCTTCGACGAGTTCTCGGAATGCGAGAGGATACTTGTGGAGAGCCGCCCCGAGTTCGTCAACGAAGAGACAATCGCATCTTTGCCTAAGACGGCGACCGTGGCTTTGGGTCTCGAGAGTTCCAATCCGGAGGTCCTGCGCAGGTCGGTACACAAGGGATTCTCTCCGGATGACAGTAAGAGGGCCGGGACCGCGGTCCTGGACGCGGGGCTCTCGGTGAGGACCTACCTGTTGCTCAAGCCCATATATCTGACAGAGGGTCAGGCAATCGAGGACTCGGTGCGCTCCGCGCTGTTCGCCGATCCTTATTCCTCCGAGATATCCATAAACCCGCTGAACGTCCAGTTCGGCACCCAGACCGAAAGGCTTTGGAAGCGCGGAGAGTTCAGGGCACCATGGATATGGTCTCTGATCGAGGTCTTCAGACGCCTGTCTGGAAAGGTAGGTGCCAGACTAATGTCTTCACCCTCGGGTGGAGGCTCCCAAAGGGGCGTTCATAACTGCGGTGAATGCGACCGCAGGGCACTGGACGCGGTAGAGAAGTTCTCATTTTCCCAGGACGTAAGAGACCTGGATTTGAGCTGCACCTGTGTCGAAAGGTGGAAAGATTATCTAAGGGCCGAGAAGATGCTGGGGACATCGGCCGACCTCGAAAGGGGAATAATTAACGACCTGGCACTCAGGATATGATAATATGGTTGACTACGACATCAAGAAAGGATGGGCAGGAAAGATCGAGGGCGAAGGGCTCGAGAAGCTGATGATAGAAACATTCGGGAACGCCGAGAAGAAGGGCGAGGCCGTGGTATCGAGGTACGGTGTGCTCGAAAGCATCGAGGCCGAGATGATTTCGAAGTCGATACTGCGCGTCGAGACCACGAACGTCTCCGGACCGATGACCGACGACGACATTCTTGATACCAAGAGGAAGCTCAACGTGTTCGTCGAGGCCGCCACCGGATTCGACGTCAAAGCGCGCAAGAAGCGCGCCCAGGACAAGGCCAAGAAAGGCCTCCTCTGAGAAACCAAATCCTCCTCTCCTATTTTTCGTATATAGAGGCAGGAGGTTTTAAGTACAACATAGGGATACCACCGCTAGATTGGACTATATGATGTCCGACCAGACGCACGGGCTATGCGTTCGCATCCCATGCTCGCCCCGCGAAAATATGATTTTGGGGCCGAACAGGCGTCACGGTCGGAATATCCTGACGTTCCGTCGATTAAGACAGCGAGGTTAGCGAAGAAACCCTCGCGGGAAGTGAAGATATGTCACAGAGGAGACGTCCTAAGAGAGGATCCAGGGCATTTGGCCCCAGGAAGAGAGCGCAGGCACAGAGGCCTAGGCTGGACTCTTGGCCAGAGGTCCGCGGGTCCCCCAAGATACAGGGATTCGCGGGTTACAAGGCCGGGATGACGCATGCATTCATCATCGATAAGCGCACAAAGAGCACGACATCCGGAATGGAGGTTCAGACTCCGGTAACCGTTATCGAAGTACCCCCCATGAAGATAGCCGCTGTAAGATTCTATGAGAACAGCACGCTCGGCCTTAAGACCGCTGGCGAAGTATGGGCCAATGACCTGGACCCCCTTCTCGAAAGGAAGATGAGGGTTCCCAAGGAGCACACGGCCGAATCTTTCGCCAGGTATGACGGTCTGGACACCGAGGACATACGCGTTCTCGCATACACCCAGCCCAAGCTCGTCAGCGGAGTGCCCAAGAAGGTCCCAGAGCTCATGGAGCTGAGAATCGGCGGAGGTACCATCGCAGAGAGGCTTGCCTACGCCAAAGGGATCCTCGGAAAAGAGCTGACCGTCACCGATTTCGCCCCCGAGGGAGCGTTCGTCGACGTCATCGCTGTTACCAAGGGAAAGGGATTCCAGGGTGCCACCAAACGTTGGGGTGTCAAGCTTCTGTCCCACAGGAACAGCAAGCACCGCCGCATGATCGGTAACCTCGGACCCAAGAGGCCCGGATACGTAAGGGGAACAGTCCCCATGTCCGGTCAGATGGGATACCACCAGAGGACCGAGTGCAACAAGAAGATTATCAAGGTAGGAGAAGATGGCGCCGAGATCAACCCGAAGGGCGGTTTCATCAACTATGGAGAGGTAAAGAACACCTACATTCTCGTGCGCGGCTCCGTTCCGGGCCCCGCCAAGAGGATAATCAGGCTGAGAGACGCAACAAGACTGCCCAAGAAGGCGGACATGAGTGTACCCGAGGTAACGTACGTGTCTACCGAATCCAAGCAGGGGGCATGAGGATGAAACAGACAAATGTTTACAATGTAAGCGGAGAGGTCTCCGGCAAGACGGACGTTCCCGCAGCCTTTGAGACCTCGTTCAGGCCGGACATCATAAAGAAGGCCGTCCTCGCTGCCGCCGCCAATTCCAGGCAGCCCTACGGACCCAACAAGGGCTCCGGGCAGAGGCACTCCGTCAGCACATGGGGAAAGGGACGCGGAGTCTCCCGTGTACAGAGGATAAAGGACGGAAGGAAGGGAGCGCAGTCCCCCAACAACGTATCGGGACGCAGGGCGCACCCCCCGATGCCCGAGAGGAAATGGGAACAGAAGATCAACAAGAAGGAACTGGCTATCGCACGCAGGTCCGCACTTGCAGCTACAGGCGACGTCGAATGTGTCAAGACCCGCGGCCACAAGTTCGACGACTCCATATCCTTCCCGATCGTGGTCGAGGACGCCTTCCAGGACATCGCGACCACCGCGGAGGTGGCCGAGTTCTTTGACAAGATCGGCATCGGATACGACGTCGACCGCGCCAAGGACGGTACCAAGATCCGTGCCGGAAGGGGAAAGATGAGGAACAGGAAGTACCGCACCCCGGTGTCCATACTCGTAGTGGTCTCGGACAGGGAAGCGCCGGTCTTCAAGGGCGCCTCCAACCTGGCAGGCGTCGAGGTGGAGACCGTCGGTACCCTCAACACGGGCATCCTGGCCCCCGGAGGGGATGCGGGCAGGCTTACGGTGTACACCCAATCAGCATTCGCAAAGATAGGAGAGTGGACACATTGAAGCAGAGCGACGTTCTGATCAGACCGTACGTCACAGAGAAGTCGATGAACCACACGTCCGGCACGCCCACTCAGGGATTCAGGGACGGCAACAAGATCGAGTTCATCGTTCACAGGCAGGCCGACAAGCCGACCATCAAAGCGATCTTCGAGGAGCGCTTCGAGGTCAAAGTCGACAAGGTCTGGGTAAGGATAGAGAAGGACGGCAAGCACGCCATCATCAAGCTGGCGGAGGGATACTCCGCAGAGGATGTGGGCATGAGGGTCGGAGTATTCTGAGGTGAGATGAATGGGAAAGAGATTGAGAACACAGAGAAGGGGGCGCGGAACGCCCCTGTACCGCTCTCCCAGCCACAGGCACGTCGATGATGTCAAGCTGCCCTTGACAAACGAGGGCACGGGCATGATCACCGACCTGATACAGGCGCCCGGCAGAACCAGTCCCCTTGCCGTTGTGGATTTCGGCGGAAAGAGCGACTATCAGCTCGCGGCCGAGGGGATGAAGGTCGGACAGACGATCAGCGTCGGCGGCGACATGGTCAGGCCCGGTAACATAACCGTCCTGTCCATGATTCCAGAGGGAACGCTGCTCCACAACATCGAGGGCAAGCCCGGAGACGGGGGCAAGTTCGTCAAGGCCGCCGGCACGTCCGCAACGGTCGTCAGCAGAGGCGACGTGGTTGTCCTTCAGATGCCCTCGGGCGTGCTGAAGGAGTTCCACCCCACATGCCGCGCGGCGATAGGGATAGTCGCAGGCGGCGGCAGGGTCGAGAAACCGCTCGGCAAAGCCGGCAGCAACGCACTGGCCCTCAGGTCCAGGTCCAAGGCCAACAAACACGTGAAGGGAATCGCCATGAACGCTGTCGACCACCCCCACGGAGGAGGAGGCCACCCGCACGTCGGAGGACCGAACTGCCAGAAGAGGACGGCATCGCCCGGACAGAAGGTAGGGTTCATCGCTAAGAAGAAGAGAACCAAAGGTAAGAGGTAATTAAATGGCTAGCAAAATAATCCAGGGATCGGCCAAGGCATCCAGGCGCAGGACCAGGAAGAAGGCGTCAGCGATCCAGTCAAGGAGGAAGAAGGAATTCCTCTACCGCGGGTTCACGATGGACGAGCTTGCGGTAATGTCTTTCGACGAGGTAATCGGGCTTCTACCCTCTAGGGCCAGGAGGACGTACCTCCGCGGTCTCAACTACGAGCAGCAGCTGCTGTTCGACGGACTGACGACCGCCGAGAAGACGATCAGGACACACCGCAGGGACCTTCCGATCATACCCCAGTTCGTCGGAAAGACGGTCGCCGTCTACAACGGCAAAGAATTCAAAGAGGTCGAGATCAAACCCGAGATGATCGGGCACTTCCTCGGAGAATTCGTGATGAACAGAAAGACGCCGCAGCATTCGGGACCCGGTGTCGGTGCGACAAGGTCCTCGAAGTTCATGCCGCTGAAGTGAGGTGAAGATGATGAGTTCAGGATATACGGCAACATCCGACCCGGACATCTCCGCCAGAGCGGTCGGCAAGGACATGCCCGTCTCCCCTAAGTTCGCCCGCGAGGTCGTAGGAATGGTCCGCGGAAGAAAGGTCGAGGAGGCGGCGGCGATGCTCGAGGAGGTCATCGCGAAGCAGAGGGCGGTCCCGCTGAAAAGATACAACAAGCGTGTGTCCCACAAGGCGGGCATCGGTCCCGGAAGATACCCCGTGAAAGCGGCCAAGGCAATCCTCTCGATCATCGAGAGCGCGTCGTCCAACGCCGAATACAAGGGGCTGGACGTCTCCAGCATGTCCATAGCGACCATCTCCGTCTCCAGGGGAGTGACCATACCCGGCCACATGCCCAGGGCTCACGGAAGGGCGACGCAGTGGAACCAGGAGACCGTCAACATAGAAGTTATAATAGAGGAGGTTGAGTGAAATGGCATCTGAGAGGAAGTTCGTTTCCGAGAATATACGCAGGGTCCTCCTGAAGGAGTTCCTAATGAAAGAGGTCAGCCGCGCAGGATTCGGCGGACTCCGGGTGCAGAGGGGACCTAACGGCACCCGCGTGGAGCTAACAACCGAGAGGCCCGGGCTGGTCATCGGGCCCCACGGCCAGACGATCAAAGCGCTGACCGCCGCGATCAAGAACGATTTCAACTTCGAGAACCCCTTCATAGAGGTCGTCGAGGTCGAGAACGCGAACCTGAACGCCCAGATTATGGCCGAGAAGCTTGCCTTCTCGCTGGAGAGAGGATGGCACTTCCGCAGGGCGGGGCACTCCACTGTCCGCAGAGTCATGGACTCTGGCGCACGCGGATGCCACATAATCCTGGCCGGAAAACTTACCGGTCAGAGGCACAGGACCGAGAAGTTCAAAGAGGGTTACATCAAGTTCTGCGGAGAACCCAGCGAGGAGTTCATCACCCGCGGGTTCGCTGTCGCCAAGCTCAAGATGGGTGTCATAGGCGTGACCGTCGAGATCATGGACCGCGACTCCAAGCTGCCTGCCGACATCTCCGTCGTCAGCAAGACCGAGGCCGCCGAGCTCCTTCCCGACTTGTTCAGGACCGAGCAGACCGAGGCCGCCGAGCCCGTCGTCAAGTCCGTCGCGAAGGGGGCCGTCTGATGGCATCCATCAAAGCGGCGGATATCAGGAACATGAGCGCCGAGGGGCGCAATCAGAAGCTCAAGGAGCTCCGCAACGAGCTGATGCATGAGAGGGGCGTCTCCGCTACCGGCGGAGCGCCCACAAGCCCCGGCGCCATACGCGCCCTCAGACTGAATATCGCCCGGATTCTTACCGTCCAGAAGGAGGAGGAAGAAATCTGATGGGTGGAATCTGTCCTGTTTGCGGGCTTCCGGAAGAGCTGTGCATGTGCGAGGAGATCGCACGCGGACAGCAGAGCGTCAGGATATCGGTGGACAGCCGCAGATACGGTAAAATGGTTACGGTTATCGACGGTATTGATGAGAATGACATCAACATCTCGGACCTGGCGAAGCAGTTGAAGAACAAGTGCGCGGCCGGAGGGACATACAAGGACGGCCGCATCGAGCTTCAGGGCGATCACAAGAAGAAAGTGAAAGCAGCCCTTGAAGATATGGGCTTCACGACGGAAGTAAGATGAATGAAAAAGGTGGACCTCATGAGAACTGAACTCATTGGATTGGACGTGGAAGTGCTGTCAGCACCATACTCGGGAATTTCCGGTAAAGTGGTCGACGAGACCAAGAACACGTTCACCATCGAATCGGCCGGAACTGAGAAAATGGTACCCAAACCAGGCAATTTGTTCAGATTCGTCATGCAAGAAGGGAATATCGACCTCGAGGGGTCGGAGATCCTTTTCAGGCCCGAGGACAGAATCAAAAAAGTTAGGTGATTATTATGACAGCCAGAAACATCGGAATTGACGTAAATGCCCCCGAAGCGGAATGCACCGACCCGGACTGCCCGTTCCACGGCAGCCTCCCGGTCAGGGGGCAGATCATTGACGGCGTCATCGCGTCCGTCAAAATGGACAAGACGGCGGTGGTCGAGCGCACGCTCACCAGATACGACCAGAAGTACGAAAGATACGAGAAGAGGACCAAACGCTACTCCGCGCACCTCGCGCCCTGCATGGACGTGAAGGTAGGCGACAAGGTCACCATAATGGAGTGCCGCCCGATCTCGAAGACCGTATCGTATGCGGTAATAGCTAAGAAGGAGTGAGCCGGATGAAGGGAATCGCAGGTAACCAGACGAATGGCCTGATAGTAGGCTCCCGTCTCAACGTGATAGATAACACCGGCGCCAAGGTGATCGAGATCATCACCGTGCCCAGCTACCACGGCGTCGCAAGGAGGCTTCCTTCCGCCGGAGTAGGCGATATGATAGTAGCATCGGTCAAGAAGGGAACCCCTCAGATGAGGAGGCAGATCGTGTTCGCAGTGATTGTCCGCCAGAGGCGCGCCATGAGGCGCCCCGACGGGACCATGGTGTCCTTTGAGGACAACGCGGCGGTCATCGTGACCGACACCGGAGAAACAAAAGGTACCGACATAAAGGGACCGGTGGCCAGAGAGGCTGCCGAGAGATGGCCCCGCGTGTCTGCGACCGCCAACATAATCGTGTGAGGCATCAGGATGGCAGCAAGCAGCAAAGCAAGGGTCCAGAGAAAGAGGCAGGCCAACGCGCCGGCCCACGTGAAGAGAAAAATGGTCTCGTCCCACCTGAGCGACGCCCTGCGCGTGAAGTACGGGGTACGCACCGCAAGGGTCTGCAAGGGCGACACGGTCGTCATACTCAGAGGGAACGAGGATATCCGCGGCACTGAGGCGAAAGTCCTCGACGTGTTCACCGACACCGGCCGCGTTTCCATCGAGGGAATCACAATCAACCAGGCCGACGGGACCGCAACGGTGCGCCCCATCCACGCTTCCAACCTTGTCATCGTCAAGATCAACGACGAGGACCCCTGGAGGATGGACGCCCTGGAGAACAAGAAGGAGGCTAAACAATGAGCGACCACATGAAAAGACTGGCCGCGCCCAGATCCTGGCCCATAAAAAGGAAATCCAGCGTCTGGACGGCCAAGCAGTCTCCCGGAGCGCACTCTGTGGAGGACAGCATGCCCGCGGTCACCGTCCTGAGGGATATGATCGGGGTCTGTGACACCGCGAGGGAGGCCAAGAGGATAATCGGAAACCGAGAGGTTCTTGTCAACGGGAAGCCCGTAAAGAACCCCAAGGCGCCCGTAGGAATAATGGACGTCATCTCTATACCGAAGATGGAAGTCCACTACCGCATTCTTTTGACCGACAAGGGAAAACTTACCGCTACCAAGACCACCGAGGAGAGGTCCAAGTGGACCCTCTGCAGGGTCGAGGGCAAGACGCTTATCAAAGGCGGCAAGTATCAGATCAACCTGAGCGGCGGAAGGAACATCATACTGGACAAGAACGACTACAAGACCGGCGACACCCTCAAGATCAGCTTCGAGGACCAGGCGGTCCTGGCGCACTACGGCCTCGTGGCCGGCGCCTCGGCCATGATCATCGAAGGAGTCCACGCCGGAAAGGCGGAGACGGTGTCCGAGTACCTGGTGACCAGGGGCAACGGTGCCAACGTCGTAAAGTTCGAAGGCGGGACGGAGACCGTGAAGAGGAACGTCTTCGTCATCGGCGGAAAGAAGCCGGAGATTATACTCCCGGGGGCATCTGAATGACCGGGATGAAGGATATCCGCATCGAGAAGGTCGTGGTGAACATCGGCGTCGGCGAGGCGGGCGAGAGGCTCGTCAAGGCGCAGAAGGTTCTCCAGATGGTCACGGGACAGAAGCCCGTGCAGACTATATCCAAGACGATCAACAGGGACCTGGGAATACGCGTGGGCATGCCTCTCGGGTGCAAAGTCACCCTCAGGGGCGAGGCCGCCGACACGTTCCTCAGGAAGGCCCTGTCAATCAGGGAAAGCCGCATCCACAGCTACTCCTTCGACAAGGAAGGGAACATGTCGTTCGGAATCTCCGACTACACGGACTTCCAGGGAATGAAGTATGACCCCGAGATCGGAATCTTCGGAATGGACGTCAGCGTCGTCCTCAGGAGGCCCGGCAGCAGGATCGGGCGCAGAATGCTCCTCACAAAGAGGATTCCCAAGTCCCAGCGTGTGGACCGCGACGAAGCGATCCAGTACATGATGGGCAAGTACAACATCGAGGTGGAATGATGAAGCCTAAGAAACAGTTCGGAAGGGCGGTCGGATGCACCCGCTGCGGACGCAGAAGGGGAATAATCAGAAGGTACGGGATGCACCTGTGCCGCCAGTGCTTCAGGGACATCGCGCCGGAGCTGGGATTCAAGAAGTATTCGTGAGGTGATGATGAAATGCAGAGCGATCCACTCAATGACGCCATGTGCGTAATGAAAAATGCAGCTACGGACGGAAAGAAAGAATGCACCATTTCGTTGTCCTCCAAACTGATCGGCCGCGTGCTGAAGGTTATGCAGGACCACGGGTACATCAATCAGTTCGAGTACGTAGAGAACGGGAAGGCCGGAGAGTTTCACGTGATGCTCAAAGGCGCAATAAACAACTGTGGCGTGATAAAGCCCAGGTATTCGGTCAAGACCGACGAGATTGAGAAGTTCGAAGCGAGGTTCCTCCCCGCCCAGGACTTCGGACTCCTCATAATGACCACTACCGCCGGAGTGATCACCCAGGACCGTGCGAAGGAGCTCGGAATCGGCGGGAAACTGCTGGCATATGTATACTGAGGAATAAAGATGACAATAGCAGGGATAATCGAAAGTACCATCGCCATCCCGAAAGGAGTGACCGTCACCAAAGACGGGACCACTCTGAAGGTCAAAGGACCTAAGGGAGAACTGAGCAGAAACTTCGCACACCCCAGCGTTAACGTGGCTGTCGATGCACAGCACGTTGTAGTCAGTTGCGAGTACCCCAAGACAAGGGAGAAAGCAATGGTCGGGACGTTCGCCGCACATGTTAGGAACATGGTGCGCGGCGTGACCGAGGGCTACACCTACGGACTCAAGGTAGTGTACTCTCACTTCCCGATGAAGGTCGCCGTCAAAGGCGACCGCGTCGAAGTGAGCAACTACCTAGGAGGCCACGCCATGCGCTACGCGGACATCGTCCGCGGGTGCAAGGTCAAGGTCAACGGCGCAGACATAACGGTCGAGGGTATCGACGTGGAGGCCTGCGGACAGACCGCCGCCAACATGGAGAAGGCGACCAGAAGGCTCGGATTCGACAAGAGAACATTTCAGGACGGAATATACATCGTCCATAAATCTCATAAGGTGAAAGAATGACCGTAAAGAACTTCAATGATCTTCCGGGCTTCAAAAACGAGAACCTGGCGGAGCTCAAGGCCATGGGCATCACCACGGTCACCGAGCTCGCAGAGGCCCTCAACGACGAAGGCAAGATCAGAGAGATAATCAAAAACCTCTCGGGGGTCGGTCCTAAGACCGCCGAGAAATGGAAGGACGCCGTAGGGACCCCCGGGGAGTCCGCCGCCGAGCAGAAGGCGGAGGAAGCCAAGGTCGTCGAGGCAGGAGAGCAGGGCGCATATGTGGTCAAGGCCAAGCCCGAGCTCAGCGACGAGACCGCTGACGCGCTTGCGGTCAGGGCCATAATCAGCGGCCGCAGGCCCGCCTTCAAAAGGCAGGAGTGGTTCAGATACGCCAAGCTCGGAGACAGCTGGAGAAGGCCGAAAGGTATCCACTCGAAGATGAAGAGGAACCTCAAAAGGCGTCCGCCGGTTGTCGACATAGGCTTCCGCGGACCCGTGTCCGTCAGGGACCTCCACCCGTCCGGATTCCAGGAGGTCCTCGTCCACAATGTGGCAGGGCTCGAAGATGTCGATCCCAAGGTACAGGCCGTGCGCATCGGCGGGACCGTCGGGACCAAGAAGAGAATCGCCATAGAGGACAGGGCCGCAGAACTGGGCATAAGGGTCCTCAACAGGATGGTGTGAAAATGACCAACCTCAGCAACCAGAAGAGGATGGCCGCAGAAATCCTCAAATGCGGAGAGAACAGGGTCTGGATTGACCCCAACAGCATCGACGATGTCGCAGAGTGCATCACCCGCGCGGACATACGCACGGCTATCAACTCGGGCACCATCAAGGCCAAGGCGAAGAACGGCACCTCGAGGGGAAGAATCAGGCACGCCGCGGTGCAGAAAGCGTCCGGAAAGAGGAAGGGCCCCGGCAGCAGGGAAGGATCCGCGAACGCACGCGTTCGCGACAAGGCCCGCTGGATCGCCATCATCAGGCCGATACGCGACGAGCTTAAGACCCTCAGGGAGAACGGCGACATAACGCCTTCCGCTTACAGGCTGTTCTACAGGAGGGCCAAGGGCGGGCAGTACAAGTCGCGCAGGAACCTCAGGCAGCACATGACCAACCAAGGATACCTCAAGGAGGAGGAGAACTGATGGCAACAGGACCCAGATACAAAGTCGCCTTCCGCAGGAGAAGGGAAGGCCGCACGGACTACTATGTCCGCCGTAAGCTTCTCACCGGCCACGAGGTCAGAGCGGTGCTCAGGCGTTCCAACAGGAACGTCAGCGTGCAGTTCGCCGCGTTCGCCATGGAAGGAGATAAAATATTGGCTACGGCCGATTCCAAAGAGCTCCGCGGGATGGGATGGGAGTATTCGTGCTCGTCCATACCCGCGGCCTACCTGACCGGCTACCTTGCCGGCAAGAAGGCCCTCGCGGCAGGCATCGAGCATGCAGTGCTCGACATCGGGATGCAGAACCCGAAAGCGGGCGGAGTGCTGTTCGCGGCGGTCGCAGGAATGTGCGACGCCGGGCTCGAAGTCCCCCACGGAGAGTCCATACTCCCGTCCGAGGACAGACTGAACGGAAGTCACATCGACAAAGGAATGGAGGCGGCCGTAGGCAGTCTCAAAGAAAAAATGGAGGCTGAATGAATATGGCTGATTGGATCCCGAAAACAAGGTTGGGACAGATGGTCCTCAACGGCGAGATCACCACCATGAGCGATGCGCTTGCAACGAAACTTCCGCTGCGCGAGGCCGAGATAGTGGACATACTGCTCCCCGACATCAAAGATGAAGTGATAGACCTCAACATGGTCCAGAGGATGACCGACTCCGGAAGGAGGGTCAGGTTCGCCGCCACCTGCATCGTCGGAAACGGCGACGGGTTCGTGGGAATCGGAAGGGCTAAAGGAAAAGAGGTAGGTCCCTCAATAAAGAAGGCAATCGACAACGCCAAGCTGAACATCATCGAGATCAAGAGAGGATGCGGCTCATGGGAATGCGGATGCGGAAAGCTCCACTCCCTGCCGTTCGAGATAATCGGCGAGACTGGTTCGGTCTCGGTGTTCATCAAGCCCGCGCCCCGCGGTATCGGACTTGCGGTGGGCGACGTTGCCAAGAGCCTTCTGACCATGGCTGGCGTGACAGACGCCTGGGGCTTCGCAAGGGGCAACACCAAGACAAAGGTCAACTATGCCATGGCCACATACGAGGCGCTCAGGATGACGTCCGCTATGAGGGTCACCGAGGAGCAGGCCAAGAAGCTCAACATCGTCTCCGGACCGGTCGGAATGACCGAGCCCGAGAGCGGTTTCATGGGGGACGAGTGAAATGGCATACGCGATAATACGTGTCCGCGGACAGCCTGACGTCAACTGCGACATAAGGCACACCATGCGGCTACTGGGGCTCAACAGGGTCAACCACTGCGTGGTAATGCCCGAGTCCGATTCCATTAAAGGAATGCTGCAGATGGTCAAGGACTACTGCACCTGGGGAGAGGTAGACGCAGAGACGCTGGCCGAGATGATCCGCCAGCGCGGCAAGGTCGAAGGCGGAGAGGACCTCACGGAGGACTTCCTCAAGGAGAACACCGAGTTCTCCGACGCCGACGGGATGGCCAAGGCGATAATTGAGAACGACTACAGGATGAAGGATGTAGAGGGCGCGAAGCCCATTTTCCGCCTGCACCCGCCCGTAAAGGGATACGAGGGCATCAAAAGACCTTACAAGGTCGGTGGGGCCCTCGGATACAGGGGATCGGACATCAACATTCTTATCAAAAGGATGCTGTGAGGGACAAGAATGCCAAGCAGAACCAAGAAAATGAGAGGATCCAGGACCCACGGACGCGGTAAGAAATCCGGCCGTGGAGCAGGTATCATCGGCGGTCACGGTATGGCCGGCCTGAGCAAGACGGGAAAGATGCGCATGCTGAAGTACTTCCCGGACCACTTCGGAAGACACGGCTTCAAGAGGCCGCAGAGCCAGGTACAGGCCAACATAACCATCAACGTGTCCGAGCTCCGCGAGAACCTCGACGACTACATCCGCAGAGGGTTCGCAAAGAGGGAGGGTGACGCGTACTGCGTCAACCTTACCGAGGCGGGCATCGACAAGCTTCTCGGAAACGGGAATATTGATGTAGCCGTTAAGGTTACGGTAGCTCAGAGCTCGGAGAAGGCCCGCATGAAGATCGAAGCTTCAGGCGGCAGCGTTACAGAGTGACGGCTGAGAGGAATTACGGATGGAAGAAAGACCCAGTCTGCTGTTCAAGTTAAGGCCCATATCGGACAGGTTGCCTTCGGTGCAACGCCCTGAGGGGCACGTACACTTCAGGACGAAGCTGATGTGGGTCATAGTCGTCCTGGTGCTCTACTTCGTGATGACCAACGTGTACGTGTACGGGCTCGACCAGGGTAGAACCCTGGACCTGTTCGCGCAGTACAGGACGATCATGGCCGGAGCCTCGGGCACGATACTCCAGCTGGGCATAGGGCCGATAGTCACGGCTTCCATCATAATGCAACTCTTCGTCGGAGCCAAGATAATCAAACTAGATCTGACGAAACGCGACGACAAGGCATGCTACCAGTCCGTACTGAAGCTGCTGGTCATCGTCATGATCGTATTCGAGGCCGTTCCCCAGGTGTTCGGCTATCTCGTCCCTTCCTCGGGTCTCGTCGGCAATGTCGGCGACGGGGGGGCGAAGCTTGTGATCATAGCGCAGCTGTGCGCCGGTTCCTATATAGTCTTCCTGATGGACGAGCTGATATCCAAATGGGGCATCGGAAGCGGGATTTCGCTGTTCATAGCGGCGGGAGTGTCCCAGGCGATATTCACGGGTACCCTGAACTGGAACCCCATATCGTCCGGCGCGGCGATGAGTCTGGAGAACCCGCCCGCGGGTACTATACCCAAGGCGATATACACACTCGCAAACACCGGCCCGGGTGAGATGTCCAGCTGGGGATACGAATCCATATTCCTGGGCGAGCCCAACTCGATGGTGGCGCTTCTATGCACGATACTGATATTCTTCATAGTGGCATATCTGGAGTCCACCAGGATAGAGCTGCCGCTCTCGCATGGAAGTGCCAGAGGTGCGAGGGGACGCTATCCGATCAAACTGCTTTACGCGAGCAACATCCCAGTCATACTGATGTCCGCCCTGCTCGCCAACGTCAGCATGTTCGCCCTGCTGTTCTATACCAACGACTTCCTGAGCGGGGTCCCCCTGCTCGGGCATAATTCGGCGTTGGGTTATTTCGAATCCGGATCCACTTCGGCTGCCGGAGGCTTAGCATGGTATCTGTCGGCGCCCACGGGCCTGTCCTCGTGGCTGATGCCGATACTCGACCCCGGCGTCTACGGCAACGGGCACGGGGCGATAGCCAACATATCGCACGTGGCCATATACTTCACAGTAATGGTCATAGGCTCGATATTCTTCGCCAAATTCTGGGTGGAGACCACGAATCTGGGGTCGGAGGCGGTCGCCGACCAGATCCAGAAGAGCGGGATGCAGATACCAGGTTTCCGTAAGGACCCGAGAGTGCTAAAACGTGTGCTCGACAGATATATCCCCACGATAACAATACTGTCGGGCGCGCTTGTGGGCGCGCTGGCCGCATTCGCGGACATGCTGGGTACCACCGGCAACGCCAGCGGTACAGGTGTGCTGCTCACAGTGGGGATACTGATTAAGTTCTATGAGTCCATGGGACGCGAGCAGATGATGGAGATGAACCCTGTAATGAGAGAGTTCTTCGGGAGTGAATGAAAATGCCTAATCCAGGAAGCCCAGGGAACATGCCCAATGCGATGGAGAGCATGCCGCATATGCCTAAGAACGTAATGCTAGGCATGCTGCTCTCGATGGGTGTTATGATAATTGTCCTTATGTACAGGGAGCAGGTGGGTTACTACCTGAATTATATCTTCCAGTACATCGATTTCGACGGTAAATACCCAGTCACGACGCTTATAATCGCCGGTCTGATAATGACCACCCTCAGCAGTGTCATCAGGTCGATCATGACCGATCCTCTGAAGATGGCGAAGACCCAGCACGTGCAGAAAGAGTTCAATCTCGAAATGCGGAAGGCGAGGATGGAGAACAATCTCTTCAAGCTGAAGAAGCTCACGGAGCAGCAGCCCAAGATGATGGCCGCATCCATGAGCTCCAGCCAGGACCAGATGAAGATCATGCCGGTGACGATGATAATCGTCATACCGATATACTCATGGGTCTGGTTCTTCATAGGCGGGGACTCGGTGAACACGGTGATAAACGTCCCGTGGGCTACCGTCAACCTAATGCATTCCTATGTGCTCCCCGCATGGATTCTCATTTACACCCTGATAAGCATACCCATAGGGCAGCTTGTCAACAAGATAATAAGGTTCATCCTCCTCAAGAGGCGCATCGATGAGATGGAAAAAGAGGGACGGAAGGCATCGGTATAATGAGGATAACCATCAGCGGCCCTCCGGGTTCCGGGAAGACCACAGTATGTGCCAGACTCTCTGAGGCCCTGGGTTACAGAGCGGAGGTCTTCGGCCAGGTCTTCAGAGACATGGCTGCCAGGAAAGGAGTCTCAGTTTCTGAGCTCGGCGCCATGGCCGAGAAGGACCCCTCTATAGACAGGGAGATAGACTCCATCATACTCGAGGTCGCAAGAGAGAACAACGACATCATCCTGGAATCGAGGCTCTCCGCGTATCTGACCAAGATGAACGGCATAGATGCCTTCAGGGTATATATGCACGCGAGCCCCGAGGTCAGGATGAGGCGCATTTGTGTCAGGGAGGATGAAGAATTCGACACGGCATACGCCTTAACCATCGAGCGCGAGGAGTCTGAGGCGAGGCGATATATGATGTACTACGGCATCGATACCACAGACCTGGGCGTGTACGACCTGATAATCGATACCGACGAGATAAGCCCGGACGAGGTAGTCGACAAGATCCTCGGAGCGATAAATGACAGAAATGCTTGTGAAAGACCCTGATACAATTCAGGATAAATGGGGTAAAAGGCCTTCAGACAGATCCGTAGGCGAGCTTTTACAGGCGGGCGTGATAGCCCTCGACAAACCTTCCGGCCCCACCTCCCATCAGGCTACCGCCTGGGCGAGGGATGCGATACATGCCGAAAGGATAGGCCACGGCGGAACACTGGATCCATATGTCAGCGGCGTTCTTCCCATAAGCACGGGAAAGGCCGTGCGTCTTACGGATATAGTCCTCTCTTCCGACAAAGAATACATCTGCTCGATGAAGCTCCACAAGGACCGTCCGGAGAGCAAGATAAGGGCGGTCATGGCCCGTTTTACAGGTAAGATATACCAGATGCCTCCTGTTCGTTCATCCGTGAAACGTCAGCTAAGGATAAGGACTGTCAAAGAGATCGAAATTCTGGAGATTGACGGAAGGAACGTCCTTTTTCGCCTATCCTGCGATGCTGGCACATATGTAAGGACGTTATGTGTCGACGTCGGCGAGGCCCTCGGATGCGGGGCCAACATGGTGCAGCTCAGGCGCACCCGCTCGGGCAAGATGCACGAGTCGGAGGCTGTCACCCTCCACGACCTCAGTGACGCGTACGTGTTCTGGCAGGAGAAGGGCAGAGAGGAGTGGCTTCGCAGCATGATCAAACCGATGGAAGTGCTTGTGGAGCCTCTTCCGAAATTCATCGTAAAGCCGACCGCCGTGGATGCCATATGCCACGGGGCGGACCTGATGATCGCAGGCGTGTACAAGCTGGACGACGGGACGAGGAAGAACGCCCTGGTAGCAATCATGACTCCCCGCGGAGAGCTGGTCGCCATAGGCAAGGCGGCCATGTCTTCCTCCAAGATCATGGCCACCGAGAAAGGCATGGCCGTGAAGGTCGAAAGGGTGCTGATGGAGCCGGGCCACTACCCGAAGATGTGGAAATTCTCTACAGATCTGGAAGATGACCCAGACCTATGATCTGCACTCACGCCCGACTATTTTTCAGGGGGAGCTCAGCCTAAATATATCTACATCGTTAGCGGTACGGGGAATGGGAACAGATGTCGATTTTTTCTGGAAAGCAGACAGTGTTCGGACCGGAGCTGATGTCCGTCGGGGATTTCGATCCCAGGGAGGACGGGGGCTACCGCAACGTCATAGTTACGCAGATTAAGGTCAAGCCCAAGCGCATGCTCTACGTGCGCGTGAGGGCCGACAACCCGGTGGATGTCGCCGTGGTCGACCAGAAGGGAAGACCCGTGGGACACAAGGACGGCATCACCGACTACATCCTGGGACCGATATCCACGGAAACATGGACGGACATGGGTTTCATAGTGGGGCTATTCAGAGGGGACAAGGCGAAGGCCGAAGTCGAGGCATGGACTGAGCGCAGATGAAGCCGAAGATAGAGAAGGGTAAAAGAGGAACGTTCTGGTCGACAAAGATGTCCCGGGAACTGAGCCTCCTGAGGAAGGACGACAAATGCATCGTACTGCTGACCGTGCTTGCGCTGATGCCCTGTGCGGTCGCCTACTATTATCTCCTGAATACCGGGGAATACACCGCTTACGACCTGATCCCCCTGCTGACCCTGCCGCTGTTCCTGGACGGCATCGTGATCTACATCAAGGAGAGGCGCTGGAAATCATTCGTGATAATAGTGGCCGTCGTCGCGGCGCTCTTTGCACTGCACTGGCTGGAGTATGTACGGGTGACGGCGGACATCCTGTTCTTCGTGCTGTTCATATTGATAGGTGCCACCGGTGTGGTGGCGGTGGCCGAGGCGATACAGAGGGTCACCTTCTACCGCGTTGTGCATTCCGTCGAATACATGAACGTGAAGAGGAAACTGAGCCTCTGGGACAGGATGGTCGCGTTCCTTTTCAACGTGCCGGACGATCTGGACACCCGCAACATAACCATGAACTACAACCTTCAGAGGACGTCGATACCCTGGAAGGAGATGATCCAAACTGTAACCATGGCGCTGATGCTCGGAATGTGCATCTGGATATATTTATCGATGAACCCCGCGTTCATGAGGGAGGACTCTCTGGAGTCCATCCCGATCTTCATGTTCTCACTGATTCTGGTGATACCTCTTCTCGTCCTGCCTTTCACTATTTTTAAATCCCTGGACGTGAGGGTGGAGACAAACTACCGCGCGTTCCACATACACAGCGGGGTCATGGAGACGCTGAAAAGGATGGCGCTCCCCATAGGCGCGACCCTGATATTCGTTCTGCTTGCGATAAACACGTCTGATCCTCTTCAGGTGATGACGTACATAGGCGCATCCGCTCTGGCGATAATATTCGTGGTGGGATACACATGCATACTCTACTACACCACGAACGAGAGGCCGCTGGTCAACGATATAGTGACTAAATGGCGGATATTCCGTCCGGTACCCATATTTGTAAGCCTCGACGAAGGCGGGTCCGGCAGGGCTAGGTTCGACGACGTACCGGGCACGCCGAAGAGGGACAAGTCCGATTTCGGCGAGCTTGTACTCCCTCAGGTAAAATAATCAGCCCTGGAATTTCGGGTTCATCCTTCCGGGTGACGCCAGCGCTTTGAAGATAGGCATGAATACCTGCCCGGAGCTGAAACCATCGGTCTTGTTGAGGCCCAGAAGCTCAGGCTCCTGGTTGTTTGTTATTATTATCTTGTACCTCTGCTCGATGCCTTCAACCATCAGCAGCGGGGCATCGTAGGTCTGTGCAACCTCCAGAGCGGCCTCTGCTGTGTTCTGAATGTCTTCAGGAGTCATGGAGTCGGGAACATACACCAAAAACGAGCACTCTCCCGTTTCGCCGTTCATCATGAATCGTACATCGGATTCCTCGAGGCAGGCCCTGAACCTGTCGGCCTTTTCACCGTCACCCGAAAGCTCGCCCATCCTTTCGACGAAAACATACGGTATATCGATATAGATAGCTTCTTTGCCGAGAACGCTCCACATACTGAAGTGATTTCCAATTAGATAGATAAGGGATTCGTTTTTCGCTTTGTTCCGCGGAAAACCCGGTGGCACATCATAAAGGTTAAAATCGTTGTGGTGCGTGAAGGTCCCGTTCGCAATGACAGAGGATTTCAAAGTCACGCCCTGGGAGGTCACTGGGGATATAGATTACGGCCTTCTCCAGGAAAGATTCGGCACGACGCCGATAAACGGCGCGCTTCTAGAAAGGCTTTCCAAGCACGGCGATGTGCATCCGATGCTGAGACGCGGCATATTCTATTCTCACAGGGACCTCAATCAGCTGCTCGACGGTTACGAAAAGGGAAGGGGATTCTTCCTCTACACCGGAAGAGGGCCGTCCGGGAACACCCATCTTGGTCACATGATGCCCTGGATATTTAACAAATGGATCCAGGACACCTTCAAGGTGCCCATGCTGTTCCAGATGACCGATGATGAGAAGTTTCTGTTCAAGGACCTCACGCTCGACGACACCAGACGCATGGCCTACGAGAACGCACTGGACTTCGTAGCTTTGGGATTCGATCCCGATAAGACGAAGATTATCCTCGATACGGAGAACATCAAGGCTCTTTATCCGATAGCCCTGAAAGTATCGAAGAAGGTGACTTTCTCGACGGCCAAAGCGGTGTTCGGGTTCGACAATTCCACCAACATCGGATCGGTGTTCTTCACTTCCATACAGGCCGCACCGGCCTTCCTCCCCACAGAGGAGACGGGCACCCAGGTCCAGTGCCTGATACCCTGCGGCATAGATCAGGATCCGCACTTCAGAGTAGCGAGGGATGTCGCCCCCGGCCTCGGGTACCCCAAACCCGCGATGATGTATTGCAAGATGTTCCCCGGGCTGGGGGGCGGGGACAAGATGTCCTCCTCCGACGAGAACGCGACCATATACACTACCGACGGACCGAAAGCAGTCAAGAAGAAAGTGGGCAGAGCGTTCACCGGGGGATGCGTGTCCGTCGAAGAACAGAGGGAGAAGGGCGGGAACCCCGAGGTCTGCGCAGTGTTCAAGTATTATTTCTATATGTTCGAAAAGGACGATTCCAGGATCAACGAGCTTGCCGACAGATGCCGCTCGGGATGTATCCTCTGCGGAGAATGTAAGGTCGAGCTGACGACAAGGATAAACCTGTTTCTGGAGGGCCATCAGGCGAAGCGCGAGGAGGCCCGCAAAATCGTCGGAGATATGACGTACGGTGGGTTCAAATGGAACAAGGACGGCGAATAAGATGGACCACGATGTTGCGGGAGAACTCAGCTATAATGAGATAAAACTGCTGCTGGCACTTCAGGCCGCAGGAGGAAATGCATCCCCCGGGGATCTGATCTCTAAATATGACTTCTCGATGGAGGTCGAAGTGATGGGGGCTGCATCGTGGCTCGAGACCAAAGGTCTCGCAAAGATAACCGAAAAGAGCACGATGTTCTATGCTATCGGCGACAGGTCCGAAGCGGTCAAAGGGCTGCCCGAGAGGAGGGCCATCGAGGCGATAGCCTCTGCCGGCGGCAAGATGGGGATCTCCGAACTTGCGAAGGCCATGCCGGGCGGAGAGGACAAGATAGCGGTCGGATGGCTGAAAAGGAAAGGCTTGGCGGACATCGTGAACGAAGGCGGTTCCAAAACACTGTTGCTCACGGACAAAGGCAGGGCGTCCCTGGAAAAGAAACTGCCCGCGGAAGAATTCATGGAGCTACTCCTCAAAGGCCCTGTCGCCGAAAGGGATTCCGATAAGGAGGCCGTGAACGAGCTGAAAGGCCGCGGGGGGATAATCCGCGAGGCGCCTGCGGTGGCCAGGGAGATCACGATAACGGAAGAAGGCAGGAAGATAGCGGAATCCGGGATAATTCTCAAGAGAGAGGTCACCGACATAACCGATCGTCTCATACAGAGCGGTGACTGGCAGGGCGCCGAATACCGCAAATACGATGTGCGCACGTTCGCGCCCGCCATCTACCCGGCCAAACGGTCCCCGATAACCAGGCTCAGCGACCAGGTCAGACAGATGTTCCTGGACATGGGTTTCGTGGAGATGTCCTCCGACTACGTTCAGCCCTCCTTCTGGAACATGGATGTCCTTTTCACGCCCCAGGACCACCCGGCCAGAGACCTCCAGGACACATTCTATCTGGACAACCCGTCTTCAATAAGCGAGGAGGACCAGGAGCTGGTCGGACGTGTCAAAGACCTCCACGAAAACGGCGGAGACACCGGATCCACCGGATGGGGAGGGAAATGGTCGAGGGAATTCTCTGAGTTGCCAATCCTGAGAACGCACAGCACCGTGAGCAGCATACGGTACCTGGCGGCCCATCCCGAGGCCCCCTGCAAGGCCTTCTCGATATCCAGGATATTCAGGAAGGAATCCATCGATTCCACGCACCTCCCGGAATTCACTCAGATAGAGGGCATTGTGATAGATGAGAATGCCAACTTCGATACGCTCATCTCGATAATACGCGAGTTCTATGCCAGGATGGGATTCGATAAGATCCGTATCAGGCCGGCTTATTTCCCCTACACGGAGCCGTCCCTGGAGCTGGAGGTCTTCTTCAACGGAAAGTGGATGGAGCTCGGAGGCGCGGGAATATTCAGGCCCGAGGTGGTGGCCCCCTTCGGCGTTAATCACCCGGTGCTCGCGTGGGGCTTCGGATTCGAGAGGCTGGCCATGCTCAAATGGAACATCCGGGACATCCGGGAACTCTACATATCCGATATCGATACCCTCAGGAGCAGCAGGACCTTCTGATCAGTCAAAAACCGGGAAGCCCTTGCCTGACCTGACGGCATCGGTCAATGTGTGTATTCCCTCCCTTCTGCTTTCGTTCCTGCATGAGGCAAGTGCCTTCCCCAGTATGCTCAGGCAGCCGTCCCTGTCGCCCCGCGCATACGCTGTGCCGGCCCGAAGGACCATCATCTCGTCAAGGCGGGAGATGTCCCCCGTTTCGATGAACTTTTTTATTGTATCGGACAGGGACACGTCCGCTTCGTCGTATCTGCCGAGAGCGTAAAGGGACCTGCCGACCAGCATCGCGGACCTGGCGGTGCCATTCTATGCGTAGATCTTCTCGGCGTCCGCAAGCGATTTCTCCGGGTCCTTCCTTATGAGCTTAGATTCCGCGCGAACGATGCAGGCCTCGTCCGAACCCGATCTTTCCAGCTCCTCCGCTGCCCTTTCAGCGAATTCCGCATCGCCGCACATCACTGCGATTCCGGCCCGGACGCTCCAGGAAGCCAACGGATTCCTGATTGGGTCGGCCATACCCTTGACGGTTTCCAAGAGATCGTCGTTATGGTTCTCCAGAAATTCCGCGCTTCTGCCGACCAGCAGCCGGTCCGCCTCCACGGAACGACCGGCGGCCGAAAGATGGTAAAGCCTTTCCTGGTCGTCTCCAAGGTTGTCCATCCACCAGTCCGCGGCGGCACTGTTCCACTTTTTTACCGATTCGGGGTCCACTGCGGCCAGGTATCGTTTTTTGATTTCGGCGGATATGCAGACAATACCCTCGTGGGTGGCCGGGACGACCCCCGAATCCGTGGGTGGAAGAAGCTTCTTGTTCACGGGCACCCTGATGACGCATGCCAGGCCCAGAGCGTCCCTGTCGGAGGGGCTGAGTTTATCCCACATGAGGCACGGGTCGCATTTTCGCATGTCCAGAACGGTCTCGAAGGGAACGCCCGCATCTTCAAGCTTCTTTTTGACATGCTCCGCTTCGGTCCTCCCGTCCGGTTCCAGGTAGTAGACCTTACGTCTGATTCCCGAGCCGATAACATGGACCTGGCTCTCTCTTACCTTTCCTGACTGCCTGAGTTTCTTGAGCTCCAGTGATGAATGGGCCCTGGATATTCCCAGTGCGGTGGCTATGCCGTCCTGGGTCAGGTCGAACGGCAGGTTGTAGACCTCCTCCTCGTTGATCATCCTGAATCTGCTGAGGTGTAGGAGGATCCTCTCTCGAATTGTTGCGATATCCATTGTAACGGCCGCCGATGGAGGTGTATGCATATAGTCTTTCTAGTATCATGGTATATATTCCGTCGAAGTTGAGGCAGGCGATGAAAAGGCTATTGGTATGCAGCGAGCCCGATATTCCCTCGGCTAATATGCGGGACTGTCTGTTGGACATGTTGGACTGGGAAGATGCCGGTCGTGATGACGGAGCGGTAATGATGCGCCACGGGGACACGTTCATGCTCTCTTCCCAACGATGGCATGTTGATTTCGAGGATGTTCTCGAGGTTGCGGCGAAATTCGGCGCAGACCCCGGTGTGATAATATTCATGTCCAGGCATTCTTCGGAAAGCGGGCGCCCGGCTTTGACCGTACACCCCATAGGCAACTATCACGAGAACGAACTCGGCGGAAGGCCCCGGGAGCTTGTAAGGTCCGCACCGGGATACATGACCGACGCGCTGAGGCGCATATCCGAACTCAATGACATGGATGGGACGCAGGTGTGCTTCGAAGTCACGCATCATGGGCCTTGGGTCGACCGGCCCACGTTCTTCATCGAGGTCGGAAGCGATGCTTCCCATTGGGGCAATAAGCATGCCGCCGATATACTGGCACATGTGCTTGCAACCAATCCATGCAGCGAAAATCCCGCCGTCGTGGGAGTGGGAGGAGGCCATTACGCCCCCAGGTTCACCGAAGCGGCCCTGAGTCTCAAGGCGGACTTCGGGCACATGGTCCCGAACTACCAGATCGAAGGCAGGGACGACGAAGATGTCGCCAGGATACTCCGCGAAGCATGCCGGGCCACCGGCACAAAGCTCATATTCCTGCATAAGAAGTCGATGAAGGGCCCCCAAGCCGCCAGGGTAAAAGATCTGGCGGCGTCGGAGGGACTGGAGACGGTGGGCTCGTCGGACTTCGAGCCCTTGGATCAGTGAGACCTGACCACGGTACCTTTTATTTTTTGGCCGAGTATAGCGGACCTGAGGTCCCCGAGGTCCCTTCCATCCACCATGAAGATGTCAATCTTGTGGTTCTTGGCGATCTCCACTCCCAAAGGATCGAAGATCCCTGATTTCGATGCGCCGTGCTCCCCGTAAACCAGCTCTTCGAGCTGGTTGATCGTTATTTCCGAATACCGTTCCGCGCCGGGAACGGTCTGGGGGTCATCGGAATATACTGCGTCCACAGACGTGGCGTTCACAATCCTGTCCGCCTTCAGCTCTTTGGCGAGCATAGATGCCACCCCGTCCGTGGTGTGGCCGGGCTCGGTCCCGCCCATGACGACGATCTCTCCCTCCACGCATCGCGAGACGGCCTCTTCCACGGTCTCGGGGATGTCGGGGTAGTTGCCGTAACCCAGCGCCAGGTCCAGGAGGCCGGCGTTCATCCTCGTGGCGCCGATGCCGAAAAGGTCCTGCTGGTACATCGTGCCGCCGATGTCGGACCCGGTCTGTGCGTAATATCGGGCGGTTTTTCCTCCGCCGCATACCACCGATATATGAACTTCGGAGGATAATTCTTTCAGGAGTGCGGCCAGTTCGCCGATGTACTTGCCGTCGTTCCTTCCCGGTATAAGAATCGAACCGCCTATCGAGACAACTACTTTCTCCGTTATATCACCAATACTTATATTACGGAGGCTCACTTGACATAAAAATATTAGGTGCGTACAATGGGTGACTCGAATACATTGGACAGGGCTAGGTACGATTTCAAGAAGGCGATGCAGGAGATCACGCAGTACCGAGGCCGAGGCACAGAGCTGATATCAGTCTACATTCCCGAGTCCAAACAGATATCGGACGTAATGTCCTACCTGAGAGAGGAACAGTCCCAGGCTTCGAACATCAAGTCGAAGACCACCATGAAGAACGTCACCAGCGCCATCGATTCGATAGCTTCCCGCCTAAAAACATACAAGTCGCCACCGCCCAACGGGCTTGTCATATTCTGCGGAGAGGTGCCCCGGGCAGGGGACCAGACCAAGATGGTCCAGTATACTGTCGTCCCTCCGGAGCCGATTACCGCCTTCCTCTACAGGTGTGACTCGTCGTTCTTCACCGAAACTCTTGAGGCAATGCTCCTGGACAAGACATCCTATGGGCTGATAACCATTGACAGGAAGGAGGCCACCATCGGCATGGTCAGCGGCTCCAGGATATCGATCCTTAAACATTTCGACTCCCTCGTTCCCAGCAAACACCACCAGGGAGGGCAGTCGTCCGTCCGTTTCGAACGTCTCATCGAGATCGCCGCCCACGAGTTCTACAAGAAGGTTGCCGATTACTGCACCGAGGCGTTCCTAGATAAGCCGGAACTCAAAGGGATAGTGGTCGGAGGACCCGGTGCCACAAAGGATTTCTTCATCAAAGAGGGATATATGCACCACGAGCTCAGAAAGAAGGTCGTCTCGCCATTGTTCGACACAGGGAACACCGATGAGTCGGGGATCAGGGAACTGGTCGAAATGGCCAAGGACACTATGGAAGGCATCAAGCTCACAGAAGAGAAAAAGCACGTGCAGAGGCTCCTCGACGAGATCAGGAAGCCGGACGGAGGGCAGTCAGCATACGGTTACCCAGACGTCCGGGCAGCGACCGAGGCAGGGGCGGTGGACACGCTGCTGATATCCGAAGCCCTCAACAAAAGGCATATAACGCTCGAGTGCCAGTCCGGACACGTAACGAAAGAGATTCTCGACAGTTCTGAAGGCAAGCACTTGTGCGGTGAGTGCGGGCAGCCGGCGCAGGTCATCGAAGACAACGATCTCGTGGATGAGTTCTTCGAGATGGCGGAAGGCTTTGGAACGAGTATTCAGATTATTTCTCCCGAATCGGAGGAAGGGGATATACTGATCAAAGCGTTCGGAGGAATAGCGGCGATTCTCAGGTACAAGTTGTCGTAAGGTAGTGGAAAAATGGGCATAGCTGACGATTTCAGGAACGAGGTTGAAATTGCGATGAGGAATGCACTGGCCGAGTTCGGCTCGGAGGCTGAGTTCAAAATTGAGGTCCCCTCTGTGGGAGATGCCGACCTGGCGGTGCCGTGCTTCAATCTGGCCAAGGCAATGAGGAAGTCACCGAAGGACATAGCCGAGAAACTGGCGGGCATGATAAGGCCCCTCGGATCCATAAGTGCGGTGTCCTGCCTGAACGGGTACGTCAATTTCAGCATCGACCGCGGCATCCTGGTAACCGAGACGCTCAACGAGATAATAGCGAAAGGGAACAGTTACGGCAGCCTGCCTCCGACGGGAGTCAGGGTCAATGTCGAGCATACCTCTACCAACCCTACAGGGCCTATACACGTCGGCCGTGCCAGGAACCCGATAATAGGCGACACGCTGGCCAGATGCCTGAAGATGTGTGGCAACGAGGTTGTCACCGAATACTACGTCAACGATGTGGGAAAGCAGGTCGTGATCCTTACCTGGGGCGTGGAGAATATCCCGAAAGGATCGGTCGAAGAGGAAGAAAGGGACAAGATCGACCACAAGCTCGTAGCATACTATCGTAAAGCGAACAAGATGATGGAAGAGGACCCCGCCGTCGGAGAACAGATATCGGACATGCTCAGGAGGTTCGAGGCGGGCGACCAGGAAGTGATAGGGTCTGTGAGGCACACGGCCCAGATAATGCTCGAAGGTCTGAAGGAATCTCTGGCTAACATCAATGTCTTCATTGACAGGTACACATGGGAATCGGACTTCATAGCAGACGGTTCTGCGGCCAGCGTGGTCTCCAGGATGAAAAGGACCGATTATGCTGGGCAGACCGAAGACGGATCCTGGTATGTGGACCTGGCCGAGTTCGGGGTCAACGGCAAGAACACCAAGTTCACATTCACAAGGTCGGACGGGACGACTCTCTATACGACGAGGGACATAGCGTATCATTTGAGTAAATTCTCGAGGTCGGACCGTGTAATAGACGTCCTGGGGGAGGACCAGAAGCTGGGGTCCCAGCAGCTGACGTACGCCCTGAGGATCCTGGGATGCGTGATGGAGCCCGAACCGATGTTCTATGCGTTTGTGTCGCTCCCGGAGGGCAAGATGTCCACAAGGAATGGTGTCGTGGTCTACCTCGACGACCTGATAGACGAGGCGGTCGAACGCGCATACGAGGAGATCAGGAGCAGACGCAACGACATGAGCGAGGAGAGGATGCGCGAGATAGCACGTGTCGTCGGCGTAGGGGCCATAAGGTACAACGTGGTCCGCGTCCAGCCCGAGAAGCAATTTGTCTTCACATGGAAAGAGGCGCTCAATTTCGATGGAAACAGCGGACCTTATGTCCAGTACGTGCATGCAAGGGCATGCAGCATGCTCCGCAAGGCAGGGGATTTCGAACGTGATACCGAGGCTTCGAAACTGACGGACGAGTACGAGATCAAGCTGGTAAAGGTACTTTCGAAATTCAGCTCCGTCATCTCTGAGGCCGGCAACCAGAAGAGGGTTCACGTCCTTCCCGCGTATGGTCACGAGGTGGCATCGGCCTTCAACCAATTCTATGCCGCCGTGCCGGTCCTTTCTTCCGGCGCAAGCGCGAATGCGAGGCTGACGCTCGTGGAATGTACGAAAATCGTTCTGAGGAACGTTCTGGAATGTCTAGGAATGGGCGCCCCGGAGGAGATGTGATGGAGATACGAAAACTCAAGCTCAAGGACCTCGAGGGAGTCCGCAAGCTGGAAATGTCCTGCATAAGAGAGTATTTCAAAGAGACTATCGAGAACAAATGGGATGAACTGCCGGAAGAGTGGAAGGAAAACCTGGGGGCCAGTAGCAGGAAGCACTTCAGAGCGTACCTGGAAGGCGGGCTGAGCTTCGTCGCGGTGGAGGACGACGAGGTCATAGGATTCCTGTTCGCCCAGATGTTGCATCATATAGCCGATGCAGAGAACCTCGTATGGATAGAGAATATGGGCGTGCACCCTTACTTCAGGCGCAACCAGATTGCATACAGGTTGCTGACCGCATGCCTAAAGGAAGGTATCTCCCAGGGGGCGGACGTGGCCCACAGCATGATCCAACCGGAGAACGCGCCGTCGATACTCCTTCACAAGAAGGCGGGGTTCTTCATGGACCCGCGCCAGGTCGCCCTCATAGACCTAAAGGACCCCAAGCTCAGACTCTGAAACGCTCCGAGTTCTCGGCGATGAAACGCAATTCTCTTTTCGTGAGTTCCCCGTCTGATAAACCGTGGCACATTTTTTCCCGGAACGCTGTCTTCAGAACTTCTGAGACGGCGCCTCTCGGAACTGAATGTCCCAGACGCTCGGATATCGATGTCGTACGGGAATAGCTGCGTTTTTTGAGAGGCATCAGAACGTCTTCGATGAGAGGTTCCGGTTCTATTATCACCGTCCCGTGCTGAATGAGGAATCCTCCCGCACGGTACTGCGCACCCCCAGAGATTTTCATGTCTCCAGAGAGGATGTCGTTAGGTTCTTTGTACACCGCGTCAAGACCCAGGGAATTCAATGCCGAAGCGACGCATCCACATATCTCGGCATAGGAATCTCTCTTGCTCCTGAAAAAATCCTCCGAGGTGAAAGAGTATATTATCTGGGATGGGCCGGTGAGGACCGTGCTGCCTCCGCTTATACGTCTAACTGCGCATATGCCAAGACGTTCGAAGGCTTCGCGCCTCACGTCTGCATCCAGATTTCTGAACCTTCCAAGCGAAACCGTCGTCCTGTCGCGACAGTATACATGAAGCGTGGCCGGAGAGCGTTTTCCGGAGACCTCCTCGAAGACCGCTGCATCCGCGGTGGCACCGTATTCCGGGGGAACGGTCCCGAGGTCGACGAATCTCCAGTTCATTTCTTGCTTTTGCCCTGATATTTCTTCTTCTCGGTGGTGGGTGTCTTGGGCTGGACCGACTTCTGGGAGGTCCTGCCTCTTCTCTGCTCCTCGAGTTCGGTGAAGGTTACCGTCTGCTCGGCCTTCGGTGCGTTGCGGTATTTCAGGAATACCGCCAAGGCTATGAGCGCGACTATGGCGATTATGGCCGCATATGTGGTCCAGCTCGACCATATGGACTCTTTTACCCATACGGTGAAGTTTGCCGAGTTAAGCACGTTGCCATCGCCGTCCGTCAGGAACTCGGCGTCGTCGGATTCTCCCCATATTGTCAGGTTCTTGGTGCCGGCGGAGTCAATAGTGAAGTTGAGTGTAATCCTAGCAGAGCTGCCGGCATCGATCGTGACGGTCTTCTCGGCAAGCCTGGATGTCCCATTCTCATATGTTATGAACACCCGCACCGACGCTTCTGCATCAGTTTTGTTGAATATGGTGACGTCAACATATCCTGCCGTCCTCGTGTCGAAGCCTCCGGTGGAGATGCTCGAGGTGTCTATCATGAGGCAGTTGCCCTCGGATGCGGCCTCGCATTCCTCCGAATCGTACAGGGAAAGCGCCGGAACGGCAACCAGTGCTATCAATACTATAGCCAGTATGGTTTTTTTGTGAATCATTGAAATGCCTCAGGTGATTATTTCCTCGATGCGCTCCTGCTCTATGGCGCGCCTTATCTCCACGGAGAGCCTCCTTCCGGTACTCATCTCCCTCCTCCAGAGGGCGTTGCCGTAGGGGTGGCCCACGGACATATGTACGTTGGTTCCGCCGCCGATGCGCGGCGCTACGTCGTAAATGAAGAAGTTCAGGTCTTTGTCCACGCAGGTCTGCAGGCAGAAAGGCCCGATCACTCCCGGGTCGTAGAACTTCTGAGTGGCCTTCACGTATTTCTCGGCGAGTTCAAAGGCGCTATCAAGCAACGATTCCCTCAGCGTTGCGGAGTTGTGGCCGCACACAGTGTATTCTGGCATTATGCCCATCTCCTCGAGTTCGACCTGCTGCTTACCAGGAAGCCTGACATATCCGTCGAGAGAGCTCTCGAAACGCCAGTCCACTCCCAGAAGTTCGATCTTCTCGCCCTTCTCCTCGAGCGGAGAGTGGAAGAAATCCAGGTTGAAAACAGGACCGATGACGTACTGCTCCATTCTCGCATCGGATAGGAAGTTCTCTTCGATGACTCCCTGCTGTATGAGCTCGTTGGACTTTTGAACGAACTGATCGTAATCTTTGACGGTGAAGAAGCCTCTTTCCAGCTTCTTAACCTTGTGGTGGACCTTCACTATGGTCAGGCCATCGATGTCCTCCGGTTTCTCTACCTTCTTCGGGAAGGGTAGCCCGGCCTGTTCCAGGATCCAGTAGTAATCTCTTTCGTCCCCTCTCTCCTCGGACCTCAGGAGGTTGCGGCTTCCTACCATCGGAACCGTGAAATCGTCCTCTATCGCGTCGATGCCGCAGTAGGCGACCAGGGACCGGTTGGGTATGAAGAGTGCGCTCCTACCAATGATGTCCTTCTGCACCTCGGTCTTGAGAATGTCGGAGAATCTGTCGAGTACCAGGGTCTCGTCTACTACACCTCTCACGGCATTGCCGTCCGTGTCCCTCTGGGCCTTGAAATAATTGCTGAAAGTTTTTTCTCTGCCTTTCTGGCACACTGCTACGGTCTTGAAACCCTCCGAAACCGCGCCGTCACAAGTATCCAGCGCGGAATGGGAAGCGAGAACTCCTACCTTCGCTTGGCCGAGATCGTACTTTTCAAGGTTTCTCAATACCGTGTTTCTGTCGATCACATCAACCCTCTTCCCTCCGTAACCTGTCCCCCATAATATAATTTGTCTGACGTGCGGGCGCATCATCTGAAACGCCAAGCCTTCCATAGAAGGTAAAAATACACAGTCGACGGTAGTCAAGATACATGGATGCAGACGAGTCACCAAGGGAGCTCTGGCTTGACACCGAAGGCATGCTGTCGGCAGGATATTACGGCGAATTTGAGATATTCCTCAATCTCTGCGGCATGGTGTGCATAGATCTTGCCTGAAGGTGCAGGAAGGGCACGAAACAGTTTAGAAGGAAGCCTCGCGAAAATCCCGTCGGTCCCGGGAATTCACGGTAAAATATCTCGGACCGCACAATCTTATCATCATCTGGCACATCCAAGTGGAGATTGATATCTCCGGGCGGTGAAGACTAACGCGGGTACCTGCGCCCTGATGAGAAAATCTCGGTCCGGCAGGCATAGTAAAATTATTTAGGTCGTAAAGCCAGCCGGCAGAGGGTGAAATACGGGGAGAAGGTCCAGCCGTTCTTCATCACAATGTCCGCCATCGCGGGAGTTTCACCGGGCATCCATACAGACTTCGGAGACTGGTCACCCTCTTTGATAGAACCATTCCTCATGGCGATGCTTTTCTTCGTCTCCTTTCCGTGGACGTCAAGATGTTGGCTCCCTCGACCTTCTCGCCAAGCCTCTCGAAAACTCCTTTCCGTGGACGTCAAGATGTTGGAGGAGTCTTTTCTCAACGTCAAGTTCACTTCCTCGGCTTTGATAATCAATTTTGTCTGGACTCCTATATTCGCTGTTGTTCTGGGGATGGCATCCTTCTCCGACTCGATCGATGTCCAAATAAGGATGCTTATGTTGATGGTCACCCCATGCACCGATTGGTATCTGGCGTTCACGGCATCGTCGAAGGAGAACGTACCGCTCAGCAGTTCCGTACCGCCTCCGAATCTCGTGTCGCAGATACCTTTGCTTCCCGTGTACCTGTTTCTTTT
>JBFXEL010000011.1:0-36271 GCA_050180115.1 Candidatus Methanomethylophilaceae archaeon
CTTAAACCTCATATAGAGTACCTCTTCCGCGACCTTTCTAAAAACGGGGTCATGCGGGAGCATCTCTTTCGCCATCTCCTGAGGAGTGGCTGCGACCTGCTGGTCGACATCATAGCGCCTCAGTATTTTGCTGAAGTCTACTCCTTTGCTGCTAAGCATACTGTTTTTCCTCCCAGGCTTTCGCCTGCAATGTTAGTATTTTGCTGAGGGTATAAATGCCGTTTCATGGATGGATGGTTAATCCATATTTGTACTTCACTAAGCATCTATTGATTCATATATATTCAACGTCTGTGTTAATAAATCGCTTTAAGATACATTCTCTGAAAAAAAACATAGCCAGCTATGTTAGGTATATATTATATTCATACGCACGCGTGAACCGGACAACGGCACCTCATACCAGGGATAACATTCCTTTAGCCAGGTTTATTTCATGACCTGCAATGGTCTGGCAATGGTCTGCGACGTTCAGATATATTTAAGGATTTTTTTAACATGAAATCGTAAATCTGTGTTACTGACCCACCATTTTGACTGGAATGACCGTGTCCGACGATGGCCGTTGGTAAATGCATAAATAACATCTGCCCAGTTCACCTAGTATGTATGTTTATATTCTGGGCGGATTCCTCGGAAGCGGGAAAACCAGCCTGTTGATGAGGCTCGCGTCCATGTACATCGAGAGGAAATTGCGCGTGGCGCTTCTTGTGAACGAATCAGGAGAGGTCGGCGTGGACGGCGCGACCCTCAAGGCCGAAGGGTACGATGCGATCGAACTGCCCAACGGATGCATATGCTGCTCTCTGTCAGGGACGCTTCAGAACGCACTTCGGAACATCAAGAGGGACATAGACCCCGATATCATTATCATCGAACCGACGGGACTCGCCTTGCCTCACAAGGTGAAGGAGCTTGTGCGCATTTCCATGATCGATCCCGACGGATGCTTCATTATCGGGATAGTGGACGTGCAAAGGTTCGACGACCTCATAAAGAAGAAAGAGGAGTTCTTCAAAAGACAGATGCACGGCAGCGACTTGGTCCTGATCAACAAGAGCGACCTGGCCAACGCCCAGAAGATGGACGAGATAAAGAAATGGATGTCCATAGAGTTCCCCGACAAGCCCCTTCTGTCCATCTCGGTGAAGACAGGCGAGAATCTGGACAAAGTATACGAGATGATGAAATGAAACAGCACGAACACGATGAGCACGAGGGCACGGAGCACGAGAACTCGATTGAGGAAGCGGGCGGCGCGGCCGTAGGCTTCACCGGCAGCATCACGGGATTCAACGCGGACGCCCAGGCGAGGATGGCGGACGCGCTCCTGAAAATAGGTAAATGGGTCGGTGGCGAGTCCGGCGTGCTCCTGGGGCACATCAAGTGCGCCATATACCGCGAGGACGGCTCCGGCCTGACGCTGAACCTCATCGACATGGACAACGGCGTCGAGATACACGGCACTTTGGAACCTTCAGAGAAGGTTTCCTTCACCCTGATGTGCGCCGTCCTAGACGTGGACCCCGCCGAGCTTGACCACACGATGCACCATGTGCTCGAAGACGCCTGTCTGGACATCGAGCTGGGGCATCACGACTGCCGCTGTCACGACCATGAACACGAGCATCACGAGCATGATCATGGGCACGAGGACCGCCATCACGATGATGACGATGACGAGAGCTGCGAGCACCGCGGAGGGTGTTGCAACGACAGAAATCACCGTCATTGAAAACGGTTTAAAAACGGAGGAAAAACAATGGAATACGGAATATCTCTGGATTTGGGAACGAGCGGATTCAGGGCCCACGCGGTGGACCTGAAGACAAAAAAAATCCTGTCGACGTCAATAACGGAATGCCATCCGCTGCCCGGCGCCAACATAATGGACCACCTGACTTTCAGCATAAGGGTCGGGCAGGACGTGGCGCACAACATAGTCGTCGATACGGTGAACAAACTCATCAAGACACTCGGGATAGATCTTAAAGACGTGGTCCGGATGAGTGTCTGCGGCAATCCCATCCAGCTCTCGCTGGCGCAGAACATTCCCGTAGAAGACCTCGCCTTCGCGGGCGAGAACGCCAAGAGGGTCAGGGGAATCAAGGACCAGAAGAGGGACGCGGGCGTGTTCAGCGCCGTCGCATGCGGGTTCGACGTCCCTGACAAGACCGAACTTTACGTCCCGCCGGCCATAAGGCACGAGATTGGGGCCGACGCTCTGGCAATGATGTATAAAAGTGGCTTCCTGGAGCAAAAGGAAAACTGCCTCGTCACCGACTACGGCACCAACGCCGAGATGGCACTGAAGGTGGGAGACGACATCTACACCGGGTCCGCCGCGGCCGGCCCGGCCATGGAGGGACAGTCCATCGAGTGCGGCATGCTGGCCGCCCCGGGCGCCATAAGCGACCTGGAATACGATTTTCAATGGGTGTGTAAAGTCCTCGACGAGAACCTCATCCCTCAGAACGGCGACAGGTTTGACTTCAGCCTCGGCGTCGTGTCCGAAGAGGGACCGATGCACGGCAAAGCCGTCGGCATAACGGGCACAGGCGTCATTGCGGCCGTTGCCGTGGCCAAGGAAAGCGACCTTTGGAAAAAGGGCAAGCTGACAACCGAAGACGGTATGATGCACCTGCAGGACGGCGTGTTCATCACCAGCAACGACATCTCCGAGGCCATGAAGGCCATAGGCGCCATGAGGGCCGGCCACTTCACGCTGCTGGAGCATGCGGGCACAAAGTTCGCTGACCTCAAGACGATGTACATGTGCGGAGCGTCCGGTACGTACGTGGATGCTGTCAAGGGCAGGGACGTCGGCCTGCTCCCCCCCACGTGCGACAACATTTATCAGTATGGGAACACCTCTCTTGCGCTTTCCACGGACCTCCTGATGAGCCCCGAGCTTCTCGATGAACTACAGGAGACGGCCGACAGCATCCGCGCAAACCACATCATGTTCGCAGGGGACGAGGTATTCGAGCAGATATACATCCAAGAGCTTGCGTACTGCGAGGAGGGGATGAGCATGACCAAGTACAACGAGAACAACGTCGCCGCCGGGCTGCAGGCGCTTCCCAAGCCCACCGGGCACCCGAAGGTCACGCGCATATCGATGCGCGACATCGCCGACCTGGGAGAGAGGGGCCTTTACATCCTTCACGAGATCGGCACGGACCTCGTGGGAAAGATGGAGGGCTGCACCGGGTGCAAGAAATGCGAGCGCGAATGCCCCGAGGACGCGTTGACCGTCGGCAAGGATAAGACGATCACCGTGAAGACCAAGAACTGCCTCGGCACGGCCTGCTACAGATGCCAGTACGTCTGCCCCGAGAAGGTCATGCATTTCGACTCCCTAAGGCTGTCGTGATAAACCTCTGGGGCGGGGGACAACCCCGCCCTTTTTTCATTTACCGCCGTTCAGAGCCTCGGCGTGCACGGACGGCCTGACGTTCTCGTCCTCGAGTTCGGTCAGTATCTGCCTGCGCAACCTGATGAACTCGGGCGAAGCACGGTCCCTGGGCCGCGGAAGGTCTATCTCGACGATGTCCTTGATGCTTGCCGGACGTTTGGTGAGGACGACTATCCTGTCCGACAGATAGACCGCCTCGTCGACGGAGTGGGTCACGAACAGGATCGTCGTGTCCGTCTTCTCGACTATCCTCAGCAGTTCGCCCTGCATGATATTGCGGGTCTGGGCGTCCAACGCGCCGAACGGCTCGTCCATGAGCAGCACGTCGGGCTTGGTCACCAAGGCCCTTGCAATGCCCACACGCTGCTTCATGCCTCCGCTCAGCTCGTGGATCCGGCTGTCCTCGAAACCTTCGAGGCCGACCGCCCTGATATAGCGTTCGGCGGTCTTCCTGCGCTCTTCGGCGGGCATGCCGGCGATCTCCAGGCCGAACTCGACGTTCTTCCTCACCGAACGCCAGGGGAACAGGGCGAACTCCTGGAACACCATCCCTCTGTCCGGGCCCGGCCCTGTGCACTTCTTCCCGCCTATGACCACTTCTCCGGAGGACGGCTCCATGAGCCCGGCTATCAGCCTGAGCAGGGTCGTCTTTCCGCATCCCGAGGGGCCGACGATGGATATCAGCTCGCCCTTCTCGATCTCCAGAGAAAAATCCTCCAGGGCCACGGTCTCCTGTTCGTCGGTCCTGTAGACCTTCCTAAGATGGTTTACAACTATCTTCTCGCTCATTCTATCCCCATCCTTCTGGTGATGACCTTGTGCACGTAGTCCGCAAGGCTGGTTGTCAGTATTCCGAGCACCGCGATTATGACTATGCCCGCGTAGACGTTGGGCCAGTACCCCATCTGCGCCTGTATGCTGATGAAGTAGCCGACGCCTCCTCCGAACGATGCGTATAGCTCGGAGGCGACTATGCACATCCACCCCACTCCCATGCCTATGCGGAGGCCGTTCATTATATAGGGCACCGCCGCGGGGACCATGACCTTTACGAAGATCTCCACCTTCGATGCCCCCAGCGTCTTGGCCGCATCGACCCAGTTCGGATCGATCTTTTTCACGCCGAATATCGTGTTAGTCAGTATCGGGAAGAATATCCCCACGAACACGACGAGGATCGGCCCCCACGTGTAACCTACAGCGAAGAGGAAAATGGGCGCCCATGCTATCGGGGCGATGGGCCTGAGGACCTCCAGCGTCGGGGATGAGAACTCTTTCAGGGTATCGGAATATCCGAGAAGGAGCCCGAACGGCACGGCGATGGCCAGAGCGATCAGGAGCCCGGCGAAGAACCTCTTAAGGCTTATCTCCATGTGTCCCCACATGGTCATCCCGGAGATCGAATCGCCGTTCTGGAAGAGGAACACGAGCGCTTCCCAGGTCGTCTTCGGTGTGGGTATCGCCGGATTATCGAGAAGCAGCGACAGGTTCCACCATATCAGGACGAACACCACCAGCGATACGACGGCGATTATTACTCTCCTCAGCATGCGGTGGCGTCTGTTGTCCTTGTCGTAGACCAAATACTTCGATGGCGAATCCATTGCGTCTAGGATGATGATACCAGTTATGACGCAGAATGCGCATATTATAAGAATCGATTGCAACTCCATCGTATCAGACCCTCAGCGCGTTTATGGATGAAGATACCACGGGCGGGGAACCGACGAAGCCTATGCTCGCATGTCCGGACAGCAGCGCGTTCATTACGTCGCCTCCGGCCGGAAAGGGGCCCAGCAGCTCGACATCTATCCCGTAGTTAGCGAAGAATCCCTTTTGGATTCCTACGTGAAGGCCGATCTGGTGTATGTCTGCGGCCAGGTACGCGACGCCTATGTGCGTCAGCGACCCGCCGAAGTATCCCAGCTCAATCGCCGTCTTGACGTCGCCTTCTCCGTTCAGTGCCCCGGCGACATACCGCTCGTCCACGAGATGTTCGGTAAAGGCCAGCGAAGAATCGTATCCGGCTTCGGTCAGCGTGCTCTGCTGCACGATGTTGAGCGCCTTGTACGTGTCCACGACTTCGGCGAGCTGTTCCTCGAGGTCTCCGATCTCGTAGGCGTATGTGATGTTGACCAGCGCGGCCTCGGCCACTTCGTCCGCGGAAGACGAGGAGAGGGTGCCGATCCTCTTCGTTATCTCCAGAAGCTCGTCGTGGTTTTCGGAATCCTCCGGCAATGCGTCCGTGACCCACTGCACAGACAGAATGTATGCCGCAAGGAATCTTTCGGTGGCGTTCTGGTTGCCGGAAAGGAATGAATTGTTGGCCGCGACAACGCAGCAGGGATGTCCCGGCCAGTAGTCGCTGGTGGTCATAAGCTCGACGTACGTACCGCTGCTCACCGCCACGGCATAATGGGGCTCCCAGGCGATGCCTCCGTCGATGTCTCTGTCTTCTATTTTATCTTTCATCTGCCCCGGGGCCACCTGCGTCCAGAATACCGCGTTATCCGCCTCCGTGCCGTATTGGACAAAATTGAGGCCGAGGTCCTCCTTGACTATGTCCATCAATATCATATGCTGTATCGACGAGGGCCCGGGCGTCATGAACACCTTTCCCACCCATAGTTCCGGGTTCACAGCCGTGATGACTCCGTCCACGACCTCGGTCATATCGTCCAGATTCGCGGTGTCCGCCCTTATGAAGATCCCCGACCCGTCGTTGTTGGCCCTCGCGAGTATCGAGACGGATTCGTTCTCGGAATCTTCCATGGACAGCACCGTGCCGGACGCGGCGAGGAGTACGATCAATACCCCCACTGCCCCCCATGTCTTGTAATTCCAGTTCAGGCTCATTGATATCGCTAGCCGATTTTCGAATATAAATGTTTTGAATTTTATCACATTTTGGATTCTTTTTTACAATTGGGTTAATTATACTCGACATGTTCCTTTGATGAAAAAATAAGCTGGCCTCATTGGGAGGCCTTCAAACAATCAAAAAAATAATTAGCACATAAAGGAAAAAGATATCTCTCTGTAAGGAGAAGAAGAAGTTTAAATGTCCCTGAAGGACACGGAGTACTGCATCTTCTCGGCGCCGAAGTATTCCTGTGTGAACTTGGCAGAATCTTCGGGTCCGAACTCCCTGCAGGAGAATATATCGATGAACGCGCGGTCGGTGTCCTCTGCAAAGTGCCCCGAAATCATAGAGGTCTCTATGAGCTGCACGAGAGAGTATCCCTGTACTTTGGGTTCGTCTCCGAAAAACACCACCTGGGGTTCGCCGTATCTTTTCATGTTGATGTGCTTGGCGAGGTCGATGGCGAACTGGGCGATGTGCTCTTTACTTGCGATCTTGGAATGGTCGCATTCTCCCAGGTCGATTGAGACGAGCAGACCCCAGAGATTCTCACCGTTGTATTTCTTGATTGCCTCCTCGTCGCTGAGGAGCTTGCCGGAATAGGGACTCATTGTGTACATTTCAATTCCTCACAACGGGGATTGATTTCCCGTTAAACGGGGTAAAATGTTTCTGTATTTCAAACAATGCCCGGGCTTAAATAATCGGGGCTTCGGAATAATTACACCCAGCAATCCGTATTGTCGGGTGGGGGACACTCAAAGTTTTCGGAGACAAAATAGGGCTGTCCGTGACTGTTTCAGATTTTCCGGAACATGCCTCCGGCCCGCCGCGGACGCGCAGAAAAATCCGATTTATACCTGTAACAACATGGCGCATCCATGGCGTCAAAGGTTTTCTTTACGGACATGCGGACCGGGATCGGAGATACCGTGCCCGACAAGCTCGGCAGGCTCATCGAGGAAGCGGGCATCGGCGGCATGGACCTGAACAGGAAGTTCGTCGCGGTCAAGATGCACTTCGGCGAGCTGGGGAACCTCGCCTATCTGAGGCCGGGCATCCCCAGGACGATCGCGGAGACCGCCAGGAAGATGGGCGGGATACCTTTCCTCACGGACACCAACACGCTCTACGTAGGGCACAGGAAGAACGCCCCCGAGCATATGGACACTGCCAACTACAACGGCTTCGACCGCATGTCCGCGGGATGCCAGATTATAATCGCCGACGGCCTGAAGGGGACCGACGACGTCGAGGTCCCGATCCACGGCGAATACGTGGAGGCCGCAAAGATAGGACGCGCGATCTTCGATTCCGACGCGATCTTGACGGTCACACATTTCAAATGCCACGAGCTCACCGGATACGGCGGGGCGCTCAAGAACCTGGCGATGGGATGCGCATCCCGCCGCGGGAAGATGGAGATGCATGCTGCGGGGAAACCGTCGGTCGACCGCGATAAATGCGTCGGATGCGGCACCTGCGCCAGCCAATGCGCGCAGTCCGCCATCTCTTTCTCGGGGAGGAAGGCCGCCATCGACACCGGGAGATGCGTCGGATGCGGAAGATGCATCGGGTCCTGCCTCTACGATGCGATCTCGGTCGAGAACGACCAGGATGCCTGTGTGCTCAACGCCAAGATAGTGGAATACGCCATGGCGGCGGTCAAAGGAAAACAGAACTTCCACGTCACGGTCATGACCGATATTTCGCCCAACTGCGACTGCCACGCCGAGAACGACACGCCGGTGATACCGGACGTGGGGATGCTGGCGTCGTTCGACCCCGTGGCCTTGGACAAGGCGTGCATCGACCTCGCGACGAAACAGCCGCCCATCAGGGGCGGCATGCTCTACGAGAAATGCGGCGGCGAGGTTCCTGAGGACATGTTCGCCTGCATACACCCGACCACGAGATGGCAGAGCACGTTCGAGCATGCCGAGAAGATGGGTTTCGGTTCCGCAGACTATGTGCTTGTGAACGTGAAGTGATCGCATGAGGGCATTTGTGGCTGTGAAGGTCCCGGACGGGCCGTCGCTGTCCCGGCCCCTCGAAGAACTCTCTGCCGCGGGCGGGCTCAGGGTCTACGGCGCCGGGGACCTCCACATAACGCTGAGCTTCATCGGCGAGATCGGACATGAGCGGTTGCGCGACGTCTCGGATGCAGTGTAGAGGGCCGTCCGCGGCATCGGTCCTTTCGACATCACCGTGGGGATGATGGGGTCTTTCCCCGGGAAGAGCGGCCCCCGGATCGTATGGGCCGGCGCCTAGTCGGGAGGGAAACTGGAAATGCTGGCAGAAAGGATATCCGCCGAGCTGGACGAGAGCGGCATCGGGCACGACAGGAAAAAATTCGTCCCCCACATAACTTTGGCAAGGGCCAGGGACGGGAGAGGGGCGCCGTCCGCATCGTCGGTAATCGAAAGATACAAAGGAACCGACCTCCTCAGATTCCCCTGCAAAAAGATAACCGTGTTCGGCAGCGAGCTCACCCCGTCGGGGGCCGTCCATACGCCCGTTTACGAAATCTGCCTGTGAGCCCGCCATCTAAGGTTAACTGTAGCTTGGAGCCCTTATACCCTGACGTTACGAATCTGTTGTCATGAGAAATGTCAAGCGTCTCATGAAGAACGGAAGGAAAAGGATTTCGAACGACCGCAGGGGAGGGATCGAGGGCCTCCCGCTGCAACTGATGATCGTCATTCTCGTGGCGACCATGGGCACCGCCATAATACTCGGATGGATGGGCAACATAGAAGGCCCCAAGTCCATAGGGTCCGTCGACGTGATGTCCGACGATGTCGTGCTCGTGAACGGCGGCACCTCCAACGGCATCATCGAGGTCCGAGTGACGGACCAGGACGGCGAGCCCATCGAGGGCGCGGCGGTTGTGCTTTCGGGCCTCGGCATCACCGACAGGAACGGCAAGACCGCGTATGTCAGCACAGATTCCAACGGAAGGGCGATATTCACCGGTCTAAAGATCCAGATGGAGGGCGGCACGGTGGGATTCATCAGGGTCAACGTCTCCGCATCGGGATTCGGCGAGAACAACACGGCAAGAGTGGCTGTGATCGCATGAGGATGGACAGGAAGGGCGTGATCGGCATGCCCGTAAGGCTGGCCGTGACCTTTCTGATCCTGGCCATCGCGGTGCCCGTCCTGATGGATTATGTTGAAGATTATAGGGACGGCACCGAGGCCTCGGGCCTGATGGTCCAGGCGGAGGTGGTTTCCGACACCGCAGAAAAAACCTTTTATGCCGGAAAGGGCGGCGTATTCACTGCCGAGATATCCGTCGGCAACGGCAACAGGCTCGTAATCGGGGGTCAGGGCGCCGACGCATATGCGGTGAGGATGTTCTGCGGTGATGAGGACGTCGGCCGCCTGGTCATGGACCGTCCGGCAGTGAGGATTGCCGGCGACGGAGTGGCCGTGTCCGGGGAGAGGACACTGCTGTTCGAATGCGTGGCCGACGGCGCCGGATGCGCGGTGGAGGTGAGAGTGATTGCTTGAGTTCACAATGTCCAGGGTCGTGCTCTGCATATGCGGGGCTGTCCTCCTCGGCGCGGTCGTGGCACCTTTTTCCGCAATTTGTTCGTCGGAAGGGGACGTACGGATGACTGAGGCGGTGGATTCCATCGCAGAAACGATAGACGGTTTCTACCGCTCCGAGGCGGACACGATGACGCTCAGGGGATGGGACGTTCTTCCGAATGCAGGATGTTCTGTCAGAGTCGAGGGGCATTTCGTGATACTCTGCGACGGGGAAAGGGAATACCTCTCGCCGATCTCCTGCGGATCGGAAGATTTCTCGCTCCGGTACGATGGAACAGTGACGCTGAAGAGGTCCGGTCCCGGGATAGCCCCGGCGTGATCACCTTCCGAAGGTCTCGGCGGCCTTCCTGAGCGCCGAGGAGAAACGGCTTACATCCTCCCCGTTGTTGTATAGATATACCGATGCTCTGGCGCTCCCTCCGATCTTCTTCCCCTCGAAGAAAGGGTGGGCGCAATGCAGCCCCGAGCGGATCATGATGCCGTCGATGTTGTCCAGCATCATAGCTATGTCATGTGGGGACAGCCCGTCGATGTTGAACGAGAAAACACTGCTGCGCCTGTCCGGGTCCGAGGGGCCCACGAGCTTCAGCCCCTTCATGTCCTCCGTCTCCCGGACCATCTGCCTCATGAGCTTCCTGTCCTGTGCCTCGACATTCTCCATTCCGACCTCGGAAAGATAGTCCAGGGCCGCCTTGGTTCCGACGATGCCTGCATAGTCCTGGAGCCCCGCCTCGAACTTTTCCGGCGCCGGCGTCAGTTTGACCGAATCGTAAGTCGCGAGGCCGACGGCCCCTCCCCCATAAGAAAGCGGCCTGAGCGCCGCGAGCTCGTCAGACCTTCCGTAGAGGGCCCCCATGCCCGACGGGCCAAGCATCTTGTGCATCGAAAGGCAGTAGAAATCCGGATCTATCTTCTCCAGGTCCACCTTCATGTGGGGCGCGGCCTGCGCCCCATCGATGATGACCTTCGCTCCGGCGTCGTGGGCGATCTCTGATATCTCGACCACCGGCATGACGCATCCCGTGACGTTGCTCGCGTGTACGACGGAGACGACATTTACGCCTCCTTCCACGCACTCCTTGAAAGATTCCATGTCGAGCTCCCCCTCGTCCGTCGTCTTGGCGTAGCGCCTCCGGGTGCCTTTCTCCTCGGAAATGACGAGCCAGGGGACGTGATTGGAGTTGTGTTCCGAATCTGTCGTCACGACGGTGTCGCCTTTCTTAAGAGAGAGACCGAAGGCGACGGTGTTGATGGCCTCGGTCGCGTTCTTGCAGAACACATAGCAATCCGGGTCGTCGGTACCGAAGAAATCGGCCAGCGACTCCCTTGCGGCGTCTACGGCCATGGAGACTCTGGAGCCCATCGCGTGCACGCTGCGGCCCCCGCAGGAAGGATATTCGTTGTAATATCCGAGTATCGCCTCTACGACGCTGTCCGGGCGCAGGGATTGGCATGCGCTGTCCAGATAGACGCCGCGGTTGTTCCTCATCGTGGGAAAATCGTTCCGTAGAGACGATATGTCCATGGCACGGCCATGATTTCCATATTCATTACGCTTACGCATTCGGAAGGGGTTTTATTAAGAGACCTTCATGCGGTAGCGATGGGTAGATTGGAAATCGCCTTCGGACGGCTGAGGCTGGAACGGCCCGGCATGGTCGCATCCGGGATAATGGACGAGACAGGGGACTCGATGGTCCGGATGATCAAATCCGGCGCGGGCGCCGTCGTTACTAAGTCGATAGGTCTTGCGCCCAGGCCCGGACACAAGAATCCCACGTTCACCGAGGTCTAGGGTGGCTACGTCAACGCGATGGGACTTCCGAACCCCGGGATAGATCTTTTCGCCGAGGAGATGGCCGTTGCGCTCCGGGCGGGACCCGTCATCGGGTCCATATTCGGATCGAACGCCAAGGAGTTCGCCGAACTTGCAGCCAAGATGGAGGATTACGGGGCATCGGCGGTGGAACTGAACCTCTCGTGCCCCCATGCAGAGGGTTACGGGGCCGAGATAGGCTCCGATCCTAAGAACGTGCGTTCCATCGTCTCGGCCGTCAGCTCGTCGGTGGACGTGCCCGTCTGGGCGAAACTGACGCCGAACACGTCGTCGATATCTGACCTGGGGAGGGCCGCCGAAGACGGCGGGGCCGAGGCGGTGGTGGCAATCAACACGCTGAAGGCCATGGTCATCTCGGCGGAGCTCAGAAAACCTGTCCTCGGCAACAGGTTCGGGGGCCTGTCGGGACCTGCAGTCAAACCTGTGGGCATCAGGGCGGTCTACGACCTCAGGGGCGCCCTCAGCATACCCGTGGTGGGCGTGGGGGGCATCTCGGACTGGAGGGATGCCGCCGAATACCTCCTCGCGGGAGCCAGTGCGTTCCAGGTCGGAAGCGCGGTGGGCACGAGGGGACCGAAGGTTTTCGGAGAGATCAACAGGGGCCTGGAGATGTTCATGTCAGACCACGGCTACGGGTCCATCGCTGAAATGGTTGGTGTTGCGCGTGAGTGAGACTGTCAAGATCATCGGCAAGATGAAGGAGAGCAAAGACACATACACCCTCGAATTCAAATGGGACGTCCCGGCGGTGCCGGGGCAGTTCGTCATGGTCTGGGCGCCGGGCGTGGACGAGGTCCCGATGTCGCTTTCCCGTGTGGGGAAGATCAAAGCGATAACCGTGAAAGGCATAGGGGAGGCCTCCAACGCCATACACGACATGCAGGTCGGCGGTTACGTCAGGCTAAGGGGGCCTTACGGGAACGGTTTTACAATCAAGAAAGGAAAAAAGGTCCTGGCCGTGGCCGGAGGGGTCGGCGCCGCGGCGCTGATACCGTCCATAAAGGAGACGGGATGTGATACGATCATAGGCGCCAGGTCCGGGAGCGAGATAATCTTGGACGACGTGGCGAGGAAATACAGCAAGAACGTCTGGATATCCACCGACGACGGCAGCCGCGGCTTCCACGGGAACGCGGTGCAGCTTGCGAAGGAGAAAATGTCACAGAAGGACTACGACCTGGTCATCGGCTGCGGGCCCGAAGTCATGCTGTATCATCTTCACAAAGCGTGCAAAGAGAAGGGGGTCGACTGCCAGCTTTCTCTGGAGAGGTTCATGAAATGCGGCGCCGGCGTATGCGGATGCTGCGTGATGAACGACCGGAGGGTGTGCAGGGACGGCCCCGTCTTCAGCTCCGAAGAGCTGGACGGCCTTTCCGACTTCGGGACCAGAAAGAGGGACGAGTGCGGCCGCATCGTCAGATTAAGGTGAGAATTTGTCGGTTCCGGAAGGTCACATAGAGGTACACCACGGAACGCTTACTGTGAACGTCCCCAGGAAGATATTCAAAACGGGGACGGCAGAGATCGTTCCGGAGCGTGCGGCACCATTCAGAGAGATGATCATGGCGAGATATCCCTGGCTGACTGCCAACTCGGTCAACGTGCTGATGGAGCGCGCCTCCAAGGAGATGAGACAGGTGCTCGACGAAGAGACGTCGGGGCGCTCCGCCAGCAGAGTGCTGGCGGACGGCGGACACATAAGAGAGGCGATAGACCACCTCACGAAAAGCCTGGGGCGCAACCCCGATGACCCGGACTCCTGGTACCTTCTAGGCGAGCTGCTCTGCCGCGAAGGTCGCTCCGAAGAGGGGTACAGGGCCTTCGCCGAGGGAAGGAAGAGGTTCTGATCAGCGGAAGAGCGCCTTTATAGCCGCCGTAACTTCCGGGACGGTCGCTCCCCAGGGGACTATCGCCGTGTCGCCGTCTATCACGTGGCCCTCTCTGACCTTGCAGCATCTGACTATCGTCTTCACCCCGTCCTTGGGGCAGAAGTTCCTGGGGCAGAAGTTAATCATGGACGTGTCCCTTCCGTACAGCTCCCTGAATATCCTCCGGGACGTGTCGCATCCCAACAACGTGACCTCGTGGCCGAGTTCCGGGTTCTCGTCGAGGAAGTAGAACGGTTTATCGGATTCGAGCCCGGACACTTTGCATGGGAACATGACCCCCTCCGTCCTCACCTTGGAGGCCATGTCCTGGATGTCGATCGTCAGATTCTCGGTGACGATCGGAAGATCGATGAATCCGGACTCCAGCGCCCTGTTTACCGATATCTCTGTCTTCGAGGGGTACGGGGGGACGCTGTCCACGACCCTGAGGGTGATGGGCTCCACCCCGGACACGAAGCTTATGTGCGAGAACATCCCGCGGACCACCACGGTCTTACCGGGATGCTCCTTCTGGATCTGGGCCCTTTCCGGAAGGTTGAGGACGTCCGCCCCGGGCATGTCCACGAACACCGTGTCGGCAGGCAGAGATATTATGTCAACGGACTCGACGGTCCTGAACAGGCCAGTGCCCTCCGACTTGTGCAGTTCGGCGACCGCGTGGCCGCCGTCCCGGGACATGACCACATACCGTGCCCTGACGTAGGCCTTGTGGCCCACCAATCCTTTGCGTATACCTTCCTCGGTGAGCGGAAAATCGGCCTCCAACACGGAAATATCCTTGCAGTGCATGCCCGAGTATCGCACGACCAGACCTATAACCGTTATCCCCCTGGTGACGAAATGATTTAATATATTCAATCGATGAAGTGACTGGCCGTCGGGGTAACACAGTGGCTATGTGGCGGACTGCAGATCCGCATACGGGAGTTCAATTCTCCCTCCCGACCCCATTCTCATTTTTAATTCACGGCATGTTTCTGCGGAACCTATATAAATAGGGTTTAAATAGCCTATATAAGGTATGAAAATGGCAAAAATGAAAATCGAGAATGTTGTCGCCTCGAGCTACCTGGGACAGGAACTTGACCTTAACGCTATCGAGGGCGCCCTCGACGGTGCGGAGTACAACCCCAAGCAGTTCCCGGGACTCGTCTACAGGTTGAAAGACCCCAAGACCGCCACTCTGCTCTTCAGGAGCGGAAAGGTAGTCTGCACGGGCGCCAAGTGCTATGAAGACGTCGTAAGGGCCGTCACGACAGTCGCCAAGGACCTTGAGAAGGCAGGCATCACTATAAGCATCGAGCCCAAGATAGAAGTCCAGAACATAGTCGCCTCCTCCGACCTGGAGCAGGAAATCAACCTGAACACCGTGGCCATAACCCTGGGGCTCGAGAGGGTCGAGTACGAGCCGGAGCAGTTCCCGGGACTCGTCTACAGGCTGGACGACCCCAAGGTGGTCGTACTCTTGTTCAGCAGCGGAAAGATGGTCTGCACCGGAGCAAAGGTCCCCCCGGACGTCACCCGCGCGGTCGACAAGATCGCCGCAGAGCTCAGGTCCGTCGGACTGATGAAATAAACACCACCTCCGGCGGGACTTCCCGCCGGATCACATTTTCCTGAAGCCTCTGGACATCCAGAGGCCTATTGATTTGAAGCCGTAGCGCAGAGTGCTCTTCATGTGCCTGCTGGAGCTATCGGCGGGCAACGGTCCGGACATCATCTCTCTCACGACTTCCGCCCAGGAGGCGAGGCCGTCCGGCAGGATGATGTATCCGTATCCGATGTGGCGCGTGGTGTGGGCATCGCTCCCCGCCGAGACGGGGCATCCGACCCTTGCGGCGAGTGCCACCGAATTCGCGTTGTCCTTACGGTATGACCTGGAATTCACCGCCTCGATACCGTCGAACGGATTCGCAAGGACGACGTCCTCCCCGAGGCCAGACCACCATCTGTACGGGTGGGCGGCGAAGGCAAACCCTCCCGCATCGTGTATGGCATCAATGGTGTCCCTGACCGAAAGCCCCCTGGGTATGTGCCTGTCTATACCGTAGGCAAGTATGTGGCCCTCCTTGGACGAAACTTCCTCTCCGGGCACGACTATCAGGCGGCCGTCGTTCTTAACCAGATCGTAGGCCTCGAAGCTGTTGTGGTCGGTTATCGCGATACATCCTATGCCCCTCTTGACCGCGACATCCACTATGGTCACGGGGTCCGTGCGTCCGTCGTTCGAAAATGACGAGTGGATGTGCAGGTCGGCCTTCATCTTACGCCGGCACCGTCCTTGATCTCGCCGTCGACGGTGGCCACGCTGCCGTTTCCGTCACTGAGGAGGACCGTTCTGTCTCCGTCGAAGACCGCCACGGCCCTGAGGGGGGATCCTTCGGCGGAATCCAGCTTCCTGGAGCCTGCGACGAACACACCGTCTCTGACAGTTGAGACTTTCAGGACGGCCTTTTGGAAGTCCTTGTACTCAATACGCGAGGAAGAGGAATCCATGCCGGACGAGAACTTCGTCCCGTCGGGGACCTCTTTCGAAGGGGTCAGCAGGAGGACCGCGCTTCCGCCGATGTCCTCGTCGTCCGCCGCGAGAAGCATGCCCGAGGACATAACTCCGCGGAGCTTCGCGGGTTTGAGGTTGGATACAACGAGGACCTTGCGGCCGAGCATCTTCTCCCTCGGATAGTAGGCTTTGAGGCCCGCCACGATCTGCCTTGGAGATTCCTCTCCGATGTCCACGTTCAGCAGGTAGAGCTTATCTGCGTCCGGATGGTCCTGAACGCTGACGACGGTGCCCGCCCTGATGTCCAGCTTCCTGAAGTCGGCGAAGGGACTGATGATCTCTGGTTCGGCGGCGGGCGCCTCGTGGTTCTTCTCCTTCTCGTCCTCGAACTCGATCTTCTTATACACGGGCACGGGTTCTGGCAGCTGCGTTCCGGCGGGTAGAGGTTCGGTCATGCCTCCGTATCCGCATTCCTCGATGGTCCCTCCCATGCCGAGGTACCCCCATATCTTCTCTGACGAACGGGGCATGAACGGCCAGGACATGACCGCCAGCGCCTTGACGATGCGGAGATTGGTGTTCATGACCCTTCCGCAGGCATCTCTGTCGCTCTTCACAAGCGCCCAGGGTTTGGACGAATCGAAATACCTGTTCGCAAAATGGGCCAGGTCCATGACCGACTTTAGCGCCTTCTTGAAATCACATTTAGAAAGAAGCTCGCTGTACTCCTTGAACGTGGACTCTATCTTCTCCATGACCTCCGCCGATTCCTCGGACGGAGCGGCGTCGGGAATCGAACCGAAGTTCTTCTGGGTGAAGCTCAGGCACCTGTGGTAGTAGTTACCGAGGTCGGAGACCAGCTCGTTGTTGATCTTGGTCTTGAAGTCTTCCCATGAGAAGTCGGAGTCGTGGGTATCCGGCATGTTGATCGACAGATAGTACCTGACCGAGTCCGCGTCATACCTCTTCAGGACACTGGGCACATCGATCGCTCCTCCGCGGCTCTTGGAGAGCTTCCCGCCGCCGAACATGAGATACTCGTTTGCGGGTATATCGTAGGGCAGGTTGAGGCCTCCCTCGCCCATGAGTATGGCCGGCCAGATTATCGAATGGAAGGGGATGTTGTCCTTTCCGATGAAATAGTAATGTTTGACCTCGGGGTCCTGCCAGAACTCCTTCCAGTAGTCGGGCCTGCCGATGATGTTAGAGTACTCTATGGAGGCGCTGAGGTATCCGATGACCGCATCGAACCAGACATAGATCACCTTCCCGTCCCATCCATCTACGGGCACAGGCACTCCCCAGCTCATGTCTCTGGTGATCGCCCTGTCGTTGAGGCCCTCGTTCAGCCAGTTCTGCGTGAAGGTCTTGACGTTGGGCCTCCAGTAGTCCTTATCTGAGACGTAGTCGAGAAGCCTCTCCCTGAAAGCGCTCAGCTTGAGGAAGAAGTGCTCCGTCTGCCTGATCTCGGGCATGTTTCCGCATTGTATACAGTGAGGTTCCTTCAGGTCCCCTGGCTCGAATGTCGTGCCGCAGGAGTCGCACTGGTCGCTCCTGACGTCTGCCGCGCCGCATGTGGGGCACACTCCCTCGACATAACGGTCGGGAAGGAACCTTCCGCAGTCGGCGCAGTAGTACTGGTCAGTCTGCTTGGTGTAAAGGTATCCGTTCCCGAGAAGATCCAGGAACAGCTTCTGGACCACTTCGTAATGGGTCTTGCAGTAGGTCTTGTTGAACAGGGAATACTCTATACCCAGATCCTCGATCGCCTTCTTGTTGATCTCGTGGTACCTTTCGGCCACCGCCTCAGGGGTGGTGTGCTCTTTCTCGGCCGTGACGGTTATCGGGGTACCGTGCTGGTCGGAACCGCCCACCATCAGGACCTCGTTGCCGGCAAGCCGGTTGTACCTGCTGAATATATCCGGCGGGAGAAGGGAACCGGCCACGTGTCCCAGGTGTATCTTTCCGTTTGCGTACGGCCAGGCGATATTGATGCATACTTTTGACATGTTACTGCCTCGCAATACTCTGCTACCTATAAATAAATCGACAGAAAAGCTTGGCTCTTACCCTATCTGTTCTTCCTTGGGATGGTACTTCCCGGCTTGTTTCGTGAAGTTGCCGAGAACGCTCTCGCCCCATAGCCCCGCCAGCAGAGATCCTACTATCTCTCCCAGCGCGACGCCGAGCCAGATGTAACCGAGGTTGCCGCCTATTCCGAACAGGAGTATGCACAGCGGAATCTGGATCAGGTTCCTGACCAGCGTGGAGATGAGCGATTTGGTTCCCATGCCCAGAGATTGGAAGAGCGCAGATGCCGTGGCGCCCCAGCTTGCGAAAGGCAGGAAGATGCATCCGAAGTGCAAGAGGGCGACCATCTCCGCGCGAAGATGGGACGTGGCCTCGGTGTATGTGAACACCATCGCCATATACTGCGCCGTCAAGGCCGTCACGAGGCTTATCCCGATCATGATCACCACGACCAGCTTCTGGGTGTAACGGTACGCCTCCCTGACGCGGTCGAAACGCCTGGCTCCGAACGCCGCCGCGCAGACCGGCACCATGGCACCCCCGGTGGCCATCAGGGGGATCATCAGTATGCTTATGATACGCCAGCTGCTGGTGTAGATCGCAACCGCATCGTCGCCGCCTGCTCTTATGAGTATAACGTTCATCACCATGGAAGCGAGGGAGATGATCATCAGTTCCAGGCTTGCGGGTATCCCTACCCTGAAGATCATCCTGTCAATCTTCTTGTCGAACCTGAAACCCTTCAAAGAGAGTTTAAGATAGGTATCGTTCTTCACCTTGAACCAGTACAGTGCCACGCTGAGGCCTATGGACATCGAGACCACCGTTCCGGCGGCCGCTCCGGCGATGCCCCATCCCAGCCCGAAGCCGAAGGGCTGATAGATGAAGAACGGGCTTATAACGAGGTTGATGCATGCCGTGAGAATCTGAATGAACATCGACCTTTTGGCGGCGCCTTCGGACCTGAGGATGTTTGAGAACAGGCCGCTGAACATGATTATGGGTGAAAACACCACTATCGGCAGGGCGTACTCGTAGCATTCATCAATGATGTCCCCTCCCCCCATCAGTATGAGCAGGGGACGGAGGAATATGCCGAGGACGACGGCGATTATTAAAGACGCTATTGCAGTGAGCATTATAGCCTGGGCGGCTGACTTGTCCGCGCCCTGCTTATCACCCATCCCGATGTGAAGCGCCACGGTCTGGGAGGCTCCAACTCCTATACCGTTGCCCACAGCCACGATTATGAAGAATACTGGAAACACCAGACCCACAGCCGCCATCGCGCTGGGGCCCAGCCCGGCTACCCAGACCGAGTTGATGATGCTGTTCAGGCTCTGGAAAGTCAAAGCTATGATAACGGGGACCATCATCAGGACGATTGCCCTTTTGGGGTCGCCGAGCAATTTTTCCACGTCTTTGGTCATCCCTTTGTCCATAAAACAGGCTAGTTCGATGATGTATATTAGAGTTACGAAATCGGTTTTCGAGCAGCAGAAACACGTCTCAAAATGAGGATCCCCGCTGCGAGCGTGACGAATCCGAACACGATCTCGGAGACGGTCATCCCCCACCACATATAAGATGCGACCCTGAATGTGGAAAGAAACGCGTAGACGGCGGCGATCGCGGAGTTCCTGACGATGGTCAGCAACAGGGACACGGTTCCGCGCCCCATCGACTGCAGCAGCGCCGACGCGGCGTGGATCAGCGAGAACGCGGGGAAGAAGAGGGTGCAGACGACCAGCATATCAGTCATGTACGGTCTCAGCCTGGCAGAGTCGTCGGAGAGGATCATCAGGTCGGTCAAGTACGGCGCCATCACGGCGGTGAGGACGGCTATGACCGCCATCACGGCGACCGACACTTTGAGACCGTAGAAGAACGTGCGGCCGGCCCTGCCGGAGTCCCTCATGCCGAAGGAGGCCGAGAGTACCGGCACCAGGGCGAAACCTATCGCCTGGGCGGGCACCATCATTATCGTGGCAATCCTCCAGGTTATCTCAAAGACGGCGACGAGGTCCGTTCCTCCGGCGAAATATACGGAACGGACGAAGAACACGGACATAAGGGAGATTGTGACCAGCTCCACGGTCTGCGGGACGCCGACCTCGGATATCGACCTGACCTCGGGGCGGGTGAACCTGAAGCCTTTGAAGACGATCGGCACGAGCACATCCTTCCTGACAGCGTACCAGTAGACTGCGGGTATAACGGATACCGCCGAGGAGATGACGGTCGCATATGCGGCTCCGGCGATCCCCATGTCGAGCGAGTAGATGAGCACGGGATCGAAAATCATGTTTAGGAGGGCTGCTGTCACAAGTATGGCCGTGGACCTTTTTGCCGCTCCTTCGCCCCTCAGACATCCAGAGAGCACACCTCCCATCATGAGCAGAGGAGCGAAGATTATGACAGGATAGGCGTAATCGGTGCAAAGTACCAGAATATCTCCGGCTCCCATATAGCCCATGAGCGGAACGACCGTGAATGCCAGCAACAGAAGCGATGCTAAACCAGCGCCCAGCGTCATCATCACCGACTGAGATGCGGCTTTGGACGCGGAATCGGATTCTCCGGCGCCTATCCTTTTAGAGATGGCGTAGGACGCCCCGGTCCCGATACCGTTGCCTATGCTTATTATCGCCATATAGATCGGCGTGACGATGCTGACCGCCGCCAGGGCGTCCGCCCCGAGGCCGGAGATCCAAAACATGTCCGCCACGCTGTTAAAGTACTGTACAAGGAGTGCCAGAGCGATTGGGAACGCCATCCTCACAACGGCCTTGCGGGGGTCTCCCAAAATATTTTCGGATGAATCCGTCAGATGCGGGGCCTCCCTTCGTCCATATAACGGCAATAGCTATGGCGGATTATAACCTTCGGGATACGCCGTTTGAACGTTCGAAGGAACCCAGATTCCACAGTGCCAGCGAAAGCATCATCAGCCCTCCGACTATCTCTCCGATCGTCAGGGACCACCACAGGGAATCGGAAGTTCCGATCAGATGGGCCGCTACGGCGAAAAGCATCACCAGCATGACGTTCCTTACGAAGGACGATGCAAGCGCTATATCGGCATTCTCCAGCGACTGCAGGAGCGAGGACCCCGTGAATATGAGCGACATCGCGGGCACCATTATGCAGAACACCCTGATCATGTGGGTCATTTCATCCCTTATGGGTGCGAAACTCTGTTCATAGGTGAATGCGGCGGATGCAAGGTCAGCGGCGATGAATAGAACGACGGTAAGCACCGAAAGTATCTCCACGGTCCTCCTTGTCCCGTAATAGTAGGTCTTGCGGATCTTGGTGTACTGCTCGGCTCCGTACTGGGCGGAACATACGGAAACGATTGCTCCCCCCACGGCCTGTGCCGGAATCATCAGCAGGTATACGACCCTCCATCCCGTGGAGTACATCGCAACGCCCACGGTTCCTGCCACAGCTATCACGAAGAAGTTGAGGAAAACATTGAAGATGTTCATGACCGAAAGCTCCGTCGCCTCGGGGAGCCCCACTTTCAGAACGCCCCTCATCTCAGCGGGGCTGTACTTCAGGTCCGACCTTCCGATCTTCAGATACATATCCTTCCTGAAGAAGTACCAGTAGAACGCCAGCATAATGGAGGAACCGAACGCTATCACCGTGGCCCACGCCGCTCCGGCAACGCCCATTCCGAACCCGTAGATCAGTATCGGGTCCATGATTATGTTGACCACCGCGGAAAGCAGCTGGATGTACATGGAGCGCTTGGCCGCCCCTTCGCCGCGGATCATGCCTGTGACTATTCCGTTCAGTATTATGACGAAAGTAGCCATATACAGCGGTGTGGCATATTCGACGCACAGATCCGATATCCCGCCGCCTCCGAACAGCATTATGGACGGCTCCATCGTAACCAACAGAATCGGTGTAAGAATCACCGAGACAATCACAGAGAGCAGAATGGATTGGCCTGCCATCGTGCCCGCCTCCTTCCTCCTGTTCCGCCCGATGCTCCGGGCTATCGCAGCAGAGGCACCGATCCCCAGCCCGCTTCCGATGCCCATAACGGTGGCGAAAACCGGATACACTATGCTTATGGAAGCCATGGGGTCCGCCCCCAGCCCCGCGACCCAGAACGTGTCGACGATTATGTTGATATGCTGTATGGCCAAAGCCACCGCTATCGGTATCGAAAGGTGCCAAATCGCCTTCTTGTAGTCGCCCGTCAGTATCCTGACGTCTTCGGTGGTCCCATCCGCTTCGGCCATGCCCATCTGTCTTCGTCTTCCCTTATCAGCTTATCTGCGATACCATCCTTAAAGGTTATATCTTAAATCGGTCTAAGCGGAGACATGCGTATTGCGGCCGTCCTGCAGGATAGATGCCAAAACAGGAAATGCAACAAGGAGTGCTACAAATTCTGCCCGTTGGTCAGAACGGGTGTGGAATGCATCGTGTTCGGCGAGAGGGGCAAGCCCATCATATCCGAGGCCCTGTGCCAGGGATGCGGGATATGCGTCAACAAGTGCCAGTTCGACGCCATTAAGATCATCGGGCTGGCTGACGAACTGAAGACAGAGATGGTCCACCAGTACGGCGAGAACGCTTTCCGCCTTTACCGGCTCCCCGTCCCGAAGAAGGGGATGGTCACAGGCATACTGGGACCGAACGGCATCGGAAAATCCACGGCAATAAAGATACTGTCCGGGGAACTGATCCCCAACCTGGGCAACTACGAGAAACCTCCATCCAGGGACGAAGTGCTGCGGCACTACGACGGGACCGAGGTCAAATCCTATCTCGCAGACGTCTACGCCGGCAAAGTGAGGACGGCCATAAAGCCCCAGTACGTGGACCTCATACCCAAGGCCGCCTCGGGGCCCGTGAAGGACCTGCTTTCCGGCATAAAGGGCCGCCTTACTCTTGAAGAGGCCGCGGTCATGTTCGAGCTGACCGAGCTTCTGGACAGGGATATCAAAAAGCTTTCCGGCGGAGAGCTTCAGAGGGTCGCAATGGCGGCCACGTTCTTGAAGGACGCAGACGTCTATTTCTTCGACGAGCCCACCTCCTACCTGGATATCTACCAGAGGATCAGGATGGCCCGCATCATCAAAGAACTGAGCGCAGAAAAGCAGGTGGTCGTGATAGAGCACGACCTGGCCATACTCGATTTCCTTGCAGACATCGTCAACGTGGTATACGGTACCGAGGGGGCGTACGGCGTGTTCACCCTTGCGAGGCAGGTAAGGACAGCCATAAACGTGTATCTGGACGGTTACCTGCCCGAAGAGAACATCCGTTTCAGGGACAGGCCGATCGAGTTCTTCGCCTCTCCTCCGAGAAGCGACTGGGTCACTTCAGATCTGCTTTCATTCGAGGGTCTCGCCAAAGACTTCGGGGAGTTCACCCTGGACGTCGTCGGCGGGTCCATCAAGATGGGGGAGTCCGTCGGAGTGGTCGGTCCCAACGCCACAGGTAAGACCACTTTCGTCAAGATGCTGGCCGGAGAGATCTCCCCCGACAGCGGCAACATTGACGCGAAGGTCAAGGTCGCCTACAAGCCTCAGTACATCACCGGGGACTTCGACGGCACGGTGAGGGACATGCTCTACCGCAAGGACTACGAAAGGGTCACGTCCAGCTTCTTCGAGGGGGAGGTCATCGAACCCCTCAGCGTCAAATACCTGATGGACAAGCAGGTCTCCAACCTTTCGGGCGGAGAGCTTCAGAGAGTGGCCATCGCCATGTGCCTGCTTTCCGACGCGGACATATACCTTTTCGACGAGCCTTCCGCCTATCTGGATTCCAACCAGAGGATGAACGCGGCGAAGACGATCCGCAGAATGATGGAGAAGTCGGGCCGGAGCGGGATGATAGTCGACCACGACATCTATTTCCTCGATATGGTCTCGGACTCCATGATGGTTTTCGGCGGCGACCCCGGGCACCACGGTATTGGAGAGGGTCCCTACGACATGAGGGACGGGATGAACAAGTTCCTGACTGCGGTGGACATCACCTTCAGAAGGGACGCCGAAAGCCACAGGCCCAGGATTAACAAGCCGGACTCCAGGCTCGACAGAGAGCAGAAGTCCAGCGGAGAGTACTATTACTCCTGATCAGAATCCTCCGGCAAGCTGCGGGAACATTACCTCCGACATGATATATGCCGCATACACCGAGAACGGCACCGACCCCTCTTTCCGGCCTATGCCGTCACGGTGCCTGACGAATGCGAATACCATCAGTGCCAGGAGCACCGTTACTGGAATGTGGAACGCCAACGTCTCGCTTATAGGTATGTCTGCGGAGATGGCTCCGCGATGCTTCCGACGATGTTGCTCACCACCAGCCCATCCTCGCGGCGGCAGACGGCCATGAGACAGATGCATATCTCCGAAAGCGCCGATCTCCAGGCCACGAGCGTCAGACCAATCATCAGGTCCGATGCGCCCGAGATCTCCGCAAGGCGCGCGGCCCCCCGGACGAACCAGTCCGCACCGAAATAAAGAACCGCCATCCCCACGACGATCAGAAGCAGACATACGGGGCAGATACATCGGAATCTTCCGTTCCGTCTTCGTTTTCTGACATCCGGGCGTCCTTTATCTTCACCTTATATACCGAAACAATGAAAACCACAAGAAATGCCAGCAATACCATTCCATCGATGAAACCGATTATTCCGTCAAGGGAGAGCACCGAAATCGTCTCGGGTGCGGAGAAGCCTATGGCGACAATCATGAGACCGACAACGAAAGGGGTAACGCCAGACGGATTGCGAGTTTCTTCGCCCCGTCTACCATCGCTTCCGAACCTGTATACGGTGGCACTATGCCGACGGGTATCCCGAGGAGCGCCGATTCCGCCATGTTCGGCCGGAAGCAATTTGACCTGTAAGCCTGTCTGTTCACCCTGCCGCATTAATATCGATTACCCCTATTCCGATTAACTCTTATATGCAAGGGATGTTGGGGTTACACTATGCCCGAGATGGGAAAAGCAGACACCCATGTGCACACCGAATATTCCGGCGTCGCCAGATTGGGAATCATGAAGTTCCCCGAATCCGTTTCGACCCCAGCAGACCAGGTCGAACGTGCCAGGAGGAACGGTATGGACGTCCTCTGTATCACAGACCACGACGAGACGATAGGAGCTTTCAAGGCGCAGGAGTACGCGAGGAAGTACGACGACATAGAGGTGGTCATAGGAGAGGAGGTCACTACGGCCGACGGCGAGATAATCGGCCTCTTCCTCAACGAGAAGATTCCCGACAATCTTTCAGTCGAAGAGACCGTCGACATCATAAGATCCCAGGGAGGCCTCACAATCGCACCCCATCCCTTCAGCTTCCATGTCGCAGGGCTTCAGGAAAGGATTTTTTCTCTGGACCTAGACGGCTTCGAGGTCCTCAACGGCGGGCATGTGGACCCATATTCCAACGCTTTCGCCAGTGCGGTGATGGACAGATATCCCGGCAGATGGGCCCCTATCTCGGGAAGCGACGGTCATTCCGTACACACCGTAGGATACAACTGGACCGAGTTCGGGGGCAACACCGCCGAGGACTTCAGGAAGGCAGTCCTTCAGAAGAAGACTGTCCCCGCGGGGAGGCCCGCACCGGTATTCGGGGAGCTGCAGTGGAGTGCGGAGGTGGTATGGAGAGGACAGAAGATGATGTACCGCTCCATAATACACCGTCTTCCCGACGACGACGAGAAACCCTTGGTGAAGAAGATTAACAGCCTCACCAGGCTCAAAAAGGCTACAGGAATAATCTGCGGTTTCGCCTATGTCGTTCCGCCCGCATGTTTCATCGCAACCTGGCTCAGCACCTCGTACCTGAACCTTAACGCGAGAAAGATGATGAAGGGAATGGAGAAGAGGCTGAACAACATCGATTGTATGCTGTCCCGGCAACCTTCCGACATCATCAAGGTCATCGGTTGAACACCTGTTCCCCTCGTCCGGCGTTATCCCCCTACCATGTCGCGATTTCTTTAGACATGAAATTCTTTTATCCGCCGTATGCAGTATGCGGGTGTGGAAAAGATATTCAAGATAGCCGTTTACATCCCCGAAGAATTCGTGGACATGCTTACCGAGAAGGTCAATTCTTCAATGACCCAAATCTATCCGGGATACGACATGGTCTTTTCCATGACAAAGGTCACGGGTATGTGGAGGCCTCTCCCGGGCTCGGACCCCTATGACGGCGAGATCGGCGTGACAAAGACCGCCGAAGAGATCAGGGTAGAGTTCGCCATCCGGGGGAAAGATCTGGAGCCAGTGATCCGAACTATAGCCGACGTACATCCTTACGAGGAGCCGGCAATAGACATTTTCCCGATGTACGCATGGAAAAGCGTCATTCGGTGAACTGATAGGAATAGATCGAATCGAACGTCCTCTGCAGCCTGCGGACCCTCAGGCTCTGCTTCCTGAAGGCCAGGTCGTCGTCGGACAGAATCCCTATGCGGTTGAAGCGGTCAAGCATCTCCATGGCGCCGTCGTAATCGCCTTCGACCCCCACCATAATATCTATAAGCCTGTTCCTGCAGGGCATGAACTCCGGTATCTTTCCCTCCTTCCCCAGTATATGGGAAAGCATTCCGGGAACCAGGTCCAAGTTCCTCAGACACATCTCCTTTGCTTTGCAACTGTCGTCTTTTTCGAAAAGTGCCAGTATGTATTCTTCGGTTATCAGGAAACGCTCGGCGGGTGTGAAATTCTGGGTCTCCGCGAACTCTCCGAGGGTTATCGCCGCGGAGCTGTTGCCATCCGCGTTGGCCCTGGACATCATATCCGCGATCAGAGCCGCCTTCGACGAGGTATCGGCACCCTCCACATATCTGGACAAACGGTTCTTGTCCCTCTCGTCGAGGGCCTCGTACCACTTGGACAGTTTGACGGCGGATATCTCCTTGGGGACGTCCTTCCTGAAAATCATGGGGTGTAATCGGCCGGCCCGTATAAATCATTCATCCTACAGGGAATGTTGCTTTTTCTGCACCATGTTATCCTCGTCCCATTCGATCTTCGAAACAAATTTCAACGCGCGCATGTCGCATTCCCTGCTGCACAGCCTGCACGAGAAGTCCCTGCACGGTTCCGCCTTAACGGTAAGCTCTATGCAGTCGCCGAACCTCTCCGTGATGCGGTCTTCCAGCCCTTGGGTCTCGTCCTCTATCTGCCCAACGGTCATGTCCTTAGGGAAGGTCGCATGGAGCTCCACTACATATCTGGTACCGAACTTCATCACTCTGAGGGCATGGATGTCCACCCAGTCGTCATGCCTGTGCTCCCTCAGGCAGTCCACGATCTTGTTGACGGTCTCCTCTTCGGCACGCTCCATCACGGTATCGATGCAGCCTTTGAGGACCTTTACCCCGGTGGTCATGATGAAGGCACCGAAGAGTATGGCCATGACCGGGTCGAGCCATGCGATGTCGAAACCGAAATGCGTTCCGACGACCACGACAATAAGGCCCACGATTATACCCATGGAATCCAGTGTGTCCGTGCAGAGGTGCCTGCCGCTGGCCTCCAGGGCCTGCGAGCGGTTCCTCTTCCCTATTTTGATGGCCGTCCTGCCCATCGCCAAGTTCACCAGGGCGGCTGCGAATATGATGACCAGACCGTAATCCAGCTGCTGCAGCGGCTTCGGGTTGTAAAGGGATCCCACCGCCGAGAATATTATAATCAGTCCCGCTCCGAGGATCATCATTCCTTCGAAGGCCGCCGATACGACCTCCACGCGTCCGTGCCCGAAAGGATGGCCCTTGTCAGGCGGCTTCGGGGAGAGGAAGAGCGCATAGAGGCCAACCACCCCCGCTACCACATTGACGATGCTTTCCATCGCATCGGTGAATATGGCCACCGAATTCGTCATGAAATACGCCACGAACTTTATGACCATCAGGATGGCGCCGACTGTGACCACCACAGCCTGGAAGCGGAAGTTCTCCCTGGACTCGGAGATGTTACCGACCATATGACACCGAGCGAAAACGCTATATATAGGTATTTCCCAGGATATTTCAAATCAGGCTCAATCGATTTGACCCGGAGAACCGGCTCTTCCGTTCGCGGGAGCGCCCCTGAACCAAGACACCAGCATCGCCAAGAGGCACATAACGGCCGATACGGCGAAGGATATGCGTATTACCGTTATGAGACTCCCGTACATAGAGGGATTGAGCGTGTCGAGGCTCCCCATTATCACAGAGATCACAAGCATCGCTATGCCCATAGAGGCCATCATGCCGGTCTGCCTCACCACCGCCACCATGGCGGAGGCTGCTCCGCGGTCGATTGGCGAGACCGAAGACATTATCGCCGTAGTGTTCGGGGCGTTGAATACTGCGTTTCCCAGCCCGAAGAATACGAGGGCCACCACCACCAGCGGGAGGCTGAGGTCCGTCGACAGGGTCATCATCAGAAGGATCCCGACTCCGCTGATGGCCACTCCCAGAGTGGGCAGCAGCCTTTTGTCCTCGACCCTGTCGTAAAGCTTCCCGAAATATGCTGTCAGGGACGTCTGAACCAGGGGCTGGGAGAACATGACCAAGCCCGCCTCGGCCGACGTAAGCGCCCCTATGGTCTGAAGATAGATGGCCACGAGGAATGCCACGGCGTAGTTGGCAGAATTGATCATGAAAGATGCCAGGCACGAACGCGAGAAAAGCCGATTTGAAAAAATGCGTACGTCCAGAACGGGTTCTTCCGTGCGCTTCTCGTATCCGACGAATATCCATAGCACAAACAACCCTGTTGCCATGGAGAATGCGGCCATGATATTCGGCAGGTTGATAAGCCCCGCCATTGTCAGCGTCACGGCCGCGGCATAGAGGATTGTGCCCCTGAGGTCGAAGGTCTTTCCGTAGCGTACGTTGTTGTTGGGCCTAACGGCCCATATGGCGAGCAGCGCGACCGCCGCCAGGGGTATCGTCACCAGGAAAACGGCTCTCCATCCAATGATGTCGTTGATGATTCCTCCGACGACCGGGCCCATCGCCGTCCCGAGATATACGCTGGCTGTGTTCAGGCCTATGGCTGCGCCCCTCTCCGATGGCCCGAAGGCGTCAGTCAGCATGGAGATGGCCGTTCCCGCCAAGGCTGCGGTGGCCAGTCCCATGACCGCCCTGAGAACGAGCAGCATCTCGAAAGAAACCGAGAAATAAGACGCCAGGGATGCCACCGTATAAAGTACCAGACCTGAGATGAAAAGCGCCTTTCTCCCGTATATGTCGGCAATCTTCGCAATCGGGACCATAAACACGGCCGAAGAAAGTAGGAACACCGTGTTCACGTACGCGAGGGCATGTGTTCCCAGCGCGAACTCGGCGCCTATGCTGACCAGGCTCAGGTTCATCATCGTCCCGGTCAGGGGTGTGATCGCCGAAGCCGTGCAAGATGCCAACAGCAATGTCCGCTTCTGCGACCTCGACATCTCCTCCATGGATGCGCTCGACTGCACAGCGTTTATTTGAATCTTTGCCGTTGCGTTATTATAAAATCGGTGACTGCAATACCGTACACATGAACGTAAAAAATAACAGAAAAAAGGAAGAGCTGGGTCTTGTACATGTTTATACCGGCGACGGGAAGGGCAAGACCACGGCCGCGCTGGGTCTTGCATTCAGAGCCGTCGGTTGCGGCCTGAAGGCCGTCATGGTCCAATTTCTGAAGCCCTCCGAAGAATACGGCGAGCAGTTGGCGGCCAGGAAGCTCGAGGGGTTCGAGATAATACCGATGGGGCTGGACCACATGTATTCGGAAGTCACACGCTCTGAAGACATACGCCTAGCACATGAAGCACTCGCATGCCTTTCGGAGATACTTTCCTCGGGAAGGCACGATCTGGTCATCGCCGACGAGATAAACGTAGCGATGTCATGGGAGCTGCTCGAACCAGGGGAGGTCATAGCGGTGCTCGATAAGAGGGCTCCATGCACGGAGGTTGTTCTTACGGGCAGGGGCGCGCCGAAGGAGATTATAGACTATGCAGACCTGGTGACAGAGATGCTCCTTGTTAAGCATCCTTTCGACAGAGGTATTCCGGCCCGCCGGGGCATCGAGTTCTAAAAAACATTAAGTGGCCGGTAGTAGGTGCGGTAGGACATCATGGCAGTTTATGACAGCATCCTTGAATGCATAGGTGAGACTCCCATCGTCAGGCTCGGGAAGGTCGTCCCTCCGGGCTCCGAGGTGTATGTGAAGATAGAACGAGGCAATCCCGGAGGGTCCGTGAAGGATAGGGCGGCCGCTTCCATGATATCCGACGCCGAGGCCAGAGGGCTGCTGGGCAAGGGAGGTGTGATCGTCGAACCCACTTCGGGGAACACTGGCATAGCGCTGTGCATGACCGCGGCGGCCAAAGGCTACCGTACCGTCATAGTCATCCCGGACACGATGTCCGAGGAGAGGATGGCCTACATGAGGGCGTACGGCGCGGAGATCGTCATGACCCCGGGGGCCGAGGGTATGAGAGGAGCGGTGGACAGGGCCGAGAGAATCGCCAAGGAAACGGGCGCTTTCCTTCCGGGGCAGTTCGACAACCCCGCCAACACCGTGGCCCACAGGGTGGGCACCGGAAGGGAGATCCTCAGGGACCTTCCGGGAGTCGACTATGTTTTCTCCGGAATAGGGACCGGGGCGACAGCCACGGGCATCGCACAGGCCATCGCCGATGCGGGCTCGCATGCCAAAGTGGTGGGCGTCGAGCCGGCGGAGAGCCCGCTCCTGACCGAGGGGAGGGCGGGCCCCCACGGAATCCAGGGGATAGGCGCGAATTTCGTCCCGGGATGCCTCGATGAGAGCATCATATCGGAAATCATCAAGGTCCGGACACGTGATGCGGAAAAGATGGCCGTCAGGCTGGCCAGGGAAGAGGGGATCTTTGCAGGCGTATCCTCCGGCGCGGCGGTGGCGGCCATGGTCGAATTCAACAAAGCTAATAAAGGTAGGACGCTACTTGCAATCTTACCCGACGGTGGGGAGAAATACCTCAGTACGGGCATATACGGAAGGTATTGATTTGCCGATAAAAATCCCGGACGACCTGCCTGCCGCCTCCACCCTGGAGTCGGAGAACGTTTTTGTAATGACCGAGAAGCGCGCGGTGTCTCAGGACATAAGGCCGTTGGATATCCTGATAATGAACCTGATGCCCACGAAGGTCGAGACCGAGACGCAGATCCTCCGCCTTCTCAGCAACAGCCCCCTCCAGGTCAACATCAACCTGCTGCAGGCGGCCACTCACGAATCGAAGAACATCTCTCAGGAGTACCTCGACCGCTTCTACACCAGGTTCGACGAGATCAAGGATCGGAAATTCGACGGCATGATAATAACCGGCGCTCCGGTGGAGAATCTCTCGTTCGAAGATGTGGACTACTGGGACGAGCTGTGCGAGATCATGGAGTGGACGAAGGACCATGTGGTGTCCACACTATTCATCTGCTGGGGTGCCCAGGCGGGGCTTTACTATCTTTACGGGATCCCGAAGTATCCTCTCAAATCGAAACTGTCCGGCATATTCCCGGTCAAGGTCATGACCCAGGGCGAGCGCCTTTTCAGCGGCTTCGACGACGTCTACATGATGCCCCACTCCAGATATACAGAGGTGCGCGCCGAGGACATAGTCAAGAACCCCCATCTGCACATAGTCGCCTCCTCTCCGGAAGCGGGAGTATCCGTGGTGATATCGGAGTCGGGGCAGGTATTCGTCACAGGGCACATGGAATACGACCGCGGTACGCTTGCCTACGAGTACGAGAGGGACCTCAAAAAAGGCATCTCGCCGAACGTACCGGAGAACTACTTCCCCGATGACGACCCGCGCAACGACCCCATCATGAGATGGAGGGGGCACGCCACCCTGTTTATGACCAACTGGCTGAACTACTACGTATACCAGGTCACGCCCTACGACATCTCGCAGATCGGATCGGAGAAGAAATGAGGGTCAGAAGCTGACTATGCCGGGATTGATGAGCTTTCCCAGGACTGCGTCGCGTACGAACATGTTGTACTGCGACATGTCGGGCCTGTCTGAAAGTATCCTGTCCACCTCTTTCTTGATGTGGAGAAAGACGGCTTTGTAGATGAGGCAGGAGGACCCACCGTTGTTCTCAATGCCGTTCTCGCACTCGGCATCGATGCTGCAGCCTCCGGCGCAGTAACGGTATATCTCGCAGGACGAGCACTTGTCCCTGCGGACGATTGTACCCTCTAGGATGTCTGCGAACGCGTCGGAGGAGAACGCGTCGGATATGCTGCCCATATCTGCGATGTTGCCCATGCGGTACCTCGGGGGGCACCCTTTGGCGCATGGGTATAAATCCCCGTTGGGATATACGCACAGCCAGCCGCCCATGCAGGACGTGTGTGGGCAGTCCGGGAACGCGGGCCTGCCCAGGGCGTTCAGGATATACAGGTAGTAGGGTAGGAGGGGCACTTCCGTATCTTTATCGTAGAGCCATTCGTCGAAGGCCTCTATGCATCCTTTGATGTATGTTTCGGCGTCCGGAACCAGGGACGGGTCTGATGCCGCGCATCCCTTCCCGACCACCGGTGAAAAGGACGGCGCGATCTTCCTGTCCCTGAAATAGCGGTAGATCATTCTTTGTTTGTCTGCGGTGTTCGCGGACAGCGTGCAGCTCACCGAGAACTTCGAACCCTGCTTCTGCATCAGCCCGATGGATCTTTCCGTCTCGGCTGTCATATTCCTGAGGTCGTCGTTGTACGGGCCTTCGTATGATATCCCGATATTGATGCTGCGGGCCTCGCATAATCTGAGGAGCCTGCGGTCGATGTTGATACCGTTCGTCTGTATCGTGTTCCCTACCCTGTGGGAGTCTTTTCCGAAATATTTGTCCTGAAGGTCGAATGCCTTTCTGTAGAAAGAATAAGGCATCTGCAGAGGCTCTCCCCCGTGCCATATGAACCAGACGGACTGGTACTCTTCCGATGCGAGCCTGAACAGCTTTTCCAGCGTGCCGAAGGATATTGTGCCTGGCACCCTGTCCTCCGGTAGATGGTAGCAGTGGCGGCACGAACGTGCGCACCCGAGGGTCGGCTTGATGAGTATCGCGATATACGGTTTCACGGCATCACCGTTTCAAACCGTTCGGGCGGGAGATCAGTTGGGCCAATAGGTCCAAACGCCGTTGAATCCATCGGTCGCGTAGCAACAGAGCAGACAGCAGCATGCGCCGGCCGCTACCAGGCATACGGTGCAGGCGGGGCTGCAGCATCCTTTCTCGGTGCAGCAGTCATAGCAGGGCTCGTTGCCGTGGTGCGCCTTCTCGGTCATCGCTTCGTTGTAATTCTCGGGAAGAACGTCAGGGAGCTGGCGCATATAGAGCTTGTTGGCCATCATGGCCCTTGCGCCCTTGGATTTGCCTCCGTCGGAACAGGTGTCGCTCTCAGGCCTGGATTCGACAGCTTCGTTCTCTGCCTTTGCCGCCTCGTTCGCGGCGCTCTTCTTGGATTTAGAAGCATCTGACATGATTTTCACCAACCGATACGAGGTATCGGGAATGTTGCTCTCGAACCCCGTACGAATATATTAAAGGTTTGACTCTTTAGGGAGCGATGGAACATGTTGGGATACACCACCCCCCTTTACAGCCGAATGCCGGCCCCCGACCTGGCGGATTACCGCAGGTACTACTGCGAAACGTGCCACGAGCTGAGGAGCGGTTTCGGACTTTTCTCGACGGCAGCGGTCAACTACGACATGACCTTCAACACAATCCTGCTGAACTCCCTGTCCGGGGACTTCCTGGACTTCAGTCCTACGAAGAACGGCATATCATGCGTTTTCCGCGGGCCATACGCCGATTCCGACGTTATGAGAAAGATGGCGGGATACACAGTCCTCCTTACCAAATGGGAGCTGGTGGACGATGAGTACGACAAACCGTCAAAAAGGAATAAATTCATTTCTCTGGCACTTAACAGGGCGATACGAAAGGCAGAAAGGCTCTACCCTGAATACGACCGCATGGTCGGAGAGGGCTACACCCATCTCAGAGGTATGGAGCTCGACAGGTGCACCGACCCGATAAAGATGGGTTCGGAGTTCGGTCTGGCACTTTCGAAACCATTGGAAGATATAGCGGGAGGTTCCGCGGACGCCCGCCTCAGGGACCTGTTCGTAGACCTCGCTTCGATCGTTTATCTCATGGATGCGGTGGACGACCTCGACAAGGACTACATGGATGGAACGTACAATCCATTCCTGGTACGTTACTCCGATTTCATGGAGGGACGTCCCGAGACATGTGTGAAAAAAGATTGCAGTTGCTCCGATGTATACACCAACCGCAACACGTTCATCAATCAGAATCTGTATGAGATCACGGACATGATGAACTCCGTGATGTCGGGCCTTCAGATGTCTTACTCCTTCGTCAGGAAGAGAATGAGGTCATCGGTGGGAGTGACCGACAACATCGTGATGCACGGCATACCGGAGTCAGCCAAGAACGTAATAACCGGAAAAGGAGCCGCAAAGACGGGGGTCAAGGACCTGATGGAAGGCCACAAGGCACGCAACCGCTCATCTTGATCTGTATTTCGGCTCGTACAGAGAGCAAACGTCCAAACCCATGGTCTCCCTGGAAAGAGCATTGCACATCTCCTTTCCGCCGTCTACAGAGTAATAACCGCAGCTCTCGCATATTCCCGGGCGATATCTGGCACATGTGCCTTCCGGACCTCCGTCGCCACCTGTGAAGTGACATATCCATGAGCTTTCTGAATGTATGCAGAATCGGCAAGATTTGCATTTCTTGTAGTTTTCGTCGGACATAAATCCTGTATGCACGGTGGCTGATAAACCATTTGCCGGGTCAAAATTAAATCTCTGACTCCTTTCACCGGACATGGACGATCTTGCGGACCTGAAAAAAGGAGCCGAGACCCACAGAAGATCCGCCGGAGACCTCTCCGAAGAAGCTGAGAGGCTGATGAGCGAGCATGCGGCCCTCGTCAAGAAGGCAAGAAACCTTTCCTCCAAGGCCGCCAACTCCGCCAGGATGAGGGACGAATGCGCCAGGGAGGCGGCCAACTCCGAAGGGAAGGCGGAGGCATGGAGGTCCCGCCTCGAAGACAGGAAGAGCAAGGATGCGCTGGACCTCAGCAATGAGAGGAACCAGATGCACATGCATTCCCAAGCCGCGAAAGGCATGAGAGTAAGGGAAAAGCGGGCCGAATCGGAACGCATAAAGCTGGAGAAGGAAGCCGAAGAATGTAAAAAGAGGGCATATGAGCTGAAAAACAAGGCGAACTCCCTTCACAGGAACGCAAACAGCGAATACGAACTCTACCAGGGATTGATAAGAAAAATCTCAAAAATCGAGAATAAAGATGATTCCGGGGCCTGAGCCCCGGTTTTTAGGGTTTAAGCTCTGGACCTGCGGTGCAGCACATATGCAGCGATGGCAACGATGATGACCACGGCCACAACTATGGCGATGTATATCATCGTGTTGTCGTCCGCCGTGCCGGGTACCGATATCGCCGAGAGGACGTAGCCGGAGCAGTGGTCGAGGTCGAAAGTGACCTTTCCGTCGACTACAGTCGCGCTCCTAACGGGCTCGAGACCTATCACATTGCCTTCACCGTCGGTTACGACAAAGTAAATCTGCAGCTCTGTGCCGTCAGCGAACTTGTCTTCAACGTTGTACGTGATCGTGGTCTTGCCGGGCATCAGTCCCGATGCGGCGAAGTCGATGTACATGAAGCTGGTCTCTCCGAAGAGGAGGTGTCCAGACAGCGCCTCCAGCTCTTCATCGGTGAGCTCTTCGCTGACTATGCCCAGGTCCATTACTGTATCGGGGTCGAGGGCTGTTCCGTCGTTGAAGATCTCCCACGAGAAGAGATAGTTGCCGTCATCACCGTACACATCCACATACAGGGTTCCGAAGAACACGAAACTTCCGGAACTGAGGAAACCCGCAAGGTCGTCCGCACCGTCGATCCTGATGTGTCCGTAGACGGGAATGTCCGATGTGCCCGATGCCATGTATGTCATGAGTTCGCTCACGTCTGTGAACTCCTCAGCGTACACAGGGCACAGGGTGACGTCCCCCTTGACTCCATAGTCTGCCTTCCACTCGAGACCATCCTCCGTCATCCATCCGACACACTTCATGGTCTTATCACCGAC
>JBFXEL010000012.1:0-36088 GCA_050180115.1 Candidatus Methanomethylophilaceae archaeon
AATACTGAGGCGCTATGATGTCGACCAGCAGGTCGCAGCCACTCCTCAGGAGATGGCGAAAGAGATGCTCCCGCATGACCCCGTTTTTAGAAAGGTCGCGGAAGAGGTACTCTATATGAGGTTTAAGACCGTAGCCCCCGTCGTCAACGAGGCTCTCAAAGAGAAGAACCCGCTCGACGTTATCAACGAGGGCCTCGTTGCAGGAATGGAGATCGTCGCGAAGCTTTACGCAGAGCACGTTTACTACCTGCCCGAGATCATGTTGGCCGCAAAGACCATGGAGATCGGAATCGCCCTTGCGGAGAAGAAGCTCGAAGGCGGAAAGATGAAAGCCAAAGCGACCGTGATAATGCACGCTGCCGAGGGAGACCCCCACGACATCGGAAAGAACATCGCGGTCATCATGACTAGGGCTGCCGGATATGATGTAATCGACATGGGGAGAGACGTCCCCGTCACCGATGTCATAGCCAAGACGGTCGAGGTCAAGCCCCTCTTCGTTTCCGGAACCGCGCTCATGACCACGACGATGTCCGCCTTCCCAAGGATTGCGGCCGGATTCATGGCAAAAGGCCTGAACATCCCGTTCATGGGATGCGGCGGCGCGGTCAACAGGGAGTACGCCAACTCGTACGACCTCGGAATATATTCCGACAAGGCTGCCCAGACACCCCTGATCGCCGACAAGATCCTTGCCGGATACGACTGGAAGAGAGTAAGAGAAGAGTGGGACGACATTGTCAGGGGTGATTAAGATGGCGGTTACGAGATACACAAAGATGGCATACAAAGACGCTGACGAACTGATTTTCGGACGCGCGCAGCACCCCGTCTCGTACGGGTTCGGCATAAAAGCAGGGGCCGGCTACGTTATACCCGAGATTAACTATGCGCCCCGCCCGGGAACGGAGAGGGATGTAGAGAAGTTCAGGAGAGAGTATGTCGACTACATTACCAAAGACTCTCTCGACAGGGCAGTTACCGCAGGAATGCCCGACCTCCAGCTGGAGACCGAGTGGGTCTCGCAGATGAACCAGAAGAAGCTGGCCGTCCCCGTTATCGCGGGACAGACCGAGATGTGCGAGAAGTACCATGAGGAATACGGTATCAACACCGCCGTGAGGCACACCGTGCCCGACCAGCGTGAGGCCGACCATGGACTCCGCCCCGGAATGGACAAGGAACGCGCCTACCCCGAGAAGCTCTTCGAATGTACTGAGATGGCATGCGAGAACGGTGCGCACGTCTTCTCCGTCGAGTCAATAGGCGGAAAAGAGCTGGCAGACCACGCGGTCACCCAGGGTGACATCGTCGCCTTCCTCTTCGGTGTCGGTTACCTCGGCTCCATAGACATGACCTACATCTGGCAGCAGTTCGTGGACATATGCAAGAAGAACAAGGTGACCCCCGGAGGAGACACCAACTGTTCCGGAGCCAACACGTCCATGTTCATGGCGGGCGGATACCTGGACAACGATGTTCAGAGGACGTTCTCCGCGATCACCAGGGCAATCGCATCTGCGAGGACCCTGTGCGCATGGGAGTGCGGAGCCACCGGTCCCGACAAGGACTGCGGCTACGAGGGACCAATATGCAAGGCGGTCGCCGGAAAGCCCACGGCCCAGGAAGGAAAGAACTGCCAGTGCGCGCACTGCGACCTGCAGGGCAACCTGATGGCATCCACCTGCGACCTGTGGTCCAACGAGTCCGTCGAGTACCACCCCGAATTCGGAGGATCCTCGGTCGCATGCTGGCTCGGATCCCTCGGATACGAGGTCGCTCTGATGAACACCTCGATCCAGTTCGGGCAGGACAAGATCCTCAGGGACTTGTACATGTTCACCGACAGGACCAGGGGCCCCGAGGGATACATCCTCGCCTACGACCACGCCTTCATGATTGGAAAGGCAATCGCGGAGAACGGAAACAACCTGTACCTCAGGTCCAAGGCCGCCGGTGAGACCGCAGCGAAGATAATCCTCGACGGATACAACTCCAAGGAGCTGCCGCTGACCAAGAAGCAGCTGGAAGTCCTGCAGGACTGCCAGAAGCAGATGGCCGCGCTGCCCGATGACGAGGCGAAGTTCGTCGAGTACTGCACAAAGCTGTACAAGGACGTCCCCGCGTTCAACATAAAGAACTACGGGCTCTAAGACATCCGGCAAACCTCTTAAACAAACCATTTAAGCCTCTGTCAATGGGGCTGTTCTTCCTCTTCTATTTCTGTCAAAAATATCGATGCCTCTCACACTGCCGCATGTAAAGGTCATTTGCATATGATTTGTATCGCGCTGTCCCAAGGCACAGAAAACTATAGGAAGGTGGCCGAGGGCATGGAAGGTGTGAATCGCACCCGTCCTCCGCCGCATGGCAGAGACCTGTACCGGGCACCCGGCTTTCACCGTTCACAACTTCTACAACTACATTGACCGACATATATTTAAAATTAATTTAGGTAGTCTATATATAAATCCTAATTAAGATATATATTGATTATTAAAAAATCATATCGGCATCTTTTTTCTTTCAACGCTTCATCGTCATAAAAGGTCGCTCTACGCCAAAAAACAGATCATAATGATAATGTCCGAAGAACAATGCATGCGTCATGAACGAAGTAATCTGGAAAGAAAGACCATAGGGTTTTTATGGATGATTTCGCTGATGTTCCATGGTCGTTCCTCTGACTGGGAAGTTGATTGCCAACACGGGGCTGGGACTGGCCATACAAGAGGCACTTTACGGTTTCATCATGGCGATGATATTCGTCAACGCCGCTCAAGTGGGAATAATCTCTTTCGATTCCAACACTCATCTGGCATTCATCATATTCTCTATGAACTTCACATGGGGAGTCATAGATGCGCTGATCATCATCCTCGTCGGCAGCATCGAAAGAAAAAGGGACATTAATATCCTATCTAAAAGCCGGGAGAACGATTGCTCGGAATGCGATTCCATTGTAAAGGATGATCTGTCCGGCACAATCCTCGGCGCGATAGAACCGGCGGACGAGCAGAGGATAATCTGGCAGATTTTGTCTTCGAAACCGGAATCCGATCAGGAGCTCAGCAAGGATCGTGCAGAACTTATCAGAACAGGCATGTCCAGTTTTGTCATAACGTTACTGGCGGCTCTTCCTGCAATCATACCTCTGCTTCTGATCGAAGACCTAACTTCGGCCCTCTTCGTAGCCTCTGCACTTGGTTCCGTCGCCCTGTTTTTTGTGGGATACACAATTAGCAAATACATAGGTGCCAACAGATGGGGGATGGCAGTCGTCATGACGCTAGTGGGGTGGTCGGTCACGATCATGGCCACATTCATGGGAGGATGAAGTCTTTTCTGCATCAGGCATCTATTCATGGCATGGACGGTCTTGCACAGTGATGTTATCGGTCTCCTCCGTTGCTGATATGTCATATCCTTCGCTGTTTTGGAGGAGACTCCGCATAAGTGGCATGTCCTTCCCGCATTGTTCTTTTCACTTCTATGGAAGATATTTATCCGAAGGGGCCGATTAGACATCGTGTCCGTAATACTGGCATATGATGGAAGGCCCTGTACGCGGAGAGCCTTAGATTTTGCGATCGACTACTCCAAAATGTCCAAAAAGCCCCTTTACATCTACTCTTCTATTGTCTCCCGTGACATCGTGGAACAAGAGAAAGAGTTCGACAAGGTCAAGTCTTACATGAAAGAAGCGGAGGATGCCGCTAGGGCCGAAGGCATCGACGTGCATTCGGTCATAGAGCCGGGGCCTGCCGCCGAGAATGTATTGGCTGCCGCTTCCAGGTTCAAATGCGATATGATTGTGGTTGGGAGATCCGATAAGACCTTCATCGATAGAGTTGTCTTAGGCAGCGTTTCACAATATGTTGTGAACCACGCCAAATGCAACGTGGTCGTTGTGCATTAATCCTGTCCGAATGCCTTCAGAAGGGCAAGAAGCACTCTTCCCGGGGAAGGCGGGCATCCGGGGATGTATATGTCCGGATGCAGAGTATCCTTTATCCCTTCTCCGAAAACATCTCCTTTGACGAAAATACCGCCGGATATGGCGCAGGTGCCCATTGCCACGACGACCTTCGGGGAAGGTACGGCTTCATAGGTCTCCAGCGCAGCGGCCTTCATGTTTCTCGTCATAGGTCCGGTGACGAGAAGCACATCGGCATGCCTGGGGGAAGCGACGATCTTCATTCCGAACCTGCTCATGTCATAGAATGGGTTCGACATGCAGTTGACCTCTGTCTCGCACGCGTTGCACGACCCAGTATCGAGTTCCCTTATCGCTATGGAGCCTGACAAGATCTCCGCCTTGGATTTTTCGATGCCGTGTTTTGACTCCTCGGGCGGTCTCGAAACACCGAACACGAGGCCGTCCCTTTGATTGGCGTAGAGGGGCGCGGGGACTTTCTTGATTGCTGATGACGGACAGGACCCGATGCACTCCATACAGAAAATGCATTTTCCAATATCTATCGTCCACTCCTCAGAGATTTCGATGGCATCGGTGGGACAGACTTCTGTGCATTTTCTGCATTTTCCGCATCCGACGCTGACAAATGGCATCAAGAGATGCTCGGCGTGCATATCTTTCCTGGATACGGCGGGCCTTTTCTGCGAAACAAGATTCGAAATACTCTTTTTTATCACACCATCACCTCAGAGATCATTCCCACAGTAGGAGAGCCCGAAGCTCTTGTTTATCAGGGGGAAATCCGGTACAATATTCCCGAGGACTGCCAGCTCCAGGGCTGGCCAGTTCACTACCGAGGGATCTCTCACGCTATATCTCCAGATGTTGCCGTCCCTAATGTCTGCACAGTGTAGAAGTTCGCCTCTCGGCGATTCGACTATGCCCATGGAGAAGCCCTCTGGAGTTTCTGTCTCGATTCTGATCTCACCCTCTTCCATATCAGTGATGCATTGCAGAATTATGCTCACGGATTCCGCCACTTCCCCCACTCTGACAGCGGCCCGGGACATCACATCCCCTTTCTTCCCGGATACCGTGTTGAAGGAAAGGGCGGCATATGCGTCGTAGGGGAGGTCGGCCCTGACATCCGTAATTATCCCGCTGGCTCTTGCCACCGTCCCCACCGTCCCCAATCTTAGGGCATCTTCCGTTCCCAACACCCCGGTCGTCTCCAGGCGGTCGACTTCCGAAGGGGAGCGCCTAATGTATCCGTCTACTTTCATAGCGGCGAAGCCCGCTCTCATGACGACGTTCTCGAGTTTGTGTATTTGACCTGCTGAAAGGTCCCTTTTCACACCTCCAGGAACGATGTTCCCCATCAGCATCCTGCTGCCGAACAGTTCGTTGTTTGCCCTTAGCAGCTCTTCGCGAGCCTCAGCACCGTATGCGGCCGCAACGCTGAATGCGGTGTCGGTACACAGTCCTGTGATGATATCGAGGTGGTTGTGGATACGCTCCAGTTCCGAAAGAATCACGCGCAGGTAACGCGCCCTGGCGGGTATATCCGCGTTACCTTCCATTGCATGTGCATGTGCCAGGCCGTGGGCCACGGCGTTGTCGCCCGATATCCTCTCGGCCAGATGAGAGCGGTTGCGTTTGACGGGGCCTTCCAACAGCTTTTCTATTCCTCTGTGCGTATATCCCAGATGTATTTTCAATCCCAGAATGGGTTCGCCTGCGGCACTGAACCTGAAATGCCCCGGTTCTATGACGCCTGCGTGGACCGGACCGACGGGTATCTCGAATACCCCCGTTCCCGACACATGATTCTTGGGTATCGGTATCCTTAATTCGCCGTCGGCGGAGTATCCTCCCTTTTGGAGAGGATGGCCGTTCCCTTTCCTCCAGAATACGGAAGGCACAAGGTAGTCGTGACCCTCGGGGACTATCCCGTTCATCTCCCAGATCGTTCTCTCGAATATCGAAGCGGAGGGGACACGAGGTGTTACGGCTGGATACCCGCCCTCGACCTCCGACGTTATCCTGATAATCTCGGATCCTCTTCTCAAAAGGACGTTCAGCGTGGCGCCCGGCAGAGATTCAGAGGCAAACATGGACATAATCCTCCATCCATCTACGTAAAACGTTCTCAAGTACTGTGCCAGAAGTTCAGGGTCGCATTGAGTGGAGACGTCGACTTTCATATTATGCCTCCTGAAAGTATGATAACCATACCGTCGAAGACCTCTCTCACCATGTCAGGCATGAAAAGGCCGAAGAAAATAGCTAAACCGATCAGCAGTGCCAGCGATGCCTTCCTGAGCAACGAAACGGGTTCCGAAACCTCCCTGTCGGTGGTTCCGGACAGCATTGGGAAAATATTTAGGGCCAGGCCTGCGAATACGAAGACGAGGATGAGGACCAGAGCTCCGGCGAGGATATACATCCCTTCACCTATGGCCCCGGAAATGATCAGCAGTTCCCCTATGAATAAGGGGAAGGGGGGCGCTCCAGCTATCGCAAGACTTCCGGCGACGGTGGCGAAACCTGTGAATCTCATCTTCTGAGAGACACCCCGGATTAGAGACATGGTCCGAGTCTTGTACACTTGGGTTATGTTGCCCGCGCAGAAGAATATCAGGGGCTTGCATATGGAATGTGCCAACACCTGAAACATCGCACCGAAAAGAGCCAGCGGCGTTCCGATGCCGAGGCCTATGGCGATCAGGCCCATGTTCTCGATGCTGGAATATGCCAGCATCCTCTTGAAGTCCTTTGATATGAGTATGAAGGCTGCGGCGACCAGAAGAGAAGAAATCCCGAAGAACAGCAGTACATTTGAAGCGAAACCGGGGTTCACTATCTCGGATACGGCGTAGAATCTCATTATCCCGTACATGGCACAGTTGAGGAGGACTCCCGACATCATTCCGCTCACGGGGCTCGGGGCCTGGCTGTGGGCGTCGGGAAGCCAGTTGTGCAAAGGTGCCAGTCCGGCCTTCGTTCCGAGTCCTATTATGAAGAATATGGCCGCGAACTTCATGAATACCGGGTTCAGATTGGCCGCGTTGGCGACCAGAGCCGGCCAGTCGAGGGAGCCGTCGCCGGGGATGACTCCGGAGGATGCGGCGTAAAGCAGGGCGATTCCGAATAGTGCCAGCGTAATACCGACCGAGCAAAGCAGTATGTATTTCCAGGCGGCCTCGGTGGCGCTCTCGTCCTTATACAGTCCGACAAGGAACGCAGAAACCAATGTGGTGGCCCCGATGCCGATCCACGTCAAAGCGGCCGAACGAACCGCAAATGTAAGCAGTATCGTCGAGACGAATACGAACATGGTGAAGTAGAACCACCTCATCTGCCTGGCGTTCAGACGGCCCTCTTCCCACTCGGTCCTCAGATAGTCCTTGGAGTACAGAATGGTAACGAAGGAGACGAATCCCGATATCAGAAGGAAGAACGCGGAAAGGCTGTCGATGTACCAGACCGATGTATTGATCACCGTTCCGTTGATGGGCGTGATGCAGCAGTACAACACCGCGGCAAGGGATGCTATGGCGCCTGCAATGGAAATACGGAACAGACCTTTGGTGCCCAACGGAAGAAGGCACAGCACCCCTGCCAGCAGAGGTACGAGGACCATGATGGTGGCGATCATTCCTCTTTCAGCCTCCTCAAAAGGTTAGTGTCGACGGAATCGAATGACTTGTTGATCCTGAAGGCGAATATTCCGATGATGATTATCGTGACCAGCACATCGAAGAAGGCCCCCAGCTCAACGATGAAGGGCATACCGTTCGACAGGGCTATAGCTCCGAGGAAGAGGCCGTTCTCGGCCATGAGCAGTCCCACGACCTCGCTTATGGCCTTGCGGCGCGTGGCCATCATCAGCATTCCTATCAGCATTATGGAGAAGGAGAGGACGAGCGAGTTTCTCTCTGCGGTATCGAGGATGATGATGAGGGGCTCCGAAACGTAATACGAGAAAATGATGAGAGCGGCAGAAAGCAGTATGGAGCCCGGTATTCCAATGGACAGGGCCATCTCGTCATCCACCTTTATGCGCGCCATGATATACTGCATCATCTTCGGTATGAGGATTACCTTGATGCCGAAGGTCATGGCCGCCATGATGTATATCTCGGGCTCGTTCTGGGAATATGCGACTGTGAACTCGAAAGCAGCCAGGAAAAAGGACTGCAGAACGAACAGCCGTATTAGGGGGCGCATCCTGACGCTGGCCATGGCCAGCACGGATGAGAGCAGCATGCATACCGCGAAGATGTCGATGAGATTGCTGGTAGGTATCAGGTCCATTTTTCCTCCTCACAGAACGTACAGCGAGATCATCGCCATAAGGGACAGCGCAAAGGACGCAGTCAGCATGTTGGGCATCCTGAAGACCCTCATCTTCGCGATTGTGCTCTCCAAAAGGGCGATGCCGAAAGTGATAACAAGCATTTTGATTGCAATTGTCACAATAGACAATGCGAGCGCCGAGGGCGTCATCGTCACGGCGGTCCCCCAGGGGAAGAACAGCGTGCCCAGCAGCGCCATGAATATGGTGAGCCTGAGCATGGACGCCATCTCCATGAACGCTAGGCCTTTGCCGGAATATTCCAGCAGCATCCCCTCGTGTACCATGGTGAGTTCGAGATGCGTGTCGGGATTGTCGAAGGGCACCCGTGTGTTCTCGGCCACCATCGTTATCAGGAAAGATGTTCCGGCCAGCAGAAGGGCCGGGGATATGGCGGCCGCACCCGCTCCGATGATGGATGAAGATATCTCAGTGATATCGAACCCCGCCCCGGTCATGGCGGAAAGGGTCATTATGGATATCAGAAGGGCCGGTTCTATCAGCACGGACATCATCGCCTCCCTGCTGCTGCCCATCCCTCCGAAGGATGAGCCTCCTTCCAGACCTCCCAGTACCATGGCGAACCTGAACATTGTGAATATGTAGACCATCGCTATGACGTCGGCATACGGTGCCGCTACGCCAGAGTATAAAAATGGTGTCATGGCCGCGAGCAGGACCATGGACGTAATGCACACTAAAGGTATCGCGCGGAACAGGAACGATGCGTTCTCGGAGACCACAGTCTCTTTTCTGAGGAGCTTCAGAAGGTCGCGGTAAGGCTGGAACACGCTCGCGCCCGCCCTGTTCTGCATCAGGGCTTTCAGTTTCCTTATGATGCCCGTCACCAAAGGTGAAATGAGGATGAGTGCCGCTGCCTGTACCAGCACAAGGGCTAATTCAGCATAATTCACAGTAATCTCACCGCCAAGAGGGCGACGACCAAGGTTGCCAGCATATATCCGAAGTAAGTCTGAATATTACCCGTCTGGATTTTTCCTGTCCTTTCGGACAGGATGGACACTATGGCTGCCAAAGGCGTGTATAGATATTTCACAAAAGGTTCGGAGAACTCCATCACCAAAGTTTTGTTCTCTTTGTCCTTGGATTCTTTCACCACCGATGTGTCTCCATAGAATGGATGGAAGACTCTGACCAGAGGCTGGGAGAAGCCTATGGAAGAATACTGCATGTCGCTGTCCAGCCTCTCCCCGCACCCCCATGTTCTGGTCTTTCTCTCCTTCCGTTTTTCTTTTCTGAAAATCCATAGCAACAGCGCAAGAACGGCCGTGACGGTGACTCCGAGCAGCAGAGGAAGCATCTCTCCCGACATGACGCTCCTGTATCCCGGGTCTGACGGAATGCCCGTAACGGCCTCTATTCCGGAGGTCAGGACATCCATGAACACAGTGGCGAAGAAGCCCATTCCGAGACACAGAAAGGCCAGCACGGCCATGGGTAAAACAGTCCCCTTTTTCATGGGACGGGGTTTCTTCATACCTTCGGAACGGGGCCTTCCCAGGAACACAAAGGCATAGAGGCGGGCATAAGATGCCGCCATCATCATGCCGCATATCCCCACGGCGGCGAGGGCGAGGGGCATCAGAAGGCTCATGCTTTTGGACTCTAGGTCCGCGCCCATGAGGGACTGGATTATCAGCCATTCGCTGACGAATCCATTTGTCGGAGGTATTGCGGCCATGGAAATCACGCCCACTATGGCGACCACTGAGAGTATGGGCAACGTCTTCGATAGCCCACCCATCTTCCCTATGTCAGTTTCCCCGGTGCAGTCTTCTACCGTGTCGATCGTCATCAGCATCAGGGATTTGAAAACGGCGTGGTTCATCGTATGGAGCATCGCGGCGATAAGAACGAGCTTGGCCAGCGCCGGCGACTCGCCTATGTACACTGTTCCCAGGGACAGGCAGAGGACGACCAGGGCCATATTCTCCATGCTGGAGTAGGCTAGTATCTTCTTCGGCTCCCTCTGGACCAGAGACTCCATCGCCCCCCACAGCGCCGTGGCGGCGGCCAGTGCTATTATGGCGAAGGCGGCCCAGGACATGGAGGGCGAGACGCCGATGTAGGAGAAGATGCTCTTCATTAAAACCAGGACGGCAACGTTGGAGCATACGGTGGATAGCAGCGCCGTGGTGTGGATGGGGGCCGAGGCGTAAAGATTGGGCATCCAGGCGTGGAACGGTATGAGCCCCAGTTTGGAGCCGAAGCCCAGGATTATCATCAGAATTAGGGCAGTGGAGGTCATATCGCCAAGGGAAGGGCCGAGATTTCTCCATTCGGATAGGACCTGGGTACCGGCCGCCGACGATATGTACACGAAAGCGCAGATCAGCATCATGCCTCCGATGTGGGCTATCACGAAGAACAGCCATCTGGCCCTCTCGTTGTCACCGTTCCTCGAAAGAAGGAATGTCACCAGGGTGACCATCTCCCAGGACATCAGGAGGACTAGCGCGGTATCGGCCGCCATACAGGAGAAGCATGCGAGGAACAGGGCGTTGAGCAGGGCGCTGTACCTGCAGCCGGAATCCGACGTGGACTTCACCGCGTGGACCACTATGAGCGTGAATATGACCGAGGAGAAGGAGATCATCGTTGCGGAAAGCTGATCGATGGACAGAACGTACTGTCCCGCCGCAGAGGGCAGCGGAAGAGTGCAGCTCAGATCGACCCCTGCGCTCCAGAGGAAATAGGTCGATGCCCCGGCCATGCACGATACTATGCACAGGCTGGCCACCACGTTTGCCACCTTGTTCGACCTGAAGAACATTCCCAATATTATTCCCGCCAAGGCTGGCAGGAATACAGCGACGAAGAATATCGCTGCCAACGCCCCATCCTGCAATTGCACGTTAAGGATATCCATTCGAATTAACGGCCCATATGCTCATTGTATTTAAGCAGTTTGGGTCATACCCCTCGGTTTCCCACCGATCTGCCAATTTCTTAATTTCATTCGGCTTTCCTCCCTGGCCTAGGTGCTGACCGGCCGCATCCCCCGTCGGGTCCCGAGACCGAGTGAAAGACAGGTCTGAAGAAATGGTTCATTTTTATTCCTGAAGGGATGTTCTCGTTACGCGAAGTACAAGAATGTTCGCGTGTCGCCCTAAGGACAGGTAGAAGTGGACAAGGCGAGATTTGAACTCGCGGCTTCTTCGTTGCGAACGAAGCGATCTACCGGGCTGATCTACTTGCCCATCTGAGGGTGTCATTCAGAAGTAGAATATAAATCATTTGCAACTTCGCACCCGATCGGGGCGCCAACAGCGGGCAGCAGTATTTATTGCGCATACGGATAACAAAAATGTATTATCGAGGTAACACTAATCCGAAATCGGTAATAACGTTATATAGGAGCGACCTCATCTAAATCCAGGATTTGCATGGCGTTCTATAACGTGACCTACAATAAGAAGCATGATTTTGCGACGGTTCATAATTATGGGTGCACATTCCGTTGCCCTATCTGCAGCTATAAACTCCGCAGCGGCCCCAACGGGACCCCCGGTCTCGCATACCCCAAGCCCGAGAAGTTCCTCAAGCCGGAGGAGATCGAGGATGCGCTTCTTTCCGTTTCCCCATCCCGTGTGAATTTCATGGGCGGAGAGCCCACGGTATCCAAGGACCTGCCCAGGCTGCTCGCCTTCTGCAAGGATGTTCTGGGCGCCACCACGTCCCTCGGTCACACCAACGGGTCCAATCTATCGATGGAGAACATCGATGCCGCGAATGTAGGCCTGAAGGCCTGGTATGAAGATTGCCATCTTCTCCTTACCGGAATACCCAAGGCGAAGATATACGGGGAGGTCAAGTCCGCGGTCGGACGCGGAATGGACGTGGCCACGAACATGATTTATATACCCGGTTGCGTCGACGTAGACCAGATAGAGGCGGCCGCCGAGTACTTGTCTTCCATCGGAGTGACGAAATTCCACATCATGGGATACATACCCGTGCCCGGACAGTCTTATCCGAGGCCCACGCTGGAACAGATGGAGGACGCATGCGAAGCCGCCTGCGGCCATATCCCCGGCACGTATTATTCGCATCTCTCTCCGGAGGATGCAGTATCCCTCTACAGAAGCGACGACCGTTTCGACGTGGAAGTGATACTCGGAACAGATGCCACCAGAGGCGTGGTCACCAAGGCCGACGACGGTATCCCCGCACATTCGGCCGTGAACTGACGAAATATTTACCTCAGATCGTCTATGCGCGTTCATGGCAATAAAAGGACTTAGCACGGAAGTTCAGAATGCTATGGAAGGGCAGAGGATCTACTCCCTGGCGACCGCTTCGAAAGACGGCGTCCCGAACGTGGTCCCGGTAGGTTTTCTTTTTGAAGGTCCGGACGGAAACATCTGGGTCATAGACAACTATATGGACAAGACCCTTAAGAACATCCGTGAGAACCCCGTAGCCTCTTTTTACATATGGCATGACGGCGTGAAAGAAAGCTATCAGGTCAAGTGCTCGGTAAAGGTAGAGGATTCCGGTGCAGATTATGATAAAGCCGTAGCGCTGGCACATGAGAGGAAGGAGACATATCCCGCCAAAACGCTGCTCAAGCTGACGGTCAAGGAAGTCTTCTACGTAACGCCCGGCGCACACTCGGGCAAGAGGCTCTGATCATTCTCCTTTGTCGACCAATAGGGTGGCCCATCCCATTAGGCCCCCGAAAGGTATGAACAGGAGATACTTCAGCGACGGGTCCAGATAGTAGAATATGGAGAATACCACGGCCCCGGCTATCAGGCCGAACACCGTAGCCTGTTTGAGCCTGGTGTTGCGTTCTTTCACGGTCACACCTTTCTCCCCAGGGCCTTCTCGGCCGCGGCGACCATGCGGTCGGTGATCTCGCCCGAGCCGCCGGTATAGCCGGCGGGGTCCATGACCGTTCTTATCTCGTCCGCTGTCAGGACGCCTTTCAGCTCCTCGGTCTCCAGAAGAACGTCGCGGAGCTGACGGTCCCGGTCCACGGCAATCATCGACGCCTTGCGGAGGACCTCGTGCGCATCCTGTCTCCCCATCCCCTTCTCGGTGAGCTTCATCATGACCGGTTCGGCCATGACGAGGCCTTTGGAGGACTCGATGTTCCTGAGCATTATGTCCGAATGGACAGTAAGTCCGCCGAAAATATAGTCGGTCTTCTTCAGCATCTCGTCCGCCAATGCAAAAACGTGGGGGAGAGTGAATCTTTCTGCTGAAGAATTGGAAAGGTCCCTTTCATGCCAGAGCACCTGGCACTCGAAGGTCGGCGTCACGAAGCCGCGCAGGACCCTGGCCAGTCCGCATACGTTCTCGGAGTTGATGGGGTTGCGTTTGTGTGCCATTGTGGAGCTTCCGACCTGTCTCGTCTCGTCGAAGGCCTCCGAGGCCTCTCCGATTTCCGATCTCTGGAGATTCCTGACCTCGGTACAGTAGCGCTCCAGGGAGGTGGCGATATTGGCCAGGAGACATATAAGCTCGGTGTATCTGTCTCGCCCCACTACCTGGGTAGCTGCGGGCTCGTATTCCAGTCCGAGGTCCTTCATCACGGCCTCCTGGATTTTGAAGAAGTTCTTGCCGAGGGCGGCACCGGTCCCGACGGCACCCGCCATCTTCCCAGCGCAGGCGCGCGGCCTGACTTCTCTCAGTCTGTCCCTGTGTCTGAGCATCTCCGCTATGTAGCCGGAGACCTTGAATCCGAAAGTGATGGGGATGGCGAACTGGGCGTGGGTCCTTCCTATCTCCAGCGTGTCCCTCTCTCTTTTCGCGAGCCTGGCGAAAGTGTAGATGAGGGAGTCCACATCTTTGTCTATGATGTCCAAGGCCGCCCTGATCTGAAGGGCGGTGGCGGTGTCTACAATATCGTTGGACGTTGCGCCCAGATGGACGTACTTGCCCGCATCGCCCCTGCACTGCTCCGTCATGGCCTTAATCATCGCCATGACGTCGTGCCTGGTCTCTTTCTCTATCTCCTTGACCCTTTCCGGCCTGACCACGTCTAGATTGGCGATTCTCGAAATCTCGTCTGCATCTTTTTTGGCGATCGCGCCGAGGGATGCGTGCGCCCTGGCGAGGGCAGACTCCACATCCATCTGGTACTGAAGACGGCTGTCCTCGCAGAATATGGACTTCATATCCTCGCGGCCGTATCTGTAGTCCAGAGGGCATAGTTCCTTCATGTGAATCGAGTGTGTGAGTGAATCTCATTATATATAACTGATTAAGTACCGGCCCCGAACACGGAAAAGCGTCAGGACGGTACCAGATTCGATGATTATAAGAGAAAATCTTATAAGTGGATTGTCCATAGCGCAAAATGTAAGTGGACCATGCTTTTGCTCATGGTCGGTCGAACACGAGTGTGGATTTATGAAAGAGGTTGATGTGGAAGTTCAGCAGAATTCTGAAGAAGTTCAGCAAGAAGAAGTCGAAACGGTCGAGGTCGGCGTGATCGGAGACGTCGAAACCGAAGAGACGAAAATGCAGACTGCGGAAGAGGACGAAAAGGAGTCTGCGAAAAGGCTCGAGACCCTCGAGGAGAAGCGCAGCATCGTCAACAACGATGCCGACAAGCACAGGAAGCTCAGGGACGAATATCATGCCATGACCAAAGAGTGGAAGTCCAAGAGGGACGCCCTCAACTCCCAGGTCAGAGAGCTGGTGACCGAGGCGGGAAAGTGCAGGGACGAGCGCGATCAGTTCAACATGCTGGTCAGGGAAGCCAAGGCCCAGAGGGACGAGTGGAACGTCAAAGTGTCTGAACTCAAAGGAAAACTGATGGAACTTAGACCGGAGAGACCCGAGGACAAGGAAAAATCCGGACCATCGCTCGAAGAGATGAAGAGGAACCTCAGAAGGATGGAGCTCGAACAGCAGACCGGCGTGCTTACCAAAGCCGCCGACGACAAGCTCGTAAAGCTCATATCCCAGTTGGCCAAACAGATAGAGGACCGCGAGTCCGAGATGGAGTCTTCCACGGAGCACAACGCAGAGTATAGGGAGGTGCAGTCGCAGTTCAGGGAGGCCAAGGCCGCGGCCGAAGGATTCCACATCGAGATGTCGAAGAACGCCGACCTCGCCCAGGCAGCCCACGAAAAGATGATTTCTCTTTACGACCAGGCCGACAGGCTCAGGAAGGAGGCCGACGCCGCACAGGCGAAGCTTGTGGAGTACAAGCGCCTCGGAGACGAGGAGCACAGGATGCACATAGAGCTCGTCAGGTCCATACAGGATACGGACAGGGAAGCTTTCAGCATCAGGAACCGCAAGTCCAACGCCCGCAAGAAGAAGGCAGAGGCCGACAACAAGAAAGAGGCCAAGGAGATTTTCGAGCGCTTCAAGAACGGAGACAAGCTCAGCACGGAGGACCTCATGGCCCTCCAGAGGTCGGGCTACCTCTGAAACCATTTGCCTGCGGTCACCCGCGGGCAACAAAAACTATTTCCGACTTCTACAAATATTTATATAGGATTGCAACCAATCAAGTGGTACGGGGATTAGGTCAGTTCTGTAGAGTGCATCCCATCCCTTCTGACCGGCTGGCCTCTTCCCGCACTTCTACTTTTTCTCGAAATCTATAATATGTCCGAGCCCATCTAGGGTTCGTTCCCATGGTTCTGGAAGGTCTAGGCAAGTCGCTGAGAAACGTTCTCGGCAAGATAAGCGGTGCGTCATCCATAGATGACGAGTTGATCAAGGAAATATCCAAGGACCTCCAGCGCGCGCTCCTGCAGGCCGACGTGAACGTGCAGCTGGTTCTGCGGCTGACGTCAAAAGTGCAGGAGCGGGCTTTGAACGAGAAGCCTCCCGCGGGGAAGAGTCCGAAGGAACATGTCGTCAGCATCATCTACGACGAGCTCGTCTCTCTTCTGGACAACGGGGAAGGATTGCACCTCAAACCGCAGAAGATCATGATGGTCGGCCTTTACGGACAGGGTAAGACCACCACCTGCGGCAAGCTTGCCAATTATTTCATCAAAAAGGGATTCACGGTCGGCCTCATCGGGGCCGACGTATATCGGCCGGCGGCCCTGGATCAGCTGAGCCAGCTCGGACAGAAGGTGGGCGCCGACGTGTACGGCGAGCCAGGGGAGAAGAACGCGGCCAAGATAGTCAAGAACGGGATGGCAGCCTTCAAGGACAAGAAGATCGTTATCGTGGACACTTCGGGACGCCACGCCCTGGAGGACGACCTCATTCAGGAGCTCAAGGACATAGATGCCGCAGCCAAGCCCGACGAGAGGATCTTGGTTCTAGACTCCCAGGTGGGTCAGCAGGCCGGACCGCAGGCGGAGGCGTTCCATGCCGCGGTGGGCGTCACGGGGGTCATATTAACTAAGATGGACGGAACGGCCAAAGGGGGCGGCGCGCTCTCGGCCGTGTCCGAGACTGACGCCAGGATTGTTTTCATCGGTACCGGGGAGCACATACGCGATTTGGAGCCATTCGATGCTAACAGGTTCATCTCCAGGCTTTTGGGCATGGGCGACCTTTCCTATCTGGCGCAGATAGCTAAGGACGAGTTCGCAGGCGACGAGTCAGTGGAACAGGCCAGCAAGAACATGCTTTCCGGGAAGTTCACGCTGGTGGACATGTACCAGCAGATGGCCGCCGTCACCAAGATGGGACCTCTGCAGAAGGTGATGTCGATGCTGCCGGGGATGAGCAGCATGGAAGACAAGATCGATTACGAGGAATCTCAGAAACGTCTCGCGCAGTTCAGGGTCATCATGGACTCCATGACGCTCCAGGAGAAGGAGATGCCCGCGATTATCAAAGGAAAGCGCATCGACAGGATAGCGGCCGGCGCGGGGGTAGAGCCCAAGGACGTCCGCCTTCTCCTCAAACAATACAATCAGAGCAGGAAGATGATGGGCACGATAGGAAAGGACCGCAAGATGCGCAAGAAGCTGATGAAGCAGTTTGGTGACATGGATACCGACATGGGGCAGTGATCCGATGCGGTATTTTGTCATCGTGGGACATCGCGCGTACAGCACCCCCGATTTTAAGTTGGACGACATATGCGGGGGAGCGGGAAGGCTGGACGTCCTTGTCAGATGCGTCACCTCCGCGTTCTTCCTCAGCCACGACATAAGGAAGGACACCGAAGTGCACATAGTACTCCAGGGAGGTTCGGATGCACCGAAGACCGTACGCTTCTCCGGGGAGGAGATCAGATATCTCAACCCTGATGAAAGGAGCACAGCATCGCTCATACGCAACGCTCTTCTGAAGAAGGTCCCCCCGGAGGGAGAGGTCAGATCCTCTCCGGGAGTGTACATATCCAGGATGTCGTTCCGAGACGTGATAACCTGTCTTTCCGAAAAAGGAGAGCTAGTCTATCTCAAAGAAGACGGCACCGACGTAAGAAATTTCATGTTCCCCATAGACCCGGTCTTCGTCCTGGGCGATGACAGGGACCTCACGGAAGACGAGGAGGCATTCCTTCTTGAGAGTTCGCCTGCCAGAATATGCCTCGGACCTCGAAGCCTCCATGCCAACCAGTGCATCGTCGTGGTCCAGAACGAAATGGACCGTGCGGAGTGAAACTTTATTATCTGCACTCGGATGACCCACCATGACCGAAGGCGAGAGGATACCCCAGCACAGACACTGCATCAACTGCGGGAAGGCGTTCGTAGGCGTAGGTAACTACTGTGGCGACGAATGCAGGGACACCTCGGGCAAAGAGGTCAAGAAGAAACTGAAAATCTACGTCGCGGTCCTGGCGGTAATAATGGTTGCCACAGTCGCAATCGTGGTCAGCGGGTTATGATCATGCGCTCTGCGGTCGCCGGGACATTCGATGTTCTTCACGACGGTCACCGAGCCCTTCTCAGGCGGGCGTTTGAGGTCGGGGACTATGTGGCGGTGGGCATCACGTCTGACGAAATGGCTGCCCAGGGAAGGAAAGTTATACTTCCGCTGGAGCTCAGGATGTCTGCCCTCAGGTCGTTTCTCGCAGGGATGTCTAAGCCATGGGAGATATTCATCATCGACGACATCTATGGCCCGAAGGACCTTATGGACTCTGTGGGCGTTCTAGTCCTTACGAAAGAGACGCTGCCTAACGGAAAAAGGATCAACGAAGACCGCAGGTCCCGGGGTGTGTCGCCATTGGAGTTCTCCGTAGTGCCGCTGGTAATGGCCGATGACGGAGAAAAGATATGTTCCAGGGCGATCCTCGAGGGCAGATATGGGAGGAACGGTGCCAGCAATGTGCTGGACGTCGCGGTCGGATCCATGAACCCGGTGAAAGTGGAGGCGGTAAGGAGCGTGCTCGAGAAAATCTACGGCAGCGTGAGAATCACCGCCGCAGACGTGGACAGCGGAGTGCCCGAACAGCCCTTCGAGTCAGACGTAAGAAAGGGCGCCATAAACAGGGCGAGGAAGGCTCTGGGCGACCATGAGATGGCTTTCGGCATAGAAGCCGGGGTCTTCGAGCGCGAAGAAGGCCTTTTTGATATCCAGTACTGCGCCGTGATAGACAAGCACGGAACGCTGACGTTGGGGATGGGGCCAGGGTTCGCATACCCGGGCGACATCGCGGACCTCGTGCGGAACGGTTACACCGTGGCCGAGGCGATAGCGGAGGTTTACGGCGACAAAGGTATCGGAAAAAGGCAGGGCGCCATCGGAATGCTCAGCAATGGCCTGATCGACCGCAAGACTCTGACAGAGCAGGCGGTAACTGCCGCAATGGTTCCTAGGATATCTTCCGACCGGGGTTATCGAATATAAATATCCTGGCGACCGTATGCCGTCATATGGATTATGTTCTATTCGTGACGGGCAGTCCCGATTCCGCCCTGGGCATGCTGCAGTCTGTAATGCAGGATGGCGACACTTTTTCGGCAGCGGCCGTCGGCGGCGAGAAACTCGACAAGATGCTTAATGTTTGCATATCAGCGGGCGCCTCCGAAACCTACCGTCTCATGGATAAAGGATTCATGGGCTCCGACACATGGGCGCTCGCCAGGATATACGCGGCATTCGTGGGCAAATACCGTCCCGGCGCAGAAGCCCTGATATTCGCCCGATACAGCTCTGCAATGCCGATGCTGGCACATCTTATTCGGGCCCAGCAGTTCTGCTATGTCACCGAGATAGCGAGAGACGCTGAAGGAATGATCGTGACACAGGACTACGGGGACGAGAAGAGAAAGTGCCGCGTTCCTCCCGGATCGGTCATATCGCTTAAGGAAGACGTGCAAATTCCTTTTCAAGATAAAAGTGCCAGCACATCAGATATTGAGATATTGGGGCGGGACGACCTGGAACTCGCGGAGAAATCCGTGGGACTATACGGCTCAAGGGTATTTATAAGGGAGGTTTGCTGATGGACGGATGCGACGGATGCGCTTCCAGCGGTTCATGTCCGTCATACAGTTCGGGCGACTCCTGCAGTATAGGCTCATGCGGAGGCGAAAGGAAGCTTCCCCCCGGCATGCTCGAGCATTACAATACAAACCAGTCGACCGCCGACGGGACGCTGGTTTTCATCGAGGTATCCGACAAAGGCGGCGTACAGACTATCGAACCCGTTTCGATACAGCTGCTGGGTAAGGCTTCGGAGATGGGAGGGGGCCGTATTTTCGGAATCGTCTTCGGAGGTCCTGAAAGGAAGGAGCTCTACGAAGAGGTGTTCTCCCACGGAGTCGACACTCTTTATCATGTGAGGGACTCCCGCCTCTCGGTTTTCCATCCCGAAGCGTACGCGGAATCGATAGCGGCCGTATGCGAGCGCGTGATCCCGGCCGCCGTCCTTATCGGATCGACGCCGAGAGGCGCGGAGCTGGCACCCAGGGCGGCGGCCTCCATGGGCACCGGAATAGTAACAGACTGCATGGATCTGGCACTCGAAGGTAGAAAGCTCAGCATGTTCCGTTTGTCGGAAGGCAGGAAAGCACGTTACGAGTGCATAACCTTCCCTCAGGTGGCAACGGTCAAGGAGGGTGTGTTCCAGTCTCCGGAAGCTCAGGAGGGGCGCGGAGGCACGGCATTCTATTGGCATTACAAAGGCGACGGATTCAAGCAGATCCTTTGATCACTGGCTCTTGGAAAGGGATATGGCGCGGTCGAGCACTTCCTGCGCATGACCGTCTACCTTCACCTTCTTCCATACGGCTTCGATCTTCCCGTCCCTCCCCACTATGAAAGTGGAACGGACGACCCCTTCGACCTCCTTGCCGTACATCATCTTCTTGCCCCAGGCCCCAGCCGCCTCCGTGAGGGAGCGGTCTGGGTCGCTGAGGAGTTTGATCTTCAGTCCGTTCTTGTCGATGAACTTTCTATGAGAAGCGGGAGAGTCTCTGCTGACGCCTATAACGGCAATGTTGCGAAGCATGAAGTTGACGATAAGCCCTGAAAAGTCTGCGGCTTCCCGGGTGCACCCCGATGTGTCGTCCTTCGGATAGAAGTATATCACATAACGTACGCCTGCAAGCGCCCCGCTGTCGAACATCTCGCCGTTCTCGTCGGTCAGTACAAACTCCGGAAACTCATCTCCTACATCCATATCATCACATCAGAATATGCTGGTTCCTTCGGACAAGAACTTATCCAGGTCCAGCTCTATCATCATCACAGGGTGGTCGATCTCGAAATCGGTTATCACCTTCGGAGACACCTCTCCGAACAACCCGGTGGGATCGCCGTCCGCCAGCACCAGGGCACCCCTTCCCGGAACGAATGTTTCGTACCCGCAGCTCTCGATCGAATAATCGCATCCTATTTCTCTGAGGATGCTTTCCGCGAGGGATTTCGCCTCGGTGAACGAAGTTTTTGATGCGGCCATGACGGCGCAGAGGTGTAGGCTGTTCCTGCAGTCTCTGACTACATATCCCGTCTCGAATATTTTCTGAGGGAGGTCTCTGTGGCGGTTGTGCCTGAGTATCCTCATGAGGCTGGGGAAAAGATTCGCTCTGAGGCAGGTGTGGTCCTCGGTTATCGGGTTCTTTATCCGGACAGTATCGACCCCCGGGATTCCCGAGATGCCGAACTCCTCCGTTTCGTTGCTAAGTGTCAGAGTGGTCACTTCGGTGTAGCCCAGCCCGATCATCACGTTACGGATGTTGTCGGAAAAAACGGTATCCGCAAGACGAGATGCCACGGTCTGTTCTAACCTGTACGGTCCGCCGAACTTCTCGAAACCGTGGCCGGTGGCCACGTCCTCGTAGATGTCCACATCATGCATGATATCCAATCTTGTGGAAGGAACGGAAACGAACACTCTGTCGGAGTCGCCCCTCGCCGGTGCGGCGTCGAGACCCATCTTGCGCAAGGCATCTGCGGTCCCGGACTGTCCGAGCGACGTTCCTAGGAATTTGTCACATTCACTGGACGAGATCGTGCGGTCGGAGGGAGTCAGATCGGGTGAAATGAAATCTTCGCCGTCTTCGTGCATGTGGACGGCCCCGATGCTGCCCCCTCTCTCGGCGAGGGCGGTGCAGACGATATCGAGGGCGCCCTTGACCGCTTTGCGGTCGGTTCCCGTGACGTCGATGAAAAGGTTACGGGTCTCTGTGGTGACCGTGGTAAGCGCGCCGTTGATTATAGGAGGGAACGACAGTACGTTTCCCTCGAAATCCCTGATGATGGGATACTTGCATGCACCTTTAAGCAGGTCGGCGTATTCGCGTCCCTTCTCGTGCTTCTCCAGTATCTCGTTCAAGTCCATTTCTTCCGTCTTTGCCAGAGGTACGAACCTAATCTCTTTCGGATCCTCCAGGGAGTATGTGAAGGGGGGGACCACCTTGTCAAGGTCGTGTATGCCTATCGCCAGTTTGCTCCTCTTGCGTCCGATGGTCAGATGGAGCTTCTCCTGAAGCTCCATCATCGATTTGAGCAGGCTCTCGTCGACCTCCATGTCGAAAACGGCTCCGCAGAGGAAACACGGGCGCAAAGACTTGACGCTCCCGTCGACCGTGACCTCGATGTCTGTATCTTCCACGTGATATTCCTGCATCCCCGTCTGCAATCCGAGAAAAGATCTGAGCGCCCTTGCAAGCCCCTCGACACAGTAGAGGTCCGGTCTGTTAGGGAAGAATTCTACCGACATGTCGTCGGAGCCTTCCTCGGTATCGTGCATGTCCGCGCCCAGCAACGGTATCTTCTCCACTAGCAGGGACTGCGGTATTTCCTCACCTATCAGCGAACAGAGGTCGCCATAGCTGAAGTTAATTACTGGCATATCCACACTATGGGGAAATCCCTATAAAAGGACTTTCAGGATCAGCGTCCGAGGGCGCTGTGGGCCGAGCCGAGCTGCCCCGCCGCCTGCGCCGCCAGGTTGGAAAGCTCCCCCGCGAGCACCGTGGAAGCCACGATTTCCGAAAGCTTTCTTGCTTTGCCGGCCCCCGAGCATCCGATCATGGAGAGGGCCTCTTTCTGGCAGGGCAGAGATGTCCCGCCTCCCACCGTTCCCACCTCGACCACGGGCATACGGACAGAGATGTAAAGGTCCCCGTCCGCGTCCTCGCACGAGGTGAAGGACATGCTCGCGCCCACGACCTGTGCGGGGTCCTGCCCCGTGGCGATGTAAAGCGCGGCGGCCATGTTGGCCGCGTGCGCATTGGCGCCCAGGGTCACCGACAAGGCGCTGCCCATGAGGTTCTTGCGGTAGTTGACCTCGACGATCGAACCCACGGTCGCATGCAACCTCTTCTCGACGACCTCTTTCGGGATGAGGGCCTCTGCCACAACGGTCTTTCCGCGCCCTTTCACTATGTTGATCGCCGCCGCTTTCTTGTCGCTGCACATGTTGCCGGATACCGATATCATCGTCGCTCCAGTCTTCTCCTCTATCAGCCTGCTGGCGGCTTCCGTCGCGATTGTGGCCATGTTCATGCCCATCGCGTCGCCTGTGGCATAGATGAATCTGAGGTAAAGGCTCCTCCCGTTGGGAAGCATCTCGATGTCGATCAGTTTTCCGTGGGAAGTGGTCTTGCATACCGCTTCGTCTATCAGGCCCATGTTGTCCGTGACCCAGTCCATGACCTCGGCGGAATGAGCCAAGTCCCTGACCCTGAATATGGGTGCCCGGGTCATGGCGTCCCAGAATACCTTGGTTCTGATCCCTCCTGCGTCCTCGGCCACCGACATTCCGCGGGAAATGGATGCTATCAGAGCGCCCTCGGTCGTCGCCAGAGGTATGAGGAATCTGCCGGAGGCGCAGTCTCCCTGGATGGTTACGGGTCCCGCAAATCCCAGAGGAATCTGCGTGGCCCCGATCATGTTCTCTATGTTCTTGGAGGCGGCTTCCGAGCTAAAGCAGTATTTGGATATGCTTTCGAGAGACGCACCGCTGAACTCCTCTGCCGCGGCGCGGCGTTCGTCCACATCGCTGTGCGTGTAGCCCCTGTTCTTCAATCCCTTGGGGTCGGCCATGATGTAGCCTATCGGTTGCCACCAATAATATATTTGCGAAAGGATAAGATGCTTGTCGATCATGTACCAGGAGGACCGCTGAACATGGAAAAGGACGCCAAGCCCAGGCACGAAAAGCTAGACGCTATCATAGTCACTTATTTTCCGTTGGTGATATTGAGCTGCCTGCTGATGGTGGGGATACTTTCTACAGAGTACTCGGCCGGCACAACCTACGATATACTGTACTGGTTATGCATGGGTTTCGTTCTGGGGTTCGTGGTGTTCGGCATGCTATGCGCATTTTTTATGGACACTCCCGTGATAAAGTACCGTTACGTCCTCCCGATCCTTATCCTCCTTCCTATAATCCTCTCCTACGTGCTGTTCTATATCTACGGAAAAGGATTCGCGCCGAACATATTCATCAGTCGCTTCTACTTTTTCATGGGAGACGGGGAAGTCACCGTGAAAACGATGCTCGCCGGATTCTACGTCATCGAGGCAACGATACTTTTCGTGGCCATCGCCGTGTCGTCCGTAATATCCGCTTATTTCAGAAGGTACTTCTCGAGGTTGATGCTGGGACTCGTCAGCCGGGATCCGAAGAGCAAGGTCAAAAAAATCGCGTTGTGGCTCTTCGACGTGCCCGACATCATCGATGTGAAAGACGTAGTGCTGGATCCCGAGGAGGACGATGGAAAATTTAATTCGGAGGTTTTCAAAGAGGTGGCCTTCGACATATTTTACATGGGCTTCATCATCTGCTCTTACGTATTCCTGAATCCCTACTTCGTTAACGAGATGCCGATAGAGGAGATGGTCATGCTCTCTCTTCTGCTTTCGCTTTTCATTGCCGTCCTAATAATACCCTGGCACATCATACGCGCTGTCGGCGCGAAGGCGATATCCCAGGCCCCCAGGGACCTTTATCTCTGGAGGGGGATGAAGAGGCGACTGAGCATGAGCGTGCTGGCTATAACCTTCTTCATGCTTCTTATAACGCTGCTGGCATACCTGGATATGGATTTCTCGAAGGTCCTGATCACTTACGGCAGCTACATACTGCTGATGGGGGTCACATCCGTCCTGTATTCCTTCATCTATGTCAACAACTTCTATAGCCAGTTCAAAAAAGGTCTCGTCGACAACTTCAACGAGGAGAAACAAAAGAAATTGAAAAGGTACAAGGAAAGCGACCTCTGAAGAGGCCTTTCCCCGTCTATCCGTCTGAATATCGGACGGAGGGTCATTTTTGCTTCTGGAACTTGCCGTCCATCTTGTGAACCGAGACCTTCGCTTCCTTGTTTTTGGCCTTCAGTTCCTTGACCTTTTGTTCGGCCTCGACTTTGGTGTTATAGTAGCCGATGGCACGTTTTGCTCCGTCGGCCTTCACTCTCCACTTGTTCTTTTCCTTGTCGCGGACTATCCTATAGGTCTTGGAGTTGGACTTTGGTTTGGTCTCCTTCCCGTCCGAATCGGGTTTTTCCGCGTTTGCAGGCGTCATCGCGACGATAATCGACCTAACTGTATTTAATCGTTAGATGTGCCAACAGCTGAATATGTCAGATCTCTGAGGCCTTCGGCGTCATTGGCGACCCTTCCTTTCAAGGCGCCTGTTATCATGAAATTGTCCGTTCCGTATTCCGAGGTCCGCACATCGGTTTTGAAGCCGAAGCATTCCATTCCCGACCCGAAGGCGATACCGAGCTCGACGCATGCGCCTTCGTCCGGGACCCTTCCGTCCATCACCATGACGAGGACGTTGCAGCTTCTGAGAGCGCTCAGGTCCGAGTCGAATATCCGGATGTAAGCATCGCGGCCATCGGCGGCGACGGTCCTTCCTACATCGAAGCCGAGCTCCTGGGGTAAAAAAACCTCGAAACCATAACCCCTCAGCTTCCCGGCGAGCTTTCTATTGAAATCCAGCTCCGCTTCGCAGAACAACGGGCCGGCCAAGTATATCTTCGTCGCCACCTCTAGGGCATCCTCTGCGGATTTGAAAAACGTTACTGACAAGAATTATACGCTAGTTTGCCTTCGGAGTATCATGAAGGATCCAGCGTACGAGGTCATGGAACGCGCCAAACGCCAGAACTCCAGCGGAAACCCCGAAGGGGCCGCGAAGACACTGGAAGAGTACCTCAAGGGCGACCCGCACAACGTGAAGCCCCGCATACTTCTGTCCAATATATACATCTATGGCCTGAACATGTTCGATTTCGGCATCTTCCAGCTTGACGTCGTATCGGAGCTGGAGCCGGACAACATAGACTGCCTCAGGGCGAAGGTTACGGCCCTCAGCTCAAAGAAGAAATACAATAAGGAGACTGACGAACTGTACGGTCGCCTCGTGGAGCTCGACCCTTCCGCGGACGTGTTCGACGCGTACGGCACCTTTCTAAGAATGCAGATGCTGGATTTCAAGAAGTCCGCGGAATACTACTGCAAGGCGATAGCCAAAGACCCGAGGAACAGCGGTTACCATATCAATTATGCCTCTCTACTGCTTAATGACCTCAGGGACTATGTGAAGGCGAAAGAGGAATTGGAAGTCATTATTTCCCTCGATCCTGACAACCAGAACGCAAAGAACAATCTCGCGAAGCTGCTGAACAACCACTTCGATTCAAAAGGTGACCTCAAGAGAGGATTCGGTCACAGACCGAAAAAGATCTGATCGACCATAAACAATACTTAACATCGTGAATCCGAAAAAGATAAGTTCATATCCGCTCAAAGCCTAGCCGGGCCGGGGTGAAATATGGAACTCAAAGGATCGAAGACAGAGGCAAATCTTAACAGCGCTTTTGCCGGCGAGAGCATGGCCAGGATGAAATACACTTATTATGCGTCGCAGGCGAAGAAGGAAGGATATGAGCAGATCGCGAACATATTCATGGAGACCGCAGAGAATGAAAAGGAGCACGCAAAGCTCTGGTTCAAGGCGCTCCATGACAACTGCATACCCGACACAGTCGCTAATCTGAAGGATGCAGCCGAAGGCGAGAACTACGAGACGAACGAGATGTACCCTGAGTTCGCAAGGGTTGCCCGTGAGGAAGGATTCCTGCAGGTCGCAGCCCTTTTCGAGGCTGTGGGCGGTGTCGAGAAGGAGCACGAGGCCAGATATCTGGCGTTTCTCAAGAACATCGAGCAGGGACTGGTTTTCAAAAGGGACAAGGTCGTGATGTGGAAGTGCATAAACTGCGGTTACATACATATCGCCGCCGAGGCTCCCAAGGTATGTCCGGTATGCAAGCACCCCCAGTCCTACTTCGAGATAAGAGCTGCGAACTGGTGAGCGCTTACCAAACACCTTACCCCTCGGGGGCGGTTCATCTGAGCCTTATGGTTTCCAGATTCTGAGGGGCCTTGGTCTCTATTCCGAACTTCTTGTAGATGGAGGATGCCAGGTCTGAGCATTTGCGGTCCTCGCCGTGCCCTATCAGTATCTTGTCCGGCCTCGGTTCCATTGTGGATATGTATTTCATCAGCTGCCTGCGGTCCGAGTGGCCAGAGAACCCGTCCACCGTTTCGCGGTTCATCTTGATCTTGAGATTTATCGACTTCCCGCGGTGGTTCAGGGTTATGTCGGTACGCCCTCTCTGTATGGTGCGTCCCGTGCTACCTTCGCTTTGATATCCCACGAAAAGCAGCCAGTTCCTCTCGTCGTCCGCCCACTCTCTGAAATACTCCATAACCGGGCCTCCGGACATCATTCCGCTTGTAGCAAGCACGATGCAGGGGTCCGGGGAGTGGCAGATCTCCTCCCTCATGCCCGCGGTCTCCACCCTCTTGAATATGGGGGAGAGGAAGGGATTCTCGTCCTGCTGGAATATGCGGGTCCTGAGCTGGCTGTTAAGATACTCCGGATAGGCCGTGTGTATTGCCGTCGCTTCCCAGATCATGCCGTCGAGATAGACGTTCAGCGTCGGTATTTTGCCGGTGCGCATGAGCTCCTCGATTACAAGCATGACCTCTTGGGACCTTCCTACGGCGAAGACTGGGATGAGGACCTTTCCCCCTCCCTCGGTGGCTTGTCTCATGAGCCTACCGAGCTCTTCCGAGGCGTCCGCCCTGGAGGGCTGCTCGTCGTTTCTTCCTCCGTATGTGGATTCCATCACAAGCGACTCGAGGCGGGGGAACTTGTTGTTCGCCGGGTTGAAGAGCCAGGTCTTCTCGAATTTTGTATCTCCGGTGAAGGCGACGTTGTGGAGGCCGTCACCGACATGGAAGTGCGCAATGGACGAGCCCAGGATATGACCGGCGTTGTACAGCGTGAGGCGGACATCGGGAGCGATGTCTGTGGTCTCATTGTATTTCAAAGGAATAGTATGCATTATCTCGTTGCGAACGTCCTTCGCCTCGTAGAGGTTCTTCCTGCCCTCTCCGAAGCCCAGTTTTATGTTGTCCAGCTGAAGGAGTGCCATGAGGTCGCGGGTGGGCGCGGTGCAGTATACCGGTCCGTCGTACCCGTATTTGAAAAGAGCGGGCAGCGTCCCGCAGTGGTCTAGATGGGCATGGGTCACCACGACGGCATCCAGATCGCTGAGCGGTTGCGCTTCCGGGATCGCGAAGTAAGGTGTCTCTTCGCTTCCGGGATCGAGACCGCAGTCTATGAGGATCTTGCTCTCCCTTGTGGTAAGGAGGGATGCGGACCTTCCGACCTGCCTGAAGCCTCCCATAGCCGTGACCCTGACCCACTGCTCTCCCCCTACCATTGGGCGGGCGAGTTTTTTCGCTACACGGCGCAGCATCTCGTGCCTGTCGTCCTTGTATGCCCTCAGATATCCGCGGACATCGGAGATCGTCTTGGACGGTATGGGAGGGGTGCGGATCACCTTGACGTTCCATCCTGTCTCCCGTTTGAGGTTTAGTATCAACGATCCCTCGTCGCCCTTGACCACGTCAGGCTTTATCGCCTCCACAATGGCCTCGCCTGTTTCGTCGTTGAAGAATATGTCGAAAATTCCCGCCGCCTCCGGTATCATGGAGCGAAGCTTCTCCTCCACTTCCGCAGGGTCTCCCAGCGTCGAAGGGTCAGGCCTGATGTCCACTCTTTTGTGGAGACTCTGCGCTAAATCCCTCGCGGCCTTGTTGTTGCCCGATACTTTGTCGTACTCTTTCGTATAGACGACAACCAAGGGTCCCTCGAATTCGATTGAGGATATTTCGAGGTTCTCCGGCGCGAGCCGGGTAACCTCCTCCCTTAGGCTGTCGAAAAGCCTGTCTGCGTTCATTTGAATCCTGCCGAGGCGCCGATAGAAAACAACGGCGCCTGTTATATTCTAAGTCGTTAAAAATTAAAGGTTTTGAAATCGGTTTAATTCGGGTAGCGGAACCCGAGATTCTCGCAGCGCTTGATTATCTCGGCCTGCGGGACCTCCTGATATCCGTCCTTATCGATGTACGCTATCATAAAGCCATCGCCGCTGAACGTGTCCCTCCTCCTCGAGGAGTTGAGGGCTGTTATGGCGACATCCATGCCCTTAGCCTTGGTCATGCCGTCTTTGAAGGAGCCCTCGAGGGAACCCAGCGCGAAGACCGAGCCTGAACCGACGGACATGTATCTGTCCTCTAGATATCCTCCGGCACCGTCGATGCTGTAGACGTGGCCTCCCGAGGTGTCGTAACCTCCGACTATGAGCCCGAGGTAGAATCCCTGGCGTATGATGTTTGAAACAAGTGTCGCAGCCGATCTGACCGAGATCCGAGTGCCTTTCTTCATCGAGTACAGAGCAATCTCAGCGGTCATGTACCTGACCATCAGCTGTGCGTCCCCAACGGAGCCCGCGATGGTCATTCCGATGTTGTCCGACAGAGGATAGACCTTCCTAACATCGCTGTTTGCAATCAAGTTTCCCATCGTCGCCCTCTGATCGGTGGCCAGTATAACGCCGTCCTTCAGTTTTAGGCCGATCGTGGTTGTACCTGTCTTAAGAATTTCATCCCCTGCCATTGTTTTACCTCAGATTCGCAATATAAGAATCAGCCTCGCCGGGCTTGCTCACACCCATACTTTCGTTGATTATATATGTTTTCATTTCTGCCGATGACCAAATATTTAACCGGGGTCCCGCAGATTATGCCCCGCTGCAGATTGCGGTAATGAATGAAGAAGGAATTTGACGGAATCAAAGGAATTGAAAGCATATACCGCGGAGATTGTCGGCACCATGGTGCCGACCCCGATGGGATGTGGCGCGGCCGTCCGTGATATCCGACGGGAACCTTGCCGCGACCGCTTTGGCGTTCGGTCTGGCGATCGTGGCGATGGTATATCGCATCGGAGACATTTCGGGATGCCATATCAACCCCGCAATTTCTCTGGCGCTACGGGTGGATAACGAGATAGACACCAAGACCAAGGTCCTATACTGGATCTTCCAGTTCGTGGGAGGTATCGTCGGTGCGGGCCCATTGTAATTTACCGTGGTCGCCAATGGAATGGACGTCGCTATCGGAGACAGCATAGCTGCCGGCCTGGGAGCCAACGGATTCACGGGGCAGGGCGCTCACACCATAATTATGGCAGGTGCGATCGTTGTCGAGATACTTCTCACAATGTTCTTCACCATGGCCATCCTGGGAGTGATAAATTCCAGGAGGACAGCCGAACAGGCAGGGCTCGCCATCGGCGGAAGCCCGACATTCGTCCACCTTCCGGGGATTGGGCTCACGGGAACGTCTGTAAATCCTGCAAGGAGCGCCGGACCTGCCGTCTTCCTCGCATTGGAGGGAGCGACCGTAGCCCTCGAGCAGGTCTGGGTTTTCATCGCCGCCCCCCGGTGGGAGCGATAATCGCAGGTCTGCCCTACAAGTGCGTGTTCAAGCCGGAATCCGCTTGTGCATGTACCTGGGACTTTGAAGTGAACCGCTATCTTTTCATTTTTCAGGGCGGCAGATTACAATTTTTGCGTATTTCCGTTCAAAACGAGCCCTAGCAAATCGATATTAACCCATAGGGCATCACCGCGAACTGAGAAGTGGAAACATGGAAATCGAGGATTGGCTCGGCAGGGATAATCAGCTGGGAATCGACATCTGGCAGAAGAAATACTGCCACAGCGGGGAATCCTTCGACATGTGGCTCGACCGCATTTCCGAGGGCAACAAGGACATCCGCAGGATGGTAGCGGAGAAGAAGTTCCTTTTCGGCGGCAGAATCCTAGCCAACCGAGGCCTGTACAAGACGGGCATCAAGGTCACATACTCCAACTGCTACGTCCTGACCCCTCCGGAAGATTCCATCGAATCCATATTCGAGACGGCTGGAAAGCTGGCCCGAACCTTCAGCTACGGCGGTGGAGCCGGCATAGACCTCTCGAAACTTGCGCCCAGAGGGGCGAAGATCAACAACACGGCATCCGAGACCTCTGGGTCCGTATCTTTCACAGACCTTTACTCCATGGTAACCGGTCTAATCGGACAGCGCGGACGCCGCGGCGCCCTTATGCTGTCCATCTCCTGCGAACATCCGGACATGGAGGAGTTCATGGGCGTGAAGACGGACCTCAAACGCGTAACCAAGGCCAATATGTCGATACGCATGACGGACGAGTTCATGCGCGCGGTCAAAAATAAGAGCACATACGTGCAGAAATTCAGGAGACCGGAGACCGGCGAGACGGTCACCAAAGAGATAGACGCCAACGCTTTCTTCAAAAAGCTCTGCAGCGCCAATTGGGACTACGGAGAGCCGGGATGTCTGTTCTGGGACCGCATATCGGACTGGAACCTTCTAAGCGAGTTCCCTGACTATTCCTATGCAGGCACAAACCCCTGCGCCGAGGAACCCCTGCCCGCGGGAGGGAGCTGTCTCCTGGGAAGCATAAACCTCGCAGCCTTCGTCAAGGAAGGGCTGTTTATGGAGGAAGAGTTCAAAGAGGCGGTCGGCATATGCGTCCGTGGCCTCAACGAGGTCCTGGATGAGGGGCTCCCGCTTCATCCTCTGCAGGAGCAGAAGGAGTCGGTCAGGGACTGGAGGCAGATCGGGCTGGGCATAATGGGCCTTGCCGACATGCTGATCAAACTCAGGCTGAGGTATGGGTCCGATGAGGCGGTGGAGTTCTGTGACAGGCTGGCGTTCATAATGGCCGACGCGGCCATACGCGAATCTGCGCTGTTGGCCTCCGAAGACGGTATGTTCCCCAAGTGCGTAATAGAGCAGGTCCTCTCTTCTCCGTACTTCAAGGAGAACACGACCCAGGAGACCAGGGACCTCGTGGCGATGCACGGGCTCAGGAACTCGCAGCTTCTGACCATCGCACCCACTGGCACTCTATCCACGATGCTGGGTATATCGGGCGGGATAGAGCCCATATTCGCCAACTATTACGAGCGCAGGACGGTATCCCTTTCGAACAAGGACGAGTACTACAAAGTCTACACCCCTGTGGTCAAAGAGTTCATGGAGGAGCACGGCTACCAGGACGATTCGGAACTGCCGGACTACTTCACGAACGCCCAGGTATTGGACTACAGGCAGCGCATAGATATGCAGGCCACCTGGCAGAAGCACATAGATGCATCGATAAGCTCTACGGTCAATCTTCGCAAGGACTTTCCCGAGTCAGACATCGAAAGCCTTTATCTCTACGCCTGGAACATGGGCTGCAAAGGCGTGACGGTGTTCAGGGACGGATGCAAACGCGACAGCATACTGACCCTGAAAGAGACCGAAGAGGAAAAGAAGAAGAAAGAGAGGGAAGAAGAGGAGGCCGAGAAGAAGAGGCGCGGCTCGGTCCTGGAGGTCGGCGACAACGTCGTGGGCAAGAAGAGGAAGCTCATGACCGGCTGCGGAAGCCTCCATTGCACGGCGTTTTTCGACCCGGAGACGGGTGAACTTGTCGAAGCCTACCTCAACAAAGGCTCCACCGGCGGATGCAACAACTTCATGATCGGCCTCTCGAGGATGATATCTCTGGCTGCCAGGAGCGGATGCGATGTATATTCTATCGTGGACCAGCTCAAGAGCTGCGGTTCGTGCCCCTCGTATACGGTGAGGACGTTCACCAAGCACGACACCAGCAAAGGGTCATGCTGCCCCATGGCGGTCGGATACGCCCTCGTGGACATGTGGAAGGAGATGCAGATAGAGGTAAAGGGCGCGGAGAACATCCCGTCCGAACCGTCGAGAAAGATTATCAATCCCTGTCCCAAATGCGGCTCGGAGCTGGAGTTCCAAGGCGGATGCAATGTATGCAAGGCATGCGGATGGACCAAGTGTGATTAATACTCCGAAAACAATTGAGTTGCGAGGGAGCAGCGATAAGACCTGTTCTTAAACGCACAGTATTAAACCGTGCTCCTCAAACTGAGAACTCAGACAGGCCCGCGCAGAGCCTCAGCTCTCTCCCTCACCCTTCCAGGGCTCCGAGGCCATGTTCTGTACTGCCATCGATATTCCCAGTCCTCCGACGACGCCCGCGGCTAACCTGAGGGCGTCCAGATCGTAACCGGATACGGCCCCCGCCGCCCATTCGGCCGCCATGACGGAGATCAGTGCTAATCCGGCGTACATGGTCTTCCTTTCTGTGAACGGATGCTTCCCGGCATACCGGTACGTCAGGAGGAGCCCGGATGCACATCCTGCGACCAGACCCATGTCCCTGGCGCAGAAAGCGGTCTGCGAACCGTTGACCATGAAGCTCCTTTCGGTCTGCTGATGGCAGAACATGTCCCCCAGGGCGTAGATGAACTGCCCGGCGCTCCATCGGTGGTCCATTACTCCGGCGGTCCCGTCGAGACCGAGAAAAGTCCCTGGGGGATATGTCAAAGGGACCGCCACGACAAGTGCCAGAACCGCAAACAGAAACGCGGAGATCGCAAGTCCAGGAGTGCCCGCCTTCATCGGGACCCGATTGCGGTATGATATAAAAAATACTTAAGGGGTTTAGAGGGCGAAAGACGTGCAGGCGTAGAAGACTGCCATCGACAGGGGGAGCATCATCGAGAACCTGTATGCGACGTTTCTGACTCCGCATCCTCCCTTGTGCGCAGCCGTCAGGAACGCCATCATAACGCAGAGTTCCGCCAAGTATACGGCTATGACCGCAGAAGTTCCCGTCAGGTCCGCGGTCTCCGATATCTCGGAAAGCGGCTTCAGCATCGCGACCGACAGCCCCAGGACCATTGGCGCGAATACCGCAGCGGTAGCGGTCATCATGTCGAACACGCTTTTCAGCTTGTTCGATACGCCTTTGTCCACGGCCTCCCGGTCCTGCATCTGCCTTCCTATGGAAATGGCGAGCCTCCCCGCTTCCCTGACGTCCCTCTGCGATGCGTCGTAAACCTCGCAGTATGCTTCCACGGCCTCCTGGGAAATGCCTCCGAGGGCAGAAATTATCGCGGAGCGCTCGTCCCCCCTGCAGAGGACGGTCTCTTTCCTGAATATTTCAGCGATGTGTGAGGTCTCGCTCCTTGTATCCAGTGCTCCCGCAGCCGCGTTCTCGAAGTTCTCGCCCGATACCAGGCGGTTGCCCAGTTCGAAGACCGAATCCTTCAGAAAGCGCTCCATATCGGAACGCTTCTTCTCTCTTCTTTGAGACGGGTGCAGCACGGCGAAGGTCAGGGCGCACGAGGGGACAGTCGCGAAGACAAAGGTCTGGACTATGTTTCCTGTAAGATTCCATCCGATAAGTGCCAGCGGCACGGAGGCGATCAACGGTGAGATAGACTTCCATTCCCTGTCTCCCTTCTCCGTCGCGAAAGGGTCTTTTCCTCTGATTGAAAGGGTTACGCAGAGGACGCATGCCGGCACGATGACCAGAGTCGTAACGACAACCGGGCCGAGGCCCATGGATTCACCGAACATCCCCCCTATCTGGAGTATCGGGAGTATCGACATCAGGATCATGGGGACCATAATTCCCAGGCTGAAGATGATCATGCAGGGGTTCGAAAGAGAGGAGCCGTAGGCCTCTCCCGTCTCCCTCAGACCGTTGATGGAGATATCTGCGGCATCTTTAAGGATTCTTGTTTTTTCGGGGCCCGAAGACATCTCCGAGGCCGCCATCAGCATATGTACGGAACGCCTGAAGAAAGCCAGTTCCTTCGGGAGCCTGGCGGTGAGGGACCTCAACCCGGACCTTATGTCCGGGCACGCCCTGACGTCGGCATCGTGCACGATGGCCGAGAAAACCCCTCCTATTTCCCCTGGACCTTTCGAGGCCACCTCCCTGACCGCCGAATCCAAAGACCCTCCGGATTCGATGACAACGGACATCATGCCGACGGCAGCAGGAACCTCCCTGATGAGCGGCCTGTATTCCATTTTCTCAGCCCTCAATCCGTTCAGCCCCCTCCGCCCTGCGGACCTTTGCTTCGAAGGAGCTTATCAGGGCCTTCGGATTTTTACCGGAGTTTCTGGACAAGTGGTCATTCGCCATGTTTATCCATTCCGGCCACAGGAACTTTTCGTCGCGGGACCCGGCCTCCGCCAGCATCTTCCTCATTCCGGACCTGGAGCGTATCTCGTTCAGGATGTCGTTCCTGCCCATCCCGCAGGACGAGGATATCCTTATCATCGCGGGCGACGAGAAGAGCCCTTCAGCATCGGATATATCGATGAATTCCCCCGGTCTGCCGCCGGTCGCCACAATTTCGCCGAGCGCCCTCTTCTGGTCCCCCGATCTCCTGTCTCTCGCTGAGCCCAGGGTTATCAGCACGTCGGTGGCCATGAAGGCCTCCGGGGCGATGCCCATGTCGTGGACCACCCGTTCGTATACGGACCTTGCCGAATCGCCGTGTATCGTGCCCATGACCGAACTTCCGGCACGGCCTGCCCTCATACTCTGGTACATGGTCTTCGCCTCCTCACCCCTGACCTCCCCCAGTACGATGGCCGAATCCCCCATCCTGAGCGAAACCCGCAGGGCCTCGTCGGCGCGGGAAAGGCTGTCGCCTTCGATCCTGTCGTTTATCAGCATCGACTGCACCTTGTACCCCATTTTCCTCATCTTGTCGCCGGGGAGCTCCAGGGTGTCCTCTATTGTCAGTATCCTCTGGGAAATGGGGAACTCGAACATAAGCGCCGTGAGCATCGAGCTTTTTCCCGCGCCCCTCGCCCCGCATACCAGGAAAGTGCAGCGGTTGTCGACCAGGAAAGAAAGGAGGCCCGCAGTCTCGTGGTCCAGAGTTCCGTTGGCTATCAGCCTCGTGAGCGTCCACGGCCTGGTCGAATGCTTCCTGATGGATACCGCGTCTCCGTTGGGGCTCATGGGATAGCCTATGACGGTCGCCCTCGCGTCACGGCCCTTCATATCGGTCTCCAGGACCGGTTCCGACTCGCAGAACTGGAGACCGCTGTCCCTTTTCAGCACGTTTATCAGGTTCATGATCTCCTTGCGGTCCACCATGAGATTGGTCCTGCACCTGAGATTCGAATTGATCCCGGATATCCCGTTCATCGTTACATGGATACGGTT
>JBFXEL010000013.1:0-34449 GCA_050180115.1 Candidatus Methanomethylophilaceae archaeon
AAGTGGTAGCCTCGCGCAGATTCGAACTGCGGTCGCAGGATCCAGAATCCCGCATGATTGACCACTACACTACGAGGCTATCGGTCCCCTCCAATGCTGTTGCATTTTAATAGTTTTCGTAGAAGCGGAAAAGAAAGGGGGCCGCAACCCCCTCAAAAGGTTTACTGGATGGCCTCTTTGACCTTGGCGAATATCTCATCTATGGTGCCTTCGCCCATGATGGTGACGAGCTTTTTTCTCTTGTCGTAGTACGCGACGAGAGGGAGTGTGTTCTCGCGGTACACCCTGAGCCTGTTCTGGACGGTCTCGGCCTTATCGTCGTCCCTCTGGTAGAGGCGCGACCCGCACTTGTCGCAGACCCCATCTTCGGCGGGAGGGTTGGATGCCAGGTGGTATACGGCGTTGCACTTGGGGCAGCTGCGCCTGTTGGTAAGCCTCCGGACAAGCTCCGAGTCTTCCACGTCTAGGTTTATGACCAGGTCCACGTCCACCTCCTTGGCGAGGGCATCGGCCTGCTCCACGGTCCTCGGGAACCCGTCCAATATCACGCCTCCCTTCACCTCTGAGATCTTCTCCTTCATAAGCCCGATTATCAGGTCGTTGGGTACCAGCCCTCCGCTGTCCATGTATTCTTTGGCCTTGATGCCGAGAGGGGTACCTTTCCTCACGGCCTCGCGGAGCATATCTCCCGTCGACAGCCTCGTGTATCCCAGCTCGGATCCGAGCCTTTCCCCCTGCGTGCCTTTGCCGGAGCCCGGGGGGCCTAAAAGAACAATCTTCGATTTCATGCTCCGTGGAATGGCTCTTCGCATAAATCGTTTTGCGCCCGGTTCGCGCACATTTTATAAGTCAGTAGCGGAGATACACTCTCGGTGCACAAATGGACCGAAGGATACTAGACAAGATCGAGAAAGTCGTGGGCAAGGACGGGTATTCCACGGATTCTGCAGTCCTTTACATCTACGGATTCGATGCTTCGATCTACCACCACACTCCCGATGTGGTAATACAGCCCAGAACGACCGAGCAGGTCTCTGAGATAATGAGGATTGCCAACGAGGAGAATATCCCTGTCACCCCGAGAGGGGGCGGCACGGGGCTATGCGGCTCGGCCGTCCCGCTCAAGGGCGGCATCGTTCTGGCCATGCAGAAGATGAACAAAATCAAGAACATCAGCGTGGCGGACCTGTGGGTCGACGTGGAGGCAGGGGTCGTTTACGACGACCTCAACAAGGAGCTATCGAAGTACGGATATTTCTTCCCTCCTTCGCCCGGCTCCGCGGAGGCATGCACCATAGGCGGCATGGTCGCCAACAACGCGTCCGGAATGCGCGCCGTCAAATACGGTGCGACCAGGGATTTCGTCCTCGGGCTCACATTCGTAAAGGCCGACGGAGAGATCGTCCGCGCTGGAACGAGGACGATAAAGGACTCTTCGGGCTACCAGCTGGCCCGCCTAATGTGCGGTTCTGAGGGACAGCTCGGAGTGATAACCGAAATTACCCTCAAGCTCACCACGAAACCGAAGAAGTCCGCGTCCTGCATATGTGCGTTCAACGATGTAAATTCCGCGGGAAAGTGCATAACCGACCTCATAGCCAAGCCTCTGATACCCGCATCCTGCGAGCTGATGGATTCGCTCGCTATATTCGCCGTCAACAGGGCGCGCGGAAACCCGCTGCCCGATTGTAACTCTTTAATTATCGTCGAGGTAGACGGAGAGACCGACGAAGTGGTAGACCGCGACCTCAGGACGGTGGCCGAAGTCGCAGAGACCAACGGGGCCATAAGTGTCAAGCCATCCCACGACAAGGCCGAGATCGCCAGATGGACGGATGCCAGGAAATCCGTTATGACATCGCTTTCCATCCTCAAGCCGGGAAATGTATCGGTTTCTCTGGCGGACGACATGGGCGTGCCCGTGTCCAGAGTGCCCGAGGCGGTGGACGCATTCGCTAAGATTGCGAAGAAGCACAATGTGACAATCGCGACATACGGCCACGCCTCTGACGGGAACCTGCACACCAAGATGATGCTCGATCCCTACAGCAGGGACGACTGGGAGCGCGGCATCGCGGCTGTCAGCGAGATATTCGACAAGTGCATAGAACTCGGAGGCACTGTCTCGGGAGAGCACGGGATAGGCATCGCCAAGGCCCTGGACTTCATCAAGGAGAGGGGAACCAACCTGAAGACCTACAAGGAGATAAAGAGGGCGATGGACCCAAACAACATCCTCAACCCGGGGAAGACCTTCGATTACGAAGGAGATCCGCTGAGCGGCCTCAGGTATCCCTGCAAAGAGTGCCAGTGAAACCAAGCGGGGAAACCCGCGAGACTCTTTTTTTTCATAATATCAGGAACACCAGCGCAGCCTCGGCAACCGCCGCAGCTATCATGGCGGCCCAGACCAGTGCGCTCCAGCTCACTATCTTCGAACCGTCCAGAGGAGGGAAGGGTATCATGTTGAATACCGCAAGTATCGCGTTAAGCCATGCTATCATGCTGAACAGTGTCAGTGCGAAACCGTCGGCGAAGTGACAGCAAACTATGGCCGCCGCAGCTATGCCTATGTTGACCATCGGTCCGGCTGCGCTGATCTTCCCGTTCTCGCTTTCGCTTATGCGGCCGTTTATGTAAACCGCCCCCGGGGCTGCTATCAGGAAGCCGAGGAAGGATATGGCGATGGAGAACAGCAGTCCGGAAACCGACATCCTGTACTCGGACCAAGCACCGTACTTCTGCGCCAGGAACTTATGTGCCAGCTCATGGGGTATGAAGCTCACGGTCACAAGAATTAGGCATAATACGAAGTATATGGCAAAGCTGATCAAGACATCGCTCTCCCCCCAGCTTCCCGACATGATCACTATGGTGAACGCGATTGACAGGACCAGCATTGAGATGAGTATCTCGCGGACCTCACGGCGGCTGAACCTGGACTTTCCGAATCCCGGAGTGATGTCGGTCGCACCGAATATGCCTGACATGCCATGCTGATTCGTATTATTGTTTATAAAGATGAAGTCCGCTTCAGGCACAGGGGAAATACAGTGCTACCGATCGATGCAACGGGGGAGAAGGTAGGCCTGTGAGCGTCAATGAACGTTTCCGCAGGGGGCCGGGAGGAAGGTCATCGCCGGTTCCGGCAGTTCAGAGGACGGCTCCCAAGAACATAGCCAACGGAAAGGAGGTATGCCGCTGGTGCGACGTATGCGGAACGATTCTGCTGGGGAGCCAGTGTTCGCGTTGCGGTTCTTTGGGAAGAGAGTTCGAGATAAACAGACCGGGTGACATCCGTCCATGCTTCGGCGAATCACGGGAGGCGGTCGCGGGTCTATTCAGAGAGTCCTTCGGAACCTCTGGGCCCATCGACGGGAAGGCACTCTTCCTGAATAAGGTGCCCGGCGAGGACAGGACCGACGAGATAGTGGCACACGGAGCGGTCCTGGGAATAGTCAGGTTCGACATGCGCCTGAACAGGCTGGTACTCGAACTCAGACAGCCTGGCGCGGACATATTCGCAGACGTGGCAACTGAGAACGTGGTGACCTTCGCAGGTCTTTCCGGTCACTTGAAAGGCAAGAACATACCCGGTTCCAATATCAACGAGGTTCTGGGCGACTTCAGGGAAGGCGACGCCCTCATCGTAAGGAAGGGCGCCAAGGTCGGGCCCGGGATCGCGTTGGTGTCCAGCGAAAATATCGAATACGCCGAAAAAGCCGTTAAAATACGTGACCTCAATCCCGATCTGGAAAGACCCAGATCCCCAGATTCCGATATGAGGGAGTTCACAGAGGCCAATTCCTCCCATATGAACGGACTCACATTCGCCGCGGTCTCGGAGATAAGGGAATCCATCAGAGGAAGCAAGCTTCCCGTCACTGTCTCGTTTTCCGGAGGGAAAGACTCCCTTGTCGCCTGTTCTTTGACCGAGAAGGCGCTGGAGAGGAAACCCACCCTGCTTTTTATAAATACGGGCATAGAGTTCCCGGAAACAGTCGCCTACGTCAGGGAGTTCGCATCCGAAGGAGGATACGACCTCCGGATAGCAGAGGCAGGTAACGCATTCAAGGACAATGTAAATTCTTTCGGCCCTCCGGCCAAGGACTTCAGATGGTGCTGCAAAGTGTGTAAGCTGGGGCCGATCACAGAGCTGATAGAGAGGGACTTTCCGCAGGGCACCCTCACCGTGGAGGGGAACAGGGCGCTGGAATCCTTCTCACGTTCCCGCACTCCCCTAGTGTCCAAGAATCCCTTCGTGCCAAATCAGACCAACATCAATCCCATACGCTCGTGGCGTTCGGCGGAGATATGGTGCTACATCTGGGGCGAGGGACTGAGTTACAATCCCCTTTACGCCAGAGACTTCGAGAGGATCGGATGCTATCTGTGCGCATCATGTCTCTCCAGTGAATGGAGGAACACGGGCAGGATACATCCGGAGCTGTACGACGAATGGGAAAGCTTCCTCCACAGATACGCTAAGGAAAGGGGCCTTCCCCCCGAATATGTGGATATGAGCTTCTGGAGGTGGAAGGCGCTTCCTCCCAAGATGGTGCTTCTGGCCGACCAGCTCGACATACGCCTCAAGCCGGAATCGGCATCAGGCATATCCATGAAGGTGCTGAAGGGGGTTTCGGCCTGCGAGGCGGGAGGTTTCTCCGCAGAAGCTGTGGTGACCCTTCCCAGGAACCGCGACTTCTCGTACGTGGCGGATGCTCTACAGACCGTTGGGGACGTGAAGTACTCGCCGGAGTTCGAGATTGCGGTCGCAAGATCGCGAAAGGGCACTGCAAAGGTCTTTGGCGGAGGGCAGGTGTCCGTGACGGCGACGTCGCAGAAGAATGCCGAATACATGTTGGAAAAAACCGTTAAGGCGATGGTGAGGGCCATGATGTGCACTTCTTGCGGAATCTGCGTCAAGAGCTGCCACAAGAACGCGATAACCATGGCGGGGGGGATGCGCGTCAATCCCGCTAGGTGCACATCCTGCGGCAACTGCGAAAAATCCTGTATGGTCATCCATTACTATGACCGCCTTGTCGGGAAAGAGGATTCCCGCAGGAAGCCCGCGTCCCGTGCGTCGGGGCGGGCCAAGGGTTATAAGTGACGATAATATCGCAGTGACATGGAGCTGACCTTCGGGCTGGCGGCGGCAATAGGCATAGGGCCCGCCATGGTGATGATGTATGCTGTTCTCAGGAAGTACACGTACCCGGCAGTCAAAAATCCCTTCTTCAGCGATCCCACTTTCTTCATGCTTTTCGTGGTCGGTCTGATTGCAGGTACGGTGCTGTTCTCCGCATACACCTACTTCTGGGGCAGCGAGGTGGTTAACGCGATATTGTTCGCAATCCTCGAATGCCTTATACTCCTCGTGGTCCTGAACCTCAAAAGGTTCCACCGCAAGTCGGACACGGTATTCTACGGGTACGGATTGGGTCTGGGACTGGGAGCGACCATGTCCATGGGCATGTCCTACTACCTTTTGCAGCTGGCCGGTTCGGTGGACGCTTCGGGCGCCGTGACGCTGTTGGTGATGTCAATATCTAAGACCATGGTCCTTGGGGCGGCGGGACTCACGGTAGGCGAGGCAGTGGCGAAGACCAGGATACTGGAATTCACCGCCCAGGCGGTGCTGGTCAACATGGTCTTCCAGCTGGTCCTTGTCCCATGGTTCATGTACCCAGGCGAATTTGGAGCATATCTGGCGCTTGCGACGAGCACCGTCATAGCCGCGGTATATTTCTACAAGACGGCGTTCGTGAGCCTTCCCAAGGTGGTCCGCGAGGTGCTGAGGCAGGAAGGGAAAAAAAGGGGCGACATACCCAAGTGATCAGGTCTTGTATCTTCCGGGCTCCGCTTCGAAAACAATGCAGAGCTCGATCATGCCTTTGAGGACCCTCTCAGGGTCCCGGGCTTCGATCTTACGGACATCGTCTATGGTGAATGTTCCGTATATTTTTGTAAGCCCGTGTGCCAGCATCTCCATTTTCTGCTCCGGGTCCGAACATCCCTCGTACTTGTATTCAAGCGTCGATATCGGGTCCGCCTCCTCGATGCGTCTCCTGACCTCAAGGTCTTCGGGAGGTGCTTCGAATCCTGTAAGACGGGCGAGGGCGTCTCTTGCAGCTTTCGGGTCTGAATCGCAATATAGGATTCTGGCACTTTCATTCTGAATAGTTTTTCCGCAGTAAGGGCACTCAGAGGTCTCGGACGAAAGGTCTATAACCCTCAGGCTCCCGCAGGAGCATGGGGTAACCGCGTATTTCTTCATCTGTACTCCGTGAACACCAGTGCCGCTACGCAGCATCCGTAGTCGTCGGTGGGGATCTTCAGTTCTTGGGTTGCGAAAAATATCTCCCCCAGTTCGACCTCTCTGATGCGACCCATCTCCCTCATCTTCCACCTTAGGTCCTCCCGCAGTGAATCCTCGGACCCGTGGAGGTGTCCCTCTGCCACGTATCCCCCCTCACCGTCCAAGCGCAGGGCGTATGCGATCCCGGCGGAGATGGTCTCCCCTTCACATCCCCTCATCTGTGCCAGTACACAATGGGTCACGGCGCCCATGGGCATCTCCCTTCTCCCTGCCGGAACCGCGCCGACAGGGATCACCGAAGAGACGGAAACCAGGTTCTGCTCCCCTATGCCCGCTGTTATGAGCGCGCGGTCGAAAGCGTTCAAGGCTGAAACGGAGCTCACAGCCGAGCTAGAAGTGACGAAGAATTCGGACGGTATCAGATACATGTTCCGCACCAAACGTAAATCCGGATATAATGGTTATCCGTAGATATGTTGATCTTCGGGCAGGGCCTTCGGAGCATCCGACTCGTTCTGCGCCCTGATGCGCCTGTCAATCTCTTCTGCTTCCTGGAACAGGGGGGAGGTGTTCATTTCCTTAAGCTCCGGGATCACCTTCGCCAGCCTGTCGAGCACGCCCGCAGCGGCCCTGGGGTCCGGAAGCTTCGGGTCGGCCGGACACAGCAGAGTCACGATGTCGATGTCGCGCTCTTTTCCCTCGAACAGCATTACTCCCGTGAGACCCTTGATCATGCCGGTATCCAAAGGCTCAACTCCGAAGGAACCGATCATCTCTCTCGCCCCCGGAGTGCTCCCGCATGCGTACATGACATCGTCCTCGCAGTAGCGCGGTATGCCCTCTAGGCATACGACTTTCTTCACGCCGTAGTCATCGAACATGTCCAGCAGCTCGTTGGTGAGAGTATAGCACTGGGTCACGGTGGGGGCAATCTCCGACGTGACAACCATCAGGTCACTGCAGTTTCTGCTGTCGTCCTTCCTGCACAGCCCGTGGATGCGCACAGGAGGGTACGGTTCGCCGTCGACGAGGATGCAATAAGGGCTTAGGTCGTCCGACGACATTCCTCTGAGTATGGGCATCTTCAGCTCCCTGACAATATAACTGGTGACAATCGAGCCGACCAGGCCCACCGTGGGGAAGCCGACAATAGCTATGGCGTCGTTGAGCCTGCCGCCGTCGTACTTGAAAATCTTGATGTCAGACATGGGATGTAATTAGCGCCATTCTATTAATCTGTTCTACGCTTACGGGGAGCGATGAAAGGAATATCGCAATCGAAGACGGAGGGAGGAATCCCTGTCATCACGGACAGGATCCCGGGATGCCGCAGCGCGGGATATCTGGTGGCGGTACGGACGGGCTCGAGGGACGAGGACAAGGACGTCATGGGGATATCCCATCTCCTGGAGCACGTGGTCTTCAGGAGCACGAAGAGCCGTTCCTCCTATCAGATGGCCAAGGAGATGGAGGGCGCCGGAGGGATGCTCAACGCATTCACGGGAAAAGAGATAACCGGATACTACGGCATCACGATAAGCGAGACTGCCGACGTGGCCAAGGAGATGGTATCGGACATAGTAGCCAATCCCCTCATCAGTCACGAGGATACGGAACTGGAGAAGAAGATAGTCCTCCAGGAGCTGAGCATGGTCAAAAATGACCCTGGATCCTACATATTCGACGTTTTCGACGAAACCATATGGAGGGGCCACAAGCTGTCCCAGAGCGAAGGGGGCAGGGAGAAGATCGTCGAGAGGCTGACGTCCGAGGATTTGTGTGCATACTACGGGAACAGATACGGCAGGCCGAACCTGGCGGTTTTCGCGGTGGGCGATGTAAACGAGAAAGATGCGGTAAAATGGGCGTCCCTCAAGTTCGACGGTATGGAGGCCGCCACCGCGCCTAAGCGAACGGTGCCCCCCGTCCCGAAGCCTAAGTACAAGTTCGTCTCCAACAGGGCGGACCACTACCAGGTTGCGCTGGGATTCCCCTCCTGCAGTCCGCCCGGCGAATCCCGCTATTCCCTGCGGATGCTCTCCGCAGTTCTCGGTGCCGGTACATCATCGAGGCTTTTCCAGGAGGTCAGGGAGAAGAACGCCCTCGTCTACTCCGTTTTCTCGACAGTTGTCCAGAGCACCGACGCATCCTACATGGGAATATATATGTCGTCCACTGCCGAGAACGTCGAAAAGTCCGTGGATGCGACAGCCAACGTTCTCCGCACATTCCTGAAGGAGGGGCTCGAGGACGGTGAGCTTGAGCGCACCAAGAGGCTCGTCAAAGGCGAGCTGATAAGGTCACAGGAGTCCACCGCCCGCAGGATGACCAGCGTCGCCAAGGAGTACATGCTCTCGGGCGGGCTGTACTCTCTGGAGGACGCCATATCCAAAACGGAGGCTGTTACCGAAGAGGACGTCATGAAGGCGGCCGAAGAGACAATACGCTCCGCGACCCTGAACACGGTCATACTGGGAAAGAGCAACAAGAAGATTAGGGAGATGGAAATCTGCGGGTCGGATTTCTGATCAGCCTTTTCTGAACTCCGAGATCAGGTGCAGGACGGCGTTAACGGCGCTAGGTATTGCAGCCTCCACGTCAGGGGTCATGCTCTCGCTGACGGTCTGTATGTCGCAGGCCTCTACAGCCACGTACCTCACGGCCTCGGGCATCATATCCGGCTCCATCTGCCTTCCGATGGCTATGGCTGTGGCGAGGTTCACGTCATGGGCCGAGGCCGGGACAACGGTGTGCTCGAAGTGCTCCGGGTCGAAGATCATGACGGTACCGGGAGGTACGCTGCCGGTAAGTATGCTGTCCACGATAACGGCGAAGCGGAAGCCTCTGATCAACGGCAGTATATCGAGGCCCCCTACGGCCTCCTGCCTGGTCTCGATGTCGGAAATGCCAAGGTCCCCCACGTGCTCCGCTATTTTCAGTCCAACGGCGTCGTCGCTCATGATGGGGCTTCCGAGGCCGACCACTATTGTGGAATCTTTGAGTTTTTCAGACATCGTTCTCATGAAGGGCCATGGCGTTATTACGGTTACGCAAAGTGCACAAGGGTTAATACCGCCGAATAACTGACATGTCCGTGGACATCAGGACCGAGACATATCAGGTCATAAACGGCAAGACGGTCACCAACAGGCAGCTGGAGGTCCTCTCCTCCGTGGGGAGGTCCGGAAGCATGACTTCTGCGGCCGCCGAACTGGGGATCTCAGTGCCGGTAGTGCACAAGTACATTTCTCAGATAGAGGTCGCTGCCGGCATCCCTGTGACGGTATCCACGCCGGCAGGGACCAGACTCACCGCCGCCGGTCGGGAGGTGCTCGAAAAACACCAGGCGACCACCCTGCGGTGCCGCGACGACAGGCGATTCACGATATGCTGCAGCCCGGTGACCGAGGACCTGATGATGTCTGTCATGTCTGCCCTAAAGATGGCGGAGGCCGAGCTCATAATATCCGACGACGAGAACAATCTCAGGATGATGAAGGAACATACAGCAGACTACGCCGTTCTGGACGATCCCATGTATCTCTTCGATGCGGAGGAGTTCGAATGGACCGAGGTCGGCTTCATGGGGATGGTCATGGTGGACAACGGCCCTTCGTTCATACGTTACCGTTACGGCGCTCAGAGGGTGGCATATATGTACCTGGACTCCGAGGACAGGGAATACACGGTTGATTCTGTCACCTACTCTCTCCCCGAGCTGCTGGGGTCCAACAAGAGCTTCTTCATAGACGAGTTTCTGCTGGTCAGAAAAGGGCTGAGGCTCAAGAGCGCGGTGGACCCCAAGATGTTAAGGCATACGATAAATGCCATCTACCGCACGGAGAACCGCACCATCACAAGGCTCAACAAGGCCCTCCTGTCCAGGCACATCGAGTGAGGGTTTAACCAAAAGGTTAATACTCCTTGGTTTCGGACGTCGGTTATTATATACAACCAAGATGGTGCGATTCCAAGGTAGTACTCATGGTAACACCAAATGTAGATTTTGCAAAAGAGATCGCGGCCGCCGGCGGCGCCGAGGTTAAGATGTGCTTCCAGTGCGGTACCTGCACTGCCAGTTGCCCCTCTGGAAGACAGACCTCTTACAGGGTCAGAAAGCTCATGAGGCAGGCTCAGCTCGGACTGAAAGAACAGATCTTCGAGGGCGAGGACCTTTGGGACTGCACCACATGTTATGCATGTGAGGAGAGATGCCCCCGCGCCGTCCCCATCGTCGACATAATAATTACCCTCAGGAACATGGCTGTGGCCGAAGGACACATGCTTGAGAACCACAAGAAGACCGCCCAGTCCCTTTACGCCATCGGCCACACCGTCAGCATCAATGACAAGGTGAAGGAGCAGAGGAAGGCTCTCGGATTGTCCGCGGAGCCCCCCACGGTGATTGCCAACCCCAAGGCAATGGCCCAGCTCAGGAAGGTACTGGCCGCTGCAGGCTTCGAAAGGATAGTGGAGTGATACAAATGGCAAAATACGCTTTCTTCCTGGGATGCATAGCGCCTCTCAGATACCCCGGAATCGAGAAATCCACGAGAGTAGTGTGCGAACACCTCGGAATCGAGCTCGTCGACCTTACAGACGCAAGCTGCTGCCCGGCGCCCGGTGTGATCAGGGCCTTCAGCAGAAAGTCATGGCTCGCGGCCGCCGCAAGGAACCTTGCGCTGGCCGAAAAGATGGAGCTCGACATAGTCACAATCTGCAACGGATGCTTCGGATCCCTGTTCGATGCTGCCCACGAGCTCAATCACAACCCCGAGCTGCTCGCCGAGGTCAACGGGATCCTCGCTGAGATAGGCATGGAATACAAGGGCACGACCAAGGTCCGCCACTTCGCAGAGGTCCTCTACAACGAGGTCGGCATCGAGAAGCTCAAGGAGAGCATCGAGAAGCCCCTCGACTACAAGGTAGCGACCTTCTACGGGTGCCACTTCCTGAAGCCCAGCAAGTATAAGGCGATCGACGACCCCGAGGACGCTCACGTCCTCGACGACCTTGTTGAGGCCACCGGTGCCCAGAGCATGCCCAGAAGACAGAAGATGATGTGCTGCGGAGCCGGAGGAGGAGTCAGGTCCGCGCTCGGCGACGTCGCCATGAAGCTCACGAAGCAGAATCTCGAGAACATGGTCGAGGGCGGCGCGGAGTACATAGTAGATATCTGTCCATTCTGCCACCTACAGTTCGACACCGGAGAGGGAGAGCTCGGATTCAGCCTTCCCGTGCTCCACCTGTCCCAGCTCTACGGCATCGCCATGGGCATGGATGCAAAGGACCTCGGTCTCGAAGCGCACAAGGTGCCCGTAACGCTCTGAAACATCTCAGGGGGCGTTATGCCCCCTTTTTCTTTTACATTTCTGGTTTATGCGACGGTCGCTTTCGGGCAATGTTAATATATTAGCGGTATCAACCATTTTGTAAATTTTTTCTACTTAAAGGATAATAAAATTAAGCTGGCTATGTATTATTATCAGATAATACATGATAAATATGTTCCACATAGATTTTAATAGGAATATCTAATCACACCCATTATCACAATCCTTGGAGAATTCTAATGGCAGCAGGTAAGAAAGGAAGTTCAAGCCGCAAGGTGAAGGACAAGTGGAAGGCGAAGGAATGGTATAAGGTACGTGCTCCCCGCATGTTCAACGAGGTCGAGATTGGAGATACTCCGTCCGCAGACCCCGAGCTCCTCATCGGAAGGACGTCCGAGGTCACGGTCCAGGACCTGACCGGAGACTTCTCGAAGATGCACATAAAGCTGAAATTCAAGATTACAGAGGTCGACGGATACGATGCCAAGACGGTTTTCATGGGCCAGGACCTCACCGTGGACTACGTCAGGAGACTGACCCGCAGGAAGAAGACCAAGACTGACCACGTTGTCGACATCGTCACCAAAGATGGCTTCGGAATGAGGATAAAGACCATGAGCATCGCCGAGAAGCGCATCCAGACCTCTCAGGAAGAAGCCATGAGGCGCATAATCGGAGAGACCGTGGTCCAGATGGGCAAAGAGATGACTATCGCCGAGATCATCAAATCCGTGATCTCAGGAGACATGGCGAAGAACCTCGCCAAGGCGTGCCGCGTGGTCATCCCCGTGAAGAGGGTCGAGATACGCAAGTCCGAAGTCACCTCCCGCGGGAACGAGGAGCCTGAATCCATAATCGAGGCTCAGCCCGAAGAGGAAGAGGAAGAGGAGCCCGAGGAGTCGCCCGCCGAGGAAGCGTCCGAAGAGCCAGAGGCCGCCAAACCTGACTGAAGGCCCTCCGGATGGGGCCTACAAAACTACTTATATACTTATCCGATTGACGGACAAACCAATTAATGCCGAGGTGGCTCAGCCTGGTGGAGCGTCGGACTCATAGGGTTCTGGTCAACAGACCTCTTCCAGGGAAATCCGAAGGTCATGGGTTCGAACCCCATCCTCGGCACCCTTTACCATTAATATGGGATTTTTGGCATGTTTCATAATGTCGGGGGCGATCCGACCGTATCAGTAGCGCTCGATGATTTTTGTCGTTGCGCTCCTATTGAGATTTTTTCATCCATGCGACAGCCAACTTCGTCATCGGGACGGTGCAGACCCAACATTCCAAAGACATGTTGAAGCATCAAGGCGAGATTATCACAGTCCTTTCGACCAGATATCCGTCCAACGAGTTCGGGCCGTTCTCGCGCCCGATGCCACTGCCCGAAACTCCTCCGAACGGGACCTCGGGAGGTATCCTCGAGTGCCTGTTGACCCACAGAATTCCGGACCTCACGCCGTCTATAGCCTTGGACGCGTTCCTCATGTCGTTGGTCCATATCGATGCGCCCAGGCCGAACCTGGTGGAGTTTGCCATTTCTATGGCTTCATCCAGGTCGCCGAATCTGACTATCGGCAGCACAGGGCCGAAGACCTCTTCGGTCAGGAGCCTCGAATCAGGTTCTAGGTCTGTTATCAGGGTCGGGAAATAGAAGTTTCCCGGGCCCCGCGGCCTCCCGGCCCCGGTCAAGACCTTCGCAGAGCCTATGCAGTCATCTACCATTTTCTCTATCCTTTGCAGCCCCTCTGCGCTGTTCAGCGGGCCCAGGTCAGTCCCTTCGGCGGCCCCGTCCCCCACCCTGAGCCTTTCCGTTGCGGTCTTCAGTCTCTCCGTGAAAACATCCGCCACGCTGTCCGCCACGAAGAGCCTCTTGACCGCCGTGCATATCTGGCCGCAGTTGTAGAATCTGCCCGCAACCGCCCCCGCAACCGCCCGGTCCAGGTCTGCGTCGCCGCATACTATCATCGGGTCGCTCCCTCCGAGCTCCAGGGTCAGCCTGGCCCTCCCGGCGTCGACCATCCTCGAGATCTTCTCTCCGGTCTCGACGGACCCTGTGAACGACAGGTGCCTGATATCTCTGTTTCTGACAATGGCGGCGCCTGCGGTCTCTCCGTCTCCGGTCACGATTGCTAAGACATCCTCGGGAAGGCCGGCGGCATACAGTGTCCTTGCTATCTCGATGTTGGTGAACGGCGTTGTTTCCGCAGGTTTCACGACTATGGCGTTACCGGCTGTCAAGGCGGGTCCAACCTTCCATGCCATTATCAGCGCCGGCATGTTCCACGGGATTATCGCGCCGCATACGCCCAGGGGAGACTTGCTCGTGAAGGCGTACCCGTAATCCGATTTTGGCACCGTGTTTCCACCTACGGTACCGGCTATCGACGCATAGTATTCGAATACAGCGGCGGCGCCCAGGACCTCGTTCCTCGCCTCCGCGAGCGGTTTCCCCTGTTCTGCGGTAAGAATCGACGCGAGTCTGTTAACGTCTGCCCTCATCATCTCCGCCGCCCTGTAGAGCACCATGCCCCTGGAGGCCGGCGTCTTGGAGGACCATCCCGGGAAACCGGTCCCGAGCCGCTCTATCGTGCCCGCAACTTCCTCCTCCGTGAACTCCCTTACTTCCCCGATTTTCTCGTTCCTTGCGGGATTATAGACATCCATCTTCGCTTTCACCTCTTTCTGAGCCTCTTCAGTATCTCTTTTCCGAACGACACCGTGCCGGCGTTACCGCCGAGGTCGGGCGTCCCCGCTCCCGACGACACGGCTCCGGATATCGCCGTCTCTATATCCTCTTCGCATTCTATGCCTGCGACATGCTCCAGGAGCATTCCTGCGCTCCTTATCGCTGCGACAGGGTTCGCAATCCCCTTCCCAGCTATGTCGGGGGCGCTGCCGTGAACAGGCTCGAAGAGCGAGTTGTCTGTGCCGATGTTGGCGCTTGGGAGCATCCCGAGGCCGCCGGCCACATGGCCAAGGGCGTCGCTCAGTATGTCTCCGAACATGTTCGTAGTAACTATCACGTCGTATCTGCCCGGATTCTGCAGGGCGTCGAATGTCAGCGAATCGATGTACGCCGTCCTGTACGGGATGCCCATTCTCTCCGCCACTTTCATGCACGTGTCCCTGAACAGGACGTCCGATTTCATCACGTTGGCCTTGTTGCCTATGGTAAGCGTCCCGCCCCTGAAATCTCTCCGGAGAATCTCGCACGCGCAGACGGCAATGCGTTCGCTGGCCTCCCTGGTGACCACTCTCAGGGTGGTGGACCTGTCGCTTCCGATCTCCTCGATGCCCGAATACAGGCCTTCTGAGTTCTCGCGGACGACAGTAATCCTGAAATCCTTCCCGCGTACCGGCCTTATGTTGGCATAGAGGCCAAGGTCGTGCCTGATCCTGAGCATCACGCTCTTGTAGTCCGGATCGGGAGGGGTTGTTATGGCGCCGAATAGGACGGAGTCCGCCTCCTTCATCATCTCGATATCGCTGTCGTCGCATCCTTTGCCTGTCTTCTCCCATTTTCCGTGGCCCACCTCTACTTCGAGGTACTCGGCGTCCGGGACGTAGTGCTCCAGGACCTTCACGGCCACAGGGGTGACCTCCTTGCCGATGCCATCCCCCTCTGCGATCGCTATCTTCACGGGGCTCTCCTCCTGATGTCCCCTCCTTCGGGACCCGGCCCCCTTGCCGACCTCAAAGGTCTCTCCTCCTGAGCTCTATGATCCCGCCGGCGTCTATGATCTCCATCATCCTGTCCGAGAGCCTGAGGGACCTGTACCTCTTGCCCCCGGTCTCCACATAGGACTCCTCCAGCGAAACTTCGATACTGTCTCCGTCTTCGCACACCACCGGCTCCTCGACCTCGAATAAGGGTATGCCCCTGTTTATGGCGTTCCTGAAGAATATCCTGGCGAAACCTGTTGCCACGACCGCCACAACCCCCGCCTCCTTCAGAGCTATGGCCGCCTGCTCGCGCGACGAGCCACATCCGAAATTCTTCCCTGCGACTATGACGCTGCCCCGGAGACGTGACGACATTCCCGGGTCCAAGTCCTCGAACGCATGCTCTGCCCAGAGCATTTTGTCCTTCGTCCTCAGGTACCTTCCGGCTATTATGAGGTCCGTGTCGATGTCGTCGCCGACCTTCACGACCTTCCCTATCATGACCTTCTCCCGGGTGATGCAATCTCGCCCTCCAGTGCGGAGAACGCGGCTGTCGTGGGCGATGACAGATAGTATTCCGCTCCGACGCCCATGCGGTTCTTGAAATTTCTGTTGGCCGTGGAGAGTCCCACCTCCCCCTCGCCGAGCACTCCCTGATGGGCGCCCAGGCACGGCCCGCACCCCGGCGTGCCTATGGCGGCTCCGGACTCCACGATGTCCCTGAGCACGCCTGTCTCTATTGCCCTGAGCAGCACCGCCCTCGAAGCCGGGACGACTATCGTCCTAACCTTGACTTTCTTTCCTCTGACCACGTCCGCGAATCGCCTAAGGTCATCATACCTGCCGTTGGTGCACGTGCCGACGAAGACCTGGTCGAGAGGGACTCCCTCCAGATCCGAAACGGGCCTCACATTGTCGACCCCGTGCGGTACTGCGAGGACGGGCTCTACATCGTCCAGCTCAATGGTCTCCTCTCTGACATAGTCGCAGTCCTCTGCTTTCTGTGGCTCGGCATCCATCCCGTATTCCTTCAGGTAGCTGCAGGTTTCCCCGTCGGCGTAGAATAGGCCCGCCTTGGCCCCGGCCTCGATGGCCATGTTGGATATTGTCAGTCTCCCCTCCATCTTGAGGTCGTTGTCGCCTGTGAACTCAATCGCTTTATATGTCGCGCCGTCCGCCCCGAGCATGCCCACGTACCTCAGCGCCACGTCCTTGGGCTCCGAGAACGGGGGAAGCCTCCCCTCCAGTCTGATGTTGATGGTCTCCGGTACCTTCAGCCAGGTCCCCCCGGTGGCCCAGATGGACGCCATGTCCGATGCCCCCACCCCTGTGGAGAATGCCCCGAAGGCCCCCATGGTGCAGGTGTGGGAGTCGGCTCCCACAACAATCTCGCCGGGCAGGACCCTGCCCTCGCTCATGACCTGATGGCAGACGCCGGACCCTATATCGTGGAAATCGATGCCCCTCTCCGAGGCGAACCTTCTGAGCTCCGCCTGCAGGTTCGCTGTGGTCGAATTGTTCGCCGGGACGATGTGGTCGTAGATGATCGTCACCCTCTCCGGATGACGGATGTTCTCCGCCTTCATCTCGCGGAACGCCGTCAACGCCTGGATCCCCGTGCCGTCGTGGGCCATCGCCCGGTCCACCTTCACGTCGACGAAGTCGCCTGCCGTCCCCTTGAGGATCCTCTCGGACAGCGTGCTCAAATGCATGTCCCCCTAACTTTCTCCACGATCTCCATCAGCACCTCGGGCGTGATTGCGCACTTGCCCTCGCTCCTTGCCTTCACATCATGCAGCACCAGGTCTATCTGGGCTTCTGTAAGCTGGTACCCGAGGGTCTTGACGACGTGCTCGAGGGCCTTTCTGCCCGTGTGCTTGCCGAGAATGAACTTCTGCTCCCCTCCCACCATCTTCGGGGGGAAGTACTCGTAGGTGGAGCTGTCCACAATCAGGGCGGCAATGTGTATGCCGCTCTCGTGCGAGAAGGCGTTATCGCCTACGACGGCCTTCGTCTTCGAGACCTGGACCCCCGAGTAGCGTGAAACCATCCGGGACAGCTCGGTCAGGTGCGTTAGGTCGTATCTGTCCACGCCTCCCTTCATCCTCAGCGCCACGAGCAGCTCTTCGAGGCTGGCGTTCCCGGCCCTCTCGCCTATGCCGTTGACGGTGGTGTGGAGCTGGAACGCTCCGCATTCCGCTGCCGTGAACGTGTTCGCAGTAGCTAAGCCCATATCGTTGTGCAGGTGGACGCACAGCTTGTTGCCGAGGCCGTCCGTCAGATACCTGACGGCTTCCGCGGTCTCAAGCGGGGTCAGGCATCCCACGGTGTCTGCCATGCTGCTGTATGCCGCACCGTGTTCGCAGCCCTGTCTGAACATCTCTTTCAGGAACGACAGGTCTGTCCTTGAGCCGTCCTCCGCGGAGAATCTGACCTGTAGGCCATGATCGATTACATAGTCGACCATGTCGAGGGCCTGCGCGAGGACCTCTTCGCGGCTTTTCTTGTACTTGACCTTTATGTGCAGGTCGGACGTGGCGATGAATATGCTGACAAGGTCAACATCGCAATCTATCGCTGCATCAACGTCCGATTTTACCGCCCTGGAAAGACAGCAGATCCTGGCATCGAGCCCGGCCTTTGTTATCCTCTTTATGCTTTTCTTCTCGTCTCCGCTGACGCTCGGGAAACCCGCCTCTATGACCTCGACGCCGATGTTGTCGAGGCCGCGTGCGATGTCGAGTTTCTCCTCGCAAGTGAAGGAGACTCCCGGGGTCTGCTCCCCGTCCCTGAGCGTTACGTCACAGATCTCAATATCTAATTTCTTCATGCATCTCACCTTCCGGACATTCCGTCTCTATCACTATCGTCCTCGGGCCTGTCACAGGCCCTCTGATAACCTCGATGGCCCCCTCGACCCCCATCCTCTCGGGATTTGCCCAAGGGATGAACTTCTCCACGTCGAAGCACTTCTCTCCCCCCGTCATGCCCAGCTTTCCGTTCTTCAGTATGATGGTCAGAAGAGGGGTGCCTCTCTCGTAGACGTCTATCAGTGAATTGATCCCCGAATGAAGAAGAGCGTAGTCGCCGGTGACCGCAATCCCCGTGGAATTCGCGGCGACGGCGACGGAGGATCCCAGGCCGTAGTTGGCCACTCCTATGCTGTAGGGCCTCCTCTTGGCGAGTAAAACGCACCCTGTGTCGATTATGATGTCGATGCCCTCGTCGGAGATGAATTGCAGAAGGGGCTTGTACGGGCAGTTCCTGCACAGGCTCAACACGCGGCCCGGGTTCTCGATGTTCATAGGGAAATCCTCCTCTCCTCTGAAAATCCGGTCCGCGCGGTCTGCGCTTTCTTTTGCCGTCAGTTCCCTGTCAGCGAGACGGCCGTACCGGCGGTCCGCGGGCATCGGGAAAGGCTCTTCCCGGGTCGTGCTGTAGAGGACTATGTCGGTGGCCCTCAAAATCGCCACTCTGGAATACCTCTCGGACTCGGCGAACGCCGTCTCGAGGCTCCGGCACACGGCACCTGCGTCAAGTTCCACCAACGGGACAGACGCCACCTCGGCGTACGGCCTGGTGTCCTGGCGGACCTGGGTCCCCAGGGCCCCGGTGTCGTCCCCGGATATGATCACGACCCCTCCCACGAGGCCCTGGGTGGAGGCCATCACCAGAGGGTCCGCGAGAGCGTTGACCCCTACGTTTTTCACTATGACCGCAGACCTCTTCTTCGAGAGGGAGTCGCCCAGCGCGTACCCCAAGGCGGTCTTCTCGTTTATCGTGTTTATGGACCCTGCCGCCTTCGCAAGGTCCGTTATCGGGAAACCGTGGACTGCATAGGACGTGTCGCCCATCGATCTCACGCAGTCCGCAAGCAATTCCCACACGGTCCGACCCTCTTCCGCGGCGGCATCGGAGCCAGCATTCGAAAGCTTTCCCTTCGATTTCTTGTTCGTTACGCTCACCTACCTTCGCGGCCGGTCCCGCATTGAATCATATTCTATTCTCACATTTAATCTCTCTTCATATACGCACCGCTGGGCCGCGGATGCGGAAACGCAACCGCGACCGGCCGTCGTGGCGGCCCCTAGTGTCCAGTTCGCAACAACCGCCTGGCATCACTCGGCGACTGGTACGGAACCTTTTTCGTGCGGCCGTCCGAAAAAGGTCCGGGTACAATACGTAGGCGAGGGCCGGACGGAGTATGCCCCCTCTTCCTCCGCGGCCGGTCTTCGATCGTGGAGGACACGAGACCATCTTTTGATCGATGCAACTCCGGTGCTCGAGGCATTCTCTCACATATTCCTTCATCTCTGCATTCCTGCGATATTGTTTTCTTTAACCTTTTATACGGCACAGACATTGAAGAAGGCATGAGGATCATCATCTACACCGGCAAAGGCGGGGTCGGAAAGACCTCTGTTTCCGCGGCCACCGCCCGAAGGCTGGCCCAGAAAGGCTACAGGACGGTGATAATGAGCACCGATTCCGCTCATTCCCTCGGAGACTCCCTGGGGGTCGAGCTCCCCCCTTACATCCAGAACATAGAGAAAAACCTGGACGCCCTCGAAGTCGACATCATCCATGAGATGAGCACCAAATGGTCCGACATCAGCGATTACATATCGGCCTTCATGCTCTCGCAGGGGATGGGCGACATCTCTGCGGAGGAGATGGCCGTAATACCTGGTATGGAGATGGTGGCCGCCCTCTTCTACGTGCTGCAGTTCGAGGAAGAGGACTCTTACGATGTGGTCATAATTGACACAGCGCCCACCGGGGAGACCCTCAGGCTTCTGAGCTTCCCCGATATCTCAAACTGGTACATCGACAGGATGTATGCCATGCTGAAGAGGATGATCTCAATAGCCAGAGTGACGGTATCCAAAGTCATAGACCTTCCCCTTCCCAACAAGGACGTCATGGACAGCATCGAGGACATCAAGAACAGGATGTCGAAGGTGAAGTATCTCCTGGAGGACCCCGAAGTGACCACCATACGCCTGGTTCTGAACCCGGAACGCATGGTGATAAACGAGACCATGCGTGCCTACACCTACATATGCCTCTACAACAAGACGGTGGAGTGCCTGATCGTTAACAAGGTGTATCCCAAAGAGTGGCTGGAGGAAGGCTATTTCAAAGAAAGGCTGGCAGAGCAGGAGAAGTATATGGACGAGATACATCATGCCTTCGATCCGCTGAAGATAATGTACGCCTATCAGATGCCCACCGAGTTGCGGGGCCCGTCAGGCCTGGACCATATGGCGGATATGGTGTTCGGAGATTCCGACCCCTCCGAGATATATGCCACAGAAAGCCCTATGCGCTTCGAGACGTCGGGAGGGACGGACAACATGATAATCAAGATGCCCTTCGTCAAGAAGGATAAAGTGGAGCTCTTTAAGGGAGAAGGCGACTCTCTTATCATACACGTGGGAAGTCAGAAGAGGACCATCTCATTGCCTCTCACCCTGAAGAACGCCGAAGTGATCGGCGCGGAACTCAGGGGCGGAGAGCTTACAGTTAAACTAAAACGGCAGAACGCCGATAGCAAGAAAAGGTGACACCATGGGCGAGGACGGAAAGGAAGACAGAAGCAGCTCCAGGTCGGAAATGGAGGACTTCTTCAACGAGAACAGGGGGTTCATCGAGGCCCTAATCGAGAAGGAAAGGAAGGCGGCGGAGGATGCTTTCGAAAAGAAAATGGACGATGCCCGCCAGCACGCGGACAGAGCCAAGAAGAGCGCAGAAGACGCCGTCAGGCAGATCTACAAGGTAGCCATGGACCCGGTGATACAGGGTCACTTCATGACTGCGGGCTTCGAGATCATGATGGGCATAAACGCCGCTCTGAGGTCCATGCCGGTGCCGGATTTCATCAAAGAGGACACGGACGCAAAGGAGGAGAAGGCCGGACCGGAGGAGGCCAAGCCCAAGAGGCGGCCCAAGGCGCAATCGAAAGCCATACCCATCGATGTCCCGGAAGAGGTCCCCAAGACCGTGACCCGGAGAAAAAAGAAGCCTGCGAGCGAAGAGCAAGATGAATCTTGAATCAGGCCGCGTCGCAGTCAGGGCCGCGAGGAAAGCCGCGGAGGCCGAGGCCGTAGGAAGGTCTGAAGATCCGGAGTTTCCAGAGGAGTTCGGTCGCCGTTCCGGTGCTTTCGTGACCATATCGGAGCATCCCTCTGGAGAATTGAGGGGATGCATAGGATATCCGGAGCCTGTGCTCCCGCTTGGCGAGGCTATCGTATCGGCGGCCCGCTCGGCATGCCACGATCCCCGCTTCCCTCCGCTGACGCCAAGGGAAGCGTCCGAATGCGTATTCGAAGTGACGATACTGACGCCGCCGGAACCCATCAGATTCTCCTCTGCCGAAGAGCTTCTCAACAAGATCGAGATCGGCCGCGACGGCCTGATAATATCATATATGGGCAGACGCGGCCTGCTCCTGCCCCAGGTCCCGGTGGAATGGGGCTGGAACAGAGAGGAGTATTTATCCCACCTGTCGATGAAGGCCGGTCTGCCTATGGACACATGGAAGAGGAAAGGCGTCGCCATAGACAGGTTCGAAGGCGAGATATTTGCCGAGACCTCGCCGAAGGGCGAGATAATCAGGAAGTGAGACCACGGGACCGGATCTAGTCATTGCGGGTAGGGCATTCATCGGCGGAGAGCTGAGGGATACCGAGATAGGGATCACCGACGGTAAGATCACATTCATAGGGTCTAGGGCTGACAGGGGCGGCGACCGGATAGACATGGGGACCAGCCGCATAGTCCTTCCCGGGGGCGTCGACCCGCATGTGCATTTCAGAGACCCCGGCATGACCCAGAAGGAGGATTTCGGTTCAGGCTCCGCTTCCGCCGTCTGCGGAGGGGTCACATGCGTGCTGGATATGCCCAACACCAAGCCTCCGGCGTTGGATGCCGATTCCGTAAGAGATAAGAAGGCTCGCCTCAGGGGCCGCTCGTATTGTGATTACGGCCTTTTCGGCGCAATATCCAAAAACCGTTCCCCGGCCAAGATGGCTCCGCTGGTGGCTGGGTTCAAACTTTTCATGGGCTCGACCACGGGCGAGATACTCACGAACGACGATATGGCGATAGCCAGGGCTTCGAAAGAGATAGCGGCCTCGGGAAAGGTTCTGAGCGTTCACGCCGAGGACGACAGTATGCTTTTTCACGAGTATGAGCGCGACTGCACGGACCACCTGAGGAACCGTCCGGCGACGGCCGAGATCAATGCCATAAGGCGCCTCTCTCCCTACAAGGGAATGAAAATCAACATATGCCATGTGACGGCATCCGAGTCGCTGGCACTGGCATCGTCACTGGGATTCACAACCGAGGTGACCCTTCATCACATGGTTTTCGATGCCGGCACGGGTCGCGGTGCGAAGTTCAAGGTCAACCCCCCGCTCAGGGACAGGAAGACGATGGAATCTCTGTACAGTTCCTTTGAGAAGGGTTCGGCGACGATGATCGGAAGCGACCACGCGCCCCACGCGGCAGATGAAAAGAGCCAGGAGTTTGATTCCGCCCCGAGCGGGATACCCGGTGTGGAGACCACGATACCCATATTGCTTAACATGGTAAGGTCTGGAACGGTCCCGTTGCAACGCGTGGCGGAGATGTGCTCCGCGGCACCCGCCAGGGTATTCGGCATGAACAAAGGGTCGATCGAAGTCGGAAAAGACGCGGACTTATCGATATTCGATCTGCGAAAAACAGAACAGGTCGGCGCGTCCAGGCTTCACAGCAAGGCAGGATACACGCCATACGAGGGATGGAGCGCCGTGTTCCCCGACATGGTGCTGGTGAGGGGCGAGGTACAGCTGCAGGACGGGGAGTTCTGCGGAGAAACGATGGGAGAGAACATAATTGGTTGATCTCAACATAGATTATTCTGAAGTCAGGGGCAGGTTCATCGAATGTCCGCCGCAGTGCGGCATGTGTTGTCTCTGCCAGCCGGAGGTACTTTCTGAAGAGAGGGATTTCTTCAGGAAGAACTATCCCGACAGCATCGTGAAGACAAGACCGCCCGATTCATATACGGCACTGGCACTTAAAAAGGGACACGGTTCCTGCGTATTCCTCAATGGAAGGAAGTGCGATGTGTACCAGCACCGCCCGGCCTATTGCAGGCAGTTCCCTTTCCATATATACGCGGGTGAGAAGATCTCCGTGGAGCTGGACCTCTCGTGCAGGGGAGCATGGACCGGCAAGGGCGCCGACGCCGAGTCGGAGGCGAAAACAATAGTCGAAGCGGCATCGGGAAGGATATATCCGGCATTCCGGGAATCCAAGAGGGTCTACGAAGAGTTCTACAGGAACTGCATTGAAGCGGGGGTGATGGGTGACCCTTCCGCTATACGGGCATCCGTATCGGTATCGCTATCCAAGTTCACGGACCCTGATTGCCTGGGACGTATATTGGATATGTCCCAGACTGAAGACGTAATGTCCATCTCGGAAGTCGTTCCCGACACCAGCTCAGATATAGGCGACCTGGACGACGCGGCCCGCTCCGCGTCGATGGAGTCAATGTCTTCCGAAGATCCTCTCAGCGTCCCGATCTACTGCGACGAGAAATGGAACTGGAACATGTTCATGGCGGACGGGGACAGTCTGGAGTGGATGGTCATGGACGACGACGGGAACCTCGTCCACAAGGCCTTCGCGTCAGCCTCCAAAATACCCCTTAAGCCATTGGAGAGCAGCGGAAGAGACATACTGGCACAATACATATCCATACTGAACCGGAGGGAGAGCTTCATGGGCAGCGTCTACAGCAACATAGATGCCGCCGGATACGAAGATTCCATGTCCAACGCTTATTACGGAACTGTCGCTGTATCGGTGATCGACCTTCTATGGAGGGCCTCTATGCTGGACCACTTCATGGGCACGGGGATGGGAGTGGACGGGATCAGAGAAGCGATAATATTCTATGACATGGACCGCTTGGACGCGCCTGCGATAGGGGCGTTCATCTGATAAAGGGTATTACCCATCTACAAACCTTCAAATAGTAAACCCTTTATGGACATCTGGTGGCTTTAGATGATGAAACCATTGTCTATCCTGGGAAAAGCGGTGAACAACAATGTCATCGTCGTCCTCAGGGGTAAGAGGGAGTACAGAGGTGTGCTCGACGGATACGATCAGTTCATGAACGTAGTACTGAAGAACGCCGACGAGCTCGTCGAGGGCCAGCCTGTCGCCAAGCACAGAATGGCAATAGTGCGCGGAGATAACATAATTTACATTTCGCCATAAGGAGTGATACAATGGGAACTGGAACATCGGCAAAGGGGAGACACAACAGTAACAGGACTCACATCCCATGCCGCAGGTGCGGAAAACGCTCGTACCACGTGAGGAGGGGCGCATGCGCTTCCTGTGGATACGGTAAAACCGCCAAGCTCAGGAACTACACCTGGGCCAAGTGCCACGATTAAGTGAGAAGCATGACAGGGCCGAAACACAGTTGCGGTGTTGTGGGAATAAGCGCCGAAAACAACGTTGTGCCTGCTCTGCAAAAATCTCTCATGATAATCCAGCACCGCGGACAGGAGAGTGCTGGGATATCGGTATACAATTCCGAGGGGACCATAGATACGGTCAAAGACAGCGGACTCGTCCAGACTGCCTTGCCCAAATATATGCTTGGTAAGCTCCACGGCGACGTGGGCATCGGTCATGTAAGATATCCGACCACAGGGTCGAAGGTAAACGGTAACGCGCAACCTCTGACGGCCACCACGAGATATGGCCCCCTGGCCATCGCTCACAACGGGGACATAACCAACTTCGACGCCCTCAAAGAGATGTATCTCGCGTCGGGATGGTCTTTCTTCACGGACTCGGACAGCGAGCTTGTCACCAAGATTTTCAGTAAATATTCTGCACAGTATGCAGATCCCATAAAAGCCCTCAAGGCCACCTGCGGCGAGCTGGACGGAGCATTCTCGTTGGTCATGCTCGTGGACAATAGACTTTTCGGGATAAGGGACCCGAGAGGGATGAGGCCCCTGTGCATCGGCAGGATAAGGGACGGATACATGCTCGTTTCCGAGTCTGCTGCGATCGATGCGCTGAACGGGGAGCTCATCAGGGACGTGATGCCCGGCGAGATTGTCGAGATAACGCCCACCGAGATCATCAGTCACCCGTACAATACATCGAGCCCTAAGGCCCACTGCATGTTTGAATGGGTATACTTCGCCAGGCCCGACTCTGTGATGGACGGCCGCGAGGTATACGATGTAAGAAGGAAGATCGGCGAGATTCTGGCGAGGGAAAGCCCGGCCGACGTCGATCTTATCATGCCGATACCCGATTCCGGACGCGCGCATGCGATCGGATTTTCGGCCAAGTCAAGGATTCCCTATGAAGAAGGATTCATGAAAAACCGTTTCGCGGAACGGACTTTCATCCTGCCCGACCAGAGGCAGAGGGAAGCGGCTGTGTCCACAAAGATGAACCCCATAAAGAGCACGGTCAACGGCAAGAGAATCCTGATCGTGGACGACAGCATCGTACGCGGCACGACCCTGAAGAAGCTAATCAGCATGCTGAGGGGCGCCGGAGCGGCGGAGGTCCACGTGCGCATAGGATGTCCGCCGGTCATTGCCCCGTGTTACTACGGAGTGGACATGAAGACCCGCGACCAGTTCATCGCGACGGACCATTCCGTGGACCAGATCCGCCAGATAATAGGCGCTGACAGCCTGGCGTACATCAGTGTGAGCGGGCTTATAGAGGCGGTCGGCATTCCCGAAGGAGATCTTTGCCTTGCATGTGTATGCGGCAAGTACCCTACATCCATCCCGGGTGAGGTCCATAGGTACCAGTCGACTCTCGGAGAGGGGTTCGTAGGCAAATCCGAATGAGCCTGACTAGGAAACCTTTAATAGGAACAATTTATCACTGAATCTTACCGGGCAGGTAGATCAGTTGGAAGATCGCTACATTGGCATTGTAGAGGTCGCGAGTTCGAATCTCGCCCTGTCCACCTTTAACGTTAGCCAGTACATTATTTTTGAAAATCAATAAAACGGCTATTGAAAATTCAGCATTCATTTTGATTGAATTTGTTACTTTGTTAACTAACATATTCAATTTATACAAAAATTCAGTACATTCTTTAAATAAAATCGGCGGAAAATTGCGGTTAACATTTCAGTTAACAAAAAAGTAACAAAAAATTGTTAACCGAAGGCATTTTTAACGTAAAATTTGAAAACTTCTCGACCGGCAAGGGAACTGCAGGCTCTTCCGGTCGGAGGTGATTTCACGTCTATTAAAAAAATAAAAATCCGCATGCCCCGGATTCCGGAGAATGCCAAACTGATGTCCCTGATGGCGCTGATTCTGATCTGCGCCGCGCCGGCCCTCGTGTCGGTCATCGACGATAAAACGACATCGGAACAGATGATATCCATGGGCTCATTCGCGGAAGCCGATTCTTCCGCCCCATGGGTCCGCAAAACTGTGGATGCGCCCGCCGATGCGGATATGACATTTTCTTATCTGACAGATAACGGGTCCCACGTTTTCACTTTGAACACGGTTGCCAGCAAGTCTTTTGTTTCAGCAGTAGAAGGCATAAAAATTGACAACTCGGAATTTGATGCCGGAGTCTCGCGCATCGTCCTGCACTTTGCCGGATCTGATGTGGCGTCAGTCAGACTAGTAACGTCAATTCCCGGCGGCGCTTATTCATACATTGCGTTTAAAGAGGTCCTCGATGCCGACGGTGTCGGCACCAACTCTTTCGTTTGCGACATCGACAGCTACAACCTGACCAAAATCAAGGCCAACGATATTTCTCCTGCCATCGCAATCAGTTTCACCGACGGGTTTTCCGGTATGTTTGAGATGACATCCGAGACGTTTGCCTCGACAATGATCCCCTACGGCGAGATCATCGTAGGCGCCGCCGGTGCCCTGCTTCTGATCTGCGCGATCTTCGCCACCCCATGGTTTGGGATGGGTGGTTACACTGGATCCAAGCCTAAAAGGAGGGGTGCATGATGGTTGATTTCAACTCGATTGCAGTTCCGCAGTACGATCTGACTCTGGTCTTGGCTATGTGCCTGGTCGTGGGCATTGTCGCACTGGCGATCCTGATGTTCGTCGGCAGCAAGAGGCAGATCGGTTTCTGGGGCGGCTTCGGGCTCAGCGCGGCGGCGTGCGGCGTTGCAATTGCTGCCCAGCACTACACCGGGCTGCTCGATTGGATCGTCCTCGGCTACACCGGAGCGAGCACAGCGGCATCGCTCTTCGTCATCGGCATGGTTGCGATGATCGCAGTCATGGCGTGGAATGCTTTCCGCACCAGCGGCAAAACCCTGGTGAGGTGATCTCATGAGTGCTTGGTCTGCAATCGGCAAAGCCCTGGGGAGAATTGGGACAAAAATCGGCTGGAAGGGGGGGTTCATGGCGTCGACGGGTCTATTCGCCGGCTCCCTCCTCTCTGGAGGCCCCATTACAGGGGGGAGCCAGGGGAGCAACACGGTCCTGATCATCATTATCGTTGCGGTCGCACTCGTCGTAGCCATGCTCTACTTCAAGTCCAGGCCTGCTGCGGGGCGGCGCTGATGGTGCTCCCTCTCCTGCTTGGCCCCATTTTCACGCTCGTCGGCATCGCTGACTTTGGTGTTTGGCTCGGGTCCGGGAAGGATATCCTCGAGCACCTGACCGGCGTCGACGTGTTCGGCACGGTCCTCGGACTCTTCGGCATCAAGGAAGGTCCTGACTATACTGGCGTTGTAAGCTCACTTGAGGACGTTTACATCCTGATCATTGTGGCCATCGCGGCGATTGTCGTCGTCGGCGTAGCCGCACTGCTCAGGGAGCCCAAAGGGAAGACTGAGAGGAGGTCGCTCAGATGATCGGCGGGTCAATACTGAAAGTGCTTGGCATCGATCAGACCGTCAAGGCCTTGGCCGGTATTGTTACCGGGTCTTTCGGGACGATTTTCGGCCACGCCATCGGCATCAAATACACCGTCGACGAGGCCATCGGGGATGCATCCGGTCCCGATCCCGTCCCGACGGAGATCACGGACATGATCGCGCAACTCGGCGACACAATCACCCTGGTCCTCTTTGCCGTGGCCGTGCTCGCGTTGATTGTTATCCTGAGGCGTTGACCGTGAAATTCTGGCAGATCGGGGTAGGCGTGGCGCTCTTCCTGGGCTCATCCATGCTGGCGGACCTTGTCGCATCTATGGGTGTAGAGTTCTCCATCGGCGGTTCCGATTATGCAGTGGATGTGATCAAGAAGATCCTCGACGTCCTCGCCGGGAGCATGATCGTCTGGGGCATCCTGGACACCAAGCCTCGGAGGTGGCGCAAATGAGAGCGGCCATGGTCATCTTTGTGGTCCTCGCCGCCCTGGGTGCCGTCGGCATCACCGTCGACGAAGTCGACGCGGAACCCATTGCGCTCGGCGCCGACGCGTCCCCCATGCCGTTGGACGAGCCCGCCGTCCTCGGCATTTCCGCGCTGGACGGCCGCTCTCTGCGCCTGGCGGTTTCCGAGGGGTCTGTTGTCGCCTATCCTACGATTGAGTGGCATCTGATCCTGCCCGCAGCAGCTACGGTGGATGCTGCCGACTCTGCGGGCGCAATCGTCTCCGGTCCTCTCGCTGCAGGGCACTACATCTTCGAGCGGACATACGATGAGTCTACATCGCAGTCCATTACTTGGACCATCGACGGGAAGACCACGGTTTTCCTGCTCTCGATCGTCAGATCGTCCTCGGCGGCTATCGACGTCGTGGACCCTGGAGACTCCATTTCCATCGACCCGGGCGAGCTCGTGCAGCTTGAGCGTGAGGTCGCAATAGGCTGCATTCTGCTGGTGATCGCCCCGTCGCCGTTCCTTATCGCATTCTGGAAGAGAAGGAAAGACAGGGGGTGGTCTGATGCCTTCGACGAGTGAGGATGCACCCGCTGCCGGCAGGTTGGGCGGAAGCCTGAGGTCTGCACGGGGTCAGCTCTCATCGGGACTGGAGAAGCTCACGGAGTGGACAACGCTCGTCCCGATCGTGCTGATAGGCGCCGCACTGGTGTTCTTCGGTTTCAGATGGGTCTATCTGGCCGCTCTGATCGCCGGGGTCGTCGTGTTCAATTATTGGGGACGTCGCATGGCGTTCAGCGACCCGAAGCTCGCTCTAGTCGTCAACGTCGAGGCGGGGGAGGTTGCCCCTCTGTTCATCGGCCGCAAGCGCTGGGCTGATGCGGAGAAGAGCGGCCGCCCCAGTTTATCCTTCAGGACGCCCGGGGGACTCAGCGTGGAGATCCTGCGCTCATATGATCCCGTGACAAACACGGTGGTTTACCCAATGACCGAGAAATTCTCTGACATCATGATCGCGTCCATTCCTGAAAGGTATGGTGAGTTGATCGACGAGCTGGTCAGCACATCGCGCAAAAACATGACCCTGTCGACCGAGAAGGAAGTGCGGGCGCTGAGCATAGCCCAGGAACACATCGAAAAGTTCGCGGCCGAATTCAACAAAGTGATCACGCCGCGCGACGCACCGACCGACAAGAAGGAGGTTCCAGCCGATGATAGTGCCGTTCAATGAGACCAAGATCTTCCGCCGCCTATCTTCCGTCAAACACGGCGTCATAGTCCTGCTGGGGACGGGGCAGCACGGCAAAACCGTTTCCATGCACGCGCTGCTGGCGTCCGAGCCGTTGCGCGACAGGAACGTCGCGCTTATCAACTACCCCAAGGGATTCGTCTCCGGGAACTTCCCAAGCAGGTATCGCTCGGTACAGTGGCCGGAAGAGCTCGACGACTTCCCCAAACTCATCCATCCTTCCCGTGATGTTGTCGCGATCGACGATGCGGCTTGGCTGGTGGGGGCCCGCGACCACGCGACGTCGTCCAACCGGGACATGCAGAAGCTGCTCACCATCGCGTCGCACCACGAGCTGTTCTTCGTCCTCACGATTCAGAACAGCAGCATGCTGGACATCCTGATGATGCAGTCGCAGGACATCTATCTGTTCCACAAGCACATGGACCCTCTTTCCCTGGAATATGAGCGGCCGATGATCAAGACGCGGCAGGTGGTCGCCGATGCGATGCTGTCCGAGTATTCGAGGGCATACCCGGAGATCCACCCTAAAGGGTGGCTTTACTGCACCACTACCTGGGAGATGTTATACAACGCACCGCCCGATTGGTGGCAGCCGAAGCTGTCCAAGCCTTATTACGGGGTGATTCCCGGATGAGGGAGGACGACGTCATAGTCACGCCGTCGGAGGAGCTCAAGGCTCTCCTGGCGATGATGGCCGCCAAGCAGACGGTCAAGGAGCGCCCGCAGGTCATCCTATCGGATGACGCCGAGGCCTATCTCCGTCTCGAGACCTACCTCGACATCATGCGCGTCGGCGACCCGCTGCGGCAGATCCTGCTGCACAGGCAGTCGGCCGCCGCGCTGCAGAGGGCGGTGGCGAAGGAGGACATCCTCGTCAAAATGCAGATGATCGACAGGGGACGGACGGAGCCGGAGTACGCGGTCGTCGAGCAGGGCGTGCCCACCGCGGAAGATATTGCCACCCCTCCCCCTATGGGGGAGGGGTGTCACAATGGAAGCCCTCAGGAGGCGTCTGAGGCGGCTATTTGACACGGACAATGTGCCACAATCCCAAAATCGGCCCAAACAGCCCCGTGGCGCGACGAAAGCCGCTTGTCCGAACTCTGCATCGGATTGAGCTGACTTTATCGATTCTGGGGCAATCTAGGCCCACAAATTTTTTAGTTGATCGGGGTCAGAAAATCGGCCCGAAATAGCAGCAGGCAGAAGATATGAAACATCGACAATCGACGGAATCAATGGGGTCCGTAGGGGGCCATGACGGCGAGATTCACAAGGATCCTTACGACACATCTACGGCAATGAACGAATCGGTGCTCGCCATCGGGGCGTTCGAGACTTTCGTTTTCGTCTTGATCTTCGGTGCCGTGGTAATGGCGATCTCCACGTTCATGGATATGTCCCCTGATTTCAGGTCGGGTCTGTTGTTGGGCATAATCGTCGGCCTGCTCTCGGCCTTCATGTTGGGGCTCTCCCATGGGGCAGGCAGCGGAGGATACCGTCCGAACATCACCGTGACGCTGTTCGGCAGGGACATCTTGTACATCGAGGGCAAGGGCGAGCTGCCTGATGTCGCAGAGGACGATCGGGCATGATCGACGGAGGGGCGATCGGCAAGACCGAGAGAGTCGCAATCTGCATCCTGTCCGCGATATCTCTTCCCCTGACAGTTTCGGCAACGGCATACTTCCTCTGTGCGGCCGATCTCCCCGCAGCCGCAAGCAGCATTCTGGAGGGGATGGTGATCGGGCTCGCACTCGCGGATGCCATGTGCGCCGTGGCGATCCTCGACACGGTCGGCCGCAAGCTCCTGATCGAGAAGGGAAATCAAACGTAAAGCTCAACGACCCTTTTTAGTCATTTGACAAAATCGGGCCAAAAGGGCAGGAAGTGTGCCATAATATAGTCAAGTTCTCTCCTTCCCTTCCGCGGTTGACGGAAACACAGGATCATCATCACGCTGAAAATCCCTTAGTGCAGCCATTATGTAATCTGCCCGAGATCTGTACATTCCAGAATCGACTGCCGAGTCGATAATATCAACCATTTGTTGAGGCAAACGGATTGAAATCACTGGATTGTATTTTTTAGTCACGATAAACCATCAAAGATAGTCAATTTAGTTATTTTGATTACACACGATTTCAAAAGTAATCATTAAATAAATTGTATACAATTGATAGAATATGACATCAAAAAATAAGCCAATAGGCGTAAGGATGCCAGCAATTGAATACGAACAGATCCAGAAAGAAGTTGGTGCTGGCAAAGCGTTGAATGCGGCAGACTATGTGCGTCAGGCAATTCGCGAGAAGATGGCTCGCGACACACAGAAAGAGGCGATCCGAACATGATTGAATACGAAATCACCATGGACGAATGCGACCTCAATGACGCAAAGCAGATCATAGATGATGCATCCTCATTGTTGCGAGATCTTGCCTATCGCAGGCCGGGATACAGCGAGCTGGGGGCAGCATTGATTTACTTGGCCAAGGCCAGGGACATGATCGACGTCTCTATTTCGGCGGTGAGGGCATGAGCCTGGTCGCATACAACAAGGAGACAGGCGAGCCGGTACCGATCGGTTCCGAAGTCGTAGACTTCCGCGGAGACAAAGCGATCCTTGTCGGCATCGAGCGTGTCAACGAAATGCGTTACGGAGGATACCGTAGCGGTAAGGTCGCCGTTGAATGCGACAGTTACACATACAGTTATTACGACGGCGTCTTTGGCCTCGAAGTCAGGGAAACAGACCGGGAACCCAAAAATTGCCCGCTGTGCGGATGCTCACCCGTAGGGTGGGTAGGCTCCTCCGGAATCTATTACAGATGCCCCGACTGCAACTACAGCGGCGCCCCGTCCGACAGCTGGTCGGGTGCCCGCGAGAACTGGAACGCAGGGATTACTCAGGAATATGAGGCCGAGATCGAGGAGGCAGAGGAATGAACAAAGCTACCCGCCAGCGCATTGCCCTCATCATGTTCAACATCTGCGGGAACATCGACGACCTGACCGAGATAATGGAGGAAGAGCAGAACAAGCGGTACAACCTGCCCGACAGCCTGGCGGACAGCCCGCTGGCCCAGTCGCTTGAAGAGTGGACCGACACTCTCGGGGACGCGATAACGTCCCTGGAGGAAGCCCGCGATACCCTGGAGGAAGCCCGCGATACCCTGGAGGGCGGCGAATGAGCCTCCTGGCCGCGACGATGCTGGAGCCCCATGTGTGCAAAGACGGAACGATTGCCCTGACGGCAGTCAGCGAAGGATCTATAGAGGAAGTCCACGGACCTCAGCTTTATGGGGCAAAAGCAGGCAAGGACGAAATTGCCATCTATGAAGATCTGACCGCCAACAGGTGGCCTCTGCCGCATCACATCAAGACGGACTGGGGAGGCGACCTTAAGACGCTCTCCGAAATCGAGACCAACATAATGCGGTATCTCCGCAGATATGTCTGGTTGAGAGACACTAGACAGTATGCGCTGATCGCTGACTGGGTTATCAGCACGTACTTTCGGAACCAGTTCTACTATGCGCCGCTACTAATCTTCGACGGTCTGACCACAAGCGGCAAGAGCACGGCAATCTATGCGTTGTCGCAGATATGTTACCGTGGCGAACTATTCGACAGTGCCTCTGGCCCGGCAATAGCGAGGGAGATCGAGGACTACGGAAGCACGATCCTCCTTGATGAGGTGCTCGACAGTCTGGCGGGAGATCGAGGTCAGGACCTTTTCACAATGATGAAGAGCGCATTCGGAAAAGAAGGGACATGGGTCCGCGCCGACCCAAAGGGTCGGAAAAACTATCGCTACAGAACTTATACCCACATCGCATTGTCCATCAAGGGCGACACGCTGCCGGAAGACCTGTACAACCGGGCGATCCGCATCAACATGACGGCCGCGCCATCGAACATCGATCTGGCCGACGTGTACAACTGGAAGGATGACGATCACGGACGGGATGACAGTCCAGATACAATCCGTACGGATCTATATCGCCTCAAGGCGTACAGCACGGCATGGCCTGCCGGGTCGGACCACCCAGTCGCGAAGCGGTCTGTATCATTCACGCTGCCCCGGCTGCAAGCCAACAGGGATGTCACGCTGAGGACCGAAGACGGACAGTGGCTTTATGCTTATGCTCACGGCCTGCCGGACGATTCGCCGACCATCAGGGCGAGAGACCGCAACATTGCGAACACACTTTACGCTGTGGGCCTGGCCACTGGCTCGGCGGGGGACGTGATTGCTCTCATTGTGGACAATGCGACTGCCCAGCGGGAGACCATACTCGACACGCCGGAGGCGTTGACTTTCGTCGCAATGCTGGAGCTCGTTGAGGAGCGGTGGGCCCCGTTTAAAGGAGTGGGGGGCTCGACACTTAGATTGGAGCAATTCCGGGCATACATGAGGGATATTAACACCTCAGATATCGCACAGCGATATAACGAGATCCTCGCAGATCAGGGCAACGCAGGAAGAGAACCGATCCCGAC
>JBFXEL010000014.1:0-31457 GCA_050180115.1 Candidatus Methanomethylophilaceae archaeon
CCTCTTTGTATTCGGCCGTCCACTCGTAGTATTTGTCGACGATCCGCATAGGGTCTTCCCTCTAAATGGCGCCGTGGCTCGGGGCGATTATACCTATCGGCAGACTCATGGACTTTATCTCGTCGATCTTCTTGGCGACGAACGACGAGAAAGGATTGAGGATGTTGGTGTAATATCTCATTGTGTTCATTCTGGCAAGCGCATGTCTGCAGTATCGTTGAAGAGTCCTCCCACGGCGAAATGCTGGCCGGAGGCGTCGTTTGAGAATAGTAAATCGTCGCCAGTCATGTAGGTCGCCATGCCGTCCGGCCGATGGAGCATCCTCATCTCGATAAAAACAAGCTTCTTCCCGTTGCCTATATTCACGGAGTCGCCGGTCTTCACCGTTCTCATATCCAATCTTCTCTTGCTGTATTGGCCTTCCAGGCTCTTCACGGCGTTGGCGGTGCATTATATCGGTACGTCGGGAATCTTTTTCAAGTTCGGGCAGCGCGTCGGAATGGTCGGCCTCCCTGTGGTTCATTATCATCATATCGATGTTCTTCGGGTCGATTCCTTTCCAGAGATTGTCGACAAACTCCGACCGGTGCGGCGTCCGGACTTCGTCTATAAGCACGGTCTCGCCATCCTAGACAAGATATACATTCTGGCTGGGTCCGTTCATTATGGTGAAGCCGTCTCCGTGGAACTTCTGAAACTCCCAGTCCAAGTACCCGACCCAGCTTACGTTGCCCCTGATTTTTCTTCAAGCGCGCGCTTCTAAGGCTGCTGTTCTATCGGAGGGGCGGATATATCATCGTGCATGTCCGCCGGTCGCTTTAAAATATCCTTCCTTTGTGTTCCGCACATATTTCTATCGGAACCATCATCGACCGGTATGGTCGGCGGAGTCAGAGCGGCATTTCCCTCTTTCATCGTATGGGCATTCTTCCTGCTTTTCGCGGCTTATTTCATAACGGTCGCCAGGACAGGCATACTGGAATCGTTTCTGATGGTTCTGTTCGCATCTTTCTCGGCCGTAATAGCAACGGAAGGCGTGCACGAGCTGTCGGGCCACAGACCCATAGGAACGCTGAAAGAATTTTCATGCATGTCTCGGGAGGATCTGTCGATGTATTCCGAAAAAAGAATCGGCGCGGTGAACGGAGCCCTGCACATCGCAACAGGATTGATTGTTTTTTCGTCTCTTCTTGAGAGGGCTTTTTTCTCGGAGGAGTTCGTGCTTGTACTCTTCTTCAGGTCCCTGATTCCCGTGTCTATAATGCTGGCTTTTGGTAGCTACTGGGTGAATTACGGGTCGTTCTTCAAGACAAGGGATGGCAGAACTGCACTCGGGGCGCGCGGCGCGGGTCCGGCGATAAGGACGACATTCTCGCTCCTGGTTGCCATCGGTACCTCGTACGGCCTGGCCCGCCTTTTCGAAATCATATGAGCCAGGTACGTAATGCAATGGTAGTCCTGCCCGGATTCGAACCGGGGTCGCCGGCTCCAAAGGCCAGCATGATTGACCGCTACACTACAGGACTATGGGCGGTTATCTGCTTCGGTTATTTAACGTTCTTCCGATGAGATACGTCGGGCTGCATCCCGTGATCTCGGCATCGCAGAACGTTCCCAGCGGGATGTCCTCGGTGATACCGACCGGTCTGTAGTTGTCGGTCCTGGCAATCACAGAACCCCCCTTTCCTTCCTCGGTCACGAGTACCCTGAAGGTCCTGCCCACAAGCTTCTCGTTGTTGGCAAGCTCCACCTCGTTCTTCACATCGGTAAGTTCTGTCGAACGCGCCTTTATGATTCGTCCGTTGACCTGGGTCATCTCTGCTGCCTTGGTCCCCGGACGGGGTGAGAATCTGGTTATGTTCACAGTGTCAGCCTTCAGTACGCGAAGAAGGTTCACACTCTTCTTGTGGTCGTCCTCCGTCTCCCCTGGAAAGCCCGCTATCATATCGGTTGAGATGCTGATGTCCCGGTATCTGGAACGTATCTTCCCGACGAGCGACAGGTATTCCTCTGGCGTATATCCGCGCTTCATGGCCGACAGTACGCTGCCGCTGCCGCTCTGGACAGGTATGTGCAGGAATCTATAGACTCTGGGATCATCTAAAACATCCATCATGCCGTCGGCTATGGGGGCGAGCCGGTCAGGATTCATCATTCCCACGCGTATCCTGAAGTTCCCGGGCAATTCCAGCATCTTGTACAGGAGGTCCGGGAGGCTGGATCCGATGTCCCGGCCGTAGCAAGCGGTGTCCTGGGCAGTGACCAATATCTCCTTCGCTCCTCTCTTCAGCCGTTTTTCGAATTCGGCTAGCAACTCCTCTTCGGGGTAGCTTAGCAGCTTCCCCCTCGCGAAACGGGTGATGCAGTAAGAGCATGCTCCCAGGCAACCCTGTGCGATAGGTAGTATCGCCGAGGTGCCGGTCTCCTTTTTGTCTAAGGGGTGCCAGCATCCGTATCTGCTGCCTACTTTGTCGGAAAACTCGGAGTAGTTCTTAGGGGGAATTATCAGCGAGTCCGGAAGTCTGACGGAGATTCTTCCCGGCTGTACCTCGGCCATGCAGCCGGTGACTATGACCTCCTTGCCCATACCTCTGAGCTCGGTCATCCTTCTGACCATTTTCTTTTCGGTTGCATCCACCACTGTGCAGGTGTTCAATATCACGACGTCCGCTGCCTCTGCGGATGAGGCCTCTTCGTAACCCATGCCCGACATGCGTTCCGAGAGCTGGGTGCCCTCGCCGTAGTTCATGGTGCAACCGTAGGATTCGACGAAATATCTCATGGTATTCAGCGGGTCGCTGCTTCGTTCGTCACCTGTCCGAAGGCGGTTTTGTTGGATATGTTGGTGACTCTCGCGTGTACGCGGGCTCCCTTTGTGGTGCCGGGGACTATGATGACGAAGTCGTTGAACTTGCCTATCCCGTCCCCTTTCTTGCCTACATCGGTGATCAGAACCTCGAGCACGTCGCCGACCTTCAGCGCGTTGACATCGGTCTTGACGGTCTTACGGACGGATATCGGTCTGCGCGCGCCGCACGCTTCGCATTCCAGGACCATCACTCTGTCGTCCTTCACAAGTTTGGTGTCAGGGCGTCCGCATTCGGTGCACACGACATAAGTGTCCATGTACTGCTGCAGTCTGTCGGAGATGTTCTGGGACGATATCTTCGCTTTGAAGACGGCTCTTCTGTTGTCCACGTCCCCGGGTGCCCCCAGCTCTCTGAGGAGGAAGTGCAGGAGATGCTGAGGGTCGCGCCTGACCTTGTCGGCGATGTCCATGAAATTCCTGAGGATGGTTATCTTTCCTTCCTGAATGATGTCCAGTTCCGGAAGCACGAATCTCTCGTGGCTTTCTATGGTCTCCGGGAGGTTCAGTTTCGCTCTTGTGAGCAATGCCAAGTAATCTTCTTCGTTCCCCATTTTATCTCCTGCCTCCGCTAGGTCGAGTAGCATTTAAAGGTTGTGCCCGCGCATGGGTGTATGCTTTTATCGGGCGGTATCATCACTGCATCATGCGCCCACCTTTTCCGAGGCAGCGGAGGGCACGATGCCCTCATACATCATGAAGCTCGTCGAGGTCGCAGAGAGGCCGGGCATGATCTCCTTCGCCACGGGCCTTCCGGACAATTCGTATTTCGACACGGCGGGGCTCATGGAGTCCACGAAAAGAGTCCTCGGCGGAGAGGGCGCGTCTTCTGCCCTGTAATACGGGGCGACTGCTGGCTACCGCCCGCTCAGGGAGAAAATAGCGGAACGATGCAGGTCTAAACTGGGTTTTGATGCATCCGCGGACGATGTATTCATGACCAATGGCTCTCAGGAATGCTTCGACCGGCTGGGTAGGATGTTTCTGAATCGCGGGGATCTCATGGCAGTGGAGAATCCCGGATATCTCGGCGCTCTGCAGTCGTTCTTCTCCTACGGGCCGGTTTTCCGGGGCATCGAGATGAGCGACGACGGCCCGAAGAGGATGCCCTGTCCGAAGCCGTAGTGGAAGGGGCTAAGCTTTTCTATTCGATACCAAACTTCCAGAATCCTTCAGGCAGGAGCTATTCGAGCAGTGCCAGGAACGCTGTCTCCAAGATAATCTCGGGATCTGGATGCCTTCTTGTCGAGGACGATGCCTACGGGGAGCTGGGGCTCGGAGGGCGTCCAGGACGAACCATCAAGAGCATTGCACCGGAGGACACGGTTCTCCTGGGGGTCCTTCTCCAAGACCATATCCCCGGGGATGAGGGTGGGGTGGATGGTCTGCCTGAATGGATGAGAGGGGCCGCAAGCAGGTCGATAGAGGCGTCCTCGCTCCAGTCTGGGTCGTTCGCCCAGAGGATTATCGACGATTTCCTGCACAATAACGACTATGACAGGTATCTCTCGTCTCTTCGCAGGGGCTATGCCGAAAAGAAGAAAGCATTCAGTGACGCCATGGAGGAGCATCTGCCCGACGCGATGGAATGGAACGACCCGGCGGGAGGTGTGTTCATCTGGTTGAGGTCGCCGGAAGGCACCGATGCTATGAAACTTTTCCAACTAGCACTTTCCAAAGGGCTCGTCACGATGCCGGGGCGCCCTTTCCACATCTCAGGTGGGGAAAATACGATAAGGCTCAATTTCGCAACCCCGGACAGGGACGATATCGTTAAAGGGATGAGGGTATTCGGAGATGCCTGCAGGCGCATCTATTGCCCCTGACAAGTTACAACGTACGTAATAATATCAAGGGGCCAGGGCCGTAAAAGGTCTTAAATAGGGGGTTATGATAGGCATGTTCCGCATACTGACCCGTCTATACGTGGTCTTTAAATACGCTGGAAATATCGCGTGCTATACTCGACGAAGGTGAAAGTTTGGGAAATGGTCTAAACACCGCAAGGAAAATGAAAGTGGACAGGCAGAAGTTCCGCTGGCTCGACAGAGGATACAAGAAGAGGGTGCTCAGGCTGAGGGAGAAGTCAGACCCGCTGGAAGGGTCGTCCCAGGCCAGGGGCATCGTGCTGGAGAAAGTTGGAATAGAAGCTAAGCAGCCTAACTCCGCCATACGCAAGTGCGTAAAGATCCAGCTGATAAAGAACGGACGCCAGGTCACAGCATTCGCGGTCGGCGACGGAGCCATCAACTTTATAGACGAGCACGACGAGGTACTGATCGAAGGCATCGGCGGGAGGATGGGCCGTTCTTACGGAGACATCCCCGGTGTCCGTTTCAAAGTGATAAAGGTTAACAATGTCTCCCTGGATGAAATGGTCAGGGGAAGGACGGAGAAGCCAGTTAGGTGATTTTCATGGCAGACGAAACTTTAGAAACAACGGTTGAAGCCACCGAGGTGCTTTTCGCACCCAAGGCTCTAATGTTCGGTAAGTACGACTCCTCCGAGGTCGTAGTCGGCGACGGAGGTCTCGCGAAATACATCGACCTCGCTCCGACGAACATACCTCACTCCGGAGGAAAGCACGCAAACAGATGGTTCGGAAAGTCGAAGCTGAGCATTGTCGAGAGACTCATCAACGACATAATGAGGACCGAGAAGTACACGGGCAAGAAGATGAAAGCCTACAAGACCGTTTCCCAGGCTTTCGACATCGTTGCCGCCAAGACCAAGCAGAACCCGATACAGATACTTGTGATCGGGCTCGAGAACGCCGCGCCCAGGGAAGAGATCACCAGGCTTCAGTTCGGAGGCATATCCGTGCCCAAGGCCGTAGACATCTCGCCCCAGAGGAGGCTTGACATAGCCCTCCGCAACCTGAGCACGGGCGTGGTTCAGTCATCGTCCAAGAGCAAGAAATCCATATCTGAGTGCCTGGCCGATGAGATGATACTAGCATCCAAAGGAGACATGCAGTCCTTCGCGGTAGCCAAGAAGGAAGAGATCGAGAGAGTGGCACAGGCCGCCAGGTGATCGTAACCGGTGTGTGAAACCAATGGGAAGGAAAGAAGACAACGTACACAAAGCAACTAAAATAATGAACACTCCGGAGTTCATCAGGAACATCGGTACTGCGGCCCACATCGACCACGGCAAGACGACGTTCTCGGACAACCTCATCGCAGGCGCGGGCATGATGTCCTCGGAGCTTGCGGGAGAACAGCGTGTCCTGGACTTTGATGAGCAGGAGGCGGCGAGGGGAATAACCATCAATGCCGCGAGCGCATCCATGGTCCATCACTGGGAAGGCAAGGACTTCCTGATCAACCTCATAGACACCCCTGGGCACGTGGACTTCGGAGGAGACGTTACCAGGGCCATGAGGGCCCTCGACGGAGTCTTCATCCTTTGCTGTGCGGTCGAAGGTATCATGCCTCAGACGGAAACGGTCATCAAACAGGCGATGAAAGAGCGCGTAAGGCCCATGCTGTTCATCAACAAGGTGGACAGAATGATAGTCGAACAGCAGGTCACAAAGGAGATGATGATCGAGAAGTTCTCCAAGCTCGTCTCCGAGTTCAACCACAAGCTGTTCGTCAACCTGCCCGCACCGCTAAACAAGCAGTGGCAGGTCAGCATTCAGGATGGGACCGTCGGATTCGGATCGGCCTACAACAACTGGGCGATAACCGTCCCGGCGATGAAGAAGTACAACTTCACGTTCAGCGACATATTCGATTACTGCAAGCGCGAGGGAGGCCAGGCCGAGCTCGCCAAGAAGATCCCACTTCATGAGGTCGCCCTCGGGATGGCCATCAGGCACGTTCCGAACCCGGTCGAAGCCCAGAAGCTCCGTATCCCCGTCATCTGGAAGGGAGACAGGGAGACGCCCATGGGCAAGGCGATGATGACCTGCGACCCTAAGGGGCCCACGTCTCTGATGGTTACTAAGATAATCATGGACCCCCACGCGGGAGAAGTCGCGTTCGGCAGGCTGTTCTCGGGAAGGGTCAGGAAGGGGGACACCCTCTACATATCTGGCATGGCGACCCCCCAGAGAGTGCAGACGGTCGCCCTGATGGTCGGAGGCGACAGGATAGCCATAGAGGAGTGCGAGGCGGGCAACATCGTTGCCCTCACGGGCCTTAAGGATGCGATCTCCGGTTCGACGCTCTCTTCGGAAAAGGACATGGAGCCCTTCGAGAAGATGACCCACTACTCGGAGCCAGTCGTGACCAAGGCTATCGAGGCCAAGAACATGAAAGACCTTCCGAAGCTCGTCGAGGTCCTGAGGTCCATCGCCAAAGCGGACCCGTCCCTCAACATAGAGATCAACAACGACACGGGCGAACACCTGATATCCGGTATGGGAGAGCTCCATCTGGAGATCACCGAATACCGCATCATCAACGAGCATCACGTCGAAATCATCTCTTCCAAACCCATAGTGGTCTACAGGGAGAGTGTCAAAGGTCCGAACGCCAAAGAGTTCGAGGGTAAATCTCCCAACAAGCACAACAAATTCTACTTCATGGTCGAACCTCTCGAAGAGACCGTAATCGAGGCGATCCACAAGGGCGACATAGACCCGGACGCCAAGATCAAGGACCCCAAGGCACTTGCGAAGCAGCTTGAAGAGCTCGGCGTGAGCAAAGACGAGGCCAAGGGAGTGGTGTGCTTCAAGAACACCAACGTCCTCATCGACATGACGAAAGGTATACAGTACCTCCATGAGACCATGGAGCTCATCAAACAGTCTTTCGAGGAGGCGATGGTCAGAGGCCCGCTCGCCAACGAGAAGGTCTCCGGGCTTAAGGTCAAGCTCATGGACGCAAAGCTCCATGAGGATACAATCCACAGAGGCCCCGCACAGGTCATACCTGCGGTCAGGGACGGTATCTACGGTGCAATGTGCCAGGCCGGAAGGAATCTGCTCGAGCCGATGCAGAAGCTGTTCATCAGCGTACCGCTAGACTACATGGGGTCTGCCGTCAACATGGTGACCCAGCGCCGCGGAACGATTATCGAGATGGGACAGGAAGGGGCCGATGCGTCGGTCACCGCCACGGTGCCGGTCTCGGACATGTTCGGATTTGCCTCGGACGTGCGCAGCGCCACTCAGGGACGCGCCCTGTGGTCCACTGAGAACTCGGGGTTCCAGCCGGTGCCCGCAGAGCTCCAGAAAAAAGTGGTCGCCGAGATAAGGACGAGGAAGGGACTCAACCCCGAGCCGTACGACGAAAGGTACTACGCCGGAGTGTAAACGTTAAATAATAAACATATTATGGCTAAGCAATCCAAGTAAAACATACATTAAGGAGAGAAAAAAATGGCTGACAAAGAGCACATGAATCTGGTCATCATCGGACACGTCGACCACGGAAAATCCACCCTGACCGGTAGGATCCTTCTCGAGACCGGTGCTATCGACCCTCACATCGTAGAGAAATACAAGAAAGAAGCAGAGGAGAAAGGTAAAGGAACCTTCTATTTCGCATGGGTCATGGACGGCCTCAAGGAAGAGAGGGAGAGAGGGGTCACCATCGACGTAGCGCACAAGAAGTTCTTCACCGACAAGTACTACTTCACCGTCATCGACGCTCCCGGCCACCGCGACTTCGTCAAGAACATGATCACCGGAACCTCCCAAGCGGACGCAGCCATAATCACCTGCTCCGCCATCGAGGGTCCCCAGGCACAGACCAAGGAGCACGTGTTCCTCGCGACCACCCTTGGGGTCAAGCAGGTCATCGTCGCCATCAACAAGATGGACGCCGTCAACTACGACGAGAAGAAATTCACCGAGGCCAAGGACGCTATGATCAAACTCATGGCCAGCGTCGGCGCCAAGCCCATGGAGGTCATACCCGTGTCCGCATACATGGGAGACAACATCAAGGTGAAGTCCGACAAGACCCCCTGGTACACCGGACCCACCCTCATTCAGGCTCTCGACAGCTTCAAAGTGCCCGAGAAACACACCGAAAAGCCCCTCAGGTTGCCGGTGCAGGATGTCTACACGATTACTGGTATCGGAACCGTCCCTGTCGGACGCGTCGAGACCGGCGTGCTGAAGCCCAATATGAAGATTATGTTCGAGCCCTCTCACGTTATCGGAGAGGTCAAGTCCATCGAAGAGCACCACGAGGCCCTCTCTCAGGCGCTTCCCGGTGACAACGTCGGATTCAACGTCCGCGGTGTGGCTAAGAACGACATTAAGAGAGGAGATGTCGCCGGACCGGTCGACAACCCGCCCTCCGTCGCGAAATCCTTCGTCGCTCAGATTGTCGTCCTGAACCACCCGTCCGTGATAACGGTCGGATACACGCCCGTGTTCCACTGCCACACGTCTCAGACTGCGTGCAGGGTCACCGAACTGATCAAGACCATCGACCCCAAGTCCGGTGCCGTCAAGAAAGAACACCCCGACTTCATCAAGACCGGCGACATCGCGTTCATAAGGTGCGAGCCCACCAAGCCGATGGTCATTGAGACAGCGAAAGAGTTCCCGCCCCTCGGAAGGTTCGCCATCCGTGACATGGGACAGACCGTCGCAGCCGGTGCATGCATTGAGGTTGAGAAGTCCAACTGAGGACTTCCCGATTAATTAAGCAAGGGATTAAGATGTCACAGCGCGCAAGAATATCTCTAAGCGGGAGCGATCCGGTGAAGGTCGACAACGTTTGCGGCCAGATCAAAGCGATATCCCAGAGGACCGGAGTGGCCATACGCGGACCTGTTCCGCTGCCCACGAAGAAGCTCAGGGTACCCTGCAGGAAGAGCCCCGACGGAGAGGGAAGCGAGACATGGGACCACTGGGAGATGCGCATTCACAAGAGGCTCATCGACCTTGATGCCGACGAGCGCGCCCTGAGGCAGCTCATGAGGATTGACGTCCCCGACGGTGTGAACATCGAAATCGTCCTCCGCAGCACCTGAAACCAATCTTCCATGGGGGCGTGGGTCTTCCCATGCCCCCTCATCTCTTCTTTTCCATTTTCAGATAATTATATACGGTCGCTCCCGATAGCCCATTTTGGTAATTCAAATGAGAAGCGACGCCGTGAAAAGCGGTATAGACAGGGCACCGGCCAGGAGCCTTCTCAGGGCCGACGGCCTGTGCGACGAGGACTTCGAGAAACCTTTCATCGGCATAGCCAACTCATGGAACGAGATCGTGCCCGGCCACATACACCTTGACAAGCTTGCTGAGGCTGTCAAGGAAGGCATCATAGAGGCCGGCGGATTTCCGTTCACGTTCGGGGTCCCCGCGGTTTGCGACGGCATAGCCATGGGTCACAAGGGGATGAGGTATTCATTGATATCGCGTGAGGTCATATCCGACTGCTGCGAGGTCATGGTCGAAGGCCATGCTTTTGACGCATGGGTCGGAATCACGAACTGCGACAAGGTCACTCCCGGCATGCTCATGGCCGCGGGCAGGATGAACGTTCCGGCAATAATGTTGACCGGCGGCGCTATGGAGGTCGGAAAGGACGGGGATAAAGTCCTCGACCTCCAGTCCGTGTTCGAAGCGCTCGGCGAGTATTCGGCGGGAAAGGTCGACGAAGACTATGTCAGGAACATCGAATGCAAGGCCTGCCCTGGAAGGGGGAGCTGCTCCGGGCTTTTCACGGCGAACACCATGGCTTGCCTCACCGAGGCGATGGGCCTCAGCCTGACCGGTTGCGCCACCTGCATAGCATCGGATGAGAGGAAGCTCGAGATTGCCAGGGAGACCGGGAGGAAGGCCGTCAAGCTCGCACTGTCGAACACCTGCCCCCGCGACATAGTCACAAAGGCCTCCTTAAGGAACGCCATAAGGGTCGACATGGCAATCGGGGGCTCCACGAACACGGCCCTTCACATACCGGCGATATCCAAGGACTTCGGTGCACCGGTCACCCTTGATGATTTCGACAAGATATCCAGAGAAGTTTCCCACATCACGAGCCTGAGGCCGTCGGGCCCCTACAGCATCGCCGACCTGGATTCCGCAGGCGGCATACCGGCGGTCATGAACAGGTTGAAGGACGTCTTGGAGGACGCCCCCACAGTCAACGGCAGGAGTATATCTCAGATTGCGGGGTCGGCCAGGGTGGCGAAGCCTGAAATAATAAGGCCGCTGGACAATCCATTTCATGCACAGGGCGGGATTGCTGTCCTGAAAGGCAACATAGCCCCGATGGGGTCCGTGGTCAAACAGTCCGCGGTCAGTCGCGAGATGATGAAGTTCTCGGGACGCGCAAGGGTCTTCGACGGCGAATCCCAGGCGACCGAGGCGATAGTTTCGGGATCGATAGTCCCGGGTGATGTCGTCGTAATAAGGTACGAGGGTCCCAGGGGTGCTCCGGGAATGCCCGAGATGCTTTCGCCCACCAGCCTGATAGTCGGAAGGGGACTGGGAGATTCTGTCGCGCTAATCACCGACGGGAGGTTCTCGGGCGCATCGAGGGGCGGGGCCATAGGGCACGTTTCCCCCGAAGCCTACGAAGGAGGGCCTATCGCGGCGGTCAGGGACGGCGATATCATCGACATCGACATTCCTGCACGGAGACTTGACGTCCGGCTGTCCGACGCTCAGATCAAAGAGCGCATGTCGAAGGTCCGGAGAGTGGAACGCCCCGTCGCGGGCGCCCAGAGTAAATACAGGAAACTGGTCACCAACGGCGCCAACGGCGCCTATCTTGAATGATGCGTGGTAATATGGGCAACGAATTCAAGGTCGACGAGAACGGTATGACCGCCGATGGATACCATGTGCTTCCGAAACGGTCTGTAGGGTCCATGTACATCGGCAATGCCATCGCCCTGGCCATATTGTCTGCCATAGTTTACGTCATATACGCATATTCGTCGCAATATTACGAGGTGCCAGGCACCTACAAGGTGCTGATGCTGATAGCCTATGCGCTGATCGCAGCGTATCTAGCACTCGGGCCCCCGGTGTACTATGCCCGATATAGGTACAGAATTGACGGCGACAGGATCGACATACGCAAGGGAGTATTGGTCATATCCCACACGGTGGTGCCCATCGAGAGGGTCCATCAGCTGGAGGTCACCCGCGGGCCCATAAATAACCTCTTCCGTCTGGCAGACGTTACCATAACCACGGCAGGCGGAATAGCCAGAATACAATATCTGGAGATCCCTGTCGCCGAAGAAATCGCCGACAGTCTGAACGTTTACATCAATGATATCCTGAGGAAGAGAGAATGAGCGGAGATGACGGAACGGGGCCCGCATCGGTGGAGGCCCCCCGCTTCGAACAGATACCTGCTGACGAAGAGTTCGTGCAGCATCCCGTCAAAGTGGCGGAGGGGGTGTTGCAGTCGGTCATCATCTCGGCGGTCATCGTGTTCTGGTTTTACTTCTCGATAATGGACACAGACGAAGCGATCGCCGAAGAATATTCATTATATGTATCACTGGCGATATTCCTTTTGATAGTAGGCACCATGACATGGGTCGCGTACTGGCGCTGGAGGAGGACTACTATCAGGTTCGGCGAGAATGAGCTGACTGTGTTCCGCGACACTGTGTTCAAGAAGCAGACCAAAATCGCTTATTCGAAGATAGCTTCAACCAACGTCAACCGCGGGATCGTCAACAGGATGACCAACACCTCAAGGCTGATAATCAATATCAATAGCAGCGTCAAAGCGTCCTCTCCGGAGTTGACGCTTACCTTCGGTACCGAAGTTTCAGACAGGATCAGGGCGAACCTTTCGCAGAAGATGTATAAGAACAACATCACTCCGGCGGACGAGTCCGGCACCCCGTCAATAGTTATGATAACAAAGACCGACGTGGTGCTCCACGGGCTCCTGTCGCAACCTACCGGTTCCGCGATATTCGGAATAATGATGTTCTTCTTTGGAATGTACCAGATGATTACAACTACAGGAGATTTCGTCTCAGGCATCGTCGCTATCGCACTGGCATTTTTCTCTTATGTCATGCCCGTCGTGGCGATGATATTTCATTACTTCAATTACAGGATATACAGGGCGGGGGACACGATCTACATCAGTCATGGTTTCGTCAGGACCTATCACAAGTCTTTCAAGGTCTCGAAGATCAATGCCGTCTGTATCAGAAGCCCGCTTATACCGAGGCTCGTAAAGAGATATATGCTGGATGCGGAGGTCGTAGGTCTTGCCGCGAGTGACGGAGACAACAGCAGCAACAGATCGCCCCTTTTGTGTCCCATGAAAGACATGGGCACCATCGAGAAGGTCATGTCTGCAATCGTGCCGGAATTCGTCTGCGATGTGGAAATGAAGAATCAGCCAAGGGATGCGGCGAAACCGATATTCATCCGCGCCGCAATCTGGTCCCTGGTGTTTGCGGTCGCAGCCTATCTGTTCTACGACACGATGGTGAACCTGCCGGAGACAGAAGGTATCGCCATGGAATACATAGCAACAGCAGTCGTATCGGTGTCGGCGGTCATGGTGGCGGGGCTTTTCGTCCACGGCGTGATATCGCGGAGAATAGTCCAGTACGGGAGAGGCGAAGACAAGTTCATATTCCTGGTGGGCGTGGTCGACCGCAAGATAACCACCATGAGCTATGACAAGGTGCAGATGACCGAGGTCGAGGCCGGGCCGTTTTCGAGACCGTACGGGCTGGCCAGATGCAAGATAAGCCTTCTTTCTTCTATCGGTTCGCAAAACATCCGGTCAGGGTATTTCGATGCGGAAGAGCTCGAAGCCATCTCCGAGGAAGTTGTGGCCAGGATCAAGGACGGACGCTATGATTACAGGAAATACCTTTGATTATTCCTGCACCCGGCATGACCAGGATATGAGAAGCTTCGCGAGCGCCTCTGCGTAATCCACGTCAAGACCTTCCTCAGCGGCGGCCCCGCGATATCTGGATATCACAGTCTTCTCAACTTCGCTGTCGTGTATGGGTATCCCTGCGGTCTTTTTGTTCCTGCCTATCTCATGGGCGGTTTGCATCCTGTCGGCCACAAGAGAAATTATTTTCCTGTCGATCAACGCAATCTTCTCTCTCAATTCTTCGTTATCCATCAAAACCCTCTCCTGATCTGGTCAGCTATCACCAGTGCGGCCATGGATTCGACCACCACGGCGGCCCTGGGAACTATGCACGGATCGTGCCTGCCGGCGACCCTTATACCTGCATCGGTGCCAGTCCTGAGGTCTACGGTGTGCTGAGGCTTTGCTATCGACGGAGTGGGCTTGAAAACTGCGCGGAACAGCAACGGAGCGCCGTCGCTCATTCCGCCGACAATCCCGCCCAGGTTGTTGCTCATCGTTCTCACTCCGTCGCGGTAGCAATACTGATCGTTGCTCTGGGACCCCCTCATCCCGGCAAGGGAGAATCCTTTTCCGAACTCGACCCCTTTGCATGCCGGGATACTGAAAACTGCTCTCGCAAGCTCCGAATCCAGAGCCTCGAACCAGATCCCCCCGAATCCTATGGGAAGCCCGGAAACGATGCATTCCGTGACCCCGCCTACGCTGTCCCCTTCCTCGGAAGCGCGCATTATCTCTTCCCTCATAGCCCCGTCAAGTTCCCCTGTACAGGCACGGGTGGTGAACTCTTCGGAGCCTTTTGCATCATCGAAGTCCCTTTCCTCAGAGTCTGCCACTGCGCCTATGGACCTGGTGAATGCAGAAATGCCGATCCCGTGACCAGACAAGAACTGCCTGGCTATGCTTCCTCCGGCAACGACCGCAGATGTCATGCGGCCGGAGAAGACTCCTCCTCCGAGGCAGTTCAATCCCTTTACTGCGGCGGGAAGGTCGGCATGGCCGGGACGCGGCGTGTGCTCGTATTGCGAATAATCCGAATCTCTTACGTTAGTGTTGGGTATCCTGATCAGTATAGGGGAGCCGTCGGCTTCCGAATCTCTGATTCCAGAAACGATTTCCGGTGTGTCAGGTTCTTTTCTTGGAGTCCCTATCCCGGCGGCAGGTTTTCTAAGTGTCATATATTTCATGATCAGATCGGTGTCCACGGGCGTTCCGGCGGGAATACCTTCCAGGATGCATCCGACGTAAGGGCCGTGACTGCTGCCGAAAAGAGTAAATTTCAACCTCTCTCCCAACTGGAACATAAAGCATCAACACAGTAGTATTATCTGATGATTTCGGAAATGATGTATTTTCGATATTACATGATATTTACGATTATCGTATTTTTAAAACTGTATTTCGTTATTTTTATGCTTACATGAACGTAACTTTAGAAAGTTATTTATATTGATTACACAGTATATGCTGTTGCGCGCGCGGGGATCGCACGGGTGAACCAAAGACCATGGACAAACTCCCCACGGAGGATTCCTACGTCCGAACACCCTGAGCCCTGCAGCATATAAATGACGGCCGTGACATCCTTGATGGGCTCGACCGGGCCTTTATGTGCAAAGAATCCCTCGAGGATGAAGCGTCGGCGCCTGACAAGCACGGTAAACTCCGAAAGGGGCATTTACAGGTGATGCCGGCGATCGATAGTAAGGCTCCGCGCGTGCTATTCCGAGTTTCCGGGTTTGGAATCGGGGTCGTAGTTTGTATTTCGTCAAATCTCGTTCAGTCTTCGGGTCTCCGTCACGATTACGTGTTCCAGCCCCGTGTCTCTAAGGAAACTTCCCGCCGTGCCGCGCTTGAGCAATATTGCCGTGGACGGCCCCGAACCTGATATCCCGGCCCCAAGCGCCCCGGCTTTCAGCGACATCTCCGCCACGCTGTTGTCGAGTCCCGATGCTTCCGCGATGATCCGTCCGTTGAGCGTCATCGCAGCCAAGGGGTCGGTCCTCGCAAGATCTATCGCCTTTCTTTGGGCTTCAGCGACCCTTCTCAAAGGCTCGAGGTCGATTGTATCCTTGCGGATCTTCGGGTCTGGTATGTGGAGCACAACATCATACTTCGGTATGTCTTCGATGAAGATTATGCTGTCCGTCTTGTTGTCGGTCATCACCAATCCCCCGTATTGGCACCCGCAGGCATCGTCGAACGACCCCGTCCTCGTGACCTTTGCCTTCCTCGCGCAGTCCACCCCGATTTTTACGAGGGTAAGCGGATCGGTTACAAAGCCGAGTTCGGCGAAGACCGCCGCTATTATTGAATTGCATGCGGAGCTGGAGCTCTTCAGGCCCCTGGACGGAGGTGTTTCCGAGAAAGTCCGGAGATACCAGCATTCCGGTTCCACCGTACCGGCGGCCCTGTAGGCTGCAGAGACGCAGAGTTCCGCCAGAAGCGTCGATTCGCCCGGGTCGTTTACGATGTCGACCTTCCGTCCTTCCCCATGAGGAGTGAAATCCGAACGTGTGGTCAGCATTGTGCCCATCGTCGCGCCCACCCCTCCGGGCATCGCGTTAATCACAGAAACAGCCCCCCAGGATATGCCAGTCGCCAATCGATTCAACTCCCGACGGTCCCACCGTCATCGTCATGCTCGTATCCGATGTAAGACGAAAGTTATATAATATTCAGCTAGATTGCCCTCTCCAGTGGGCTGGTAGATCAGCTGGAAGATCGCTTGCTTTGCAAGCAAGAAGTCGCGAGTTCAAATCTCGCCCAGTCCACCTCATTTATCCGTATTTCCGTTCTGCCTTTTGTTAACGTGCCGGAAAATGAACCTGTGCGATGACGGGTCGTTCTGGATTGCGGTCACCGCTTTTCTTTTTCGAGGCAGTCTTAACAGAGTCCCCTGAGGATGATCCAGTGTCCATGAAGTTCAGCACCTTCCGGCGGAATGATCATAGAATCGACATCCATCCCCGGAGGAATGTCCACGTCCGTACCCTCTTGCACATCTTGCACATGAAGTGGAAGCGGTCGCCGGTCTGTGTGGTCGCCGGTCGACGCTACCAATGGTCCGCACGCGGCGTATCAGGCCCTGCGCAGAGTGTAGCTTGAGCTCTCACACTGTGCCCGGCTGATGTGCGGTTCCATATTTCGGCCCTCCTCGTACACCTCGTCGGCGCCGAGATAGTCCTGTCCGCTCTTCACGATGTCAAGAACCAATTTTCTCTGAGGCGTATTCCTGTAATGTATCGCCGGCATCATCTTCCACTTGTGCTTTCTCGCATCCTTTCAGACGGAGGATATGTATGGTTACGCGTATCCCCATTGCAGAAAGCAGAAGCGCCAAAAGGGCGTTGCAGGACAAGGCCATCGAAAGCACCAGTATCCCCTGGAGAGATGCCAGGGCATAAGCCTTGGTATTTGCGGGAACGTCGGTGCCTTCTTTGTAGTTTTTGATTGTTGGGCCGAAGAAACGCGTGTTCGTAAGCTCTCCGTACAGGCGCGGGCTCCCCGTGGCAAAGCACAGTGCGGCACCGATGACAAGCGGTGTCGTTGGTCAGGAAGAGGAGAAACGCCCCTACCGCGCTCGGAATGAGCATGGCCGAATCGGCGATACAGACACGCGCCCCCATCTTTATTCGGTCGACTTTGCCAATTCCTCGCGGTCGAGCTTCGAATACTTTTTCACGGTATCGAAGTTAAGTCCTAGGGCCTTGCCCATGTATTCTCCGTACTCCGGGTCTGCTAGATAGCAGTGGGTGGCGGCGGTACTTCGTGTTCTTCGTCGCGGTCGCCACATCCGCCGCGTGCGTCTCGAAAAGGAACAAGGACCGATCAGTCGAACTTTCCCACAACCGCCTTGATACGTCTGACGCCGGCCGCCGAACTCTCTTCTTTGATGATCTTGAAGCCCTGGATCTCGCCTGTGCTGTTGACGTGCGGGCCGCCGCATATCTCACAGGATTCATCGCCAATCGTGTACACTTTGACTCTCTCCCCGTACTTGTCCTGGAACACGCCTATGGCATGGCGGTCCTTCGCTTCCTCGTAACGCATCTCCTCGCAAACCACAGGGATATCGCGCCTGATAATGTCGTTGATGTAATCCTGAACCTGTTTCAGCTCTTCGGGCGTGACCTTCCTATCCAGGTTGAAATCGAATCTGAGCCTCTCAGCGGTGATGTTGCTCCCTTTCTGCACTATGTCGGGGTCCACGAACTTCCTGAGCGCTGCGTTCAGAAGGTGGGTCGCGGTGTGCATTTTCGTGGTCTCCTCGCTGTTGTCGGCGAGCCCTCCCCTGAACTTCTGGTCCGAACCGGCGCGGGAGATTTCCTGATGCTCTCTGAAGCGGCGGTCGAAATCGCTCACGTCAACATGGAGCTCCCTTTCTTCGGCCAGTTCCCTGGTGAGCTCGATAGGGAAACCGAACGTGTCGTAAAGCCTGAACACCTGCTCCCCGTCCAGAGTCTGGCCGGCAGAGTGGCCTTCGGCCATCTCGTCGAATCTGCGAAGCCCCCTTCTGAGCGTCAGATGGAACTTTTCCTCCTCGGCCGCCATGTTCGCAAGTATTGCATCCTTGTTCCGCTTGAGCTCCGGATAAGAGCTTCCGTACTCGGCAATCACGACTTCGCAGATCCTGTTCATATCCGTGCTGTCGGAGCCAAGTTTCGAAAGGTATCTGCTGGCCCTTCTGATGAGCCTTCGGAGGATGTATCCCTGCCCGACCTTGGCCGGAACCACTCCGTCGCCCATTATGAACGTCGCCGCCCTGACATGGTCGGAGATTATACGGAATGCTTTCTTGTCTTCGGAGTAATTCTTACCCGTAATGTCTTCTATGGACGCTATGATCCCGGCGAAGAGCTCTGTGTCGTAAACGGTCTCCTGGCCGTTCATTATCCTGAGAACCCTTTCCAATCCCATGCCCGTATCTACGTTCCTCTGTGCCAGGGGCATGAACTTTCCGTCGGCGTCCTTGAAGTATTCCATGAAGACGTTGTTCCATATCTCGGTGAACTTCCCGCAGCGGCAGGAGGGACCGCATCCGGGGCCGCATTTAGGTCTGCCGTCGTCGAAGAAGATCTCGGTGTCCGGTCCGCACGGACCGGTCTGGCCTGCGGGCCCCCACCAGTTGTCGGAACGTCCGTAGAAGTAAATCTGCTCCTTGGGAATTCCCAATTCGTTCCAGATCTTCGCAGTCTCCTCGTCCCGGGGGATGGCTCCCTCGCCTTCGAACGCAGTCACAGATATTTGATCGGGCCTCAGTTTGAGGACGTCAATAAGGAAATCATAGCTGAATGTGATGGATTCTTTCTTGAAGTAGTCACCCAGGGACCAGTTGCCCAGCATCTCGAAGAAGGTCAGGTGGCTAGCGTCGCCTACTTCGTCTATGTCGCCGGTCCTGATGCACTTCTGATAATTAACCAGCCTCTTCCCCTCGGGATGCTTTTCTCCGAGAAGATAAGGTACGAGCGGATGCATACCTGCCGTCGTGAACAGCACGGTAGGGTCGTTCTCCGGTATCAGGGATGCGGACCTGATGAACGCATGCCCCCTCTCTTTAAAGAATTCAACGTATGCTTCTCTGAGCTCCTGTGCCTTCATGTTACACCCGGACGTACGCGTGATGGGCTCGTTATTTAAAAAAGCTGGCTTATCCTGCCGCATCGTGGGTACGGGCATAGGGTCGGCATCGGGCAGGCTCATTGCTCTTCAAGATAGCCGCGCCCCCTGAGCATAAGGTCCCTGAACTCCTCCGGACCTTCGGACATGGCCGCATTGCTGACCGCACGGATGGCGTCTCCGAGCTCGGAAAGCATACTGTCGCGGTTGACGTTCAGGTGCTGTATCTCATAGTACAGGTTCGGGTCCTCCATCGCGACGGACATGTTGGTATCGATCATCTTGTCGAATGTGGTCGAGGCCACCGAACATAGTTCCGGGAATGGTATCCCGCTTCTCTCCAATACGGTGAAGAATGCGATGTTGACGATATGGCTCAGGCCGAGAACGTAGGACATGTATCTGTCGTGATCCTTGACCGGTATGACCTTTATCTCCGCGCCCTGGTCCTTCATAAGTTCCACGGCCATCTCCGCTGCCTCCGGGCAGCCGCAGTCGCACACTATCAGGTTGCGGCCGTGCATGGAACGAACCGATGGCCCGAACATCGGGTGGACCGAGCACACCCTTCTTCTGGAGGCCATGTCGGTGAGTACACCGATGAATGGGGATTTAAGGGAAGAGATGTCGAATATCAGCGCATCCTCGCGGCATATCCTGTCAAGGTCGGTAAGCACCCCCGAGATCGAGGATATGGGGACGGACAATATGACGACGTCAGCATCCGCGGCATCTCCGAGGCTTCTGCCGTTCTTGGCGGCGGGGTCGATGACGATGATCTCATGCTCTGCCCTGCCCAGGAGACGCTGCATCATCTTCCCCATCTGACCTTGTCCTCCGACGATGGCGATCTTCTTTTTTTCTGTCGGTACGCGGGGAGCTGATGCCTGAACGCTGAGCGACTGTTCGATCAGTATCCTGCAGAGTTCTTCGCCCGCCTCCGGGTTCAGCCCAATCATATCGGCCAATGCCCTGAAACGGTCCAGGGTGGCCCTCTCGGCGACGATGTCGCGCATACCCTCTCCGGCTGCAGCCTTGGCAGCTCCCATCCTCCGGGATATCTTCAGCCTCTCTCCTACAAGCTCCAATATGGTATCGTCAATCCTGCGGATGCCGGACCTGAGGTCTTCTATGTCGTCCATTCCGTTACCCCTTTATTTTTTCCTTATACTCTTCATTGCCTCTTCGACGCTGGCGTCCCTCAGCACTATATCGGTTATCGCGCGCGTGATGCCTTCCACATCCCTGTGCTGGAAAATGTTGCGTCCTATGGATACGCCGCGCCCTCCCGCATCGATGGAGTCCCTCACCATGGTGAGCATCTCCAGGTCGGATGACATTTTCGGGCCTCCCGCGATCACTACGGGGACCAGGGCTCCTCTGACGACCTCCTTGAAAGAATCGATATCTCCGGTGTAGCTGCACTTCACGATATCGGCTCCGAGTTCAGCGGCCGCCCTGGCGCCGTGCGCCACCAGCTCGGGGTCGTAGGAGTTTTTGATCTTCGGCCCCCGGGGGTACGCCATCACCAGCAACGGCATGCCCCACTCCTCGCATTCGCTGGACAACATCCCGAGGTCCCGGAGCATCTCCGGTTCCGTCTCCGCTCCCAGGTTGATGTGCATCGATACCGCGTCAGCACCCATCTTCAGAGCCTCCGAAACGGTGGCCACGAGAACTTTGCTGTTGTTGGTATCCCCCATGTCGGTTGACGCCGACAGGTGCAGGATCAGGCCTATGTCGTGGCCCCCGGCGCGGTAACCGTGCTTCACAAGTCCCTTGTGCATCAGCACTGCTGTGGCACCGCCGTTGGCCACAGCGTTCACAGTGTGCTTCATGTCGAACAGGCCCTCGGTGGGCCCAATGGAAATGCCGTGGTCCATGGGCACTATGACGCAGTTGCCCGTTCTTCTGTCTATTACCCTCTCTAATCTGACGTTCTTTCCGAACATACTCTTACCCATGCTACGTGCTATCATGTAGCACGGCATATTAATCGCTTTCGGCTAGATTCCTCTGATAATGAAGAAATATGCTCAAAACAGGACGGCGGCAGCGGCTTCGGCGGCGGCTGTGTCCGCATCCGTGCGGGCTATCACGACGGCGATGCCCCTGGATAGCAGGACGTTCTCGGGCATGTGTCCTATCTCCGATACCGCGACTGCTCTGCACCCCTCGAGGAGATCCGCAGTCGAAGAAATGCGGTCCTTGTGGCCCTGACCGGCCACGGGCGCATCGGCCACGGCTCTCATGTCCCTTATGAACCTAACGGTCTTTCCGTCCGAGGCGTAAATCCTGAACATCTTTGCGTTCCCGAAGCCGCTGTCCACTTTCTTTCCATCCGAGGTCGCGACGGCCACGAGGACTTCCTCGCCGTCAGGCCCCTCGGCCGCAGCGCCGGCGAGCTCTATCTTCGAAGGCCCGCATCCCGCGGTGCATTTGCCGATGTGCACAAATTCGGAGGAACGGTCTTCGCCCAGGAGGCCGATCGCATCCGCGCGGCACTGTCTGCAGTGCCTCATCATACGGGCGTCCGCGGAGCACCGGTCCATCATTTTCTTTCTCTCAGAGGGAGTGGGGGCGCGTCTGTTCTCGAACTTGGTCCCTGCCACCGGTATCAGAGGCAGGATGTTCACGACGTATGCCCCGAGGCCTTTGACCTCGGATGCGATTTCCGGTATCTGGGTGTCGTTGATCCCGGGGATCATCACGATGTTCACCTTCACCACCATGCCCAGTTCGGCGCACGTTCTGATGCCTGTCTTCTGATTTCCGATGAGTCTCTCAGCGGCCTCCCTCCCGGATAGCTTTTTTCCATTCCATATGACGGAGCCGTAGATCTGCTCGCCTATGTCGGGCGTCGCGGCGTTCATCGTGACCGTGAGGAATCTGACCCCCAGATCATAGAGCTCCTGTGCACGCTCCGGAAGCATCAGGCCGTTCGTGGAAACGCAGGCGGTCAGCCCGGGGTATTCCTCTTTGATTAATCTGAGGGTCTCAAAAGTCTCCTCGTTGGCCAGCGGGTCGCCCGGACCGGCTATCCCAAGGACGCTGAGGTTGGGAATCTTCTCTAATACGTATCCCACCTTGTCGGCGGCCTCCCGGGGAGAGAGCACCTCGCTGGTCACGCCGGGACGGGATTCGTTGGAACAGTCGTACCTTCGGTTGCAGTAATTGCATTGGATGTTACATTTGGGAGCGACAGGCAGATGCATCCTGGCGAATTTGCGGTGGGCTTCTTCGTTGTAGCAAGGGTGAGTCTCCAACGCCTTCCTTATTGTGTCTTCCTGGTCCATAACACTGTAATGTTCTCTCTTTTATTATAACATGATTAACATTACAGAGCATGGACCGATACACGGGGTACGTGGAGTCGATATTGGCAGAGAGCAACTCGAACGTACCGGTCTCCCGTCGTACTCTGATTGACTATCTGGAGAACGGCGGCCTATCATACCGGACCCGCGGAGGAGAGGTCTTCGAGATGGACCTGTCGGAGATCGAGGCCATCGCCAGGGTCTGCACCGAGGTCGAGAAGATCAGGCTACGGATACCAATGATTGTGAGCACGGACACCTCGGCAGAGGGCGGGGTGTGGAAAGTGGACGGCGAGACGGAGACATCGGTCATGTCCAAGATCCTGGGCAAGCGTCCGTACAGGAAAGACATGCTACGTTTCTACAATCCGAATCTCGCCGAATTACGTCGTAAATTTCCCACAACGGTAGTGCTGGCCTTCGTTCCGTGAGGGTTTAATTCCCAAACCTTAAATATCGAGTGAATATAGTGGGGTTGCTCGACTCGAACGGGTCGGGTTGCTCGGGCCTGGTGCTCTGACGGGGAACCGTCGCGAGGGCCATGCTGGGGTGGGAAATCGTCTGCTGGGAGGTATTATATACTTCTTCAGTCTACGGTGATTTCGCCAGGTTCGGCAACGAAATCTGGCATTAATCTAAATGACATGCACCCGGAGAGAGATCCTCTTTCGGGGAAGAGGTGGAAGGGCCCCGTAATGGAGGATGAGATCGGACAAGCCCGATGACCACCGATCATACGCAACCTGGACGTGTGCTAGATCATACGCCAGCGGCGATGCTACGCCGCATGGGGGATGGTTCGGCTAGAGCGCTGAAGAAGGTCGTGTCAAGCTGCGATATGCGTCGGGTAGGTGCAAGAAGCCTATGATCCGACGATGACCTAATGGGACTTCCTATTCTTCGGAATGATCAGTAATGATTGGGAACGCGGGGGATTGAAGCATCTTAGTACCCGCAGGAAAAGAAATCAACAGAGATGCCGTTAGTAAAGGCGATCGAACGCGGTACAGGGCAAACCGAATCCCGTTTGGAAACAATCGGGAGGTGTGGTGTTGTAGGCTCTTTTACTCCTTTGTCCGGAATATCCAAAGTCGGCTGGAAAGCCGTGCCATAGAGGGTGATAGCCCCTTAGGAGAAGGCTGGAATGGAGATTTTAGATGTCCTTGAGTAGTGTGCGTTGGATATCGCGCATGAATTTGGGAGGCATTCACTTCCAACCCTAAATACGTCTCTAGTCCGATAGTGTAGTAGTAGCGTGAGCGAAAACTGAAAAGTACCCTTAACGGGAGGTAAAAAGACCTGAAACCATGCGGTTAAAGATTTATATAGCATCAAAGGGAAGAAACCAATAATTGGTGGACCAGTGTTATATTGTCCGTTTAGAAAAACGGGCCAGGGAGTTCTGGTCATTGGCGAGGTTAACTATTCAATTAGGTAGCCGGAGGGAAACCGATTGCCCGCAATTTTTAATGAGGGGCAAGGTGTGCTCGCCTGGAGTCAATGGTGCGGATACCCGAAGCCGGTCGATCTATGCCTGAGCAGGATGAAGTCTCTCGAAGGGGAGGTGGAGGTCCGAACCAGTTCTGATGTGCAAATCGTTTGGATGACTTGGGTATAGGGGTGAAAGGCCAATCTAGGCCGGAAATAGCTGGTTCCCCCTGAAACTAGTCGCAGCTAGACCTCGATCGAGGTGGAACATGAGGTAGAGCACCGATTGAGCGCTTAGGGGAAGAAATTCCTCGGCGTTTTGTCAAACTCCGAACTTGTGTTCATCGTAGACATCGGGTGCAAGGCCATCCGGGGTAAGCTTGATGGCCATAAGGGAAACAACCCAGACTATAGTTAAGGTCCCTAAATTTCGGTCAAGTGTAATATGAAATGGCGTCGGTAGTCTAAAACAACCGGGAGGTGGGCTTAGAAGCAGCCATCCTTTAAAGATAGCGTAACAGCTCACCGGTCTAGATTATGGGCCCAGAAAATGGACGGGGCTAAACCGAGTACCGATACTATAGAATACAGCAATGTAATTTGGTAAGGGGGCGCGGTGCATGGGCAGAAGCGGGGCTGTGAAGTCCTGTGGACCGTGTACCGACGAGGATCCTGGTGAGAGTAGCAGCAAAGTACGGTGAGAATCCGTACCGCCGCAGGGGCAAGGGTTCCTTGGCAATGTTCGTCAGCCAAGGGTTAGTCGATCCTAAGGTAGTTCTTAATCGAGGCTATCGAAAGGGAAACTGGTTAATATTCCAGTACTGGAGCAGTCTTTGCCCATACCTACGGAGTAGGATATCTGGAGTACACTTGTCTGTGTATTCAAGCGTTTAAACTCATGAAGAACCGTCATGGTGAGAAGTGAGCGAATGCGTGACGAGGGGGACGAAAGTCTCCTTCTGGAAATTCCTAGTCCCCATGAAAAGGGTATGGTTACAACTGTTCTATTCGTACCAAGAACCGACACAGGTGTCCCTAGGTGAGTAGCCTAAGGCGTGTTAGCATAATCTAGGCGAGGGAACTCGGCAAATTAGCCCTGTAACTTCGGGATAAAGGGTGCCAGTAGTGTGAGCTACTGGTCGCAGTGGCAAGAGAACTCCGACTGTTTAATAAAAACATAGGTCCCTGCTAGTTCGAAAGGATGTGTATAGGGGCCGAAGCCTGCCCAGTGTTGGCATCTGAAAATCTGTTTCAACGGATCGAAGGACCAATAAACGGCGGGGGTAACTATGACCCTCTTAAGGTAGCGTAATACCTTGTCGCTTAATTGGCGACTTGCATGAAGGCTCAACGAGAGTTCTACTGTCCCCGCCTAGACGCTAGTGAAATCAATCTGTCTGGTGCACAATCCAGACCCCTCCATCTGAAAGCGAAGACCCCATGGAGTTTCACTGCAACCTGTTGTTGTTGTAAGAATTGGCACGTGTAGGGTAGGCGGGAGACGTTACCCAGGAAGGTGCGCTAGCATCTCTCCGAGTCTACAATGAAACACCGCCCCTGTCGATTTTTACGACTCACCTCTTCGGAGGAACAGCTATAGGCAGGCAGTTCGGGTGGGGCGCCACGCCCTCAAAAAGATAACAAGGGCGCCCAATGGTTAGCTCAGGTAGGTCAGAAATCTACCGAAGAATGTAAAGGTAAAAGCTAGCTTGACTCGGAACCAGACAATAGGGTTCGGAGATAGGAAACTATGGCTTAGCGAACCAATCAACCTCCTGAATGGGGGTGATTGATGTCAGAAAAATTACCCTGGGGATAATTGAGTTGTCACGAGCAAGAGTTCATATCGACCTCGTGGCTTGCTACTTCGCTGTCGGCTCTCCCTATCCTGGTGGTGCAGCAGCTGCCAAGGGTGGGGTTGTTCGCCCATTAAAAGGGATCGTGAGCTGGGTTTAAAACGTCGCGAGACAGTTTTGTTGCTTTTTGATGGAGGTGTAGGTGCCTGACGAGAAGGATCCTTTAGTACGAGAGGAACAGGGATTCGTCGCCTCTAGTTTATCAGTTGTCTGACAAGGCATGCTGAGTAGCCACGCGATAGCGGATAAGAGCTGAATGCATCTAAGCTCGAAGCCGCCTTGAAAAAGAGGCACCCATAGAACACTCATAAATGATGAGTTTGATAGAAGCCGGATGTAAGTACCGAGGGTTTCCGAGGTATTCAGTCCTGGCTTACTAACGTTCTTCGACGCCGCTGGGGTGTGATCTAGCAGTTAAACAGGTTGCGTATGAAATTCTCATCCATGTCATTTGCCAATTTTTTCATTCTACATTAAACGTTAAATATGATTATTAACTGGCTCTATCGATGACGATACACCGGATAGGCTCCTTTGTTCCTTACGATTCGAACATGTTCCTGATAATCGGAGAGCGCACCATGCTCATCGATACGGGTTCAGGGGCCGTCACCGGGCCGATCATCGAACATATTGCCAACCTTCTAGGCGGGAGAAAGCTCGACGCCATCGTCCTGACCCACCGCCACTACGACCATATCGGAGGCATCAGGGATATGGTCCCCGCGTTCCGTCCGACCGTGTTCGCCGGCAGAAGGGACGCCGAAGCGATACGCAGGGGAGGCAGGGATAATATTTCAAGGATCGACCTGGCCCCTTGCCCCGCGGAGGTGCATGAGCTTTCGGAGGGGAACGTGATAGATCTGGGAGGCCATCTCATGAAGACGATCGAGACTCCCGGGCACACCGAAGGTTGCATCTGTTTGCACGATCTCGAGACCCATGCGTTGTTCTCCGGCGACACCGTCTTCGCCGACGGCGTAGGGCGCACGGATTTCGAGGGAGGGAGCATAGCGGAGCTCAGAGATTCGCTCCGCAAACTAAAGGAACTTGAAATCGACGGCCTCTATCCCGGCCACGGGCCGTGCCTGGAACACGGAGGAAAGGAAGCTATTATCAACGGATTCAGATACACGGGTGAATAAGATGAAAATCCTAAGATGTAATTCGGGAAACGAACTGGACGAGAACACAATGTCTGCCATCGCTCATGCGGCTGAGGATATAGCCGCCGGCAATCTCGTTGTCTATCCCACCGAAACAGTTTACGGCATCGGCGCCGACGTTTTCAATCAGAAGGCAGTGAAAAAGGTCTTCATGGCCAAGAACAGGCCCTTCGACATGCCGCTGTCTGTCGCCGTCACCGACAAGAAGATGATAGAGCAAGTAGCTGTCATCAACGAGAATGCAGAAAGGCTTATCGAGGCGTTCCTGCCCGGCCCCCTCACTATAATCATCAAGAAGAACGCCCAAATCTCGGACATGGTCACATCCGGGTCCGAGAAGGTGGGCGTTCGCATCCCCGACAACCCGGTAGCGCTCGAGCTGATCAGGCGCTGCGGCCCCATAATCGCAACATCCGCGAACACCCACTCTCATCCCGATTCGGTGGTCGTCGATTCAGCGGTCAAGGACCTGGGCGACAAGATCTCCACATATCTTGATTCAGGAGAATGCACCCTGGGAAAACCATCCACCATCGTATGGCTCTACAAAGGCGAGGTTGAGGTTGTGCGTCAGGGAGCCATCTCGAGGGAGCAGATCGAGGAGGCGCTGCGTTGCTGACCGAGGACGAACTTGCAAAACTGAGGAAAGCGGGCAAGGTCTCTGCCGAGGCAAGGGAGATTGGGCTCGGCATGATCAGGCCCGGGGTTAAATTGTACGATGTCGCCCAGGAGGTCGAAGGTTACATCCGGGGACACGGTTGCGGACTCGCTTTTCCGTGCAACATCAGCATAAACGAGGTCGCCGCGCATTACACTCCCAGTGTCACAGATAAGAGGGTCTTCGAACTCGGCGATGTGGTCAAGGTCGACTGCGGCGCTGAAATCGATGGATGGGTCGGAGACACGGCGGGCACTGCGGAAGCAGGTACCGGAAGATATACCAAACTGATACAGTCATCGAAGCGTGCCAGGGACACCGTGGCGGAATTCATCGGCGAAGGATGCCCGTTGAAGGAGATCGGAGGCGCGGTGGAGGTAAGCATGGCGCAGGACGGTTTCCGTCCCATAAGGAACCTCTGCGGACATCAGATCGTCCAGTATAACCTCCACGCGGGTTTGTCGGTACCCAGTTACGACAATGGCGACATGACAGAGATCAAGGTCGGTATGATAGTGGCTGTCGAACCGTTCGCAACCAACGGCGCCGGAGAAGTATTGAACGGCCCGCCGGGGAACATAGTGCGCGTACTGCGTGAAAGGGAGATAGAGGACCCGGCGGCGAAAGAGTTCTTCGAGTACGCCAAGGGAGAGTTCAAATCCTTCCCGTTCTGTGCCAGGAGCTGTGATTTCCCCAATGCGGAGAAACATGTAAAGACCCTTGTCCGTCGTGGCGTGCTGTCAAGCTACGCTCAGCTCGTGGAAGCCAAGAAAGGGATAGTATCCCAGCACGAGTATACTTTCTACGTGTCAGGCGAACGGGCGGAGGTCACAACTCTTCCGTGAGGTTTATTTATAACCGTATTCTACATCACCCAAGCCGAAGTTGCCAAGCCAGGTCAAAGGCGGCAGACTCAAGATCTGTTCCCGCAGGGGTTCGCCGGTTCAAATCCGGCCTTCGGCACTAATACACTAATTAATAAATTCGAGCGGATGAGCCGAAGACGATCGAGTTCCAAAAGGTAACCTTCGCCGCGCTGGCGATGCCTGTCATCGAGACTATCGTCATGACGGTCTCTTTGGCGGGGGTGGGGCACGGCATGGACCCTTCTATACATCGATTGTCGCGATGCTGCTGACGGCCGTGCTTTTGATGCCACCGCTTTTCCCGCCGACGTCCCCTCTTTCAGGATAAGGGGGCCGCGTTTTGGTAAGGAGGTACGTTATTCGGACGTCTCCGCCGTCGAATACAGGGTGTTCGGCCCTGGAAGCAAGGTCTTTGGATACAGTGCGATGTCCAAAGGTTTCCTGGGAGGGATGTTCAGGTCTTCCAAGGTAGGTATGCACTATATCACGGGCAACCGCCGTTGTGCGGAGACAAAATTCATCATGCTGGAGCTCTCCGACGGTAGACTGGTGGCGTTCAATCTGGAATCCGGGGAGGAGACCGAGACGGCCTACCGCGACATAACGTCCAGGGTCGCAGCGAGACGCGCACCGATCACCAAAGGCCCACCTGGGCGCATGGAGAAGATGACGGATAGGGACAGAAAGATCAGGACATCGGCATTGTTGGCGTCTCTGGCACTTTCGATAACGGTTCCGGCGTCAGTCCTCATCATCGACGTTGAGGTCGGGGTCGCTTCGGTCGTGGCATTGGTATCGGTATTCCTCATTCCGGCGGCCGTGATGATACTTTATCTTATCTGGCACATTAGGTGCCTGCCGTGGGATGATATGGGAAAGGCAGTGCTGGCTTCATGATGCCCTCCTGCGCCGTAGTAGTGGTTTTTTCTCTGTTATCGGTCGTATTCTTACCGGGAATGTGTGTCTCTGCGGATACCGACGGCGACAGCCTGAGGGTAGCAGCCCCCTTTGCGGAGGGGGACGTGCTGCTATCGGATATAACCTCGGTGGAGATCAGAGAGGACCCGGACTTCGAAAGGAAGCGGGGGCATGGAGGGAAAGACTTCGTGGGCGGGCAGTTCCGTAATTCGAAACTCAGTGAAGTGACCTATGCTGCTACAGTGGGTCGCCCGGAAGATAATCGTGGAACACTCCGGGGAACGCTGGCATTCAATCTGGAATCCGGGACCTCGACAGGGGCGTTCTACGAAGGATTGATGTCCATCCCTGCCGTCCCCCCGACCCGCGTAAGAGTGGCGCGTACAAATCATTTTAAATAAGGAGTCCATCGACCCACTACGCAGACTCAGGACCCGCTCACGGCGAATACTGAGAGCAGGCCCACCATGGCCTCGCTTGATCAATTCCTTGCGGAACATTTGCGGAGGTAAAAAAATGGCGAAAGCAAAGAAAGAGGCACCAAAGGCCGAGGACGAGAACTTCAACTTCATCGTCCGTATCGCGAGTAGCGATATCGACGGCCAGAAGAAGACTGTCATAGGTCTCCAGAGCATCAAAGGGGTCGGAGCCAGAGTGGCCCAGACTGTTGTGCACAAGGCAGGCATCGAACAATCCGCGAGGATAGGTACCCTCAGCGACGAGAAGGTCAAAGAGCTCGAGAACTTGGTACTGAAATACATGGAGTACGCTCCCCCGTGGGCGGTCAACAGGCAGATGGACTATGAGTCCGGTGCCGACATGCACCTCTTCGGGAACGACCTGGACATGGTCCAGAAGGACGATGTCAACAGGATGAAGATGATACGCTGCTACCGCGGAATCAGGCACGAGACCCACCACAAGGTCAGAGGCCAGAGGACCAGGTCCAACGGAAGGAAGGGACTGACTCTCGGAGTCAAGAAGAAGTGAGGTGTTTTTGAATGGGAGACCCTAAATTTTCACGCAAGGCCTACGACACTCCCTCTCACCCTTGGCAGGGAGAGAGGATCAAGGCAGAGCACGAGGTTGTAGTAGAGTTCGGCCTTAAGAACAAAAATGAAGTCTGGAGGGCCCAGTCCATACTGAGGAACTACAGGAAACAGTCCAGGGAGCTTCAGTCGCGCCTCAGGGGTAATGACGCCCAGGCAAAGATCGAGGCGGACAACCTGATATCGAAGTGCAGCCGCATGGGCATCCTTCCCATGTCGGGAGGAGACCTCAACGACATCCTGGTTCTCAACGAGAGGGACCTGCTTTCCAGGCGCCTTCAGACCATCGTGTATGAGAAAGGCCTCGCCAGCACAATCAAACAGGCCAGGCAGATGATCAACCATGGTCACATATTCCTCAACGGGCACAGGGTGACCGTGCCCGGGTACATAGTTCTCAGGAGCGAGGAGCCCACCGTCGAGTATGCTCCAACATCTGCGTTCACTGATGAGATGCACCCCATGAGGGTTGCTCCGGACGCGATCGTAGCCAAGACCGAGGCTAAGGCGGCAGTGACGGAGAAGCACTTCGAGAAGAAGGCCAAGGCAGCCAAAGAGGACGCCGAAGCGGCGGGAATAACAGCAAAGGACGGTGAGATCTGATGGCATCCAAATGGGCAATAGCAAATATATTCGCCAGCTACAACAACATCATGATCACGCTCACTGATATAACCGGTGCGGAAACGATCGGAAAAGTCACTGGCGGAATGGTGGTCAAGCAGGCGAAGGACCAATCCTCGCCTTACGCGGCCCAGAAGGCCGCCGAGAAGATCGCCGAGATCGCAAGGGAGAGGGATATCGCCGGCATCCACGTCAAGGTACGTGCGCCCGGAGGAAACAAGGCGACGTCCCCTGGACCCGGCGCGCAGTCTGCAATCCGTGCTCTTGCAAGGGCCGGAATAAAGATTGGGCGTATCGAGG
>JBFXEL010000015.1:0-7605 GCA_050180115.1 Candidatus Methanomethylophilaceae archaeon
ACTGGATCTTTATGCGTCCGCGCCTCTGTTCATCTCGCACCTCACGGAGTCCCCTCAAGGGCGGCCGTTGGCCGGCCGTGTTTTTCGACGTGATCAAAAGGATATCCGAACTGTATTTTTCTTCGAGCTCGGAAGGCGTACAGACTGCTGTGGCCCTCCCCTTGCTGATGACCACAACCCGATCCGGTGTCCTCCGCCTCTTCCATATAGTGGGCGGTCAGGAAGACGGTCATGTCGTCTTCCTTCGGTCTCAGGACGGTGTTCCAGATATCCCTCCCGGTCTGAGGGTCGAGCCCCGTCGTCGGTTCGTCCGGCATCGGGATCCCGGGCCGGCCGACCAGGGCGCGGGCGGCGTCCGAGCGCCTCCTCAGACTTCTGGAGAGCTTTCCGCAGGGGCAGTCCAAAAATTCGCCGGCATCAGATGCCTGCAGTATCCTTTTTTCAAATTCATCCTTTCCTGGTCCGTACAGGGCGCCCCCGGCCCTGATGTTCTCCCTGACGGTGAGCAGAGAGTCGGGCACCCCGTTCTGGAGTACCTGCCCGGTTTTTCCGTATCCCGGCATTCTCTTTCCCGACCAGGTGGCCGTCCACGACGATTTCGCCTTTGTCATGGTCCAGAAGTGTACATATCACGTTTATGGCGGTGCCCTTTCCGGCGCCGTTGGGTCCAGGGAACGCGAAGAGCCGATTCTCTCCGGCGCTGAACGGGACATCGTCCACGGCAAGGGGGTTCCCGTAGCTTTGCCGAGTCCCGTTACCCGGTTATCCCGCGCATGTAACCCGATGGTAGAATCAGCTGATAAAGTGTTATCCTAACAATTTTATCGTTTGGAGTCATGGGAAGGACGATGCTCCTTATCATAGGTACCGGTCACGTTTTCAAAATGGAGGAGCAGGTGCGCTTCATCATAAAGAACACCTGGCCGGATGCGGTGCTGGTGGAACTGGACGAAAAAAGGTTCCGGGTAATGGACGGTACATACGAGCACCCCAAGGACCCGAAGCCGATTAAGATACCGGGGATCGTGAAGTCGCTGGGGAAGACACAGAGCAGAACGGCATCGCAGTTCGGAACTTATGCGGGCATGGAGCTCCTTGAGGCGTGCAGGGCAGGAAAGGCCGCAGGCGCTGAGGTCATACTCATGGACGGCGACGTGGTGGATATGCTCCTCAGGATGTGGGACGAGATGTCGTTGGTCGAGAAACTCCGCTGGCGCATCTCAGGCATGAAGGATAGGAAAACCTCGAGAAAGGACGTCGAAAAGACCCAGAAGGACTTTTCCGATAACGAGAAGGAGTACATGGACCACATGAGGCGCCGCTACCCCTCCATGATGCGGATACTGCTGGACGAACGCAACGAAGCGATGGCGAAAAAGATCATGGAGGCTTCGACGAGGCATAAAAAAATGATAGCGGTGGTGGGGGATGCCCATGTAGAAGGGATATCGAGGCTGCTCCCCGAGGACATGGATGTAAGGAAAGTGCGCCTGGCGGACATCAGGGACGAACAAAAGATAGGTAAGCTGATGGCCGATATATGGTACGAAAGGCTGGAGTGATCCGATGAGAGTAACGCTTCTATCTTACACCCGGGATGCAGATGAGATATGCGCCGCGGCGGGAAGGTCCTGCTATTCTGAAAAACCGGCGGATGAGATTTTGGGCACCGGCGATGCGGAGAAGTCCCTGGAGCAGATCGTTTCGATGGGTCACTACTCCGTGATAGAGCATGCGGTCTTCACGTTCTCCGTATCGGGCGTATCCAGGTCTCTGACGCATCAGCTGGTCAGGCACCGCATAGCCTCTTTCTCGCAGCAGTCTCAGAGATATGTTCCGCTCAGGGCCCCGACATATGTAGTGCCGCATACCGTGAGCAACGACCCCGTCGCACTGAAGATATACAAAGAGGCCATGGAAAAGATATGGGAGGCATACTCCAAACTGTGCGAGACGGTCCCGGCGGAGGACGCCAGATACGTACTCCCCAACGGTTGCACCGCCAATATCACCATAACCATGAACGCCAGGGAGCTGCTGCATTTCTTCGATCTCAGGTGCTGCGAGAGGGCCCAGTGGGAGATACGTGAGATGGCGGACGAGATGCTGAAGCTCTGCAGGGAGGTCTCCCCAACCATATTCAGGGATGCCGGCCCCCCATGTGTAAGGGGCCCCTGTCCAGAAGGCGGCAAGTCCTGCGGGCATCCCAAAAGAGTTAAAAAGCCTTAAATAGGGCATATACTTAATCGGTTCACTCGGTGAAAGATATGGGAAGGATAAGACCCACATACATCAAGAGAGTGTCCATTGAGCTCCTCAACAAGTATCCCCAGGCATTCAGCAGGGACTTCGAGAACAACAAGGAGATGGTGAGCACCCTCACAGACGTAACCTCTACTGCAATGAGGAACAGGATCGCTGGATATATCTCGCGTTATCTGTCTCACCCTGAGGTCTAAACACCCTTAGTCGCAAGACTTTTCCGCACTTTTTGCTCGCGTGGGGTAGCTTGGATATCCTGAGAGATTGCGGATCTCTTGACCCGGATTCGAATTCCGGCGCGAGCGCCACGTTCGGCTCAGCTACCGGAATCTTTGGGCCAGACCTTCTCGGTTATTTCGGAATCTCCCGGCGGCAGTATTCCTGAGATCTCTTCTTCGGGCACTTCGAAAGCCTTTGCCATCTCCGCGGCCGTCTTCTTGTTCTTGCCTCTCCCCGGCTTGATGACGAAGTATTTTTCCGAGGCCACTTCCACGGCGTCCCTGGGACCGCACATCACCTTGCGGTTTCCCTGGTGGTCCACCTCTCCGACCGCAAGCTCCGTCTGGATATGGTACTCGTAGTTCCTTTTACCTCTGACTATGAAGGCTCCGCGTGGTACGAACTCTCCCGGATTGGGAGTCTTGCTTACCTGGTCCGGATAGACCCAGAAAGCACTGCCGTCCGACATCGCCGAGACCCAGGCCTTTGAATGGCAGAATGCGAAAACGCAGGCCTGTTTCAGTTCTTCGGGCGAGGCTGACGAGCCTTCCTTGAAAACCACCGAAGGTGCACCGTGGATATCTGCGTGTACATAGACGTCCCCGTCCTTGAGATGTTTCTTGACTATGTTGTCGTTGCTGTGGGCGTCCCTTCCCGCGATGACCAGTTTTCCCGATGAGGTGAAGAACCACTTGTAGCGGTCGAACCAGAACTGCTTGGTCGGCTGTGCCCGGGTAAGTGCCAGATGCCTCTCTTTCGCGAATCCCTTTTCCTTTCTTTCCAGCTCTTCGCGGCTCAACTTCAGGGCATCGAGGGCCCTTTTGCTCTTGTCTCCGATGTCTTTTCCCTTCTGGTATATCACCGAGGCGTTGGCGTCGACGCCTTTTGTGTAGTCCAAGACGACATTCCGTCCCCCCAGAAATGCGGTCACTGTGTTCTTGGAAGTATCAATGGATGAGACGAAAGGTATCTTCATTGCGCCTTCGGACAGCTTGTCCCAGGTGAGTCTTTTCGACTGTTGTTCGAGCACGGTGAGGAGCTCGTCTGCTTTTTGATAGTCGGTGTAGAGTGCGTCGGCCTGGAGCCTGAACTCTTCCGCATCCATCTCATATTCGGCGACGGTCTCTTCCTGTTTCTCGATCCTGCGCCTCAGTTTGAGGATGTCCGGGTCGACGTAGTCCTCTACTGCCGCATCTTCCGTCTCCTTGAGCATGGCGTAAATGGCCAGCGACATGGTCTCGTAGCGTTCCGCATCGGCTTCCCCGTAAGACAGCAGCCTCACGGGTGCCAGATCGATTATCTTGCCGTCCTTGCGGTACGCCGTGGGCTCGGGGCTGGACGCGGCGGACGAAACAAGTTCGCCTATCTTTTCGAAGATGGTCATCATCGTCTCGTCGCTGACGGATTTGGCCGGGGCCTTCTTATCGGCCCCGGCACGGACGCAGATCTCTTCGGCGTACTGCCCGCCCAGATTGACAGATGTGGCGAGTGTCCTCACGGTATCGGATTCCGAGGACCTGAACAAAGCAGAAAACTCTTCAAAAGTGGATACGCCCGGTTCGAACCGCGGCCTGGGCATGACATAGTCCTCTCCCGGCCTGGCGGCCCTGTCCTTGTAGGTCTTGTGTATCAGGCAGTTGACGATCTTTCCCTCCGATACCAGGAGGACGTTCCCCCCGCCGAATATTTCGAAGATCAGTTGATAGTCAGTCTCGCCTTTCCTGAGCTCCATGACCACGACGCGGTCGAACCCCGCCTGTCTGGTCTTCCCTATCCTGGCATTGTCGAGATATTTGCGCATGAAGGAAGCGAAGGATGTCGGCAGGACGGGAGTCTCCGGCTTAACGGGCGGCAGGTGCAGCCACTTCTTGTCCTTGAAGAAAAGCTCCTTCTTCCCGCCGGTGACGCTTATCCGGAAAAGTACGTTGCCCGCTCCCCAATGGAATATCTTGTCCATGTGGGCGCCTTCTAGGGCAGACATCTCCGATACCACGGAACGGACGTCCAGGGAGCTCATCTCTTTCTTCATGGGGTGTGTTACGTGTATCCATCTGATATAGTTTCTTCAAATAGGAGGACGAGCAAGTAAACCGCGCGTCCGGCTCCGCAGGACGGTACCAGAAACCTTTATCATCCACATATTGATAAGGCACCCCACAGGCCGCTGTGGCTAAGGGGTATAGCGACGCCTTGGTAAGGCGTAGGTCGAGGGTTCAATTCCCTCCAGCGGCTCCTTTCTCCCCTATTTTTTTAAACGTGCTCTGTAATCATCCGGCATGGTTCCGGGACCGATGGATTTCTTTATTTTCGCACTTTTCGTCGCCGTCGGGGCTGTTTTCGTATACTTGGGAACAAGGGTCAAGTGCGTGGAGTCCGGCCTCTGCGATGGTGAAGGTCCGCGCCATGCTTATCCGGACCCGATTGAAACGAAGGGCAACCGGACGTTACGTGTGAAGAAGTCATCTTGGCTGTTCGCCCTCGCGGGGATTTTTATGTTCTGCGCGGCGGCGGTCCTTTTCGGTGCCGTATTGATGGGGCTCACGGTCGCTGCCGTGACATTGGCGGTCACAGCGGTACTTTCCGCGAACGGACACCGTTACGGATGAATCAGTCCATTCGGTATATCACGAAGCCGGACCAGATCTTCGGGAAGAAGTACGTGGTCTTCTTGGGCATGCGTTTGCCCTGCATCGAAAGGTCCCAGACGGTCTCCAGGTCCGGCCTGTTGAGGATGATCGCCAGGTCGTAGCCGCCGGTCGACATCTTCTCCCTCACCGATGTCAGCTCCGCGTCGTAGTCCACCTGGGACTTCCCCTCGTCCCATTTGTAAACGTCCTTCAGTATCTTCTCCTGAGCCACATATGTGTCCAGGGCCCAAAGCCCCTCTCCCGGATAACGGGCCAGGTAGCACTTTCCGGAACGGAACCTGAGCCCCATCATCCAGTTTTTCAGGTCCCTCTCCATCTCCTCCACGGAGACGTCCTTCATCTCGAGGGATCCGGACATCTTCTTGATCGCGTTCTTCTCAGAAATACTCTCGGTCTTCACGAGGCGGTGGGTGGGCCAGATCGCCAGTCCCGGGTCTGACAAGGATACCAGGGTGGCGAGGACGTACCCCTTCTTTTGGGAGCCGGGGTTCTCCTGGGAATACGCCAGTGCCGTCTCGTATCTGTGGTGGCCGTCGGCGATCAGCATCTTCTGGCCGCTCAGCTCTTCCGTGATCTCCTTGCAGATCTCCCCGTCGCTGAGACGGGAAAATCTGTGCTCCACGCCGTCTCCGTCCACGTACCTGTAGATCAGGGCGGCGCCGTCGCGTATTTTCCTGTTCAGCTGGGGGCTTAAGGAATCGTGGAGGCCGAATATGGACTCGAGATGGGACTCCATGTCCCTCAGGAGGTTGAGGCGGTCGGCCTTCACCTTGGAGAAGGTCTCCTCATGGGGAACGACGTTGCCGTCCTCGTACGGCTCGGTCTTGAGTATCCCGACTACGCCCGTGCGGGTCATCTTCTTTCCTTCGTCCTCGAAGGTCTGCTCGTACACGTAGAACGAGTCTGCGTCCTGCTTAAGCGAACCGTCCGCTATCCATCCGTCCAATTCGCGCCTGGAGCTGCGGTATCTCTTGTCCGGGTCTGGGTTGAGCGTCAGCCGGGTGATGTTATGGGCTTTGCTCTGAAGTTTCACAAGATAAGACGGATCTATGGCATCATAGGGGGGGCTGATCCTGTCTCCGATGGAATCTCCGGCCGAAATCGCGGGCCTGTATCCTGGGAAAGGTAAGAATGTAACCATATCTGCTCGTGTGACGCATATATTACGGTTATATCAAATAACCGCGGATACTCAGCAGATCCTCGGGACGGGGTCTCCGATGGGCGGCTCCAGTATGCGTCTCCCGCCGATCTCTGTTCTCAGCATCACTCTTCCATCGCCCTTGACCGCATATCCTATCAGCGAAGCGTTCCTTCCCTCGGGGGTGGACCGCAGGGTCCTTAGCACCTCGTCCGCCATCTCGGGGACGCAGGCCACAACGCACTTTCCCTCGTTACCTATGCTGAGCGGGTCTATCCCCAGCAGATCGCACGCGTTGACGACGCCGTCCCTAAGAGGGATAGACTGGTAGTCGACTTCCATGTCCACGCCGGACTTGGAAGCGAGTTCGTTCAGGGTGTTCGCGAGCCCTCCGCGTGTCGAATCCTTCATCGTCACAATGCCGCCCGTTTTCAGTGCCTTTTCTATCATCAGGTTCAGCGGTGCGACGTCGCTCTGGACCTCGCTCTCGAACCCGTACCCTTCGCGGAAGGACATCAGCGCGATGCCGTGGTCTCCGACATATCCCGAGACGATTATCGCATCTCCGGGGGCGATGTTCGAGTCCGTGCACCAGTTCTCCGCCACGACGCGGTACTCCTTTGCCTTGGCGAAGTTGGCGTCAAGGTGCTCGGACCTCCTCCCGACAGCTGAGGTGGCCATGAACATCTGGTCCACCGCGCCCGCCTCGACGACCTTAGTGTCGCCCGTCTCAATAGGCACCCCGCACTCCTGGCACGTTCTTCCTGCGCTCGACATGACCCTGTCCACGACATCGGTGTCGAGGCCCTCCTCTATTATCGTGGAGCAGCCCAGGGCCAGAGGCTTCCCCCCCATGACCGCGATGTCGTTGACGGTACCGGACACCGAGATCCTGCCCAGGTCCCCCCCGGGGAAAAAGAGCGGCTTGACGGTATGCCCGTCGATTGTGAAAACGATGCCGTCCACCACGGCGGAGTCGTCCATGGAATCCAGCGGAACGTCTGTTTTTACTTTTGGGAAATGGCAGATGATGTGCTTCGACAGGAATTCCTGCATCGCTTCCCCGCCGGCACCGTGATTCATTACGACCTTTGTCATCGCTGCGTGATGATGGAACGTGGATAAAGACTTGTCCCGGACGGGCTTTGGAACGGATAATAAAAATAAGGCTTCGACGGTAGCGACCATACGGACCCTTGGGGTAGCGGATTATCCTATTGGCCTTCGAAGCCGATGACCTGGGTTCGAATCCCAGGGGGTCCGCCATTGTTTTCGGGACGACGTCGTCGGCGGAAAGAACGACCCGAACCGTAAACGTGTACTTCTGTTACTTCC
>JBFXEL010000015.1:7705-28255 GCA_050180115.1 Candidatus Methanomethylophilaceae archaeon
GGAAGGTTGGTTATTTCGGACGGAAAGGAACGGCCGGGACCATTTTGTATATTAATTCGCCCCCCTTCGGACCGAACCTGTATTCGAACCAGACGTCAACGACGTCCGAGCTGGCAATCTTCACCGATGTTCCCCGCCTCGTATCGTCGGTCGTTTATCCACATTGTCCGACAAGATTATTTTTTCTCTTCCGGTGCGCGGCCCGAAGCGAAGAACCCGTCCCCGTCTCCTGGAGGGTTGGTATGAAGCAGAGCATAGAATGGGCTGTCGGAGGGAGACGACATATAGTCGTCGAGCACCGGGTCCATGCTCCTCAGGATAGTGATCAGAGTATCCTTCATTTGCAACAGGTCCCCTGTTTCAACGTTCCCGAAGTACTCCTTCATCTTCGAGTCTTCGTAATCCATCACGCGCTCGGCCAGGTTCCTGCCCATTTCGGTAAGGTGAATCTTGTACTTCCTGCTCTTGGGGGTCTTGCGGTCGTTGTATACGTACCCCTCCTGCATGAGTGTCTTGATCACTCTGCTTGTGTTGGCTGCATCGTAATCCAAGAACTTCGATAACTCTGCCATCGTCTGTCCGTCCTTTAGGTTCAGTGCGATCAGGTATATCGTGTGCGCGCTGGTCAGTCCCGTGTCTGCTATCTCCTAGTTGACATTTTTTCTCATTATTTTCGTCACACGATCGAAGAATATCGGAAGGAAAGAACTCCAATATGGACTCGTCCAGCGTCCGTCGCTCATGTTTTCACCGATACGGGTTAATTATTATAATTATGTAAATGTGGCGCGAGGACTTCGTATTTTTAGGGTCAAGCCCGGGAGGAAATTTACTGATCCCCGCGATCGTGCGGTCATCCGCCCGACGGTACTCTATGTATGCGTGTGTATTTAATAATTGAGTTGTCAATATAATTATTTATCACAATGCAATAATATGCATAATTGTACAATTGTTTATGATTATTATCCCAATTATCAATTTATTTTAGAAAAATGAGCAAATCAGTACATAAAAATACAGGATTTCATTTGACATGTTAATCTATACGTTGAGTCATCATTAAAATTAAATGTTACGGACGTAACGTTTCATCCGACAGTGCGCCCCGCAAGGATACTCGTTAGTGGGAGGCACTCCGGGAGAGACACTCGATAAAAAGACGGTCGGTGGTGTTTCCGCCGACGCGGATGGAAGTTCTGTTGAAGACAAACTTGAGATTGAAAGGAAAAACCGTGTGAAACGGAGGATTATTATGGGCACTTCTGTGCGCTCCGGCATGGGGGTTGGGATACGTCACGCTCCAGATGGCATGGTCCGTCGAACCGTTCGTTAACTTCTAATCCGTAGAAGGGATGGGCGGATACATCGTCAGTGCGGTCATGATCTCCGCCGGACAGGCGGTAATCTTCGGCCTCGTACCGGTGGGGTCGTATGGGCAGGCGCGACGGGCAAGCTCAGAGATATGGGGAGGACGGTCCGCAACCACCGGATCAGCGGGTGGCCGCTGGCCGGCTCTCCGTTCGGAGGCCCGGTCGCCGTCTTCGGGTCCACGCTGCAATCGGTTACATCGGTACAGGATTCACGGCATCCATCGGATTGCTTTGCAACAAGTAAAAGATGACCGGGAAGACCGTGATCGGAACAATAGCCATACTGGTGGCGGAGTCACAATTCTCGACCCCCGGGCCGCGATCGATAGCATCACTGACACGGCATCTCCCGACGGAGTACGGCTCGGTTAACTGGGCGGGGTAATTTCTGCCACAGGATGGGGCCTAGAAGGAAACTTCTCGGTCCGCGCTTCGGATGTTACGGATTCCGATGCCCCGCCGCCCGTCAGATACATCACCGGGTCTTCGATCTGACTGATTATCATATTCCCTGTTACACCGGTCGCAATAGGCCCCGGCATTTTCGCTGGCACATTCATCGTATCATTCACCAGCGGAGTGTTCGTTTTCCAGATGGTGCTCGGAGATCTCGCTCTCATTCTATGTGTGCCAATATAAATCATTCCCTCTGCTGGGCCTCGGACGCACCATCGCCACGGGATCGCTGTATGTTCCCGTCTCTCCGGCAGGGCTGTTCGTATTCTTCGGCCCCCCGACATGGACGCTCGCCTTTGGAGCGGTGATCGCGGTCGCAGGGATGTTCATAATGTATTGGGAAAGCAGGGGCCCGAAATCATCCAACCGCACCAGGGGAGGCGGATGAGATGGCCGTTCCGTCTTTCGAATCAAAACCGTTGAAACTCTATGAGAAAGAGAAGAAAGCGTGGGAGCACGAAGTGATAAAGAAGGTCCATGACCCAGGGGGCCCCGCCTCTGCATACTGGTTCACCAACGCTTGTTTCTGGCTCATCGAACCGGAAGCCGACGGGCACATCAAGTTCGTGGACACAAAAATCGGCGAGGAGGGAGCTGGAGAAGGGCAAGTTTCTGCACAGGTACAAAATCACCAATTACGGCCGTTCGAGAGCCGAATCTATGCTGAGGGATCGGAACGGACATGGGATTTGAATGTTCTGCATGAGCGGGAGCCGAATATGCATTCGTAGGACCGGCCCTCGTCCCGACAGCCGTAGTGATCATTTCGGAAGAGCATTTTTCAAGAAGATTCGAAGAGATAAAAAGGAAACGCAATGAAATCAAAAACAGAAACGTTATCCAAGGCCGACATGGATAAAATCCATGCGGCGACCCTTGAAATGCTCTGGGACACGGGAATCGTTGTGAACCATGCCAAGGCAAGGGAGTATTGAAAGAGGCGGGCTGCAAAGTCGACGACGAAACAGGAGCCGTGAGATTCCCCGCAATATATTTCGGCCCGCCATGCACACAGTATAAAGTCCTGTAGGACAGGATGCTCTGCCTCCCGGACCGGGAGACGGAATGCATTCTTCCCTCAGGAAAGAGGATTGTGGCCATAGTTTCATACAGATACGACAGGGAGTCCGCGGAAGCGGTTGCCTACAGAATAGAATCGGACTTCATAAAAACCTTCAAGTGCGCGTCCTTCGGTAAGATCGTCTGCAGGGACAACGGAATGGAGGAGCTTAAGAAGGAAAAAACAACGATACAGGAAGCAACGGGTTTAGGATTCGGAATCCGGAAAGCCTGAATCAAATGGCATATTCTGTATGCCCCCTGCCGTTGTCCGAAGTCCTCCGGTATCGGAGTTCGGCGTTTCTCAAGGCCCCCTCAGGTTGCGGATATTTATTGAAAAACGGCTTCTGGGTCCGCATCGGGCCCGGTCTTGTACAACAAATCTAAAAACATCCAGCCAATAGGGGTAACCGCATGATAATAATCAAACTGGGCGGAAGCGTCATAACAGACAAGTCCCAGTACAGAAAATTCAATCGGGAAAGAGTCTCCAAGCTGTGCAGGGAGATCAAGGCTTCGGGACTCGATGTCCTGGTGGTCCACGGGGCCGGTTCCTTCGGACATGTCCTCGCGAAGCAATACGGACTTCAGAACGGCTTCTCTTCCGACGGGCAGATAATGGCCGTGGCACAGGTCCAGTACGACACGAGGGACCTGAGCCAGATGGTGGTGAGAGAGATGATAGAAGCAGGCATCCCGGCTGTATCCGTGGCCCCCGGGTCATGCTTCGTGATGGACGGCGGGAGGCTGATAGCCACCGATACGGAGGCCATAGGGCGGCTTCAAAGACTTGGAATAATGCCGGTCACGTTCGGCGACGTGGTCACCGACCGCTCGAAAGGATTCGGAATCTGCTCGGGGGACCAGCTCATGGAGGTTCTGGCGGGTCTCTTCGACATTAGAAAAGTAGTGTTCGTCTCCGACATCGACGGCCTGTACACGGCAGACCCCAAAAAAGACAGGAAAGCCAGGCTGCTGGGGCGGGTGGACCTGGAAACGCTGCAGAAGATTAAATCGGAGAGCAGCGTAGATGATGTGACGGGAGGGGTGCTCTCCAAGATGGAAGCGATGCTCAGGATGAGCACCGAGGACCGCGACTGCGTCCTTGTCAACGGCACGGTCGACGGAAGGCTGGGCGCGTTGCTGCGGGGAGAGACTGTCACCTGCACCGTAGCAAGGGGCGGAATGAAATGACACCGATCAACAACAGAAAGGCCGACCATATAAACATCAGCCTGACCAAGAGAGTAGCTCCCGGCTACTGCTACTGGGACGACGTCAGGCTCGTACACAACGCTCTGCCCGAGGTGGATGCGGACGAGATCGACACAGGCATAACTCTGTTCGGAAAGAAGCTGGACTTCCCGCTCATCGTGACCGCCATAACGGGCGGTTTCAACGGTGCGAAGAAGATCAACGCCAATATCGCGGAGGCCTGCGCAGAGCTCGGCATCGGAATGGGGGTCGGGAGCGAGAGGGCGGGCGTCGGGGGGGTGGAGCCGGAAAGCTACGCCGTGGTGAAGGACTACGACGTGCCCCTTATGATAGGCAACATCGGAGCGCCCCAGTTGATACCTCAGCACAGCAAGGACATATTCACCTCGGAAGACATCGGCAGGGCCATGGACCTTATCGATGCCGACACAGTCGCAATACACCTCAACTATCTCCAGGAGGCCGTCCAGCCCGAAGGGGACACTAACGCGAAGGGATGCTACGACGCAATCCGCTACCTGGCGTCCCAGTATCCCGTCATCGTCAAGGAGACCGGTGCCGGAATATCTAGAGACGTTGCGAACAGACTAAAGGGAACAGGTATCAGAGGCATCGACGTTGCAGGGATGGGCGGCACCAGTTTTGCGGGCGTCGAGCTGCACAGGGCGATCGCCGCCGGCGACGGCATACGCACGGGCATGGGCGAGGCGTTCTTCGACTGGGGGATACCGGCCCCGGCATCCCTTATCGAGGCGAGATGCGGCCTCCCCCTGATAGCTTCCGGAGGAGTGCTCGACGGGATACATATCGCATGCGGCATCGCCATGGGCGCAAGCTGCGCCGGGATCGCGAACGCGGTGCTCAGAGAGGCCACCGAATCTGCTGCCGCGGTGAAGGAGAAGCTGACACTCATAAAGGAAGAACTGAGGGCCGCCATGCTGCTCACGGGATGTTCCGACATCAAACAGCTTTCCAAAGCCAGGTACGTTGTGCTGGGCGAGACCAGACAGTGGTTAGAGGGACTGGAATGAACGCAAAAGATTATCTTAAGAAAATTTCGGCAGAGCTCGATGCTCCGATCAAAAAATACATAGAAGACGAGGAGCCCCACGACCTCATCGAAGCTTCGAGACAGTACCCCTACGCAGGCGGTAAGAGGATGAGGCCTGCCATGGCCATCGCCTGCTGCGGTGCCGTGGGCGGGGACAAGTCCAAGGTCGTCCCCCTTGCCGTCGCTGTGGAATACATACACAACTTCACCCTGATCCACGACGACCTCATGGACGGGGACGAGAAGCGCAGGGGAATGACCACCATCCACATCAACTACGGTATGCCCACCGCCGTCCTCGCCGGAGACGCACTGTTCGCTAAAGCGTTCCAGATAATCGCGGACCTCGATGTTCCGGACAGTGCCATGAGGGGGATCCTCAGGTACGTTACCAAAGCGGTCTGGGACCTCGCGCGCGGACAGCAGATGGACATCAACAACGAAGGCCGCATCGTGTCGGAGGAGGAGTACATCGAGACCATAAGGCTCAAGACCGGCGTCCTTTTCGCCGCCGCCGCCGCCGGAGGTGCGATAGCCGGAGGTGCCGACGGTAAGACCGTCGCGGCGATAAACGAATACGCCATGGACCTCGGTCTGGGATTCCAGATGTACGACGATTACCTCGGGGTCGCCGGCGAGTCCTCCAAGACCGGGAAGTCCGTGGGCAACGACATCCGCAAGGGGAAGTGTACGGTCATGATAACCCACGCCATGGGGCACATAAAGGACGCTGCGGAACTCGAAGAGTTCAAGGGGATCCTCGGAAGGATGGATGCCAGCGAGAAGGACATCAGCAGGGCGCTGGACATACTCGAAAGGTCAGGGAGCATACAGTACGCCCTGGACCTGGCCCGGAAGAAGGTCGATGCGGCGATAGAGAAGATCCGGTTCCTGCCAGAGAGCGAAGAGAAAGAGTTCATGACAGAACTGGCTCGTTTTGCCATCGACAGGGACGTCTGAAACCCCAAGCCGGCGTTGCCGGCCAAAACCCTTTCATTCCCCTTTCGGCTCCGGCCCGGACTCCGCCCTGCCTCTTCTCTTCGGCAGGGTGACCTTCACTTCGTTGTCCTCCGCGGGCTCGGACTTCAAATGCACGTCCAGCTGGGGGAAGGGAATCTCTATCCCGTTCTCAAGGAACTCTTTGTACACGCGCTCCCTGATCTGCCCGTCGACGGAAAAGCTGTCGTTGTAGTCATAAACGTAAATGGACAGCCTGAGAGTTATGCTGGAGTCCGCCAGCGCCGTCATCCTGACCCCGGGCATCGGCACGGAGCCTTCCTTCATGACGTTGGGGTTGTCGAGGGCGGCCTCCATCATTATGCTTTTGGCCTTATCGATGTCCGAGCCGTATGCTACGCCGAAATAGATGTATAAATGATAGAACCGATTCTCGGCGGTGTAATTGTATATGACGGAAGACGAGACCATGTTGTTGGGCATGGTGATCACCTGCTCGTTGTCGTTGTGGAAGAATCTGGTGTTCATGACACCGACCCTGTCCACTTTCAGCACTGTCCCCTCGGTACCTATCTTCACGATGTCTCCTTCTCTGAATGGACGAGTGAGCAGGAGCGAGAGCCCGCTGAAGAACTGGTTCAGCGTGCTCTGGGCTCCCAGCGAAAGTGCCAGACCTGCGATTCCCGCACCCGCGATTATCCCCACCAGGTCGGCTCCCAGGGCCGAGAATATCCCTCCGGCCGCAATTGTGCCGATGGCTATCTTCCCTATCATCCTGAAGAGCGGTATCAGTGTCTCGTCGACGCCGCCGATGGACGTGTTGGTCCCTATCTTGCGGAATACGCTGTCGATGATGACGAGATAGAGTTTCCATGCGATAATCGCTCCGAGTATGACATACATCACCAGGGACAGGCTGTCGAAAAGCAGGATATAACTGTCCTGGGCCCCGTATACCCTCAGAGCCTGGCCAATGCCCGCGACCGTGGCGAACATCACGATCATTTTTCCTATGCTGCGAGTGATCTCCTTCCTGGTCTGCTGGTTGCTTCTGAGCGGAGCCCGAAGTATCGCCGGCATGACGCCGTATGCGGCGACGATACCAATGAGGGCCCATATAGCTAGTGTTATCAATGCCGCATATATCGGCCGATCGAAGGGCTCTCCGAGGGGGTTGCCGTAGATGCCCATTATCTTGTTGTAGTAGCCCTCGCTGTAGGTCGCGGAACGTACGTCGATGCCTATAGGGATCTCGATTTTCTGGATTGTATCCGTCGCCGGGTCTCCGACCACCATTCTCAGTATGACCTCCCCGGACCCGTGGGTATCGGGGTCGGGTGTGATGACGGCTGTGAAAGTATGGCTGTCAGAAAAGATCGATATGGGTTTATCAAGGTCCTCTATCACGACCTTCGAGATCCGTTCGTTAAATTGCGGTTGCTCGAAATAGATTATCCTTTCGCCGGATGCCTGGGACTTGACCGTTATGTTGATTCTTATGTCCTTTCCGGATGTGCCCACTATGTCGGGGTCTGATTCGGTATAGCTCTGGAATGTCCCGTCGCCCGTGGAATAAGTGATGCCATATGTAATCTCCGCAGACGTCGCCGCATACGCCTCATCGGTCACGGCAAGGGGCACCGCTGCAAGAACCAGTACCGAAAGCAGCGCCGCAACTGCGAGAGGCAGTTTTGATTTCACGTTTGCCCAAATGGACATTGGTTATTATAATGTTCCCGAGTCCATCGGTCACCATGGCTGTACCCGACATTGTTCCTCTTGCGCTTTTCGCCATCACGGTAGCGGTACTGGGCTCGGCTGCGGCCAGCGATGTTCGCACCAGGACGGTCCGGGACCTCCACTGGGCGGTCATAGGCCTCGCAGGAATAGTGTTCTGGCTCATCGCCTCTTGGTACCAGGGGGCGAAGTGGGAACATTTGGCGATGGCCGCGGGGTCCGGCGTGATCATGTTCGATGTTCTTTGGGATTCCGACAGGTCCAAAGCTGTTTCTGCCGCCATATACGGTTCGGTTTTCGTTCTTTTCCTGGTCCCCTACGCCCTTTCGCCTTCCGACCCCTCGCTCCAGGCGGGGATGACAGTTCCTGCATTCTATGTCCTCTACATGCTGATGTACGCGGCCGGTCTCCTGAAAGGAGGGGCGGACGCGAAATGCATGATATCTCTTGCTGTGGCATTTCCTGTTTATCCCGAGTTCTGGCACTTTCCTCTGATAGACGTCCCGGAGGGAGTTCTTCCGGGGGTTTTCGTCTTTTCGGCGGCCGTACTTTTCCATGCGCTGCTGTTCTCGCTGTCAGGAGCGGCCTATATCTTCCTTAGGAACCTGCGGTACGGGAACACAGGCAATAGGGCGCTGCATGGATACCTGATGGATATAGACGATGCGGAGAAGTCCCACGTCTGGCCAATGGACGACACCGACGGAGAAAGGCTTTTCCGCATACCCATCCCCGAAGATCCATCAGAGATATATTCGAGGCTGAGGTCTTACGGCGAGAAAGAAATCTGGGTCACGCCCATGATACCTTTCATCCTCCCCGTTTTCGCATCCGTCGTTTTCGTCGGTCTTGCGGGGAACCTGCTGTTTTTCATCTTATGATGTTGAGCCTGTGCTTGCAGCAGGCGCACCTTTCCCCGTCAAGCGCCTCGATGTCCACAAGATATCCGAGACGCTTCACCACTGCCGTGCCGCATTCCGGGCAGTATGTGTCGCTTATGCCTTCGGCCAGGATGTTGCCTATGTACACGTAGTTGAGCCCTGCGGACATGGCGGTGTCCCTGGCCGCGATAAGGGACTCGGGCGACGTCCACTGGACGTCGTTCATCTCGTTGTCGGGATGGAATCTGGTGAAATGTACCGGGACGTCCTCCGACAGCGTGTTCCTGACCCAGACTGCGAATTCCCGTATCTCGGACATGTTGTCGTTGAGCCCGGGAATCATCAGGTATGTAAGCTCCACGTGCACCTTCTGGTCGAATACGAGCTTCACCGACCTCAGGACGTCCTCCAGGTGCGCTCCGCAGATCTTCATGTAGAAATCGTCGGTGAAACCTTTCACGTCTATGTTCATGGCGGACGTGACCTTGCATAGGTCTTTCATCGGCTTTTCGTTCGCAAGGCCGTTCGTGACCAGCACGCATGTGAGATCGGGGTCCAGGTCCGTGACGTCCATGATGTATTCGTACCATATCGTCGGCTCGTTGTAAGTGAAAGATATGATGTCCAGCTTCTCATTCCTGCACATTCCGACAAGCTTCTCCGGAGAGACGTATGTGGTGCGTTTCTTTCCTGTGGAGTATTGGGCGATCGCGAAATTCTGGCAGTGGCGGCAGGACATGTTGCAGCCCACGCTGCCTACCGAGAACGTCCTTTCCCCCGGGTGGAAGTGGTAAAGCGGCTTCTTCTCTATCGGGTCTACGCATATGGACGAGAGCTTTCCGTAGGTGTAGGCGATCAGCATGTCTTCCTCCCCGTATCTGGAACCGCACCTTCCGTAGCTCCCGGGCTTGATGCGGCAGCGATGGGGGCAGAGCTCGCATCTGTAGTATCCGTCCTCCCTGGTGTAGTATGCGGCCTCGACCGCGGGATTAATAACAGCCATGACCCAGCACCTCGGTTTTATCCGCTTCCGACATCTTCGGCGAGACCCCGTTGTCGACTATCCCTATTATGGTGAACGGGGCGCCGGACGCGTACAGCTCCCTTATCCTGTCTTTCCTGAACGTGAACATCAGCTCGTACTCTCCCCCCCAGTAGAGGACCATATCGTCCCGGGAGATTCCCAGGGACCCGCCGACTTCCTCCACCCCCTCCCCTTCCGGAACGAACTCCCGCCGGAACTCCATCCCGACGTGGCTGCAGCTGCATATGCTCCATGCCGCCTCCGCGAGGCCGTCCGAAAGATCTATGCAGGACGTAACCGCGCCAGACGATGCAAGCGCGATCCCCTCCTCCACTCTAGGCACCGGCACCTTCAGCGCATTCTCCGCCTCATCTATCCCCAGGCGGTTCTTCAAAGAGTGCCAGCCTGCCGCCGGACCTCCCAGCGCACCGGTCACTGCCACCAGGTCCCCGGGCGTTGCACCGTATCGTGTCATCGGGGTCCTGCCCTCCATACTCCCTATGGCGGTGGCCACTGCGGCCCCGGCGCCCTCCTTGGTATCCCCTCCCAGTATGAACGTTCCGCAGAACTCGGCGCACCGGTCCGCACCGCTCATTATGTCGCAGATATCCTCCTCGTCGGTATCGTCGGGCATCATCAGAGACACAAGGAGTCCGTTGGGCCTCGCGCCCATCGAAGCAAGGTCGCTGAAGTTGACGGCCGCCACGGTCCATCCGAACTCCTCGAAGGTCATGGTTTCCGGCATGTGCCTCTCGAGCGTAAGGCCGTCCGAGCATATGGCCAGGCGTCCGCTGATATCCGCCAGGGCCGCATCGTCCCCCGGGCCGTCCCTTCCCGAGGGGCGGACCGCCCTGAGCATCCTGCGGATCATCTCCCTTTCACCGATTTCGCCGAAAGAAGCCATGCGTCTCGGTATCGGATACAGTCCTAATATCTTTTGCACGCGCTCCTGGCGCAAATAAATTTAATAACATACCGACGATAAGTGCACAGAATGAAAATCGACGTTAAGTATGGAAAGGGCTTCCAACCTACCGAGATACCGGACAGGAATTTCATCGGTACGTTCTACCCCAAAGACGTGAAATGCCTTCCGCCGAACGATGTGATAAGCGATTCGATCGATAATCCGATAGGGTCCGACTCTCTCGAATCCTTCCTGAAAGGAGGGAAAGACGTCGTTTTCATAATCAACGACGGCACCCGTCCCACGCCTACCGCCAAAGTGCTCGATGCGCTTTCGGAGATTATAGACCTCAGGTGTGCCAAGTATCTTATCGCCACCGGCAACCACCGTGCACCCACGGATGAGGAGTACGACTTCATATTCGGAAGGCACTACCCCGGCCTCAAGGACCGCATCGTCGTCCACGACGGCAAAAAATCGGAGTGCGTGAACCTGGGGACTTCGAAGAACGGAACGCCCATGGAGGTCAACAAGGTGGCCGTGGACTCCGACCGCCTCGTCATAGTGACGAGCGTGGAGCCCCATTACTTCGCAGGCTACACCGGAGGCAGGAAGTCGTTCTTGCCGGGCGTGGCTTCTTTCAAGACCATCGAGGCCAACCACAAGATGGCCATGAACATGGAGGCGCAGTCCCTGGCCCTCGAGGGCAACCCCGTACACGAGGACATGATGGACGCCCTCGAGGCGGTCAGAGGCAAGAAGATATTCTCCATACAGATGGTGCTGGACAGACACCAGAACATCTACAAAGCCGTCAGCGGAGACATCAACAAGGCTTTCGAAAAGGCCGTGGAGTACGCCAACGAGGTTTTTTCCGTGGCGATTCCGAAGAAAGCCGACGCGGTGATATCCGTGGCACCCTACCCCATGGACGTGGACCTCTACCAGTCCCAGAAAGCGTTGGACAACGGCAAGTGGGCCCTCAGGGAAGGGGGGAAGATAATAATGGTGTCGAAGTGCCGCGAGGGAATAGGCAGCGCCACATTCCTGACCCAGCTTTCCAGCTCGGGCGACCCCGCGGCGGTCCTGGAGAACCTGAAGAAGGAATACAAGCTCGGGTACCACAAAGCGGCCAAGATGGCGGAAATCATGACTTGGGCAGACGTCTGGGCCGTAACCGACCTGGACCCCGAAATACTTTCAAAAGCTAACATCAAGCCCTTCAGCAAGGTACAGGATGCAGTGGACGCGGTTCTTGCGGACGATCCGGATGCGGAGTTCCTCGTCTTGATGGACGGAAGCGTCACAATACCCAGGGTTGAGTAAACATGAGCGAGTTCAAGACAGAGAACCTGGAAAAGGTCAGAAAAGCGGTCAATGTGTGCACGATGTGCGGATTCTGCAAGAGCGTGTGCCCTTCATTCAAAGAGATAGGGTGGGACGCCGCATCGTCCCGAGGCAGGATAACGCTCACGTACGGTATCCTCAACGGAGACATCCCGGTAGACGAATCGGTCATAAGGAGCCTCTACACCTGCACCACCTGCGCAGACTGCGTGAGGAGGTGCCCCTCCAATGTTGACGTGGTGGACATAATAGAGACCTGCCGTTCCGACCTGGTTAAGAACGGCCACATGCTGGACAAGCATAAGGCCATGTGCGACAGCGTCGTGAAGTACGGAAACCCGTACCGCGAGGAGAAGAGTGTCGCAGAGACCCTGGGCGTCGAGAGGCATGAGGCAGAGATCGGCTACTTCGTCGGGTGCACCGCCACATACCGTTCGAAGGAGACTTCCAGGTCCACGATGTCCGTCCTGAGGAAGCTCGGGATCGACTTCACCGTGGTGGACGAGGTTTGTTGCGGGTCCGTGCTCCAGAGGGTGGGGTACGATCAGGACTACATCACCACGATGTTCCAGAGGAATATAGATGCCATCAAGGAGCTGGGGGTCAAGACCATCGTTTTCTCCTGCGCCGGATGCTATAGGATGTTCAAGGTCGAGTACCCCAAGTATGTCGACGTTCCGTTCGAGATACTTCACATAACCGAGTTCCTGGCCAAGCGCGACCTTAAGCTGAAGCCTATGGGGGGAGCCACCGCCACATACCACGACCCCTGCCACATGGGGAGGCACTGCGGCATATACGAGGCGCCCAGGGAGGTCATAGCCAAGATTCCCGGCCTGGTGTTCAAGGAGATGGAGTACAACCGTGCTCTCAGCCACTGCTGCGGGGGCGGCGGAGGCGTCAGAAGCGCTTTCCCGGATGAATCGCTGGGGATAGCCGCCACAAGGCTGGACGAGGCGGAGTTCGCGGACATCATGATCACTTCGTGCCCGTTCTGCGTGAATAATCTGGCCTCCGGAAAAGGAGACCGTAAGATCGAGGTCGTCGACCTCATGGAGCTTATCGACAAACTGATGTGATACGCATGCTTCCGACGAGGTGGAGCGGGGGTTCGATAACTTACGAGCGCCCGGTGATAATGGGAATACTGAACGTTACCCCCGACTCATTTTCCGACGGCGGGGCGTACGCGAAACTGAACTCCGCGGCGGACCACGCGTTCAGGCTGATCGACGAGGGCGCCGGGATTGTGGACATCGGCGCAGAGTCCACCCGCCCCGGCTGGAAGCCTGTGTCCGCCGAAGAGGAGATAGAGAGGCTGGTGCCCGTGATAAAGGAGATAGCGCCCTCCTGCGACGTCCCCATTTCCGTGGACACCATGAAGACCCGGGTCGCGGAGGCGGCCTTGGACGCGGGCGCCGATATAATCAACGACGTCTACGGTCTCAGATGGGAGGGCATGGCCGAACTGGCGGCCTCCGCCGGGGTCCCGGTCATAATAATGCATATTAACGGGGAGCCGGAGAACATGCACTCGGAGACCATGTCCGGAAACGTCCTTCCGCAGATCAGGAAGTTCTTCGAAGAGAGGACGCGGGCAGCCATCGATGCCGGCATCAAGAAGAACAAGATAATCCTCGATCCGGGGATAGGCTTCGGGAAGACGGGTGCACAGAACGCCGAAATAATGCAGAGCGCATATTACTTCAGGGGCGACTATCCGATCCTCATCGGTTCCTCCAGGAAGAGGTTCCTCACCGCCGCTCTGGGTTCCAACGACGACGCCGCGTCTGCGAAGGCGGCCGCGATGGCCGTGGACGGCGGAGCCAACATCGTGAGGGTCCACAACGTGAAAGCGACCAAGGCCGCCCTTTACCGCAAGAGATAAAGCGCGGCGGTGACGGCCGCGACGGCCAATATGGCCAGTGCGAAGAATGTCGTTTCTTTCCGGGTCTCCTTCTTCGCGCGTGCCGCGTACAGCGACCTGCATTCTTCCGAGCAGTATTCCCCGCCGAAAGGCATGGGGTCTCCGCAGAATCTGCAATGCGAATGGTCGGGAAGTTCTGCCATCGGCGGGGAATGGCGTTCACCCTATAAATCAGACATGCCGTCCCGTCGGAGCGCTTTGCGAAGGTCTGTGCGGACTGTATTTATCTTCCATGCCCCTTGGGCCGTCCATGAGAGCCGACACCCTGGATTCGGACAGGTTCGACCGCATGAGGCGGATAGGATGGCTGGATATGGACCGCGTCTCCCGGTCCCGGTGCCTGGTTGCAGGCGCGGGAGCCCTGGGGAACGAGGCGGTCAAGTGCATGGTCCTTGCAGGATTCAGGAAGATCGATGTGGTGGATATGGACCGAGTCGCCGGCTCCAACCTGAGCCGTTGCGTGCTGTTCCGCGGCGAGGACGAGGGACGCCTCAAATCCGAGGTCCTCGCCCGCCGTGCGACGGAGCTGTACCCGGATGCCGAAATCGGCCCGATAAATTCAAGGGTGCAGGACCTGGCGGAATGGAATTACGACCTGGTGCTCGGATGCCTTGACAACTTCTCCGCCAGAATGCATGTGAACTCGCACGCCGCCTACCACGGCGTACCGTATGTGGACGGCGCCACCGACGGGATGGCAGGGAAGGTGCAGGTCGTCCTCCCGGGGGGACCGTGCCTGCAGTGCGCCAGCAACGGAAGCCACGCCCGGACTGCGGACCTCAGGTTCTCCTGCACCGGGGATGCCCACGTCTTCGTGCCCCGAACCGCCGCCGAGATAACCACCACTTCCGTCGTCGCCGCGATCCAGGTCCGAGAAGCGGAAAAGATAGCTTCCGGAAGAACGGATCTCTGCGCCGGAGGCATAACCTATTACAACGGTGAGACCGGTACCATGGACACGGTGGGCCTCGACGTCGACCCCGACTGTCCGAACCACCCGGGAGACTTGCAATGACTATGAAGATAACTGTAGTGAACACCGCCGCGGGAGGCTCCATAAGGATGGAGTTGGAACCCTACGAGAAGGTATCGGACATAATAGACGCCGCGGCGGACTACTGGGGAGAGGGAGCGGGCGCCTTCGTGCTGAGGAAAGGGCCCAAACTTTTGGTCGGCTCCAGGACCGTCGAGGAGGTGAACCTCTCCGACGGGGACACCGTGGAGATGATCCCGGACCCGGAAGGCGGTCGTTGAATGGGCCTCGTGAGACCCATACTCGTAAAGAGGGTCAACAACGAGATCGGGGAGCTCAACCGCTATCTGGGACTTTCCATATCCGATATCCCGGAGGATGCCGAGTTCCCGGTCGTGCTGAGCATTTCTCTGACGAACTCCCCCGCGAGGACCTCTGAAACCGAAACGACCAGGGAGCACGGCTTCGACCTGGTCATCTCCGAAGAGTATCCGTTCGAACGGCCGAGGGCCAGATGGAAGACGGAGATATTCCACCCCAACATCATGATGCCGCAGGACGGGGGTTTCGTATGCGTCAAAACACTGGACAACTGGAGCTTCGGCTCCAACATGACGTCCTTCGTCATGGGGGTGGAGAACCTCCTGGCCTACCCCAATCCCATGAGTCCTTACGGAACGGATTCCTGCATCAGGGCGTCCAGATGGTATGCGGACAACAAACCCAGGTTCGATGCGAAGGTCAGCTACGGTGGTAAAGGTGCCTAAAGTGATATCGTCCGAGAAGGCCGAACGGAAGTATATGAGGCGCAGCGTCCGGGGAGTTAATCTGTTCGTGAGCGAGAGTATAATCTCACAGATGGCAAACCATGCGGACATCGGCTTCGCCGACGGCTAGGAAGTGATGGGGCTGATGCTGGGGCAGACCTGCAGGGATGAGGAGGGCGAATATTCCGTGGCCTCGGGGACCGCCACGGCGGGACTCGATGCGACCGGGGTCAGCGTCAGGTTCGATCCGGACTCATTCGAAGACCTGTTTGCGTCCATCGATGCGGGCGGGGGCGACGCCGTGATAGGATGGTATCATTCGCACCCGGGGTTCGGATGCTACCTTTCCGACGTGGACGTGAAGACCCATTCAAGGATATTCGGTGAAGGAAAGGGATTCGCGGTGGTCCTCGACCCTTCCGACGGGACGCTGATGGTATTCACGGTGGAAGACGGAAAGCCTAAGATAGCGCAGATGGTCGTGTCGGAAGACTGAAAGTCATACCCAGATGGCGTGCCTGCTCTTCATCTCGGACTCGTTGGTACCGAACTTCTCCATGAGATCGGCGACGAAGCTGTCGAAGAAAAGGAGCACGGAGCATTCGAAAACCGTGCCCAGGGGGGCGTACTTCTCGTTTATGTCTCCGGACCTCATGACCACGACCATGTCCGAAGCGTGGGCGAGCTTGCTCTTGGGGTCGGACGTGAAGCATACCACGTATGAGCCTATGCGCCCGGCGATGTTCGCCGTATTCACCACGGAAGCGGTCTCTCCCGTGTTGGAGACCAGTATCGTAAGGTCGTTGCGGCCGATTATCGGCGTGGTCATCTCGCCCACGAGGTGGACGTCGACGCCCAGCTGCACCAGGCGGACGGCCAGCAGCTGTCCTACGAGTCCGGAGCGCCCCGAGCCGTAGATGAAGACCTTGCGGTTGTCCGTAATGAGCCTTGCCAGCTTCTCCCTGTCCTCGTCGGACACGGAGGCCGCCGTCTCATGGCATTTCTTGGAAAGATATTCCAGGGCCTGGTTCATCTCATTCCCCCGGGACCTCGGGGGTCGCCTGTTTCTTCATCTCCTTGAGCATCTTGGCCACCTTCTTGCTGAGGACCCTCTCCTCTATGATCCTCATGTACATGGCGTCGTGTTCCAGCAGCGGAGAGCATGAGATAACGGTCATCTCAGGCCTGACATCCGTCAACGCGTCCGCCAGCGTTTCGAATCTGAGGTCTCCCTTCTTGATCGGAGTGTACTTCTTCTCCTCGCCGTCGGCGTGCTCCACTCCCGAGAACTGGGAATATATGCCGCCCTTGCAATAGGGCTCGACCGCTTCGATCAGGTCGATGAAATCCTTCGTGTCTTTAAGCGAACCTCCGGTGCGGGAGTGGTGGTGCGGGAAGTTCACGACAGGCACCAGCCCTTCGATCCGGTCGCACATGTCCAGCACCTGGTCCAGAGAACCGAATGTCTCCCTGTGCCCGGTGATCTCGACCCCGAGCTTCGGCCTGATGCCCTCGTCCTGCCACCAGCCCATGAGCGCCTCCACATTGTCGTATATGCGGGAATCGGTCTCCTCCTTCTCCTCTTTGGAGTCCCCCTTGTAAGGGCCGAGGCTGGTCACGACCGTGTCCCCGCCCAGCGCGTTGAGTATGAGGGCCGAGTGCCTGATGCTGTCCATGTACCTGTCTGTCATCGGAGAGTCGGAGCCCAGGTCCATGTAGTACGGGGCGTGTATGGAGAGGCTGACGTCCATCCTCTTGGCGATCTCGCCCGTGCCGTAAAGCGACCCGTAGTTGTCGGCGATGCTGTAGAACATGCTTACCAGCTCGTCATCCTCTTCTATCGGCACGTCCGGGGAGCATATCAGCTCGTCGTCCCTGATGAACTCGATGACAAAGTCCTCGGTTATGTCTCTGAGGGTCATACCGACCTCTTCGTCGTCGGGGTATCTGATCTGGATCGTGGGCCTTACCATCTGGACCTCCATTGCCGTGAGGCTCAGGTTGTGGACGTCTTCGATGCCGTCCTTCAGGGTGCGCCCTTTGCACGAAAGCGGTATTCCCGCAGGTCCGAATCTTATCATGGTATCGGCGGTGCTAACACGAGTACAGTATTAAACATAACGCACACATCCCGTACGCGTGGAGAGGGTCCACGCGCGGATCGGACCTAGGCAAGTTTTATAAACGAATCCCGCATACGACAGCCTCACCCAATGTCGGGAGAGTCAGAAATATGAAGGCAAGTTTCAAAACGGACCCTTCGCTGATCGCCTTGATCTTCGATCTTAAGGCGACGTCGAGGGATAACGAATCTGCCATCTGGCGAGACATCGCGCTTCGGCTTGAGAAACCCAAGAGGAACTGGGCCGAAACGAACCTCAGCAAAATCGAAAGATATGCGAGGGACGGGGAGACCGTTGTCGTCCCCGGGAAAGTTCTCGCAGCAGGCAGCATAACGAAGAAAGTAACTGTAGCGGCATTCTCCTTCTCCGAGAAGGCGAAGGCGGCGATTGCGGAATCCGGCGGAAAGGCCGTGAGCATAAGAGAGCTCATGGATGCCAACCCAAAGGGCTCCAACATCAGGATAATGAGGTGATTGGATGGTGACTTTTATTGACGGAAAGGACCTGATCTACGGCAGGCTTGCAAGCGTTGTCGCAGAGAGGATCATGGACGGCGAAGAGATCATCATTCTCAACTCCGAATCCATCATAATTACCGGGGAGAAGGAGATGGTGTGCGACAAGTTCAAACACCGCACCGAACTTGGTGACGCCACCAAGAGGAAGGGTCCCTTCTACCCGCGCAGGGCGGACCTCATCTTCAAGAGGTCCGTAAGGGGAATGATCCCCTGGAAGAGCTCCAGCGGAAGGGACGCTTACAGAAGGCTCCACGTATACGTCGGGACGCCCAAGCAGTTCGCCGAGGTTAAAACCGAAGTACCCGAGCTCGCCAAGAAGAAGATTACCGGCAAATACACGACCCTGGGAGCCGTCTCTAAATTCCTGGGTTCTAATGTGAGATGATCCCCATGGAATGTGTCAATACAAGTGGAAAGAGAAAGTCCGCGACCGCCAGGGCGGTAGTCGAGGAGGGCAACGGGAAGGTGACCATCAACAAGGTCCCCTTGGATATATACTCCCCGGAGCTCGCGAGGCTCAAGATCCAGGAGCCCCTCGGACTCGCGTCCGACAAGGCCGCCAAGGTCAACATCCGTGTGACCGTCGACGGTGGCGGAGTCATGGGGCAGGCCGCAGCGGCCAGAACGGCGATCGCAAGGGGACTCGTCGAGTACTACAAGGACGAGGACCTCGAGGCGCTGTTCAAGAGCTACGACAGGACCCTGATCATCAACGACACCAGGAGAAAACTGCCGAAGAACGAGCTCGGACACGGTGCACGTGCCAGAAAGCAGAAGTCGTACAGGTGATTCGATATGATAATACCGGTGAGATGTTTCACATGCGGAAAGGTAGTGGGCAGCGCCTACCCCGTGTACGCAAAACGTGTAGGAATGGGCGAGGACCCCAAGGAGGTCCTCGACGATCTGGGATTCGAAAGGTACTGCTGCCGCAGGATGATAGTGTCCCACGCCGACCTCATCGGTGAGATTGCACCTCTCGGATAAACCTCTTAGAAAAAACTCATTAATGGGCCCGTGGGGTAGCTTGGTATCCTCCATGCTTGGGGTGCATGATACTCCAGTTCAAATCTGGGCGGGCCCACCTGTTCTTTTTTGCACCTGCTGGCTATCTTCGGTCTGAGGGAGTTTTTCGAATCAAAACTCCTTTTTTCCTGTTTTAAACACATCTTTGTCCCTCCAATAATTCTGCCACGGCCGACGACCTGAGGACATATTGGGACATTGCAGAACCCATATCGTCCAGGTCGACGCCGATGTAATCTAGCGTCACATCAGTTGATTCGTGACCTAACAATTTTGCAATCGTCGCAAGAGGGACCCCGCACCGGTACATCGTGCGGCCGAAAGTCCTCCTAAGCGTGTGATTTGAAAATTCAATGCCTATCTGCGGGACCAATGCTTTGATTTGTTTATCAAATCCCGTCAGCTTCTTCTGTGAGTATGCAGACAACTCCCTGCCCTTCCCCCATATGATCAGATTGTCCGGCACCTCAGCCGAAGGATCTTTGGAAACAGCCACCTTTACTAGCGCATTCCGGAACTCCATGTAGTGCGACAGAACATCTCCCGTGTCCGGATGGAACGGGACCAATCTCAGTTTGTCCGCCTTTCCGGTTACTGTAACATATTTCCGCCTGAGGTCTATATCGGAGAGGCGCAGCCTCGCCACCTCTATGCGGCGCAGCCCCATGTACAATTCAAGATGGATCACCATCTCCTGCATCGGCGTTTTGGGGCAATCGATCAATATCTGCGCCTCGTCCTGCGTCAGCCAATCAACACTAGGCCTCATATCCTGGGACCATCTAATTTTGGTGTCCTGAGGAACCGGATTGCCGTGGTATTTGCAAATCCTTCTCAACGCGCAGATATATCCTTTCATCGTCTGCACGGCGTATCTGTTGCGCCGCATGTAATCAACCACCATGAACACATCTTCCTTGGTGACGTCTTTGGCGCGGATCCCCTCCCTCACATGACCATCGAGCAGGGAGAAGATGCATGCCCCCTCGTCCCTGTAGTATCTGATGGTCTGTTCTTTGTAATCCTCTTCTATTTTGATATAGTCTACAAACTCGTGCACATCCTGGGTGAAGGTTTTCCGCGGCCTGCCGATTTCAATATCTCCCGGCAGGCGCTGCACTCCCGCCTGAAGAACGCAAGACGGAAGATACGCGGGTGCGAGGTTCCCGTTTTGGAGATGATCAAACCGTTTGTTGAGTCGGCGCAGCA
>JBFXEL010000016.1:0-4243 GCA_050180115.1 Candidatus Methanomethylophilaceae archaeon
GTTCTTCCTGGGCGAAGGGTCTGCCATATCAGATTCATTTTCAGATTCATCGGTTGTTTCAAAAGGAAGCAGAGTATCGGGGAGCAGATTAAAAGGCTCCCTGGTGATGCGGAACTGCATGGTTGAAAACGCCGAGATCTACGACAGTATCCTGGGCAAAGGCTGTATCGTTCATTCAGGCTCTGTGATCGAGAGGTCCGTGCTGGGGGACGGCACGGTCGTAGAAGCAGGAACGAAAATAACCGATAACGAGGCAAAAACATGATGTACATCCGTTCCAGGGCGCCCCTGAGGCTGGGCATGGCCGGAGGCGGGACCGACGTGGAGCCGTACGCCTCGCAGAAAGGAGGTGCGGTGTTCAATTCGACCATCTCGAAATACGCTTATTGCACGATCACTCCCAACGATACGAACACGATGTCCATCGAATCCACGAACTATGGGAGGTACGAGGCGCCCCTGGACGACGGCCCCCTGCCGCTGGACGGGAACATGGACCTGGTCAAGGCGGTGACCAACCACTTCGAGATAAAAGAAGGGTTCAAAATGCTGCTGCAGTCGGACGCCCCCCCGGGGTCGGGCCTCGGAGGCTCTTCCACGGTCATCGTCGCGGCGATAGCGGCCGTCGCCGAATGGATCGGAGAAAGGATGACCGGCAACGAAATGGCACAGCTGGCATATGACCTTGAACGGGAAGATATAGGTCTCAAGGGAGGGAAGCAGGACCAGTACGCGGCGGTATTCGGAGGCTTCAACCTGATGAAGTTCAGGGCCGACGGCGTGGACGTCAACAGGATAAAGATCAAGGAGCACACCCTGAACGAGCTTCAGTGCAGGTCGGTCCTTTGCTATACGGGAAGCACGAGGGAATCCGCAAACATCATCGAATCACAGGTGGAATCTTTCAAGAAGGGCGACAACGAAACCGCGCTCGACATGAGCAAGGAGATCGCTCTCAAGATGGCGGTCGCTCTGGAAAAAGACGATATAGACGAAACGGGAAGGCTTCTCGATGTCGGATGGAAATACAAGAAGCAGTTCTCGGAGAAGATCACCAATCCGAAGATAGACGAGCTCTACGGTGCGGCGCTGTCCGCGGGGGCCGTAGGGGGGAAGGTGTCGGGGGCAGGAGGCGGCGGCTTCATGTTCTTCGTATGCGACTACGACAAGAAGTTCGTCGTTTCGGAACAGCTGATCAGACACGGGGCGACCGTCACGGACTTCCTGTTCGAACCGAACGGCGTGATGGCGTGGAGGGGCGGCGATGAATGATCTGATAAAGCAGGAACTGAAGAGGAGCGCAGAGGCAATCGCCGGTATCGCTCCGGAGCAGATACGTGCGGCCGCGGATGCGATGATTGCATCGCTAAAGGCCGGCGGACAGGTAATATTCATGGGCAACGGCGGATCGTCCGCCGACGCCCAACACATCTCCGCCGAGCTGTCGGGCAGATACATGATGGAACGTCCGGCCATGGCGGGCGTATGCCTTTCCAACATCGCACCCGTGACGGCCATAGGCAACGATTACAGCTACGATATTATCTTCAAGCGCCAGATCGAGGCCATATGCAGGAAAGGGGACGCGGTCGTCGGACTCTCCACGTCGGGAAAGTCCAAGAACGTCATACTGGCCATGGAGGCCGCCAAAGAGAGGGGGGCGACAACGATATCGTTCACGGGCCCCGGGGGCACGATGAAGGACATCGCCGACGTGGCGGTCACGATAGGCACGACCGAGACGCCCAGGATACAGGAAGGGTACATAGCCGCCTGCCACACGATCTGCGGTATCATCGAAAGGGAGATGTACGGCCCGAAGGCCGTTTTCCTGGACAGGGACAACACCATAGCTCCCGATGTACCGTACTGCAGCGACCCGGAGGACTTTAACGTCTTCGAATACGCCCCCGAGCAGATAGCCAGGCTCAACAACGCCGGCTACCTGGTCATAGTGGTGACCAACCAGTCCGGCATCGGAAGGGGATACCTGGACGAGGGGACGCTTGCAAAGATACACGAGAAGATGAAGGCACAGGTCGCAGAGGGCGGCGGAAGGATAGATGACATATTCCACTGCCCCCACATGCCCGAGGACGGATGCGGTTGCAGGAAGCCGGAGACCGGTATGGGAGTGGCGGCCGTTAGGAAACACTGCATAAACACTTCCGTTTCATATATGGTCGGCGACGCCGAGAAGGACATGGAGTTCGGAAGGTCGATCGGATGCAGGACGATACGCGTCGACGGAAAATTCACTCTGAAGGATGCCGTCGACCGGATTCTCGGCTCATAACTTTTTTGTGGTGGAAACAGGGTCCCAGACGTTCATGTCGCCCTTGTCGGACATTACATAAGCGGACGCCTTCAGCCTTGAGTACGCCTCCAAAACCGCTGTCATCGACATTTTCACGGGGTGGAAGCCCATGTCCTTCACCGCCCCGAACATGGCGCCAATCAGCAGACGGATGTTCCATGTAGGTATTTCGTATCCGTAGTCCCTCTTCATGTAGCGCTCGCCGATGTTGACCCTCGTGCGCTGTTTGATGAAATCGGCCACGGTCTCGGGACCCCTGTTCCGTATAACGGCGTCGGCGGCATACACTCCGGTGTAACCGGCCTCTTCCAGCTTCATGCGGAGTATGTCCTCGTCGGATTGGGCGCGCACCGGCAGCCTGGTACCTATGTCCCGGAATGCAACCAGCTCGCCTATCTTCGGATGCGCCTGCGAAACATGATGATGCATCGTCCACAGCATATGGGAAGCGAAGCCGGCGAAGGAATCCTTTCCGTTGGTCGGAACGGGATGTCCGCCGACGATCCCCACTTTAGGGTCGGAGAAGGGTTTTATCAGATTGCTAAGAGAATCCTCGTCGCCGAAGGTGTTGTCAGCGTTGAGGAGAACGACGATCCGGGTCTTTTTATTGTCAAGGAGGAGGTTGATCGCAGAGTTCTTGCCCTCCCTCTTGCCCTGGGGCAAAAATCTCAGATTTTCGAATTCCGGAAGCAGGCCTGAAACAATCTCGTCCGTACCATCGGTGCTGCCGCTCGAGACTACTATGACCTCGTCGATATCGAAGCCATCGGTCTTCTGTTCATAGACCGAGCGTATAGAGCGTTCTATGTTGGACTCCTCGTTGTAGGCGCAGATCCCGATAGTGATGTGTGTACCGGAATTCATTTCAGTCTCCCTGCGACGCGCGCCATCGTTTTCCCGAAGGGTTCGCACTGTCCCAGTACAGACAGTATAACGGTTTTATTAAGTTTGGACTCTCCCGCGCTCCTTTTCCCGAACACGAAAGAGGTCTCGCAGATCTCGACGTCGGAAGGTCCGAATTTCAGGATGTCGAAAAGTGCTTTGAAACCGCGTCTGTCCATCTCGCCGCCGTATTTTTGAATGATGCTCTGGCAGAGCTCGGTCCTGCCGCCGAAGAAGCCGCTCATTATGTCGTTCGACTTCTTCTTGTCCCTCAGCCAAAGTGTCATCGCGGCCATGAAATGGGCCCCCCAGGAGGCGAGCCACCTTATCGGAGAGAGTGCAGTCCTGTCCTCTCTTATCCCGACGCAGAGGTCCGCCCCATCCGAAAGGCACTTGTATGCCGGGCCGACGGCCTCAGGAGGGTGCTGGAAGTCGGCGTCCATGTTGATGAAGAACTCGGTACCTGTCTCCATTATCCCCTGGAAGATGCTGGCAGACAGCCCCCTGTCGTCCGGGCCCCTCTCGACGAACCTGACCATGGGGTCGTTAAGGTCCTCGATGAGCTCCTTGGAACCGTCCCGGGAGTTGTCGTCCATTATGAGCACGAAGAAATCGGGATAAAGTTCCCTGAGGTATGCCACCATCTTTTGAATGTTCCCCGCTTCTCTGTAGGTGGGGAGTATTATGGTGCAAGAAGGATCTCCCATTATCAAACCTTTATCTGAAACGACTATATCATATATCCGCAGAGTTATTAAGCGACGGGTCGCAGGCCATGTACGTTATATCACTTGTGGTTAAAAACGAATTCGGAGTCATGCAGAGGGTCATGGGCGAATTCACTCGAAACAAGATCAATGTCGAAACCATCGTGGTCGGGAAGTGCGAACAGCCCGGCAAATCGAGGATGGTCCTCTCAGTCATCGAGAAGGACGATGCGGTGACGGCCATGGGCCGTCTCGAAAAACTGCAGGACATATATATGTCCGAACTCGTCACGGAGGAGGGGCAGTCCGCTTACGCGCTGCTTTCCACATCCAAGGG
>JBFXEL010000016.1:4343-18536 GCA_050180115.1 Candidatus Methanomethylophilaceae archaeon
GACAACCTGTGCGGACCGGCAGGCGCCAAGGTCAACGGCTCATACATCACCTCATGTCTGGCCAAGAGAGAGGCCGTCCGCCAGGGTGCGAACGAGGCGGTCATGCTCAACTCGGTCGGGCACGTCGCCGAATGCACCGGCGAGAACATATTCGCCTACAAAGACGGCAAGATAATGACCCCTCAGGCTTCGGAATGCATACTCGAAGGCATAACCAGGGGTTCGGTCATACAGGTGGCCCGGGATATGGGATACACCGTCGAGGAGACTGAGATATCGAGGACCCAGCTGATCACCGCAGACGAGGTCTGGATGACGGGGACAGCGGCCGAGGTCGCATCGGTCACGATGATAGACGGCAGGCTGATCGGCAACGGAAAGGTCGGCGAGGTCACCAAGAAGATCGGCAAGAAGTTCCACGAGATAGTCACGGGCAAGGACCTCAGATACGAGGAATGGCTGGACTATATCAACTGAAACATCTTACCCGCCAAAGGCGGGTTCAAATCACTTCTTCATGAACGGATTATTTTTTGCAGGCTACATCTTCCAGCACCTTCTCCAGGGACCCGATGTGGTTCTTCCAATCGTAGAATTCTGCCCTTGACCTTGCCAGGGCGCCCATCTCTGCTCTCTTCTTTCCGTCGGACAGAAGAGAGTTCATCGCCTTGGCAAGGGCCGCAGGGTTTCTGGGAGGAACAGTCAATCCGCCCTCCCCTACGGTCTCGGGAAGTCCGTTGACGTCTGTGCAGACTATCGGCCTTCCGTATGACATAAGTTCGATGGCCGCAAGACCCAGAGATTCGAAGAGAGAGGGCATCGCAAAGAATTTGCATGTGCTCATCAGCACAGCCTTCTCCTCCTCGCTCACGTATCCCCTCATCTCGACCTTGCCTTCCAGGCCCAGTCTCCCGATCTGTTTTCTCAGCTTATTTTCCACGGGTCCCTTCCCGCATATCACGAGCCTGCAGTCCACATCCTTCATGGCCTCCACCAGGTACTCGAGCCCTTTGGTATTGACCAGGCGTCCCAGGGAGAGGATGAAGTCTCCCTCCTCCCCGGATACCTCGGGGAAGGAGTTCAGACAGGAAGGCACCACGGTCGTCATTTCGGACGGTATGCCCCTCGAAACGAGGTCGTCCCTCACATAGTTGCTGACACAGACTATGTGGTCGAAAGTGTCCAGGGTCTTCCTGAACATGTTGTCGTTGAATTCGGAGAGCTTGGACAGCCACCCCACGCCCTCTCCCCACATGTTGTGGTATGTGAATATCTTCTTACCGTCGTATCTTGCCAGATCGCGGCCGTACGAAGGCGCCCAGCGGTAGTTGTAGTTCACTACGTCCGGGTCCATGGACGTCAACGCTTCGATCACGCCCTTGGAAGAGACCAGCGGAGGGTTGTACACATCGATGAATTTCGACTTCAGTCGAAGGATGCGGTATCCCTCTTCGGTCTTCTCTTCCTCCGGAGTTCCGGGTAGTCTGCTCGTCAGTATCGTGACGTCATGGCCCCTTCCCGCCAGCAGCCTCGCGGTATCGTGCATCCTGTGCTCTATGCCGCCTTTGTAGGGGAAGAAGAACGGGTTCACATCCACGAACTTCATATCTCTATCCCCTCCTTCTTCCGCTTGAGGAGAGATGCTGCGAAACTTATCGCGATTATGGCGAAAACCATGATGATGGTAAAAGTCTGGGCCATGTCCGAGCTGAAGAACACGTAGAAGAACTTGCTGAAAAGAAGTATGACCCCGAATTTAAGGTAGCATCCCAGTACGATGTAGAAAATGCATTTCCTGTACTGCCAGCCGTCCACCATGGATATGAAAGCTCCTGCGAACGGAACCATGGGGGCGAAACGGTTCACCAGGAATATCCGCTCGTCGCTGACCATGAGGAACCCGATGTACTTTTGGGCAATCTTCCTTATCCTGTTCGGCATCCGGATGCGGTCGACAATCAGGTAAAGCAACGTTATCCCCAGAATCTCGCCGACGGAGGCGGCCACCAGAAGCGTAACTCCGAAGGCCGCGCTCTCCGGCATGTACATGAAGCCGATCACAAAGAAAAGTTCGGGAAGCGTTGGAAAAAGTACAGCATCGATGAAGAATATCAACGCAACGAAGAATATCACGCCCGCCGCCCCGTAAGGGCCGAATATGCCGAGCATCCACTCGCTTATGCTGAACATTTTCATCCACCCATCTTTTTCCTTTTGGCCTCGATGACCTCTTCGTAGAGCCTTGCGGTACTGTCCGCGGAAGCCACGGCCGAATATAGCATAGCGGTATCATATGAAGCCTTACTGATGCTGCCGTTTGCATGAAGGCATTTCCGGACCGCATCTGCGCATCCACGCTCATCATCGAAAAGGAACCCGTTCTCTCCGTCCCTTATTATGCTCTTGAAAGCTCTGGCATTGCGGCATGCGCAAGGGATCCCCGAAGCCATGGCTTCGAGCACGGATAGCCCCTGGGTCTCAAAAGCGGAACAGGATACGAGCATATCCGCACATGCGTAAGCGTATGGCAAGTCCTCATCGGGAACGAATCCCAGGAACCTCACCTTATCTGTGAGATGCAGGTCCTCGGTCAGCTGTTCCAGTTCTTTTTTCTGGGGTCCGGAGCCGATTATCAGCAATTCGGCGTCGATGTCCGACATCGCCCGTATTATCATGTCGATCTCCTTCTCGAAGGATATCCGGCCCACGTGCAGGATTTTCTTTCCCTTTCCGATCCCGTACTTTTTATTGAAAACGTCCCCGTCCAGCCCGGGACGGAACACGTTCGCATCCACTCCTGTCGGTATTGTGCGGAGCAGCCGTATCTTGTCCGTGCGGCTCCGAAGCTCTTTTCCTATCTCATCGGTGGGCACGATGACGGCATCCATCCTCTTCATGATGTTCCTGAGATAAATCCATATCAGGCTGTCGAGGGCCTCTTTCGGTATTTTTATCGGCGAATATCCGTATGCAACATCCCCGACCATGGTATGGAAGGTCATTACCACCGGGATCTTCAGGAAACGGGCGGCGGTCAGCCCCCTCAGGGCCATGGTTGCCACCCCGTGGACGTGTATGACATCCAGACCCAGCGACCTCATGCGGGCGATATCGGCAGAAGGGAGTATGGGAACGTAGTATCCTTCATATGTCCTTAAACCGACCGATCTGATCCAGAGGACATCATGGTCGCTGGGCCTCAGATCCTCTCCCGGGTCCGGGGCCACGATCCATACCCGATGTCCCAGTTCTTCCAGGGACCTGCGTATCATGGTAACCGAAGTAACAACTCCGTCCCTGGTAGGGTAGTAGCTGTCGGTCATCATCGCAATGCGCACACAATCCTCTCCGATGCCCGTATATCGCTCTTTTCCTAATAAAGGAGAGTATACGGGGCAAATCTCTGAATTATATTATATGGTTTCATCCGAATATATAATGCGGATGCGGATATTGCCGCATCGAAGCCCACGCTTCCGTCCTGAAATATCGAAGACGAGGCGGCCATACGGGCATACCCACGCACTGCCCGAATACTGATATATCCGGATATCGTTGACTCCGCATGGGGGAATGTGCCGAGCCGAAGTCGAGTCCATTCAGTCTCCTGGCCTTCATCAAACGGCCCCTCGTGGCGATAGTGATAGCGGGTCTGCTCATAAGAGCGGTCCTGATCCCTATTTTCACATACAACTATGACATCAGTTTCTGGGCGACCACGATTCAGCACGTCCAGTCAGGCAACGGCCTCTACGAACTTTCAGGTTACTTCTATACTCCCGTCTGGGGATACATCCTGAGTTTTCTCGGCCTCATAGCCAATTTTATTTTCGGAATATCCTCATACGGCACAATCGGGGAGCAGCTCCTGCCGTCCGCGGGAGCGGACTGGGATTATTACGGTACGATGGTCGTCTCGCCCGAGTTCAGCATACTCGTCAAGTCTTTCCTGGTGATATTCGACCTTGTATGCGCATATCTAATCTATGTGATCGTCAAGAAATTCGGTCACGACGAAAGGAAGGCGGCCATTGCGTTCGCCATGTGGTTCCTCTGTCCTTTAGTGATATACTCATCCGCGGTACAGGCGACATTCGACAACATATCGATAACGTTCATGCTCCTGGCATTCATAATGATGACAGACCGCAGATATATCCTGGCAGGGGCATTGCTGGCCGTCGCGGCCCTCACCAAATTCTTCCCCGCCTATCTGGCGCTCATGTTCCTGGTATACGTGCTTAAGAAGAACGGGGGAAAGGACGCCAAGGTCAAAGCGGTGGTCCGGGCGGGGATCGGAATCGCCGTCATGGCGCTCATAATACTCATTCCTCAGATTATCAACGGAACGCTGCCGGAAGCCTTCGGCTTCGTCTCCAACCGCATATCCTCCATCGAATACGAATCCCGTTCCGTATGGGATGTGGTCGCAACCGAAGGGATGGCAGTTGTAGTACTTCTCCAGTCGGTAATATTTGCCGTGCTGATACTCATCGCGTACAAGACATACAGGACCGAAGACAGCGAGTTCGAAAGGAAGTTCATGATGATGATGCTGCTCAGCTCTGCAACCGTGTTCCTGTGGACGCCAGCGCCGACCTATCTGCTTCTGGTAATGCCCTTCCTGATATACACGGTGGCCACCGCAAAATCGGAAAACCAAAAACGGTACATGACATCGTTCATACTCATCTCGGTCACTGCGACGCTTTATTCGATATCGATGCACAGCTACTCGGTCCTCTTCCAGATTTCGGTGTATTACGACCTGGTGTCCCCCGAAACAATTCTTAACGGACTCGGATGGCTAAGCCAGACAATTGTCCCGGGCTTAACGAGACAGACTCTGCTCAACGCGGTCATGGGGGCGGCAGAGACGATAGCCATCTATTCGATATTCCTGATATACATATACAACCACAGAAAATCAAAGAAGGACGGCGGGGTGACGGCATTATGAACGATAAGGCCATCATCGCAATAGCTACAGTACTGATGGCGGTCCTGGCTGTCGGCGAGATATCCATCTACGCCGTCGTACCTTACGGCTATGATTCCGAAATAACGATAGGGGAACACAGCATTGAATATTCGGTGAGCTCCTCGAACAACGAGGAGTATTCCATAATAGCATTGGACAACGGGGACACAGATCCAATAGCGGAGCTTATAATACTCTATGACGGGAACGCCATCTATGACAGGATCCGAAGAGAGCTGTCACTGAGAGGTTTCGATAATGTGGTCATGTCCAATCCGGACAACATACTGGAAAAAATGACCGAACCGGAAGGCAAGGCGCTGCTGGTAGCCTACGGCCCCTTCCCCGAAGAGATATACTCCGGTAATGAAACGGACCCGTTGATCCTATGGCTGCAGGGAGGGGGCTCGGTATATTGGTTCGGATACGTACCTGAAGGAGGATACGGGTCGGATGACTACCTTTCGAACTTAGGGCTGTCGGAAGATGATTTCTGCACCGCTGGGGAATTTGGAGAATATGACGATTATTCCGTAGAGCCGGCCAACCCCTTCTGCAATTACCTCAATCTCAGGAACAGCATTGTTATGAACGGCCTCAGGGCCGATGCGGGCACGCCGTTGGCATACGTGTCGGAAACCGGGTTCAGCTCGATAACCTCCATGAAGGTGTTCAACGGGACCATGGTCATATTCGGAGGCGGAAATTCATATGAGAATTCGATGGATTGCGCACAGATAATCGCCTCGGGCATCACTCACGACAGCATAGTTGTCGGATACGAATCGGGATTCGTCAGGAACACCAAGACGGGCATCCTGCAATACGATGGGACCGTAACATCAACGGACAACATATCGGTGTACGTGTTCATGGGCGGATACTACATCGTGTATGGAGAACGATATGAAAAGGGGCTCTGAAATAGTGTTCCAATGCCCGAATCGTTATTATATCAAACAATAATCCCGTCCCGATGTCCATCCTGGATAGGCTGTTGTTGATGCTTGCCGCAGCCGTGGCTGTCGTTTCCATAGCGGAACAAGACTGGATGTGGCTCGTAGTCGCGGCTCTGGGGGCAGCACTTACGGCGTACCCTGCAATGAAAGTGGGACAGGAGTACAACACATTCCTTTCCGCAATGGCGATCGTACCGCTGGCGGCTCAGGTCGCCGCCGGCATTGCTGTGTTCTTATACGGACGGACGGAAGGGTTATGGACGCTCTCGCTGATATTCCAGACATGGGCATGCGTGGTTTTCGGATACATGCTGGCACTCATCATCGATAAATCGACAGGCATAATCCTGTCCAAAAGATGGATACTGCTTTTTTCACTGCTTTTCTCTCTCTCGATATCCGCGATTTACCTATTCTTCCAGTTTGGGTCGATGTATTTGCAGGGCATGCCCGTCTTCAACACGGATTTCCAGGGCATCGAAATGGATGAGACCAGGATTTGGATGAACTCCCAGCTCATGACGCCCCCCACGGTAGCCGTACCGGTATCGATAGTCGTCGCCATAATACTGAGGTACTGGACGAAGAAAACGGAGAAATCTGAACTGATGAAGGAGGTTGCCTGACACGGAAGGTAGAAGGAAAGGCCTGCTGTCCGACGCCGTATGCATTTCGGCTTTCGCGTTACTTATCTTCATGACCGTCTGCTCATACCTTTTCGAGAATCGGCTCAGGTACCAGCTCAATACGGGGATTTTCACCGCAGTATTCTGCCTGGTGCCGATGCTTTTCCGCCGTACGAAGGTGATGGCCCTCCCGCTGCTGTTCGTAATCGTTATAGAGGTGGCAATATTCCTGCATGGTTACGGTGTCCTGTTAATGCAGTACGACGACCTGGTCTGGTACGATACCGTGACCCACACAGTATCTTCCGTGGTGGTCGGCCTCTGCGTCTTCTACGCCCTGATGGTGGTAGACGACCACGACGAGAAGGTAATGCTGGGCAAGAAAGGCATGTCGATCTTTATAGTCCTCACGATGCTTGCGTTCAGCGTCTACTGGGAGGTCTTCGAGCTGGTAGTAGACATAATGTCGGGTACGAACATGCAGTACAGCCCCTTCGACACGATGAGGGACATGCTGTCCAACACGCTCGGCGGGATATTCGTGGCGATCTATGTCAGATGGTTCCTCGGCAGGCATCCGGATTACGATGTGGCAAAGGAGTTCAGTCTCCATCCGAAGCTCATGAAGTTCGCCGGGCACACCCAACGGGCGGAATAATCCGACCAGTAATTAATTTATATGAGCAACCGATAGCAACCCTGCTCTAAAGAGCCGATGATTGATGAAGGTCATTGACCGGAAAGAGGTAATCTAAATGTCTGTATTTGTAAAGTTTGAGACACCGAAAGAGCTTTCTGACAAAGCCTACCAGCTCGCGGAGATCGCAAGAGACGGCGGCAAGATCAAGAAAGGAACCAACGAAGTAACGAAAGCCATAGAGCGCGGAGACGCGGCGCTGGTCGTCATGGCCGTCGACGTCGACCCGCCCGAGATCCTGGCCCACATCCCCGCACTTTGCGAGGAGAGGGGAGTCGCGTACGTTTACGTGCCCAGCAAGGCCGAGCTCGGAAACTCGATAGGCCTCGAGAAGCCCACAGCCTCCATCGCCATTATCGACGTAGGCAAGGGCAAACAGCTCTGCGAAGAGATTGCCCAGGCAGCAAAGAACCTGAAAAAATGATGGTGATCTGAAATGGTTGACACTGACAGCATCCCCGCGGAGGTAGTAGAGATTATCGGCCGCACCGGGATGACCGGTGAGGCCACCCAGGTCAAAGTCCGCGTACTTGACGGTCGCGACAAGGGAAGGATCATCACCAGGAACATTATGGGTCCTGTCAGAATGGGGGACATCCTCATGCTGAGAGAGACCTCGAGAGAAGCCAGGAAACTGGGAATGAGGTGATACGTTGGTCGAGATAAGAAGATGCTCGTTCTGCGGCACCGACATAGAGCCCGGTACCGGCAAGATGTATGTGAAGAGGGACGGGACCGTCCTATTCTTCGACAGCAACAAGTGCTACAAGAACATGGTCGAGCTCAAGAGGGTCCCCAGAAAGACCGCTTGGACCCGGAAGGCCGTGGACGAGAAAGCGGCACGCCTGAAGTTCGAAGAGAAGCGCGCTTCCGAAGAGAAGAAGTGATCCGATGGCCGTCGAAAGGACGTACCTGATGGTCAAGCCCGACGGAGTCCAGCGCGGACTCTGCGGCGAAATCGTCTCCCGATTCGAGAAGAAGGGCCTTAAGATTGTCGCCATGAAGATGATGAGGATCTCCAAGGACACCGCGGAGTTCCACTACGGGGAGCACAAGGGCAAAAAGTTTTATGACTCTCTGATATCCTACATCACCTCCGGCCCCGTGCTGGCGATGGTGCTGGAGGGAGACAATGCCGTGACGGTCTGCAGGAACATCATGGGAAAGACGAATCCCCAGGAGTCAGCCCCCGGAACGATCCGCGGCGACTACTGCATGGTCACGGGCGTGAACATAATCCACGGGTCCGACTCGGCCGAATCGGCCCGGAGGGAGATATCGACCTTCTTCAGACCCGAAGAGCTCGTCGAGTACAAGCGCGACTCCGACAAGTGGATATATGAGTAAAGAAACTGTTTACCTTTAAACCCTTTAATAAACGACGGTGGGGGCATGGTTTCGAATGGCAATACGGCAACCGGTCGTCAGCGTGCTCGGACACGTTGATCACGGAAAGACTAAGCTTCTGGACAGGGTCAGAGGCACGTCTGTCCAGGCCCGGGAGGCCGGCTCGATAACCCAGCACATAGGCGCCACCGAAGTGCCCATAGACCACATCTACAAGATGTGCTCCCAGATTCTGGGGAAGAAGAGGTTCGACGTCCCCGGGCTGCTTTTCATAGACACTCCCGGGCACCAGGCATTCATGACCCTCCGCGCCAGGGGAGGCTCCCTGGCCGACCTGGCCGTTTTGGTGATCGACATCAAGGAAGGCCTGATGCCCCAGACCATCGAGTCCATAAGGATACTGAGGCAGTTCAAGACCCCCTTCGTGATCGCCATGAACAAAATCGACACGATACAGGGATGGCAGAGCGTCGAAGGCCGACCGTTCGTGCTGGCCGAGAAGGCTCAGCAGGAAAGGACGATGGAGGTCTTCAACGAGAAGATGTACAACATCATAGGGCAGATGTCCAGCGAAGGGATATCCGCCGACAGGTACGACAGGATCGACGACTTCGCCAAGACCGTCGCCCTGGTGCCCATAAGCGCCAAGGAGGGCGAGGGCATACAGGACCTTATGCTGGTCCTCATCGGGCTGGCGCAGCGCTTCCTGGAGTCCAGGCTCGAGAAGAGCGAGGGCCCCGGGAAGGGCACGATATTGGAAATCAAGGAAGAGAAAGGCCTCGGTAAGACCCTCGATATCATTCTTTACTCGGGCACCCTCCGTCGCGGCGACACGGTCGCGCTGGGAACGAGGGGCGCCCCGATCATCACGAAGATAAAGGCGATTCTGAAACCCAAGCCTCTGGATGAGATATGCGATCCCAGGGACAGGTTCGATTCCGTTAAAGAGATCAACGCGGCGGCAGGCGTCAAGATCGCATGCCAGAACGTGGAGGGCGCAATCGCCGGAGGACCTATAATGGTGGTCAAAGGGCCCAACGACCCGTTGATAGCAACCATAAAGGAGGAGTCCCAGATCAAAGTGGACGTTGTGGATGCGGGCATAACGATCAAGGCCGACGCCGTCGGGTCCCTGGAGGCTCTGGCCTTCGAGGCCAAGCAGGCCGGGATACCGATCAGGAAATACGGCATCGGAGAGATAACCCGCAGGGACATAGTAGAGGCGGCATACGGCGACACGAACAACAGCGTCATCCTCGGATTCAACGTCACGACGTCCAGGGACGCCGAGGCAGAGATACAGAACCATCAGATCTCCGTCTTCACAAACCCGATAGTCTACCAGCTCATAGACGAATATGTCCTGTGGCGCGACGAGGCCAGGAAAAAGGCCGAAACGGACAAGCGTTCCGAGTTCGCATTCCCGGCCAAGATACTGCTGCTGCCCAACTGCACGTTCAGGGTGAGCAAGCCCGCCATAGTGGGCGTCCGCGTCATCGCGGGGAAGATCAGGATAGGCCAGAAGCTCGTCTCGTCCTCCGGCGGGGAAGCCGGAAGGATAAAGAGCATCCATACCGGGGAGGACACGCTGAAGGAGGCGTCCCAAGGGGAAGAGGTCGCCGTCGGCATAGAAGGCGTCACCGCTGGAAGGCAGATAAACGAAGGCGACGTGCTTTACGTGGATCTGCTGGGGTCATCGGTCAAACAGCTCCCCAACATGGACCTGAACAGCGACGAGAAGGCGGCGATGGAAGAGCTGATAGCCATCAAGAGGAAGGAAGACATCTTCTGGGGGATGTGATGAGATACACTCCCGAGAAAGTGCTCGATCTGGACCCCTACAACATGGCCGGAGGGATATACAATTTCCTTGACGATCTCAACCGTGCGATGGAGACCCAGATCGACATACGCCCGAAGTTCAACAAGATACTGGTATGCGGGATGGGCGGTTCGGCCATAAGCGGTGATATCCTCGCCGACTGCATGTATTCAGACTACAGCTATCCGGTAATAGTACAGCGTTTTCCGGAGCTGCCTAAATGGTTGGACGATGAGACATTCATCATAATGGCAAGCTACTCCGGTAATACCAGGGAGACGCTGGCACTTTATGATGATGCTATAGAGAAAGGCTTCAAGATCACAGTAATGACCGCAGGGGGGCAGCTCTTGGAAAAGGCCGAGAACGACGGCCTTTTCATTTTGAAAATGATGCCGGGACTCCAGCCAAGATGCGCAGTAGGTTATTCGCTGGGGCTCATGTTCAAACTCATGGACCAGATCGGGGGAACATCGTTCAAGGTCCAGATCGGGAAGATAATGCCCAAGCTGAAGAAATTCAGAGAAGAGCTCGCGAGCAACAGGAGCATCGCATGGGAGATCGCCCGCAGGATAAACGGTCGCACTCCGACAATATATTCCACTCCCGAGATGTCATCTTCTGCCATCAGGTGGAAAACGCAGATCAACGAAAATTCAAAAATGATGGCCTTTTCGGGCCTCATGCCGGAATTCAGCCATAACGACATCTCGGGGTGGTCGGAAGGTTCCGTCAGGGAATCATGTGTTCCGATATTCCTTTACGAAGAGAGGATGTCCAAGGTGAAAAGGAAGGCGATGGACGCCGCGATAGAGGTCCTCAGGAGCTACAGTGTGGAACCCATGGTAGTTAAGATACGCGGAAGGTCGACGGCCGAGAGGCTGTTGCGTTCTGTGATGATCGGAGACTATGTTTCGTTATATCTGGCATATATCAACGGGGTCGACCCGAGCGAGGTCGCTTCGATATCGGAGCTAAAAACGCGCCTTGGCAAAATACTGCCGTATAGCAAAATCAAGTCCAAAAGGAGAAACATTTCCAGGGGTCAGAAGTGATCTCTCCCGAATGGAAAGGTATATAAGTTTGACCTGAATAGGAGCGACCCACAGGTGTTCAAATGGTAGACTTCAAAACTATCGTGAATGACGTTAAGACGGGCAAATCTTACAATGTTGCCGTGTCGGGCCACCACGCGAACTCTCTGATTGGTAAAAACATCGGAGAGGTCGTCGACGGAATTTTCGTAGGGCTCCCCGGTTACAAGCTTAAGATCACAGGCGGAAGCGACGGCAACGGTACCCCCATGAGGAAGGACCTCCCCGGCGCGAGGAAGAGAAAGCTCCTCTTATCGGATGGTCTCGGATTCCACGAGAAATATCCGGGAGAGAGGAAGAGGACCGCGGTTCGCGGTTCCACGATATCTGCCGAAATCGTGCAGATCAACATGGCCATTGCAGAATACGGACCCAAATCGGTTGAGGAGACCTTCGCATCCGGCGGAGCTCCCGCGGAGAAATGATGAAGGTCCCCAGGCAGCCCGAGGCCAACATCGGGATGATCGGCCACGTCGACCACGGCAAGACCACGCTCACCAAAGCGCTTTCCGGAGACTGGACCGACCGTCACTCCGAAGAGGTAAAGAGGGGGATCTCCATCCGCCTCGGATATGCCGACGTCGCATTCTACAAATGCCCCCAGTGCCAGGGCGCAGCAGCTTACGGCACGGATAAGACATGCAAGAACTGCGGCTCCGAGACCGAATTCCTTCAGGCCGTGTCCTTCGTCGACGCCCCCGGCCACGAGACGCTTATGGCCACGATGCTTTCGGGCGCCGCCCTCATGGACGGCGCACTGCTTCTGGTGGCCGCCAACGAGCACTGCCCGCAGCCCCAGACCAAAGAGCATCTGATGGCCCTATCGATCATAGGCATCGAGCACATCGTGATCGTCCAGAACAAGATCGATATCGTAACGAAGGAACAGGCCCTGGAGAACTACAGGGAGATCAAGGCCTTCGTCAAGGGCACGGTCGCCGAGAACGCGCCGATCATCCCCATATCTGCGAACCACGGCGTGAACATCGACATGCTCATCGAGGCCATCCAGAAGCACATCATACACAAAATTACCAGGGACACGGAATCCGCCCCGCTCATGCATGTGGCACGTTCCTTCGACATCAACTCGCCTGGCGTCAAACCCAAGGAACTCAGGGGAGGTGTCATAGGAGGCACCCTGATACAGGGAAGGCTCAAGATCGGCGACAGGGTGGAGATCGTGCCGGGCAGAAGAGCAGAGGTCGCCGGAAAGATGACTTACGAGAAGATCACGGCCGATATCATCTCTCTCGAGGCGGGGGGAAGGATGGTCGACAGCGTGGAGCCCGGAGGACTCATCGCCATCGGTACCGAGCTGGACCCGTCAATCACCAAATCTGACGGTCTTACCGGAACCATGCTCGGAACCCCCGGGAAGCTTCCGGCGGTCGTCAGCGATTTCACGATGCAGACCGTGCTAATGGAGCGTGTCGTCGGTTCGTCGTCCGAACTGAGCGTCGAGGAAATAAAAAGCAACGAGCCCCTCATGCTCAGCGTGGGGACCGCGACCACCGTAGGCGTGGTGAAGAGCGCAAGAAGCGGGTCCGCCGATGTCGTCCTTAAGATACCCGTATGCGTCATGCCCGGTCAGAGGGTCGCAATATCCAGAAGAATCTCCAACAAATGGAGGCTCATCGGATACGGAATCGTAGAACAGTGAGCCTATGGCCACGAACGTAATTTTAGACACCAACGCGCTCCTGATGCCCTTCGAGGTGAAACTCAACCTCGACCTGGCCGTACGCCAGGTACTCGGAGACGTTCATTTCATGGTCCCGGGACCCATAATCGGCGAGCTCAAAAGGCTGGAGCACAAGTTCTCCGCCGCGGCGATCGAACTGGCAAGGCGTTACGAGATCGTGCAGACGGAATCGTCGGGAGACGCGGCGGTGATCGAGCTGGCACAACGCACCGGGGCGTACGTTCTGACGAACGACAGGGAGCTCAGGAGAAAGCTGAGGAATGCCGGAGTGCCGGTCATGTACCTCCGCTCGGGGACACATCTTGTGATCGACGTTAGATAAGCGGAGAAGGAGGGTCTTCGGGCGGGTTTCCGGTCCAAGGTTCCCTTCCGATCTCCTTGAGCCTGAGTTTCACCAGTTCCTTGCCCTTCTCGCTCACGCCGTATATCGGCACTTTGTTACCCGCAGTGACCACGTTTCTGACCTTCGCCTCCTGGCGTATCGTCGCGGATGCGCATGCGGTGATGACGTCGCAGTTATCGAAAAGCGTTACTGCATCCTTGTAGGATGTGCCGGTGGTGTGGACGGCCATTATGACCGTGCTGTATCCGTACGAGTCTCTTGCCTTCAGAGCGTCGTCCGCGCCGCATACCGTGACGGCGACCGAACGGAAGCCCATGGAATACGCCTTTTCCAGGCCTGCGAGCATATCTATCTCTGCGGTGTCCGGGTTAAGGACCATATCCCTTCCAACGGCGTCGATCACCGTTTCTATCGGAGAAGTCTCTATTATGGCCGATATGCGCCCGCACATGCCCTGTACGATCTCGGGGTCCGTGACCACGGCGGTCCCGCATCCGTCGGCAGCTATCACCGCGGCGTCTATGGCACCGTGCTTGAGTGCCGTGCCGAGTATCTCGGATATTCCGAAAGACAGGAAGTCCGGCATCCGCACCTTGCGGTCTTCGGTGAACAGGCCGAA
>JBFXEL010000017.1:0-17465 GCA_050180115.1 Candidatus Methanomethylophilaceae archaeon
AAAAATATACTCGAACCAAGCCGGACCGAAAAAAGATTGGAATCAAAATCCGACGATCTGGATAGGAAAAGAAGTGCGGATGCCGGGATTCGAACCCGAGTTCTAACCTTGGCAAGGTTAAGTGATAACCAGCTACACTACATCCACAGTGCATCTCCACAGATTGACTTTTTAAATATATACTTTGCCGTTGCTTTATCTCCTTCCAGTCATTATTATAAATACAGCGGGCATATCGAGTGGCGAAATTGAGCGTTGTCTGTGTTGAAGTCACAGGCTGTTTAAGTTCGGATCAAGTGGTATGATGATCTCAAAATTCACAGATATAGGTATTCCAGAAGAAGTTGCCAGAGCCATGGACGACATGGGATGGGAGGAGCCCACTCCGATTCAGGTATCGGCCGTCCCAATCGGGCTGACAGGGAGGGACATGTTCGCCCAGGCCCAGACCGGGACTGGGAAGACAGGTTGCTACGGGTCGATAATCCTCGGCAAGATAGGCGCTCCGCAGAAGGTCCCCCAGTCGATAATACTCGCACCCACCAGGGAGCTGGCAGTCCAGGTCTCCGAGGAGATGTCCAAGCTCGCCAAGTATACGGGGCATATATGCGTCCCGATATACGGGGGGGCCAGCATAGAGGGCCAAATCAAGAAGCTCCAGAAGGGCGCTGACATCATAGCGGGGACGCCGGGGCGCGTCAAGGACATGATGTTCCGCAAAGAGCTGAACCTCAGCGCCATCAAGGTAGTGGTGCTGGACGAGGCCGACCGCATGCTGGACATGGGATTCATCGAAGACATCGAGGACATACTTCGCATGATGCCCCCCAACAGGCAGACCCTGCTGATGTCCGCCACGATGCCCGAAGGCGTAAAACGCCTCTCCTACGACTACATGAGGAATCCAAAGGAGATCAGCGTATCCAGGGATGAGGTGGTCCTGGACCTCACCAAGCAGTATTATATTTCTGTGGGAAGGAGGAACAAGTCATGGGCGCTCAGCAGGATACTGGATATCGACCAGCCGAAGGCGATTATATTTTGCCAGACCAAAAGGATGGTTGACATGCTGATCGAGCGTCTCGACCAGTACAAGTACGTCGCCGAGGCCATCCACGGCGACATGCCCCAGCCCAAGAGGGAGAAGGTGCTTAGGGACTTCAAGGAAGGCAGGGTGCAGATACTCGTTGCCACGGACGTCGCCGCAAGGGGACTGGACGTGGAAGATATCTCGTACGTAATCAATTATGACATGCCCGAGGACGTGGAGACGTACATCCACAGGATAGGGCGTACGGGGAGGGCCGGCAAGGAAGGTACCGCGGTATCCTTCGTCACCGCCGAAGAGGAGCATCTCGTGCACGAGTTCGAGCTACGCACCGGGATGGAGATTACCAAGAGGGAAGTCCCGGACGCTGAGGAAGGAAGCAGGGACACCATACGCATGGTCGTGGACTTCGACCAGGCCGCGGACGTTTTCGGTATGGTCAAGTTCGAGATAAACCTCGGCAAAAAGGACGGTTTCGGAAAAGTAGGTCTATCGGAGTTCATCATAAGGAATGCCAGGATCAGAGAATACTCCATCGGGAACATCGAGATCGGCAGCAAATCATCTGTAGTAGAGGTCCATAAGGATTTCGGAAGGAAGATGACCTCCGATCTGACTAAGATGAAGTTTGATGGAAAGAAGATCACCGTGAACGTCGTCCAGTGATCCATTCCCTTATTTTTCTTAAAGCTCGACCACGATCAGTATCCCGCCGACCTGGATCGTCTCCACGGCCTTTCCGCCGAGGGTGAGACGCTTGTCTAGTTCGAAATATTCGGGGCCCAGTTCGTAGACTTCGCCCGCCTCGATCTTAACCGATCCGCTAGCAATCTGCTTTGCGACGTCCGAAGGTTCCATGGCCGATATCGCGGCCACGATGGCTTTCGCCGCCGCTTTGAAAGCGGGGCCCAGTTTGGAGTGCACTGGTTTGACGCCCACGACCTCCTCGATCAACTCCGCAGATTCTGCAATCGTGATCTCCGAGGCTTTGGTGGTCTCTGAAATATCATCCCTGGCACTTTCCAATATCGACGAATCAGGACCTACGAGCTCCAAAAACGCTATCTCGGCGTTGAGAGGCATCTTCTTCTCGGATTTCCATGCGCGTATGGCCGCGACGACATCCTTCAGGACGTCCCCGGTCCTTTCCGCGTCTCTGTCGGAAAGGATAGGCTCCGGCCATTGAGCCAGATGGATGCTGGCATCTCCTTCGAACTGCCTGAATATGGTCTGGTACAGTTCTTCCGTCACATGGGGCATGATTGGCGCCATGAGCTTTAGGGAGCCGTAGAAAACGTTGTACAGAGTAAATTTAACAGCTTCGTCGCTTCTTCCCTTAGCCATCTCAACGTAGTGGTCGGCGAACTCGTGCCAGATGAAATTTTCTATGGCCTTCATTGCTTTGTCGAACTGATATGCCTCGAAATATTCCGTCGCCTCTGCGACAGTCTCCGAGTACATGCTGAGGATCCATCTGTCCGAAACCCGCAGGCTCCCGCATTCTTTTTCAGGTTTGGAATCCAAGAAGCGTGTTACGAACTGTCCCAGGTTGAATATCTTGTTGCAGAGCTTCCTTCCGCGTACCACGTCCGGCTCTCTGAAGGCATGGTCTATTCCGAGAGAGCAGGTCGCCGCATAATAGCGAAGGGCATCGGCGCCATACTTTTCCAATATCGGGACCGGGTCGATTACGTTCCCTACCGAGGAGTGCATGGGAGCGCCGTCGGGTGCCATGATGAATCCGTTGATCATTACTTCCTTCCAGGGTATGCTCTGCGTGATCTGTTCCGAGCGCAGTATGGAATAGAACGCCCAGGTCCTTATGATGTCGTGTGACTGTGGCCTGAGGGACATGGGGAAAAGCTTCCCAAACATCTCATCGTCCCTGTGCCAGTATGTGTTATAGAGTGAAGATCCGGAAGAATCCATCCAAGTGTCGAAAACGTCCGTGCATCCCACCAGTTCCCCGCCGCACTTGGGGCATTTATCCACCGGCGGCGAGTCTTCCACCGGGTCGCAGTAAAGCTGCTCTTTTTCGGCGCATACGGCATGGCCGCAGTCTGCGCACTCCCAGACAGGTATAGGGGTTGCGAAAATGCGCTGCCTGCTGAGCACCCAGTCCCACTCCAGCGATTCCACCCAATCGATCAGGCGAACTTTCATGAATTCGGGGTGCCATCGGATCTCGTCAGCGCGTTTCAGGACTTCCTCTTTGAAGTCAAGCGTTTTCAGGAACCACTGCGGGACCTGAAGATACTCGATAGGTGTCTTGCACCTCCAGCATATGGACACCTGCTGGGGATTGTCCAACTGTCTGACGAGAAGGCCGGATTCTTTTAGGTCCGCGATCGCGGCATCCCTGGCATCTGCCACTGGCATTCCCTGATATTTTCCCGAGAGCTCCGTCATCTTTCCGGTCTCGTCGATTCCTTTCTCCAGGGGCAGATGGTATTTCATTACCCATTCCAAGTCGTCCTTGTCGCCTATGGTGCATATCATCACGAAACCCGTACCGTATTCGGGATCCACCTTTTCGTCGGCTATGACCTTTACCCTCTTGCCGTACAGGGGGGTCACCAGCTCTTTTCCCACAAGGTGATGTTTCTCCGCATCATCCGGATGAACGGCAACAACCTGGCAGGTGCAAAGCAGCTCGGGGCGGGTGGTGGCTATGAGCACGTATTCGTCTGTTCCGGCAACTCTGAATTTGATAAAGTTCAATTTGTTGACGTTGTCCCTATATTCCACTTCGGCATCGGCCAGGGCGGTCATGCACCTGGGGCACCAGTTCACCGGGAAGTTGGCCTTGTAGACCAAGTTTTTTTTGAAAAGTTCCACAAAGGAAAGCTGAGTAATCTTTCGGTAGTACGGGGCGTCGGTCTGATAGTATATGCTGGGGTCCATGCTCTCCCCGAGTCTTTCGAAGTCGCGGGTCATCTCGGCTATGAAACCGTTGGCATAATCGCTGCACAGCTTTCGGTACTCTTTACGTGGAAGGTCGAGTTTTGTTATGTTGTATTTTTTTTCGACCTTCACCTCGATGGGCGTCCCGTTAACGTCGAAACAAAGGGGGAAGAATACGTTATGCCCCCTCATGCGCTTATAACGCGCCGCGAAGTCTGAGATTGAGTAACCGGTAGCATGTCCCAGATGCAGAGATCCGGAAGTGTACCTCGGGGGATTATCTATGCTGAAAACGGGTTTTTCGGACTGCGGGTCGAAATGGTAGACCCTATCGTCCTTCCACATCTTCTGCCAGCGTCCCTCTATTGAAGCTGAGTCGTACTGCGGCATGTTGAACAGGGCACACTATAAAAGAGGGTATAAAAAAAGGTTGTGAGGAAAAAAGTTTCACTTCTTGCGCTGGCGGAACTTGATCTTAGAGTCCTTCATGGACATGACAGACTCTGAAATCTTCTTCATCAGGTCGGAGGTGGTCCTTACCAGGTCCCATCCCACTTCCTTGTAGTTCACGACCTTGCCCCTCATGTACAGCCTTGCGGAGATGCTGTACTTGGCCGAGCCGCCGGTGTCGTTGTACCTCGCGACGTGGAGCATCAGGCTCTCGGGCCTGTAGACCTTGCTGATCTTTACCATCTGCTCTTCGATTACTTCGTACAGTGCTTCGGTGGCGGCCTTGTCGTCGTCCTCGAGGCCGCTGATCTGTATGAACATGAGCTCCCTCTCGCGGCACGCAGAGATTATCTCGATTATGTCGTACTGCGTGAGCATTCCTACGAGCTTTTCTCCTTCGACCACGGGCAGGGTCGAGATGTCGTTGTCGACCATCAGCGCCGCTGCGTCTTCCACCGTATCGTCCCAGTTGACGGTTATGGCAGGACTGACGCTGACCGATTCCACGGTGATCTGGGCCTTGGCGTTCTTCTCGAGGTCCCCTATGATTTTGTTGTCGTTCCTCCAGTTGTTGTCGATGATCTCCCTCATGCCGACCACGCCGACAACCTTGTTCTCGCTGTCGACGATGGGTATGGTCAGAGTGTCGAGCTCCTGCATCATCTCGAAGGCATCGGAGAGCATGGCGTTGACGCCCACGCTCTTTACGGGGTTCGTCATGATTTCCCAGACTTTGATATCGTTCAGGACCTTGACCTTGGAGGCAATATCTACGAGAGCTCTCCTGGACACCACGCCTATGATCTTCTTTCCGGATATCACGGGAAGCTGCTTGCAATTGTTGCTGGTCATCTCTTCCGCGATCTTTGTGATGTCGTCGCTCTTGCTGAGCATGGGGACTCCTCTTAGGAGGCCCTTTACCTTGGAGTCCATGTTGGCGCTCTTCTTTTTCAGGATGGTGGTATAGCTTATCACGCCCATGTACGTGCCGTTGTCAACTACCGGAACGTCCTGGTAGTTCGTGTCCCTCATCACCGACAGGACGTCAGAAAGGCGGTCGTCGGAACCAACGGTCGGGAAGTCGCTGTCCATGATCTCTTCGACGGAATAGGCGTCGATTTGGGACCTGAGCATCGAAAGCCTTCTCGGATCTTCTAGATCTTTAATCACCATAAACAAATCCTCCCGTCTACATCGTGTTCAATGTCTATAAAACTTAGTTCGGTAAGCCAGCATTATGCTGGCAGAGAAATAAAGGGGGTTTTTTGAGGTTTAGAGGTCTGAGAAGCTGAGCCCCCCGACCAGGTTGCGGACTGTTTCCGCAGCCTTATCCGCGGGGATGCGCTTCTGGTCGCCCGTATCCCTCTCCCTTATGGTGACAGTACCTTTGTCGGGGCCTTCGAGAGACTCGTAGTCGACCGTTATGCACCACGGAGTGCCTATTTCGTCCATGCGGGCGTACCTCTTTCCGATGGTCCCAGAGCCGTCGTAATAGGCTTCGGTCATCCTCGAGTGCACCTTATCGTATATCTCTTTGGCAAGCACGTCGAGGCCGTCCTTCTCCATAAGCGGGAACACTCCGACCTTTATGGGTGCAACTTCCGGTCTGAGCCTCAGGACGGAATATTCTCTCTTCTTATCATAGAAGTACGAATGTTCCAGCAGAGAGTAGAATATCCTGTCCAGTCCGTGGGAGGGCTCTATGACATGGGGCACCACGCGCTCCCCGGTGACTTTCTCCGTGACTTTTTTGACTTCGAAATACTCCTTGGTCAGAACAATCTCTTCTCCGCCGATGTTCAGCACGATCTTCCCGTCCCTGATGTCTTCCGGCGTCTTGGCCTCCAGGGCGGCCGCGATGTCTTTGGCTTTGCCCTTGAATGCCGGTCCGAGCACCCTGTGGTTGGCCTGGACCTTCATGAAGGTCATCTCTTTGGGTTCGTCGAACCTGTCGAAATGCGAAAGGTCGGAACCGGAGAATTGCGAGTGCCTTGAGAGGTCCCAGCAACCTCTGTCAGCTATACCTGTGATCTCGGTCCAGCCGTAGGACAGCAGAACTTCCGCATCCCAGCAGTCGGCCGCGTAATGGGCCATCTCGTCCTTCAGGTGCTGCCTGAACCTGAGCCTGTCCGCATTGATGCCCAGGCGCAGAAGGAGCTGTTTGGTCGTGCACACGAAGTAGGCGAGCACACGGTTCGCGATTATGCCCTCATCCACCGCCTGCTTGACGGTCTTCACGACCGTCTCCGTGCCGGTGTTGGGCACAAGTACCAGCTCCTCGTCCTCTATCTCGGGGAACCTGGACCAGCCCTTGTCGTGGGGGTCGACGAAAAGTTCGACCTCCATCATGTTGAACTCTCTCATCCTTATCATGCCCTGGCGGGGAGAGATCTCGTTCCTGTACCCCCTGCCAGTCTGGATGACTCCCAGCGGGAGCTTCTCCCTGTTGTAGCGGTAAAGGTTCTGGAAGTTGACGAATATCCCCTGAGCGGTCTCGGGTCTGAGATAGCCCACGCGCGCGGAGCCCGGACCGATGGTCGTCTTGAACATCAGGTTGAACTCCTCCACTTTGCCGAGTTCCCCCCCGCACTCCGGGCATTTGATGCCGAATTCGGAGAACGCGCTCTCGAGCTCGGCCTGGCTCATGGTGTCCGGGTTCTCGCAGAAATTCTTGACAAGGTGGTCGGCCCGGAAGGGAAGCTGGCACTGTGTGCAGTATGTCATGTAGTCCGAGAATTCGTCCACATGTCCCGAGGCCTTGAACACTTCCGCGGGGTTGACGGTCTCGGAATCTATCTCCACAAAACCCTCCCTTCCCTTATATATGTCCCTCCATACCTCAAGTATGTTGTTCTTCATTGTGCACCCGAGGGGTCCGTAGTCGAACATCCCGGCTACGCCGCCGTAGAGCTCGAAAGAAGGCCAGATAAAGCCTCTGCGTTTGCAGATGGCCATGAGTTCGTCGCCGTCTGCTTCTTTAGTCATCGGAATTACCAGTCAGTGCCATCAAAATATCGACATCGTAGACCATTCCGATCAGTTCGTCCTTTGAACCTCTGACAGGTATCTGCCCGAAGTCGTTGGCCTTCATGATCCTGGCGACCTCTGATATTGAAGTCTTCTTGTATACTGTCATGGGGTTCTTCACCATGAAGTCGCTTACCGCTTTCTTCTGGTCGAGGTATTTGTCGGTGGCCGTGTAGAACAGCGGGAGGACGTTCCTGTAGCCGGCCAGCGAGGTATCCTCTATACCCAGGGCCTTCATCGCATCGGGGTCCCCGGACTGGTCGCTGAACAGGTCACGGTCGGTCAGTATCCCGACGAGCTTCCCGTTCTCGTCGAGCACAGGCACAGCCGGGACGTCGCTGATCCTCATTGCGGGTATCGTGTAGGAAAGCGGGTCTTGCTCCCATGCGGTCACGCATGTGGTGTGTATTGCCTCCTCGGCCGTTATCTTGCTGTTGAGCGCCCTGACCGAGTCCATTAGGTCGGTGGGGGTGATTATTCCGACGAGCTTCCCGTCCTCTGTGACGGGGAGCCTGTGGATCCTTTCCTTGAAGAATATCTCGGCGGCTTTGCTCACGGGGGTCTTGCTGTCGACGAAAATGGGGTTCTTCTTCATTATCAGCGAAAGTTGGTCTTCCTCGAATTTCCTGAAAAGGTCTCTTCTGGAGACCACCCCCACGAGTTTCCCGTCGGAACCCCGGATAACCGGAAGTCCCGTCAGGTCGTTCCTGACCATTATGTTGATTGCGTCGTTTCGTGTTCCCGGCACCTCCGCTACTATGGGTGCCAGAGTCATTATTTCGGATACTGTTCTCATTGTTTATCAGCCTCAGGGGACCTAACCACCATTACGGGGCATCTGGAAGCTCTGACCACTTTCTCGGCCACGCTCCCCATTAGAAGTTTTGACATACCGGTCCTCCCAAGGGTCCCCATCACTATGATGTCGTACTCCTTGGAAAGTTCAAGTATCACCTTTATCGGAATTCCTTCGGCCAGCTTGATTTCCACACTGACACCTGCCTCTTTTCCGAGATCTTCGACGAACTGAAGCGCATTTTTGCCCTCCTTCTCAAGCGTGCGGTAGACGTTCATGACGGCGGTGTCCATGGGGACATTGGTGAAAATTGTCTGGTCCATCACATAAAGGGCGGTTATTTTACCATTGCTGAGTTTGGCGAGGTCCATGGCCCTCCTCACGGCCGCCTTTGTGTATTCGCTTCCGTCGGTAGGAACAAGAATCTTATCGAAAACCATCTCAATCACCTTTCTCTGTCTGTCTGTAGCGCAGTATGCGTTCTGAGCTCCTTAACATCCCGGCCGCGGTGCCGCCCTCGGAGGGCAGAACCGTAATATCGGCGTCCATGCCAGGCTGGAGCCCCATTCTTTTTCCATCATATAATAGCTTTCTTCCGTTGGACACCATGACGCCCCATAGGTTTTCCGGGTCGACTTTCTGGTCACCGAGGACCGAACAGTATTGCCTGGCCTCTTCCCTCATGTCGGGAGTGCAGAGCATTGCGTTGTCCGTTCCCAGTATGACCGTGTTATTGCATTCGCGCATCATAGCCAGCGGGGGCGTGAGACCGAAAAAATTGTTGGATCTCGGACATGATACGATGGGAACATCATCCTCGGCGCATTTGACGAGGTCCGAGCGTTCCGCGGAGGCCATGTGTACCACGAAGGATGGTGAAAGTGCCAATATGGAGTCGATATCCTCACGTGAGCCTTCGCTGGCATGTATGGCGAACATCCTTCCCGAACGGACGGTATAGTCAGCTACCGCTTCGGAATAGGAAGCTGGCACATCGTTAATCCCTGATAGCTGTATCCCATCGGCATACTTTAGAATATCGTCCAATTCGTTAGGGTCGAACTCCGGCGAAGACGGTCTTCCGAGTATGAACGCTTCCGGTACGGCTCTTCTCAGCAACATGCTACCCTCGGCTCCGCCTTCGCGGAAGTCTATGAAAGTCCCTATCCCATTCATATGTGCCAGTTTGGAAAAACACTTCATACTGTGGGCTATTTTTTCAGGAGGGGTCCCTCTAAGATATCTTTCTTTGATACCGTCGGGCCCCACCAGTTCGCAGAGGCCGATGTCCTTCGGAACCGTCAGGGCCGAATCGGCGCAATGGGTATGCCCGTCCACCATGGGAGGGACGATGATGCCCTTCGCCAAAGGCTCGGCTGGACAGCTCCCCTCGGAGATCTCTGCGACCGTGCCGTCCTCGAGACCGATATATCCTTCGATCGCCCCGTCCTGTGTTATGACGGTGCCGGAAAAATAAATCATGAAGCCTCATGGACTTCATGAGATATTTCGTTGTTGCTGCTAGCAAAGTACAAATACAGATTTTTTTCATACTGTGTTAGGTGCTCAAATGCCGAAAGTAATAGCAGATAAGTGTACAGCCTGCGGGGCATGTGCCGACGTATGCCCCCAGGACGCAATCGCCATAGACGATATCGCGGTCATCGACCAAGATGCCTGCGTTGACTGCGGGGCCTGCGTTGACGAGTGCCCCAACGACGCAATCGTTGACGAATGAGATTACAATCCCGGCCGATAAGGCCGGAAAAACGGTTTCCTTTCAGGCCCAGTAGGGTTTCTTTGAGAATTTGTACGCCGTCTGCACGGCGTTCGCGGCCTCTCCGCAGGCAGTGATTATCTGTTTGTATTTTCCTGGGTAGTCCACCACGTCTCCGCAGGCGAATACGCCGTGTCTGTTCGTGGACATGTCGGGGTTCACCTTCACCAGGCCCTCGCCAGTAAGCTCCAATCCCCATTTGGAAAGTATGCCCAGGTCGGACTTGATCCCGATGTTGATCACTGCAAGGTCTGTCGGTATCTCGAAGATCCTGTTGTCCTGTTTGACGGTTACCGACTTCAATTTGCCGTTTCCGTTGAAAGATAAGGTCTCCGCGTTCAGGACTTTCAGGATGTTGCTTTTCTCCAGGTTGACCACGTTCATCTCATCCGCCCGGAACTCTCCTCTTCTGTGTACGATCGTGGTGTCGGTGACCGAGTCCGCAATCAGTGCCATTTCTATGGCGCTGTTTCCGCCCCCGAACATGGTGACCTTCTGGCCAACAAGCTCTTCCTTGACCGGCAGCAGATACGAAACGCCTTTTCCGAACAACTCGTCCTCTCCGGGAACGTTCATCTTCCTGGGGTTGAAATCGCCCATTCCGATGGCGACGATCACTGTCAGCGTGTGATATTCGCCCTTGTTGGTAACGACGACCAGGTCCTCGTTGCCGTCGTTTATCTCGAGCACTTTCTCTCTTTCTCTGATCTCGCACTCCAGGTTCTCGGCTTGGGCATAGAGGCGGTCGGAAAGCTTGCGGGCTTGCACACTCTCGAAGCCGGGGAAGTTATGCACTCCCTTCTCCGGATACAGGCTTACAAGCTGGCCACCTACGCGGCCGGACTCGATAATAAGTGTATTCATCATCTTGGACCTGGCATATATGCCTGCTGTGAGACCCGCAGGGCCAGCCCCGACAATGATAACATCATAAGTCATTCAGTAGCCAATATGTTGTCCGTATAAAAAAATGTCTAAAAGACAGGACGCCTAAATTCGAAATTCGAAATCAGATTACAGATTTGTCAGAATTTTTGCAGAAAATCAGGGTTATATGAGGGTATCGATACACATTCCGCATCCATTACGTGCAAAGTATCCTTTCCTCCCGCCAGGTTTAATATCTCCAACGCGATGACTATACGGTGGTAAAATAGAAGAAGAGGGATTCGCCGATGTTCTGCTCAACATGGTCCTGGATGAAATAGATGACCTCATAATTATCCACGATTCGGAGCACACGATCGTATGGATGAATCGTGCAGCCCTCAAGGTTTTCAACAAGTCCTCCGACGATGTCATAGGCATCAAGTGCTACCGTCTCCTGGGTCGCACGACATGCTGTGCGGACTGCAATGTCATCACAATGCAGGCGCCGGTGCACTGCAACAAGCCCCGCGTGATACCTGGAAGTGATACAGAGTATTCCTGTACTTCGATACCGTATTTCAAGGGCGGGAAGGTCCAGCTCGTGGTCCAGCATCTTAGGCCCATTGAAAAGCCATAAATACGCACCGGCCGTTGGAGCCGTCATGTTCGAATTAGCCGAGTTTTCTGTAATAATCGCCTGCGTCGCCGCGTTGATTGTGATAATCTGCGCCTACGACATGACCGGTTCCAAGGGCGAGAAAAAATCGAAGCTCAAAAAGACCAAGTGAGAGACGCGAAGTCCGTTGCCGGGAGCTGATTCCAAGGATAACACGGCTGTAACTCCCTGTTATATATACTTTTGTTACCGTTTATGATTGGTGATAGATAATGGTAGCAATCCCCAAGGAAATTCTTGACCTAATGAACGACAAGGGAACGACAAAGGTCCTGGTGACCGCGAACGCGGCCGGACAGCCTCACGCCATAGTATGCGGAAGCTTTGGAACCATCGGCAACGACGTCATCACCGTCGGCGAGGTCCTCATGAAAAGGTCCGCAGAGTACATGGCCGAGAATAAGAAGGTCGCTATCCTGGTCAGTGCGGGCCCAAAGGCCTACGAGATGCAGGCGATCGTTCTCGGGCGCGAGGAGAAGGGGTCGGACGTTGACAATCTGAACAAGGCCCTCGCTGACGCCAACATGCACGCGAAAGCTCTGTGGAAGTTTAAGGTCACGGCGGTCTACGACGAAGGGGCCGGTCCTAACTCTGGAAAGAAGATAGCCTGATTTTCAGAACGGAAGCCGTTCAAACTACTTTCTTTTATTTGCATTTGATTAAATATCTGCCGTACCGTGTCTCTCCGTGGACTTGAAGCAGGGCTCCCGTGCCGCACAGGTTGTGTTTTTCATTTCGGCCGCCGTAGCATTCGTCGGACTCGGGCTATATTTGATGGGGTACAAGGGTCTTGGTGTCGTTATCCTGATATTCGGTATTGCCGGCGTGGTGATGTCGTTTGCCGTCCTGAAGGTGGCGATGATGTCGGAAGCGATGATCGACAGCAAAAATCCGAAAATGCAAAAGCGTAAGTGAAATACGTAAAAGGTTTTAGAATCCGGTGAACTTGAAAAGCTCAGTATCTCTGGTGCCTGCCGCCGTTGCCGCCGTCCCTGTCAGCGGGGCGGTGCTTCTGGAAGCAGTCCCTGCAGTAGACGGGCCTTCCGTCGGTGGGCTTGAAGGGCACCTGGCACTCTTTTCCGCAGTCGGAGCAGGTGGTGTCGAACATCTCCCTGGGCTCCCTGTTGTCTCTGTATCCTCTGTTCCTGTCGTCTCCGTAGGCCATATTTTCTATCTCCTATGTTCTTTCGGCCCCAATACTACTTCCTAACTCTTCCCTACGGCGTACAGGGAGCTATATTAGAATGCCTGAGTTCGCATTGACGTTCTGAATTTAAAGGTTTGTACAAAACAGGTCAGCATTCGGGGCATGACCACAGCCTGCGGTACAGAACCATCTGAGCTCCGCACCTCGGGCAGAGGTGCCCGGGGCCGCCCTGAACGACAGTTTTCAAGGCAAGGTCCTCGGATGCCCATCTGATAAGTTCCGTGAGTTTGCAGGTCCTATCGGATTCTTCGGCACCGTAGTACTGCAGGTTATCAGACTCGTTGTAGATTCTGGTCCTCATCTTTGCGAGTGCGGCCGAAACGTTGTTGGCCGTCTTTGCGTCGATCTTCTTCTGCGAAGAAACATTCTCCCTGTAGCGTTTATCCAAATATTCTTCAGAGACAGTTACGAAACGGTCGTAGGCATCCTCGTTCGGAGACACGGGCAATGACAGCAACAGGTCCCGTTTGGGTCCCAGCTCCGGATAGCGTCCTATTATGCGTTCGAGGGCCGTGAATAATTCTTTCCGCATATCCCCGCGAACCTGACCGTATATCCTGCGGAGCTCGTCGATGTCCTCCTTCCTTCCGAAGGAGCCTATGAGGGATGCTGCCTTTGAGAACTCTTCGCCCCGTGAGTGTTTCAGAGCGTCCATGAGGGAGGGCACTCTATCCTCTGCGTCGGAGACCGCATTGAGATATCCGATGCAAGCCCCTCTGACCTTCTCGGTATCAGATACGCTCATCCTGCGGACGGTGTCCGCGGCGGCAGGCTCTCTGACATCGGTGAGCAGCATCAAAGTCTCTGCCCTCACGTTCTCGTTCGCGTAGGAAAGATATCTTATCAGCACAGGGGCATATTCGGGTCTATAGTATGTGGCCAACCAGCGGTCGTCGGATATGCTTCCTGGACGGCCGGTCTCCACCTTGTCGACACCTCCTAGGAAACGCTCCAGGTAGCTTACCCTGTTATCCGACATTCGAACACTTCCCAGCATAACGGAACGAAGGGATCACACTATATCTTCTCTGGAGTCCAGGGCCTTCTTCAAGATGGAGACCTCTTCGTTCGAAAGAGTGACCCCCTTTCCCATCTTGCTCCTGTCCGGGGACCATTCTCTTATGTCGTATTTCGGTTCCCTCTCGTTCCAGCTGATGAGGTTCAGTTCTTTGGTCCACCCTTTTGAAGATTGGGACAGTGTCGCTATCTCCTCGACGATCTCGTATGTAAATTCGCTTGCCATGGCGGTCAGCTCTTAGACTCGTATATTATTATAATATAAATAAATCTGTCACAAGATAAAATTACGACGGTAAACGATTGGGTTTAATAACAACAATGCATGATAAAATAAAGACCCAGCAGTGTTTTTTTCATTTAGCGTGATTATTATAAAGCTGGCGTAATTTAGAACATTATTTATATCTCCTTCGTCGGTCCGTAAATCATGTCATTCATTGACAACCCTAAAAATTTCGGACTGGCGGCCGTGGTTATCGGTATCGTCAGCATACTGGCAGGAATCTTGGCGATTGTGAACGGAGCGCTTGCCGATCCGATGGCGATTGGTTTAATCGTAGCATCTATCGGTACAATCCTATACGGCGTCCTGATTCTTGGGATAGGACTGCCTATTTATAGGGGCGAGGACACAAGTGCTCTCAGCATCCTCGGTAAGTTCGTAAACTTCGTCGGACTTGCAACGATAGTCGTCGGAATATTCACCGGAGCAGGCCTGATGGTCGACGATTCCATCGCGAGCGGAGCCGTCGAGATTGTCATTGCTCTGATCTTCGGTCTGATCCTCATGTGGATTGCCAAGAAGATCACCGACAACGTAACGGACACATTCGACAAGATCATCTGGATTCTCCTGGTGATTGTGTTCCTTGTGCTGACCATCGTCTCGCTCATAGGAATAATTACTCCGTTCCTTACGGACATGGCAGCCATCGACATGGTGGTAACCGCAGTCCTGAGCCTCTGCCAATTCATTCTGTACGCCTTCCTCCTGGTCGCCGTCCTCTCGAACGACGTCAAGAGCAGGATGGGAATGTAAGCACGAAGCACATGCCAGTAACAAACCCTTTCCTTTTTATTAAAAATAGCCGTGTTTCGCCTCTTCCGCAGTCTTTTCTTTCATAATCATTATATCCCACGTCCGCTTAGTCGAAGCGTCAGTGTGACATGGCAGGATTAAAAAAGTGTCCCTTGGTACGCTTGAAACGAACGGGTTGATCTAAGATGGACGTAGGACTCGTCGTTATCTTATCGGTCATTATATTTGTACTCCTACTGGGGGCTGTATATTTTTCTATGTCTGAAATGGCCTACTCCAGTGTCAACAACATACGCCTCAAGAAGCTGGAGAGCGACGGAGCCAAGAACGCCGCAAGGGCGCTAGCGCTGTCGGGGGACTTCGAGAGGCTCCTCACCACAATCCTCGTAGGCAACAATATACTCAATATTGCGGCATCCACAACCTGTACGTTGCTTTTCACCGAGCAGCTTTTTCCCGACAACCCTGCCTTGGGAACCGTCGCCGCGACCGTTTTCATGACTATGGTAATACTCACTTTCGGAGAGATAGCGCCCAAGAACATCGCTAAGAGGAGAGCAGAACACTACGCCCTGAAGCTGGCCGGTTCCCTGACCTTTGCCGTGACGGTACTCACCCCGGTCACCTGGTTCTTCATCAAGCTCAGCTCGGTGTTCACAAAGGAATCCAAGAAAAAAACCACTCTGACGCTTACGGAAGACGAGCTGGTGGTCATGATCGACGAGATTGAGGGAGAGGGGACACTGGAAAAGACCGAAAGCGAACTCATCAAGTCCGCCATCACATTTGACGATACCCCTCTGTCAGAGGTCTATATACCCAGAGTCGACATCATAGCCGCAAGCAAGGACGTAAACATGGACGAGCTAAAGGAGCTGTTCACATACACGGGCTACTCCAGAATCCCGATCTACGACGGCAGCATCGACCGTATAATCGGAGTGGTCAACGCCAAGGACTTCTTCAGAAGGGTCGTCAACAACGACAACTTCAACTTGATCGACATAATAAGGCAGGTGAAGTTCTTCCAGGAGTCCACCAGCATAGCCGAGGTCCTCAACACCCTGCAGAAGACAAAGGTCCACATGGCCGTGGTCCTGGACTCCTTCGGCGGCACCTTGGGGATTGTGACCTTGGAAGATATAATCGAGGAGCTCGTGGGCGAGATATGGGACGAGAGCGACGATGTCAAACTTCCTGTGGTCAGGGAGGCGGACGGCTCTTACACAGTCATCGGCGATGCCAACATCTACGATGTCATGGACAATCTGGGACTCGGTTTCGATCCAGAGGATTACATGGACTACAACGTCAGCGGGTATATCCAATACAAGATAGGCGACATCCCATACAGGGGAGCGGTGGTAGACAACGACAACGTGAAGATCACCGTGAAATCGATCAAAGGCCGCCGCGTAAAGGAGGCCCGTTTTGATATCAAGGAAGTTCAGGTGCCGACCGGGGAAGAGAGCTGAGGTAATTCCTGAGGATGTCAACCGCAAGCTCCCGCTTGGCGGGATACGATGCTATTTTGCATGTCAGCGATATGACGTCCCCCCCCGTCGCCACGGAGTAAGATCCGGAGATAGCTTTCTGTTTGTCCAGTCTGACATAAAATGTACAGTCTTCGTCCGTGCGGTCTTCAAGCTCCGAGAGTATCCGGCCGACGGTATCGTCGCCGAGCCTTGCGAAGATCTTATCGATGTCCTTCTGCCCGGTAATCTCCGCGTCCATTATCACGGTGATGTTGCCCATCTCCCCCTCGACCACGTCCTCGTTCCATTCGTCGGTCCCGATGAACGTTCTGAACGCCTCTGCTATCTTGTCCCTGTCCTCGGTGGCATAGCACATGACCCTGGCTCTGACCCAACGGAATACGGGCTGCATCACTTTTCCTCTTTGGGTTTAGGTACGGCCTTGGGGAGAAGCCCCGCAAGCTCTTCGGTACGGTACGAGGATACGGCGACCACAGACCCATGGGTGAGAAAAACAACCCCCGTCTCGCATCCTGCGCACAGGTAATTGCGGTAGCGCAGACCGCGGAGACCAACGCCGGCGAAGTTCCTTATTTCATTCATTACGCCGTAACGGCGGTCCAGTATCTTCTCTATCCTGTAGTTTCTGGTTCTGAAGTATCTGATCGTCACTCTATCGTCGTAAACGTCGGTCTTGAGGATGAAGAACCTGGAAAGGAGGAACATGAATGTCGTGACCGCCGCCATCGCGGCGAAAAGCCACCAGCTGACCCATCCGAGAGCGGCGCTTATGAGAATGAATGCGTCGGTCGGTACCAGTATGGCGAGTAAGGCTCTTTCTGCCATCACTGGGACCACTCTTATCCTCTCGCTGAATATGGGCTCCATGGTTGCACATGGCCGGTTCCGGTTATCAATTTTCCGTATCATCTGGTAGTTGGCCGCAGGAGGGGAATGTTTATATTATACTTCTTTATTGAAGTCCCTCATTGGGCCCATAGCTTAGCCTGGATGGAGCGCCCGGCTGATAACCGGGAGGTCATGTGTTCGAATCACATTGGGCCCACCACTTTTCGTCTGGCTGGTCGATTTTTTTGCTCGTATAACGGCTTCTTTCGTTTTTCATCATTTAAACCTTTCTCCTTATAAAGAAAACTGTTTCATCGCGGCGCTCAT
>JBFXEL010000018.1:0-9884 GCA_050180115.1 Candidatus Methanomethylophilaceae archaeon
GATACACCGTATTTTTCCTAGCTATGATGCGTTCGGATTGGTATCGAAGCGATGACGACGGTCGATCCTGTACAAAAAAACGGGACACTTGGAACAGAAGCAGTTGGACCGGCTTGTCTGAAGAGGCTTGCTTCTACATCTTTGTATAATTGAACAATCATTCAATTGAACATATAATCAATTGAGTAATCTTATGGAAAAACAGGAAGAATACGGGTGCGACGTGCACGTGACACATAACGACGTGGCGGACCTTGTAAGAAATAGCATGCCTGTGTAGGAGGAAATCTTCAGGCTTTCCGAGTTTTTCAGCCTTTTCGGCGACAGCACGAGGCTGAAAATACTGATTGCGTTGGAAGCCGGCGAGATGTGCGTATGCGATATCGGTGCATCGCTGGGCATATCCGATTCCGCAGTCTCCCACCATCTCAAGGCTCTGAAAACGTCCAGATTGATCAAGTCCCGCAGGAAGGGGAAATTCGTTTATTACTCGCTGTGCGACGACCAGGTCAGGTCCATAATCGATCTTGCCTCAGAGCATCTCACCGAGGCAAAAAATGAAGGCCTCTTTCACAATCGAGAACCTCGGGTGCGCCGAATGCGCTCTGAAGATGGAAAGAAGATCTCCGGAATCGGGGGGTCGGATCGGCCTCTGTGATATTCGTGTCTAAAAAACTGATTGCCGATGCCGACGAAAGCTAAATGCTCCGCATAGAATAAGAGGCCGCGAAAGTTGTAAAAAGCATCGAACCGGATGCACGGCTCATGAAGAGGTGATGTCCACTTGCGTCGGAACACCGCGGAAGTACTGGTCTCGGGCATACTTTTCGCTCCGGGCGCTGTTCTGCATTACACCGGTCGGGGAACGGTCTCGACCGTCCTTCTGGCGGCCGCGTACGTCGTCTCCGGGTATGTCATTGCGATATCAGCGGCGAAGAGCCTATATTATGGGACGATACTCGACGAAAACTTCCTTATGGTGATACTTCCACCGGTGCGTTCGTGATCGGCGCCGGCGTCGAAGGTACCGCGGTGATGATATTCTTCCGCATCGGAGAGCTGTTCGAAGAGGCGGCCGTTCAGAAGACAAGACATTCCATCTCCGAGCTGGTGGAGATGCAGCCGGTCTCGGTAAGGGTCGTGAGAGACAGTAAAGAAATGACCGTCAGGCCGGAGGACGTTGCCGTGGGGGAACATTATATCGTGCTTCCCGGGGAACGCATTCCGATCGACGGCACTGTCATATCGGGTTATTCGTCCTTGGATACCAAAGCGATCACCGGTGAGTCCATGCCTAAAAACGTAGCTCCGGGAGAGTCCGCGTTGAGCGGGTGCATAAATGTGACCGGCGCACTCGCGGTAAAGGCAGACAGGGCTTACTCGGATTCGGCGGTCGCACGCATCCTGGATCTGATCGAGGAGTCCGGTGCCGGGAAGGCCAGGACAGAGAATTACATAACTGCTTTCGCAAAGTACTATACTTCCTCCGTCGTCGCCGCCGCCGCGGTCGCGGTCGTGCCGACGTTGCTGTTCGGACTTCCTTACGAAGTCTGGGTGTATCGCGCGCTGGTGTTCCTCGTGGTCTCCTGCCTCTGCGCCCTTGTGCTTTCGGTGCCTTTGACATTCTTCTGCGGAGTGGGAAGGGCCTCGAAGTCGGGGATACTTATCAACGGAAGAGATATCATGGATAGGCTGGCGCTTACTGACACTGTCGTAGTGGACAAGACCGGCACCGTCACCAAGGGTTCTTTCGAATTCAGCGGAATCTACGCACACGGTGTAACAGAGGACTATCTGCCTGGATATGCCGCCAAATCCGAATACCGCTCCGACCATCCGATATCAGCCGCGATAATAGACCGCTATGGACGTGACATCTACCCGGGAGAGATCGGGAAATCTGTCAACCTTGCCGGAAAGGGCATAAAGACCGAAGTCAACGGCCGCATCGTCCATGCGGGGAACGCCGGATTGATGGAGGATATAGGAGTTAGGCCCTGTGGCGCCACCGTGAGCGCCACAAGCATACATGTGGCAATCGACGGCACCTACAGCGGGCACATGTCCATTTAGGACGAGCCAAAGGAAGATTCCGCCGAAGCGGTCAGGGAACTGAAGGACCTCGGCGTGAATAACGTGGTCATGCTTACCGGCGACAACATGGCGTCGGCCGGCCGTGCGGCGGAGATTGTGGGAATCGACAACTTACGCAGCGATCTGCTTCCCGAGGACAAGCTGGACATTCTCGAGGGTTACCTGAGCATGCGCGAGGGGAAGCACATACCCGCCATCGGAAAACGTCATAGGACCTGGTTACCTGAGCATGCGCGAGGGGAAGCAGCTCCATTGAAGCCGTCCTTGAATCCCTCAAGGGTTACCTGAGCATGCGCGAGGGGAAGGGTTCGCTAGTTTACGTGGGAGACAGCATCAACGACGTGCCTTCCATCACGAGGGCGGATGTGGGCGTGGCCATGGGCGGCATTGGTTCCGACAGCGCAGTGGAAGCTGCCGACCTGGTCATAATGAATGATTCTCTGAGAAATTACCGGAGGCCATCGGGATATCCAGGAGAACGCGTGGCATCGCATATCAGAACATCGTGTTATCCCTTGGTTTCAAATTCACAATGCTGGCACTTGCCACCTTCGGTTTGGCTGGGATGTGGTTTGCAATATTCGCCGACGCGGGCGTCGCGGCCATCGCGATAATCAACGGAACCAGGGCATACGGCAGTGTATTTTAATCTTTCCGTCTGCTGCCGAATTCGTAAATATGTTTTCAGGCAACCTGAAACACATAATGGGGAAGGCGATTTTACGAATTTCGTACAATCTGATAAGTATTAAATCATTCAAAGGCATACGTGACCGCGGGATGCACAGGTGAAGGTAGGTATTGACCTGGGAACGACCTACTCCGCAGTGGCTTTTTACGACAGAGACAGCTCTGGTGCTGAAGTCATCCCGGATGCGAACGGCTGTCTCCTGACCCCCTCGGTCATATGCTTCTCCACGGACGGCACGATCAACGTTGGCGAAACCGCGAAAAGCATGCAGTCCAGAGGAGAGGGAGTCGTCGCGGCCTCGTTCAAACGTGCCATGGGAGATGCCCAATATTCCCTTACGGCGTACGGCAGGGCGTACTCGGCAGAGGACCTTTCCGCCATATTGCTGAAATACCTCATCGCCGGAGCCGAAGCGAGGATAGGGGAGAAAATCGACTCCGCCGTGATCACCGTGCCTGCATATTTCAACGACCTCCAGAGGACGGCGACCATCAGGGCAGGCGAGAAATGCGGCATTGAAATACTGAAAATAGTCAACGAGCCGACCGCCGCGGCGATTTCATATGGATACAACAAAGAGGACAACAAGACCATCATGGTTTACGACCTCGGCGGAGGGACGTTCGACACCACGGTCGTGCGCATCGAGAGAGGAAACATCATCGTGCTGGGGACCGACGGGAACCACGTTCTGGGAGGGAAGGACTGGGACCAGGCCATCATGTCCTATCTGTGCGGGAAGTTCAGGGATGATTTCAATATCGACCTTAGGGACGACGTATCTGCGAAGAATAGCCTGATAGTCGCCGCCGAAGACCTGAAAAAGGAACTTTCGGAAAGCGAATGCGTCAGCGTCCATCTAGAATACGGGAACGATTCCGCCGACTACACCCTGACACGTAACCAGTTCGACGAGATGACCGAGCCACTCTTCGGCTCGACCTTGGAGGTCTGCGAGAGACTGCTGGCAGACATAGGGTTAAGATGGGAGGACATAGACGAGATACTCCTTGTGGGAGGATCCACCAGGCTCCCCGGCGTTCCCGGTCGCCTCGCCAGCATCTCGGGGAGGAAAGTGATAAAGCACGCGGACACCGACCTCGCTGTCGCAAAGGGCGCAGCCCTCACCGCACATCATTTCGGAAAGAACGGCAACGCCGTCCTGGGAGTCGCCGACGTAGCCTCTCACAGCCTCGGAGCCCTGTCCGTGAGAGAGGACGGCAAAAAATTCATCAACGAAATAATGATCAAGCGCAACTCGGGCATCCCGTGCTCGGTCAGGAAGCCCTTCAGGATTGAACCGGGCAACCTGAGCGACAGCATAGAGCTTTTTACCCTCCAGGGCGAATCGCGCCATCCTCTGGACTGCACCGTACTCGCAAGGATGAAGATTTCAGGAATAATGAACAACGGCGAGGGAGTTTTGATCGAGATAGAGTACAACTACGACGAGAACGGAGTCGTATGCATCTCGGCGTTCCAGAACGGGAGCGAACTTACGGTCGAATCGGAAAAACTGCCCGAAAATATATCGTGGATGGGCGGACGCCCGGACGAAAGGCCTTCGAATGCCCCGGTGCAGAAGAACATTATCGTTGCAATCGACATCTCGCGCAGCATGAAGAATGCTCCGCTGGACAAGGCAAAGAGGGCGATTTCCAGGTTCATAACCGAGGTCGCGGACTCCAACACGAAGTTCGGGCTCATAGTCTTCGGAGACAAGACCCTGGTCGTCAGAGAGCTCACCCTCGACCGCTACGCTGTCAACAGGTCCATAGAGGATATCAAGGTTAAAATGGCGGGCAGGGGGACCGATGCATCCCCGTTCAAGGAGGCCCGCAGAATGCTGACGGGAAGGGCCGGCAACAACATGATAGTCGTGCTGACGGACGGTAAATGGGGCAACAGGGACCTGGCGGTCATCCAGGCCATGGAATGCAGGACAGATGGTATCACCACCATAGCCGTCGGCTTCGGCGAGGCCGACAGGTCTTTCCTCAGGCAGATCGCAACCGCCGACGAGGATGCCCTGTTCACAACGCTGGACCAGCTTGGGGATACGTTCGGGACCATCGCAACCGCCGTGAACTCCGGGGGAATGGGCATGAGCGACGGCAGAAGGAGATGAATATGCCCCGAAAGGAGAACTACTACTGGTTGCTGGGTCTTAACCCCCTGAAAGAAGATTGTTATTCGACAGAGTCCGTCTCTGCAGCCATAGACGATAAAAAGAGACGGTGGACCGAGGAGAGCAGGGACCGCCAGAACGATGCGGGGCGCAGATTCCGGTCCCAGTCCTATCTGGAGACCGTTCCGGACATCCGTCGCGTGATGAACGACCCGGAGCTCAGGAAGGAAGAGCTCGGGGAGGCGCTTAAACTGCTCGCATCCAAGGCCTCCAGGCTCAGGAAGGATTCCGTGACCCTGCATGACGGGACCCCCGTCAGGATATCGGGTTCTGCCGAATCCCTGATGAAAAAACTTAGATGGGACGGGGTCGGCATCGAGGACCTGGTGAGCATGTCCGGTGTAAAGGAGCACGATCCCTCGTATGTTGCCACAGATACCGTGCTCACCGCTTACCAGGCCATGGCCGCGGTAGGTGCGTTCACCCCCTCGGAAATGTTGAACGATCTGATTTCCGACGAAAAATTAGAAATCGAAGCGAACGAAATTAACGACAGCAGTCCTCCAGAAGAGATAAGGAACATATTCGATCGATGCGAAAAAAGGGTCAACAACGTGCGTCCGGAGGTGTTTCCGAAACAGGACCCGTACATACAGGCCCTCAGGGCGGTCAAGCTTGCCCTGAAGTCCGACGAACTTCTTTCGGAACTCACGGAATACGGCAAGTGCCAGAGGGCTCTGGTCCCCGTATTCGAAATAATCGAGGACGAGTATATCCATCCGCAGAACCGCGCTTACATCGACGAGCTGATGTCAATATATCTGACGGACCCTGATGTCGATGTCGACCTTGCGATACGGGTCCTGGAGGATTTCTGCATAAGGAAGAGATTCGTGGTGAATTTCTCCGAATCAGACAGCCGTATGATCAGATGCCCCCACTGCAAAGCGTTCGTGGAGACCGGGAGCGAAGTAATGTGCTGTTCGATCTGCGGACACCTGATCAAGACCGTATGCCCTAAATGCAACACAAAGCAGTCTTCTGTCAACAAAGCATGCGTTAAATGCGGGTTCAATCTCGAAGCAGGATGGGAAAAGGCCCTCGAAATAGAAAGGAAGGCTGCCGAACTGGCCTCCGCCGGCCTCATCTCGGCGGCAGAGGATGCCGCGAAGGATCTCAGAGAGGGTTACCCCACATACCCTGCGGCGGAAGACCTTAGACAAAAGATCGATACGACAAAGATCTATCTGGCGTCCGGAAAGAAGAAGATCGAACAATCCTACAGGCTCAGGAGATACAGCGAGGCCGTGGACCTTATCCGGGACATGCTGGTGCACTACAAGCGCTTCATTGAAGAAGACCCGGAGACCGAAAACATCTACAGGGAGTCGGAGAAGCGCCTGCACGAGGCGGACAGGCTGTTCGAAAAAGCAATGAGAACCGCTGACGCACGTTCACGGACGAAACTTTGCGTCGCAGCAGCAGAGAAGTGCCCCGACCACGCCATGATATCGTCCCTTCTGGGCAGCAACGCCCCCCCTCCTCCGGCTGACGCTTCGGCCAAAGTCAGCGAGGGCAAAGTCCTGATAAAATATGCCGTCCCCGGCGACAGAAGCGGGGTCACGTTCTGCATCTACAGAGGTGAATTCTCGCTGCCGGAAGTCAACGAGAGGACTGTGCCTGTTGCGGAGGTCGGCGGCTGTTTCTATATCGACGAAAGTGCCGAGCCAGGCGTAGACTACTACTATACGGTAATGTCAAAAAGATGGGGCGTACTTTCAGAAGAGGGCGCTTCGTGCGGCCCGGCAACCGTGTTCGCCGAGGCGCAAAACGTCAGCGTTGACCCCCTGGAGGACGGGCTCCGCCTGTATTTCGAGAAGCCCAAGAACTGCAGCAGGGTCAGGATTTGGAGGAAAAGCGGTTCGGGAGACGAAGAGGTGGAGGTACAGGGTGCCGGGCCTGTCATCGAAGACCGGGGGCTGTGCGGCGGTTGCACGTATTATTATCTTTTCGTGGCCGAGTACGAGTCCGCGGACGGACGCATCAACAGATCCTCCGGGCTTGTGTTCTCCGGCACTACGGCGGTCTTACCGGACCCTGTCAGAGACATAAAGGTCTCATGGAACAAGTCGGACGGTACGTTCACCGCCGAATGGACGGGCGACGAGAACGTGGTGCTTTACTCTTCGCCGAAGAGCATCAAGATGCACGGGCTGCTGATCAAGCTCGGAGACATGGATTCCTGGATGACAAGGATCGAGCCCATAGAGAAGAGGAAGGGCAGGATGCGCTTCTCTCTGCCCGACGGGGCCGTCCAATACGTGTACCCCATGATACCCGTGGGAAGATACGCCGTCAGGGGCCTCGAGGTGCTGGTGGCAGACCTGAAACCGTTCAGGGACATGAACTGGAACATGATGGGTGGCGACTGCATTCTGACCATGTCATGGCCCCAGGGGGCCGAGTCCGCCGTTCTGGTGATAACGGAGTCAGGAAACCCGGCCAGCGGGCCCAACGACCTTGACGGGGAAAGGATGACCGTCTCCGCCGAAGCATACTCCAAGGAACGTATGATAAGGGTGCCCATGGGAAGCCGTCTCCGCAGGACAGCCACCATATTCGCGGTCTATGACGCGGAAGGTAAGAAGATCGCCTCCCGCGGGATGACCTTCGAGATAGCCGCAGGGACATGCAGGACCCTCAGGTACAGCGCTGAAGCGGGCCGGTCGAAGGACGGCAACATCAGGGTCACGATAGAATCGGAAAGCGACGTCGAGTTCATTCCTCCCGTCGTAGCGGTATGCACGGAAGAAGGGATACCTCTCAGAAGGAACGACGGAGAGGCCATCTGGAGGTCCGAGGTCCCCATGAGACTCAGCAGAGGGCGCATTGTCTTCCGGATCGAAGCGAGACCGGGCAATGACATCAGGCATATGAGGCTGTTCTTCGAAAAAGACGAGGACTACAGCAACTTCAGGTTCGTCCATCCGCTGTACAGGGGGTGCTGATATGCAGAAAAAAACCGATGGCACGTACATCTGCCCGTTTTGCTTCAATGCCATCGACCTAGGAGAGATACACTACCAATGCACGAACCAATCATGCACCAGGATGTTCGTGGAGGCAATCGATGCGGGGAAGGTGAAGAACGGAAAGGCGTTCCGGTCCGAATCCGAAGACGAGGAGATCGACGTTGAGAACAGCACATTTATGGGAAGAAACCCCGACGGAAAGGATTCCGTCAGGACCGGGCAGCACATCGTCCGGAACTCCGCAGGGATCTGCGACATATGTCGCAGGCCCGTCCATAAAAGGTTGTGCCCCGTCTGCCACAGTCCCATCCCGCAAGAGGCGGAGGGAAACAGGAACATAATTTTCGTGGTGATGGGTGCCAGGGGCGCAGGCAAGAGCCACTATATCTCCGTGCTGATCAACCACTTGAAGAACTCTTTCGCACCGGAGTTCGATGCCATTGTCGCACCAGCTTCCGACCAGACCGCTCTGAAATACCGCGAATATTACTACAAACGTCTCTACGAGGATGGGAGGAAGCTTCCTCCCACGAGAACGTACGAGAACATCAAAGGGTTCAGGGAGCCGATGATCTATTACGTGAGATTCCCTGAAAGAGAGGGGATGAACACCGCCACCCTGGCATTCTTCGATACGGCAGGAGAGGGACCGTCCGACAATCTGACCGGAGTGAGACTGAACACGTTCCTTTCGAGCGCGTCCGGCATTGTATATCTCATCGACCCGCTTCAGATACCTTATGTGAACAAGAGGGTCAGGGCCGAGAATATACCGGAACCGTCCCAGGATGTGGCCGGATCCATATCGGATATGGGCGACCTCATAAGGTCCGCGATGGGCATCCCCCCGGCCGGTAAGATACCGATCCCGTTGGCAGTGGTTCTTACCAAATGCGACATCCTGCTCAAGTCTCCCGAGAACGAGGAGGAGGAGAAGGCCCTGTTTGACGCCAGCTCCTCGGTCCGCATGCCGAGGGAGCGGGGGAAAATGGACCGCGACAATTTCAGGCAGATCGACGCGGAGCTCAACGAGTATCTGCGTCGCGCCTTATCGAGAGAATTCATAGACACCGTCGAAGGGTTCGAGAGGCACTGCTTCTTCGCCGTTTCGGCTTTGGGATGCAACCCGGAGGGCAGCATACTGAACAGGGGGATATCTCCGTTCAGGGTCGAAGACCCGCTGATATGGATGCTGGGGTGCTACGAGACGGAGATACCGTTCTGAGGGAGCGCCGCATGCCCGGCAAGAAAAAATTAATACCCACTGACATACGGATACGAATAAAAAAGAAGGGATGAAAAATGAAGGACGACTATTGCATCGGTATCGACCTAGGTACCACTTACTCATGTCTCGCATATATCGACGGGGAAGGAAACCCGGTGGTTGAGAAGAACTTCGAGCAGGAGGACACCACGCCCTCGGTGGTCCTTTTCAACGAGAACGGGGAGATAATCGTAGGCTCCCCCGCAAAGGACATGGCAGTCATGTATCCGGCCAACAGGACGTTCACTGCGGTGAAAAGGCAGATCGGCACAGATTATAAGGTCAACATCGACGGGGACATTTACACTCCGGTTACCCTTTCAGCCGCGATACTGAAGAAGATGATCAATGACTTCAACGAGGCCCACGGGTGCGATGTCAGGAAGGCCGTCATCACATGCCCGGCGTATTTCGGTCAGAACGAAAGGGATTCAACCAAATATGCAGGAAAAATCGCTGGCCTTGACGATGTGACGATAATCAATGAGCCCACCGCCGCCGCTATATCCTTCGGCTACGGTGGGGACGGAAGCAGGAAACGGGTCATCGTCTACGACCTGGGAGGAGGGACTTTCGACGTGACGGTGCTTGAGATCGAGGGCAACTCCTTCACGGCCGTGGCCACGGACGGCGAGCGCCTCCTCGGAGGGAGAGATTGGGACAGAGCTTTGG
>JBFXEL010000019.1:0-6731 GCA_050180115.1 Candidatus Methanomethylophilaceae archaeon
GAGGACCTTTCTGCCATATTGTTAAAATACCTCATCGCCGGAGCCGAGGCAAGGACCGGGAAGAAGATCGACTCCGCAGTGGTCACTGTACCTGCATATTTCAACGACCTTCAGAGGACGGCGACCATCAGGGCAGGCCAGAAATCCGGAATTGAAATACTGAAGGTGGTAAACGAACCGACCGCAGCGGCGATTTCTTACGGATACAACAAGGCGGGGAACAAGACCGTAATGGTTTACGACCTCGGCGGAGGGACGTTCGACACCACGGTCGTGCGCATCGAGAGAGGGAACATCATCGTGCTGGGGACCGACGGGAACCATATCCTCGGAGGGAAGGACTGGGACCAGGCCATCATGTCTTATCTGTGCGGGAAGTTCAAGGACGATTTCAATATCGACCTGAGGGATGACATGTCATCCAAAAACAGCCTGATAGTCGCCGCCGAAGACCTGAAAAAGGAACTTTCGGAAAGCGAATGCGTCAGCGCCCATCTGGAATACGGGGACGATTGCGCCGACTACACCCTGACGCGGAACCAGTTCGACGAGATGACCGAACCTCTCTTCGGCTCGACCTGGGAGGTCTGCGAGAGAGTACTGGCCGACATAGGGCTGAGATGGGAGGACATTGACGAGATACTCCTTGTGGGAGGCTCCACCAGGCTCCCCGGCCTTCCCGGCCGCCTCGCCAGCATCTCCGGTAGGAAAGTGATCAAGCACGCGGACACCGACCTTGCCGTCGCAAAGGGCGCCGCCATTACCGCTCATCACTTCGGGAAGGACGGCAACGCCGTGCTGGGAGTGGCCGACGTGGCCTCACACAGCCTCGGGGCCCTGTCCGTGAGGGAGGACGGCAAGAAATTCATCAATGAAATAATGATAAAGCGCAACTCCTGCGTCCCGTGTTCGGTCAGGAAGCCCTTCAGGATCGAACCTGGCAACCTGAGCGACAGCATCGAGCTTTTCACCCTTCAGGGCGAATCACGACATCCTCTTGACTGCGTCGTCCTCGCAAGGATGAGGATCTCCGGGATAATGAACAACGGCGAGGGAGTTTTGATCGAGATAGAGTACAACTACGATGAGAACGGGGTGGTATGCATCTCGGCGTTCCAGAACGGAAGCGAACTTACGGTCGAATCAGAAAAACTGCCCGAGGACATATCGTGGATGGGCGGACGCCCTGACGAAAGGCCTTCGAACGCTCCGGTGCAGAAGAACATCGTCGTTGCGATCGATATCTCGCGCAGCATGAAGGACGCCCCGCTGGAAAAGGCCAAGAGGGCGATTTCCAGATTCATAAAGGAGGTCGCGGACTCAAACACGAAGTTCGGGCTAATAGTCTTCGGAGACAAGAACCTGGTCGTCAGAGAGCTCACCCTCGACCGCTACGCTGTCACCAGGTCCATAGAGGACATCAAGGTTAAGATGGCAGGCAGGGGGACCGATGCCTCCCCTTTCAAGGAGGCCTGCAGAATGCTGATGGGAAGGGCCGGCAACAACATGATTGTCGTGCTGACGGACGGCAAATGGGGAAACAGGGACCTGGCAGTCACCCAGGCCATGGAGTGCAGGAAGGACGGGATAACTACGATAGCAGTCGGGTTCGGCGAGGCCGACAGGTCTTTCCTCAGGCAGATCGCAACCGCCGACGAGGATGCACTTTTCACAACGCTGGACCAGCTGGGCGATACCTTCGGGACGATCGCAACCGCTGTGAACTCCGGAGGAATAGGCATGAGCGACAGCAGAAGGAGATGACCGTGGCCCGAAAGGAGAACTACTACTGGTTGCTGGGCCTTAACCCCCTGAAAGAAGATTGTTATTCGAACGAGTCGGTCTCTGCGGCCATAGACTATATGGAGAGACGGTGGACCGAGGAGAGCAGGGACCGCCAGAACGATGCAGGGCGCAGATTCCGGTCGCAGTGCTACCTGGAGGCGGTTCAGGACATCCGTAACGTGATGAGCGACCCGGATCTCAGGAAGAAGGAGCTCGAGGAGGCGCTCAAGCTGCTCGCATCCAAGGCCTCCAGGCTTAGGAAGGATTCCGTGACCCTGCATGACGGGACCCCCGTCAGGGTATCGGGGTCCGCCGAATCCCTGATGAAAAAACTCAGATGGGACGGAGTAGGCGTCGGTGACCTGGTGAGCATGTCCGGTGTGATGGAACACGACCCCTCGTATGTTGCCACGGATACCGTGCTCACCGCTTTCCAGGCCATGACAGCGGTAGGTGCTTTCACCCCCTCGGAAATGTTGAACGATCTGATCTCGGACGAAAAACTCGAGATTGAAACCGGAGAAATTAACGACGGCAGCCCTCCGGAAAAGATAAGAGATGCATTCGACCAATGCGAAAAAAGGGTCAACAACGTGCGTCCGGAGGTGCTTCCGAAACAGGACTCTTATATACAGGCCCTCAGGGCGGTCAAGCTTGCGTTGAAATCCGACGAGCTTCTTTCGGAGCTCACGGAATACGGCAAATGCCAGAGGGCCCTGGTACCCGTATTCGAAATAATCGAGGACGAGTATATCCATCCGCAGAACCGCGCCTACATAGACGAGCTGATGTCGATATACCTGACAGACCCTGAAGTCGATGTAGACCTTGCGATACGGGCCCTGGAGGATTTCTGCATAAGGAAGAGGTTCATAGTGAATTTCTCCGAATCGGACAGCAGTATGGTAAGATGCCCCCACTGCAAGTCATTCGTAGAGACCGGGAACGAAGTTATGTGCTGCTCGATCTGCGGGCATCTTATCAAAACCGTATGCCCCAAATGCAACACGAAGCAGTCGTCGGCCAACAAAGCATGCGTGAAATGCGGGTTCGACCTCGAAGCAGGGTGGGAAAAGGCCCTAGAAATAGAAAAGAAGGCTGCCGGACTGGCCTCCGCCGGCCTCATCTCGGCGGCGGAAGATGCCGCAAGGGACCTAAGAGAGGGTTACTCGACATACCCTGCGGTTGAAGACCTTGAACAGAAGATCGAAACGGCAAAGGCCTATCTGACATCCGGAAAGAAGAAGATCGAACAATCCTACAGGCTCAAGAGATACAGCGAGGCCGTGGACCTTACCCGGGACATGCTGGTGCACTACAAGCGCTTCATCGAAGAAGACCCGGAGATCGAAAACATCTACAAGGAGTCGGAGAAGCGCCTGCATGAGGCGGACAGGCTGTTCGAAAAGGCCATGAGGGCCGCCGACTCACGCTCACGGACGGAACTTTGCGTCGCGGCCGCCGAGAGGTGCCCCGACCACACCATGATATCGTCCCTTCTGGGCAGCAACGCTCCCTCTCCTCCTGCTGACGCTTCGGCCAAGGTCAGCGAGGGGATGGTCCTGATAAGATATGCCGTCCCCGGCGATAGGAGCGGTGTAACATTCTGCATCTACAGAGAGGAATTCTCACTGCCGGAGGTCGACGAGAGGACCATACCGATCGCGGAGGTCGGCGGATGCTTCTATATCGATGAAAGTGCCGAGCCGGGCGTGGACTACTACTATACCGTAATGTCGAAAAGATGGGGCGTGCTTTCGGAAGAGGGCACTTCGTGCGGCCCGGCGACCGTGTTCGCCGAGGCGCAGAACGTCAGCGTAGACCCCTTGGAGGACGGACTCCGCCTTTATTTCGAGAAGCCCAAGAATTGCAGCAGGGTCAGGATCTGGAGGAAAAGCGGTTCGGGAGACGAGGAGGTGGAGATACAGGGCGGCGGGCCGGTCATCGAAGACCGGGGACTTTGCGGCGGCTGCGTATACTACTATCTTTTCGTGGCCGAGTACGAGTCCCCGGACGGACGCGTCAACAGGTCCTCCGGGCTGGTCTTCTCCGGCACTACTGCGGTCTTCCCGGACCCCGTCAGAGACATGAAGGTCTCATGGAACAAGGCGGACGGTACTTTCACCGCCGAATGGACGGGCGACGAGAACGTGGTGCTTTACTCTTCACCGAAGAGCATCAGGATGCACGGGCTGCTGATCAAGCTCGGAGATGTGGATTCCTGGATGACAAAGATCGAGCCCATTGAGAAGAGAAAGGGCAGGATACGCTTCTCCCTGCCGGACGGGGCCGTCCAATACATATATCCGATGATACCCGTGGGAAGATACGCAGTCAGGGGCCTGGAGGTCCTGGTGGCAGACCTTAAACCGTTCAGGGACATGAACTGGGACATTATGGGGAGCGACTGCATCCTGACCATGTCGTGGCCACAGGGTGCCGAGTCCGCCGTTCTGGTCATAACGGATTCTGGAAACCCGGCCGGCGGGCCCAACGATCTGGACGGGGAAAGGATGACCGTCTCTACCGAAGCATACTCTAAGGAACGGATGATAAGGCTGCCCATGGGAAGCCGTCCCCGCAGAACCGTCACCATATTCGCTGTCTATGATGCGGAGGGCAAGAAGATCACCTCCCGCGGGATGACCTTCGAGATAGTCGCAGGGACATGCAGGACGCTCAGGTACAGTGCTGAATCAGGCCGGTCAAAGGACAGCAATATCAGGGTAACGATAGAATCGGAAAGCGACGTCGAATTCATTCCTCCCGTCATAGCGGTATGCAGGGAAGAAGGCATACCTCTGAGGAGGAACGACGGAGAGGTCATCTGGAGGTCCGAGGTCCCCATCAGGCTCAGCAGAGGACGCATAGTATTCCGGATCGAAGCGAGACCGGGCGACGATGTCAGGCATATGAGGTTGTTCTTTGAAAAAGACGAGGACTACAGCAGCTTCAGGTTCGTCCATCCGCTGTACAGGGGGTGCTGATATGCAGAAAAAAACCGATGGCACATACATATGCCCGTTTTGCTTCAACGCCATCGATCTGGGGGCAATACACTACCAGTGCACCAACCAATCGTGCACCAGGATGTTCGTGAAGGCGATCGATGCCGGGAAGGTGGAAAACGGAAAGGCGTTCAGGTCCGAATCCGAAGACGAGGAGATCGACATGGAGAACAGCACGTTCCTGGGAAGAAACCCGGACGGAAAAGATTCCGTCAGGACCAGGCAGCACATTGTCCGGAACTCCTCAGGGATCTGCGACATATGCCACAGGCCTGTCCATAAAAGATTATGCCCGGTCTGCCACAGCCCCATCCCGCAGGAAGCGGAGGAAGGAAGGAACATAATTTTCGTGGTGATTGGCGCCAGAGGCGCTGGCAAGAGCCACTATATCTCTGTGTTGATCAACCACTTGAAAAACTCTTTCGCACCTGAGTTCAATGCCATTGTCGCACCGGCGTCCGACCGGACCACTCTGAAATATCGCGAATATTACTACAGACGTCTCTACGAGGAGGGGAGGAAGCTTCCTCCCACGAGAACGTACGAGAACATCAAGGATTTCAGGGAGCCGATGATCTATTACGTGAGATTCCCCGACAGGGAAGGGATGAACAGCGCCACACTGGCATTCTTCGATACTGCGGGAGAGGGGTCTTCCGACAATCTGACCGGGGTTGGACTTAACACATTCCTTTCAAGCGCATCCGGCATAGTGTATCTCGTCGACCCGCTTCAGATACCGTACGTGAACAAGAGGGTCCGTGCCGAGAACATACCGGAACCGTCCCAGGATGTGGCAAGGTCCATATCGGATATGAGCGACCTCATAAGGTCCGCTATGGGCATACCCCCGACAGGCAAGATCCCGATCCCGTTGGCAGTGGTCCTTACCAAATGCGATATCCTGCTCAAGTCTCCAGAGAACGACGAGGAGGAGAAGGTCTTGCTTGACGCCAGCTCCTCGGTCCGCATGCCCAGGGAGAGAGGGAGGATAGACCGCGACAATTTCAGGCAGATCGATGCAGAGCTGAACGAATATCTGCGTCGCGCCGTATCGAGAGAATTCATTGACACCGTCGAAGGGTTCGAGAGGCATAGCTTCTTTGCCGTTTCGGCTTTGGGATGCAACCCGGAGGGCAGCATACTGAACAGGGGGATATCCCCGTTCAGGGTCGAAGACCCGCTGATATGGATGCTGGGATGCTACGAGACGGAGACACCGTTTTGAGGATCGCGTACCCGGCAAGAAAAAATTAATACCCACTTACATACGGATACAGATGAAAGAGAAGGGATGAAAAATGAAGGACGACTATTGCATAGGTATCGACCTTGGTACCACTTATTCATGTCTCGCATATATCGACGGGGAAGGAAACCCGATAGTTGAGAAGAACTTCGAGCAGGAGGACACCACGCCCTCGGTGGTCCTTTTCAACGAGAACGGGGAGATAATCGTAGGCTCTCCCGCTAAGGACATGGCGGTCATGTATCCGTCAAACAGGACGATCACTGCGGTAAAGAGGCAGATCGGCACAGATTACAAAGTCAACATCGACGGGGACATCTACACTCCGGTTACCCTTTCCGCCGCGATACTGAAGAAGATGATCAATGACTTCAACGAGGCTCACGGCTGCGATGTCAGGAAGGCCATCATCACATGCCCGGCGTATTTCGGTCAGAACGAAAGGGATTCGACCAAATATGCAGGAAAAATCGCTGGCCTTGACGATGTGACGATAATCAACGAGCCCACGGCCGCGGCCATATCCTTCGGCTACGGAGGGGACGGGAGCAAGAAAAGGGTTATCGTCTACGACCTGGGAGGAGGGACTTTCGACGTGACGGTGCTTGAGATCGAGGGCAACTCCTTCACGGCCGTGGCCACGGACGGCGAGCGCCTCCTCGGAGGGAGAGATTGGGACAGAGCTTTGG
>JBFXEL010000020.1:0-4258 GCA_050180115.1 Candidatus Methanomethylophilaceae archaeon
CTTGTTGTATCCGTAAGAAATCGCCGCGGCGGTCGGTTCGTTTACCACCTTCAGTATTTCAATTCCGGATTTCTGGCCTGCCCTGATGGTAGCCGTCCTCTGAAGGTCGTTGAAATATGCAGGTACGGTGACCACTGCGGAGTCGATCTTCTTCCCGGTCCTTGCCTCGGCTCCGGCGATGAGGTATTTTAACAATATGGCAGAAAGGTCCTCTGCAGAGTATGTCCTTCCGTACGCGGTCAGGGAATATTGGGTATCTCCCATGGCACGTTTGAAAGAGGCCGCGACGACCCCCTCTCCCCTGGACTGCATGCTTTTTGCGGTTTGGCCCACGCTGATCGTGCCGTCTGCAGAGAAGCATATGACAGAAGGGGTCAGGAGACAGCCGTTCGCATCCGGGATGACTTCAGCACCGGAGCTGCCTCTGTCGTAAAAAGCCACTGCAGAGTAGGTCGTTCCCAGATCTATACCTACCTTCACCTGTGCATCCCGCCATCGGCAATGCCTTAGAATAATTTAATACTTGTCAGGTTTGTACGAAATTCGAAAAATGACCCATTCCTCAAGGTGTTTCAGATTTCCTGAAAAACGCATTTACGAATTCGGCAGCAGACGGCGAGGATCAAAATAACCTGCCGTATGCCCTGGTTCCGTTGATTATCGCGATCGCCGCGACGCCCACGTCTGCAAAAATTGCAAACCACATCCCTGCCAGACCCAAGGTGGCAAGTGCCAGAGCTGCGAATTTGAAACCGAGTGATAACGTTATGTTCTGATATGCAATGCCGCGCGTCTTCCTCGATATCCTGATGGCCTCCGGCAGTCTCCTCAAGGAATCGTTCATTATGACCACATCAGCAGCTTCCACGGCGCTGTCGGAACCAATGCCGCCCATGGCCACACCCACGTCCGCCCTCGCGATGGAAGGCGCATCGTTGATGCCGTCTCCAACGTAAACCAGCGAACCCTTGCCCTCGCGTGCGCGCAGATAGCCCTCGAGGATGTCCAGTTTGTCCTCCGGGAGAAGGTCGCTGCGGAACGTGTCGATCCCAACAATCTCCGCAACACGGCCGGCAGACGTCATGTTGTCTCCGGTAAGCATGACAACGTTCTTCACGCCGAGGTCCTTCAGTTCCCTTATCGCTTCGGCGGAATCTTCCTTCGGCCCGTCAGAAATGGATATGTGCCCGCTGTAAGCGCCGTCGATCGCCACATGTATGCTTGTTGTGTCGCCGTGAGCTCTGCAAGGCTCCAATCCGATCTCCTCCATCAGTCTGGCGTTCCCCGCATGGACGATGCGGCCGTTGACTTCGGTTCTTATGCCTTTTCCGGCAAGGTTGACCGAGTCCCCTATCTCTCCCGGGTCGATCTCACGTCCGTAGCGGTCTATTATCGCGGCAGATATCGGATGGTCGGAGCGGTATTCGGATTTGGCAGCATATTCAAGCAGATAATCCTCTGTTACGCCGTGTGTGTGGATACTGTTGAACTCGAAGGTACCCTTGGTGACGGTACCGGTCTTGTCCACCACTACGGTGTCGGTAAGCGCCAGCCTGTCCATTACGTCCCCTCCGTTGATCAATATCCCCGATTTCGAGGCCCTCCCCACTCCGCAGAAGAATGTCAAAGGGACCGAAAGCACAAGGGCACAGGGGCAGGAGACCACGAGGAACACAAGCGCACGATACACCCAGACTTCGTAAGGAAGTCCGAACAGCAAAGTAGGCACCGCCGCGACGGCGATAGCGGCTACGACCACGGAGGGAGTGTAGTACTTTGCGAAAGCTGTTATGAACTTCTCGGTCTTGGCCTTTCTGGCACCGGACTCCTCGACAAGCTCAAGGATGCGTGCGACCGCTGAATCAGAGTAGGCCCTGTCCGCTCTTAAAGTAAGTGCGCCGGTCATGTTTATGCATCCGCTCAACGCGGACTCCCCCGGAGCCACGTCCCTCGGCATCGACTCGCCGGTGATCGCTTTGGTATCCAGGGACGAATAGCCCGACATGACCGTGCCGTCGATCGGAATGCGTTCTCCGGGAAGAACGATATAACATTCCCCCACGGCAACGTCCTCCGGCCTGACGCCCATTTCTTTACCGTCCCTTACGACCCTTACCGATACCGGCTGCATATCAACAAGCTCGGAGATGGACCTCCTTGTCTTCTGAACCGCCGCATCTTCGAACATCTCCCCTATGCGGAAGAAAAGCATCACTGCGACACCTTCGACGCTGGCGCCGATTATGAACGCGCCGGCGGAAGCTATCACCGTAAGGAAGTTTTCGTCGAGTATCATACCATAACGCAGGCTCTTCGCTGCAGATATCGCAATGACATATCCGGAGATGACGTATGCGACGGCCAGGATGACCGTTGATGCCGTCCCGTGACCGGTATAACGGAGAACAGCGCCCAGAGCGAAAAGAATGCCCGAGATCAGTACTTCCAAGGTGCCCCGACGCAAGCGGACCTCACCTCTTCACAAGACGTGCATCGGGTTCGATGCTTTTTACTATTTTTGCGGCCTCTTCTTCAATGCGGAGCATCTCGCCCTCATCTGCGTCGACGATCAGTTTTTTAGACATGAACATCACAGAGGCCGATCTGACCCCTCTGATTCCGCAGATCTTCTTTTCCATTTTCATGGCGCAATTGGCGCACCCGAGATTCTCGATCGTGAAATCGGCCTTCATTTTTCTGCCTCCGCGAGATGCTCCGAGGCGAGATCGATTATGGACCCGACGTGTTCGTCGCACAGCGAGTAAAAAATGAATTTTCCTTTCCTGCGGGATTTGATCAGCCTAGATGTTTTCAGTGCTTTGAGCTGATGGGAGACTGCGGAATCGGACATTCCCAGCGAAGCACCGATATCGCATACGCACATCTCGCTGGCTTCCAGTGCGATCAGTATCTTCAGCCTCGTGCTGTCGCCGAAAAGGCTGAAAAACTCGGAAAGCCTGAAGATGTCCTCTTCCGCAGGCATGCTATTTCTGACGAGGTCCGCCACGTCGTCATGCGTCACATGGATTTTGCATCCGTATCTTTCCGGGTTTTCCATAATATCACTTAATTGATTATATGTTCAATTGAATGATTGTTCAATTATATAAAGATGTAGAAACGGGGCCATAAGAATATGCCGGTCCAGCGGAGCGGCCTTTGTCATGGCGCGGAAATCACAGTGTTTCAGGCAATGAAGCTTCGACCTCGAACCAAAGCCTCAGGAGAAAAACCGTTTATGGAAGAAAAGCGAAGTATGATGAATAAAAAGTGCATCCTGCCCTCATGAACTCCGAAGAAGCATCAGAACTTTGCCGCGAGGCCGTGATGTACATGACAGGTACGGGAGGGTACGAGAGACGCCCCGACGAGGCCGTCAGCATCTTTTCCCGTGTCGCCGATGAAGGATTCCCGCAAGGTATCTTCGGCCTTGCGGAGGTGCTCATGGTCGGCTACGGGGTGGAACAGGACCAGAAGGCGGCCAAGGACCTTTACGAGAAAAGCGCCTCCGTGGGACACGTCGAATCCTGTTTCAGACTGGGGATGATATACACGGGCGACTACGGGTTCCCTGCTGACCCCGAGGCGTCCTACAGAAATTTTTTGATCGCCGCCGAGGCTGGAATGATCGAGGCATATGCATACATTGCGGAATACTCCTTCAACGGTTACGGCACTGAAAGAGACATGTCGGCAGCTTTCAAATGGTTCCTCAGATCGGCCGAAGCCAACGATGCGGTGTCAATGTTCAAGGCGGGATACATGTACGAAGAAGGGGTCGGAACCGAAAAGGACCCGGACAAGGCCTCCGAAATGTTCAGACGCTCGGCGGAAGCAGGCCTTCCGGAGGCCCAGATGAAGATGGCGGACCTGTCATTCTCCGGGAACGTCCCCGGAGGCGAAGAGGAGGCGTTCAAATGGTACCGGATGGCCGCAGACGCAGGCTTGACCGCGGCGAAGGTCAGCCTGGGAACGATGTACTATGAGGGCAGAGGGGTCCAGAAGAACATGGAAAAGGCTTACGAGATGTACTCCAGCGCGTCCGAGGACGGGGATCCCGATGCATCCTTCCTGAAAGCCAGGATGGAGATCAGCGGTGCCGGAACTGACTGCGATCCCGACAAAGGAGTGTGGTCCATGTCCAAGGCGGCGGAGCAGGGCAGCGAGGAAGCCAAGCAAGTGCTGGAACAGCTTCGAAGGGCTCAGAACACCCAGTTCGTCCGCATCGACGGCGACGGGGAATGATCAATCTTCGCAG
>JBFXEL010000021.1:0-3306 GCA_050180115.1 Candidatus Methanomethylophilaceae archaeon
AAGAAGCAGCAGAGCTTTGCCGCGAGGCTGTAATGTACATGACCGGCACGGGGGGGTACGAGAGACGCCCCGACGAGGCCGTCAGCATCTTTTCCCGTGTCGCCGACGAAGGATTTCCGCAAGGTATCTTCGGCCTTGCAGAGGTGCTTATGGCAGGCTACGGGGTGGAACAGGACAAAAAGGCGGCCAAGAGCCTTTACGAGAAAGGTGCCTCCATGGGACACGTCGAATCCAGTTTCAGGCTGGGGATGATATACACGGGCGACTATGGGTTCCCTGCGGACCCCGAGGCATCCTACAGAAATTTTTTGGTCGCCGCCGAGGCCGGAATGATCGAGGCGTACGCATACGTAGCGGAATATTATTTCAACGGTTATGGGACCGACAGAAATATGTCGGCCGCTTTCAAGTGGTTCCTCCAATCGGCCGAAGCCAACGATGCGGTGTCCATGTTCAAGGCGGGATACATGTACGAAGAGGGGGTCGGAACCGAAAAAGACCAGGACAAGGCCTCTGAAATGTTCAGGCGCTCGGCGGAAGCGGGCCTTCCGGAGGCTCAGATGAAGATTGCGGACCTTTTATTCTCAGGGAAAATCCCCGGAGGTGAAGAGGAGGCGTTCAAGTGGTACCGGATGGCCGCCGATGCAGGCGTAACCGCAGCAAAGGTCAGCCTTGGGACGATGTACTACGAGGGCAGAGGCGTCCCGAAGAACATGGAGAAGGCTTACGAGTTATACTCCATGGCGTCCGAGGACGGAGATCCCGATGCATCCTTCTTGAAAGGGAGGATGGAGATACACGGTACCGGTACCGACTGCGATCCAGATAAAGGAATAAGGTCGATGTCCAAGGCGGCGGAGCAGGGCAGCGAGGAAGCAAAGCAACTGCTGGAACAGCTTCGAAGAGCCCAGAACGCCCAGTTCGTCCGCATCGACGGCGACGGGGAATGATCAATCTTCGCAGTATTGGAAATCAGACTTGGAGGCACCGCAGCTCGGGCAGACCCAGTCATCGGGCAGCTCGTTGAAGGGAACTCCCTCTTTCTCTTCGTCGTAGATGTAGCCGCATAGAAGGCACTCATATTTCATGTCTCGTCCAATGCCTTCTCGATTTATTTATTTTAAGTTTTCCGCACGACTCCCAGTCGGTTCAGGTGAGGAGGGAAGGGTCTTGGTCTGTTTCCTTCTCGTCCGAGACCTCTGACCGGTCAACGTCCGAATATCTGATGTCGGAATCTTTTACGACAAAGGACAGCAGCACGGTCACCGCGGACAGGATTATGGCCAACAGCAGGGCCGCGGAATATCCGTTGGTGAACTCGGGTATGCTGAGCATCGAGAAGCTGATCCCCGGGGCTCCGGACGCAATCGAGAAGAATGCGGCGAAAAGGGCGGTCCCAAGACCGCAGCCCAGATAGAGGAACATGGACATGACCGAAGATGCCATTCCCTCGTTTCCTTTGGGGGCGTGCTCGACCACGCGTCCGGCCATCGGCCCTCCGGCGAGGCCCCATGATGCTCCCATGAGAAGCACCACGGGTATCAGCATCCATAGTCCGAATTCCATGTTCATGAGCCACAGCAGAACGTTGAATGCTAAAAGGCACAGGCATGCCCAAACGGCGAACCATCTCCTGCCCTTCCGGTCGGACCACCTGCCGAGAGGAAGACATACGGCGGCGGTGATGGCCGAAGGTATCAGCAGATAAAGGCCGGTCCGACTCGGAGAGAATCCAAGGCTGATGTCCATATAGAATGGGAGAAGATAGAAGATTCCCATATACGCGAGGTTGTAAAGCAGGAAAGCCAATATCATCAGGTCGAACGCCTTTGTCCTGAATATCCGGACGTCAATCAGAGGCAGATGGAACCTCAGCTCCCTCAGGACGAACAATGCCAGAAGGACCAGGCACAATGCCATCGAAGCGGCGAAATGCCATCCGTTACCGGGCTGGGCGCTTGTCTCCAGGCCATATATGACCGACGCTATGGAGCCGAACAGCAGCGCCGTACCCGGAAAGTCCAAAGGCCTCTTCTCCGTCGGGCCGTCTTTGGGCATTGCGTACATTGCTATCGCGATCGCCGCTATGCCTACGGGTATGTTGATCAGGAATATCCAGTGCCACGAAAGCAGGTCTGTGACGATCCCTCCAATCGCGGGGCCTATGGAATATCCCAGCGCGCTGCCCAGCGTGGTAACGCTCAGGGCGAGTCCCAGCTTGCTTCTGGGTACATATTTCACGCATATCATGGGCGAGGTCGCGGCCATCATAGCTCCCCCTATACCCTGGACAACTCTGGAGACCAGCAGCATGCCCAAAGAGCCCGATATTCCGCAAAAAAACGATGCTAGTGTGAATATTGCGAAGCCGGAAACGAAGACTTTTCGTATCGCCCCGCGGTCGGCTATCCTGCCGAAGAACAGGATCAGCCCGGCCAGCATCATGAAATACACCACGGTGACCCAGGATGCTGAAGCCGTGTCGGTTCCGAGGCCGGTCGCGATGGACGGCAGAGCGACATATACGATGCTTCCGTCCATGCCGTCCATGAGCACGGCCACTGCCACCACAAGTAGCAGAAGTTTCTCGGAACGTACCAATTCCTCGCCCATAGAAGTCCGAAGGAGGAATTTCCTTTAATATATTGACCGTCCACAATCGAATAATCCTTTCAGATCGGATATTACGCGGTCGGCCTCGACCTCTCCGTTGCGTCCGTGGCGGTCGACCAGTATCTTTCCGATTCCCGCGTGTTTGGCCGCGGCGATGTCGCCGGGGCTGTCCCCGATGTAGACACACTCCGAAGGCCGGATTCCGAGATTTTCAATGCAGAGATTTATCGGATAAGGGTCGGGCTTAGGGTGCAGCGAGCTCTCGTATCCTATCACAGTGCCGAAATGCCCTCTTAGTCCGTTGTTATCGAGAATGTCATTGATGTATGATTCATAGGACCCGGAGACGATGGCCATTTTTTTCCCCGAATCTGCCAGTTTTTCTATGCATTCCACCGTTTCCGGGAAAGGCACGGCGGTGTCGACGACCGAGTTCTCCGCCTCTTTTATGAACTCTGCAACAAACTCACGGAACTTACATGGGCATCCAGGATAATGTTTTTCGAATACAGCATGAAGCGGTGTCTGGATATACTGGTAATATTTTGAAGGGTCGTAAGCTATCCCGAAAATCCCGAAGGCCTTTCTGTAGCACGCTTCGTACCCGCCGCGAGTGTCGAACAGCGTGTTGTCAAAATCGAATATGTATGTGCCGTATCTCAAAACAGTTCCCTCAGACTCTCTATGCGGTAT